>CAMCOD010000020.1 GCA_945876435.1 uncultured Clostridia bacterium
AGGATTCGCAGCGTCCGCCCTTGACATTAAAGGAGAAACGACTGGCATTGTAGCCGCGTTTTTTGGCCTCTGGCGTATCGGCGAAAAGGCTGCGGATATCCGTAAAGACGCCGGTATAGGTGGCGGGATTGGATCGGGGCGTCCGTCCGATAGGGGACTGGTCGATCTCGATCACCTTGTCCAGATATTCCATACCATTGATGGTTTGGAACTTTCCAGGACGGGCTTTGGCACCGTTAAGCTGCTGGGCAAGACCCTTGTAGAGAATTTCATTGACTAAAGAGGATTTACCGGAGCCGGAAACACCGGTTACCACGGTAAAAGTGCCAAGAGGGAACTTTACGTTCACATTCTGCAGGTTGTTTTCCGCGGCACCGATCACTTCCAGCCAATTTCCGTTCCCTTTTCGGCGTTCCAAAGGAACAGGGATTTTTTTCCGGCCGCTGAGATACTGGCCGGTGATGGAGGTTTCACAGGCCTCAATGGCCTCACAGGGGCCGACACAGACCACGTTGCCTCCGTGGATGCCGGCGCCGGGGCCGATATCTACGATATAGTCGGCGGCCCGCATGGTGTCCTCGTCATGTTCCACTACGATCAGAGTGTTTCCCAGATCCCTCAAACGCTTCAAAGCGGCGATCAGCTTGTCGTTATCTCGCTGATGGAGGCCGATGCTGGGTTCGTCCAGCACATACAGCACGCCCATCAGGGAGGAACCGATCTGGGTGGCTAAACGGATGCGCTGGCTTTCGCCGCCGGACAGTGTACCGGAGCTGCGGCCAAGGGTCAGATAATCCAGACCAACATTTTTCAGGAAGTTGAGACGTTCCCGTATTTCTTTCAGGATCTGATAAGCGATGGTCTGCTCTCTTTCACTGAGCTGGAGCTGCTCAAAGAAATCCAGCAGCTTCAGAACCGAAAGTCGACAAAGCTCATCAATATTTTTGCCGCCTACCGTAACGGCCAGGCTTTCCGGTTTCAGCCTTGCGCCGTGACAGGCGGGACAATCAATGGAGTTCATCCATGTGGTCAGCTCTTCCCGCATCCAGGAGCTGCTGGTTTCCCGGAAACGGCGTTCCAGATTGTTGAC
The DNA here is from genome assembly GCA_945876435.1 of uncultured Clostridia bacterium. GTDB lineage: Bacteria > Bacillota > Clostridia > Oscillospirales > Ruminococcaceae > Negativibacillus. The sequence continues at coordinate 1,091 of CAMCOD010000020.1, forward strand.
GATCCCCTCAAACTCGGTTTCATATTCGCTTTTCCCGGAGTGGGTTTCCCGAACCATTTTGATTTTTTCTCCCTTACTGCCGTACAGAAGAATATCCACGATTTTTTGGGGCAAATCCTTCACCGGTGTATCCAGAGAAAAGCCGTAATGCTTGGCAAGGCTCTGGAAATAGGCCTGCGCAATGCCGCCTTCGGCGTAGTACCAGCCGCTGCAGCGGACGGCTCCATCCGCAATGGAGCGGCTTTTGTCCGGGATCACGCGGTCAGGATCAATACTCATGTATGTGCCAAGGCCGGTGCATTTTTCACAGGCGCCGAAGGGATTGTTGAAGGAAAACATCCGGGGGGTCAGCTCCTCAATGCTGATGTTATGCTCCGGACAGGCATAATTCTGGGAGAAGAGCAGCTCTTCTCCGTCGATTACATCCACGATAGCAAGGCCGTTTCCAAGTTTCAGGGTGGTTTCCAGAGAGTCGGTAAGGCGGGTGAACATATCCTCCCGGATCACAAGCCGGTCAACGACGATCTCAATGTTATGTTTTTTATTCTTTTCCAGTTTGATTTCTTCGCTCAAATCCCGGATTTCCCCGTCGATTCTGGCGCGGACGAAGCCGGATTTTTTTGCGGATTCCAGCTCTTTAACGAACTGGCCTTTTTTCCCGCGGGCGATGGGCGCCATAAGCTGAATTTTTGTCCGCAAAGGCAGCTCAAGGATCTGATCCACCATCTGATCCACGCTCTGCTGCTTGATTTCCCGGCCGCAGATGGGGCAGTGGGGGATGCCGATGCGGGCATAAAGCAGACGAAGATAGTCGTAGATCTCCGTTACCGTGCCTACTGTGGAGCGGGGGTTTTTGGAGGTGGTTTTCTGGTCAATGGAAATGGCCGGGGACAGACCCTGAATGTCGTCCACATCCGGTTTTTCCATCTGTCCAAGGAACTGGCGCGCGTAAGAGGACAGGCTTTCCATATAACGCCGCTGTCCGTCGGCGTAAATAGTGTCAAAGGCCAAGGAAGATTTGCCTGAGCCGGACAGACCGGTGAATACTACCAGCTTATCGCGGGGAATTTCCAGATCCACGTTTTTCAGATTGTGCTCTCTGGCGCCATGAATGACGATCTTATCTAAGGACATGTTTTCACTCCTTTTTGCAGTCCGGATATACCGTTTTCGGAGGGATTTACTTTTTCTTACCCTTCAGTTTTTCCATAACCGGATTTACATTGTACTCTTCTTTCAGCTTTTTGATCTTGTCACGAAGGTAAGCGGCGTGTTCAAACTCCAGGATCTTCGCGGCGTTTTTCATTTCCAGTGTCAACTGGTCGATGGTGCGCTTGAATTCCTCGTTGTTCATGCGGCGTTTGGTGCCTTTTTCCACCGATCCGCGGGAGCTGATCTCCAGAATATCCCGCACATCCTTTTTGATGGTCTGCGGTGTGATGCCGTGTTCCTTATTATAAGCCATCTGAATTTCCCGGCGGCGATAAGTCTCGCTGATGGCCCGTTCCATGGAGTTGGTGACAGTGTCCGCATACATGATGACCTTGCCGTTGGCGTTGCGGGCAGCGCGGCCGATGGTTTGCACCAGAGAGGTTTCCGAACGGAGAAAGCCTTCTTTATCCGCGTCCAGAATGGCCACAAGGGAAACTTCCGGGATGTCCAGACCTTCTCGCAGCAGGTTAATGCCCACCAGAACGTCAAATTCCCCCAAGCGCAGGTCGCGGATGATCTCCATTCGCTCCATGGTATCCACGTCGTGGTGCATATAGCGCACCCGGACTCCCATATTGTCGAAGTAGGCGGTCAGATCCTCCGCCATTTTCTTGGTCAGGGTGGTGACAAGAGTACGCTCTCCTTTTTCGGCCCGCAGATTGATTTCAGAGAGCAGGTCGTCGATCTGCCCCTCCACCGGACGAACGTCGATTTCCGGATCGACCAGACCGGTCGGACGAATGATTTGCTCCACGATCCGGGTGCTTTTCTCTTTTTCAAAATCGCCGGGAGTGGCGCTGACAAAGACGATCTGGTTCAGTTTGCTGTAAAATTCATCAAAGTTCAGAGGACGGTTGTCGGCAGCCGACGGCAGCCGGAAACCATAGTCGATCAGGTTCTTTTTCCGGGCCTGGTCACCGCCGTACATACCCCGAACCTGCGGCAGGGTAACATGGGACTCGTCCACGAAAAGGACAAAATCCTCCGGGAAGTAGTCCAGCAGAGTATAGGGGCAGCTGCCCGGTTTCCGGCCGGAGAGCACACGGGAATAGTTTTCGATGCCCTTGCAGAAGCCGATCTCCGTCAGCATCTCCATATCATAATTGGTACGTTCAGCGATACGCTGGGCCTCGATCAGCTTGTCGTGGGCCTTGAACCATTTTACCCGCTCGTCCATTTCCTGCCGGATCTCCACCAAGGCCTCCTGCATTTTTTCCCGGGGAACGATGTAGTGAGAGGCAGGGTAGATGGCCACATGATTGATAACATTTTTTACTTCGCCGGTGAGGGGATTAAATTCGCTAATGCGGTCGATCTCATCGCCGAAAAATTCCACCCGGATCGCGACTTCGCCGCCGTAGGCAGGAAAAACCTCCACCACATCTCCGTGAACACGGAATTTATTGCGGATAAAGTTGATGTCGTTGCGCTCGTACTGCAGCTCCACCAGCTTGTGCAGCAGTTCGTCCCGGTCCTTTTCCATCCCGGTGCGCAGGGAGATGACCATATTCCGGTAGTCGATCGGGTCGCCAAGTGAGTAGATGCAGGAAACACTGGCCACAATGATCACATCCCGCCGTTCCGACAGAGCGGAGGTGGCCGAATGACGCAGCTTTTCGATTTCCTCGTTGATGGCGCTGTCTTTTTCAATATAGGTGTCCGTATTGGCGATATAGGCCTCCGGCTGGTAATAATCGTAGTAGGACACGAAGTATTCTACGGCGTTATGAGGGAAAAATTCCTTGAATTCACTGCAAAGCTGGGCAGCCAGTGTCTTATTATGGGCAAGGATCAGAGTAGGGCGGTTGACCTGAGCGATGACGTTTGCCATGGTAAAGGTCTTACCGGAGCCGGTTACACCCATAAGGGACTGCTCTTTGTCTCCGTTGAGGATGCCTTGGGCCAGTTGGCGGATGGCTTCCGGCTGGTCTCCGGTGGGTTTATAGTTGGAAACCAGTTCAAAGCGTTCCGGCATGAGATCACCTCCAGAAAAACGTAGAAAAATCGAGAACGCATGTTCGATACTCCCTTATTATAACAAGAAAATTTTAAATAGGGAAGCCTTTTGCCGGAAAAAGTTGCGCCTGTAAAAACAGCGAAAGAAAAAGCACCCATTCAGGGTGCTTGAGTGTTCAGCGAGAAGAACGGCGGTGAAGCCGTTTACTGTTGAAGCGGTCGGCGATAAAGCCCAGAAGGATAAGGAGCAGCCAGACGACTGTCCAGATTTGCCAGAGGGTGTTATAGCGTTCTCCGTGGGCCCCGTAATAGTCCCATTGGCATAGGTAGCCCACAAAAAAGGACAGCAGATAACCCGGTCCAATGCCCACGCAGGTAAAGGGCGCGTTGATCAGCACCGATCCGGCCATCAGCACAGCGCCGAATATTGCCAGGATTTCCGGCCATTGCTTCATGAAATGCAGGTCAAGAAGGGTATAGCGGCAGAGATAAAAAGACAAATACAGGCACAAAGCCATACTCAGGCAGAAAAGGGTGGATCTCCATGTGCGTTTCCTCATTTTGATCGTCCTCTCTTTCGGATTTTTATATGATTTTTCCACAGGGGCTACAGCGGTTTTTTCGCAGTAATGGTGGAGGACATAATATACTGTCCCACCGACAGGTTCCGGCCCCATTTTTCCTCATATTCCTTGGAAACCGGCTTCTCTTTCACGGAGATTTCAGCAAAGCCCGCCATAGAAATGATTTTTTCCAGCTCTTCGACCGAAGAGGCGCCGCTCACTCAGCAGGAATGCATCTCCGGACTGTCCTGCATATCCTTGGGCAGCTCCTTCATAATGACGATGTCACAGATGGAGAGCCGTCCACCGGGCTTCAGCACCCGAAAGATCTCCCGGTAGACCCGGTTTTTGTTGGGAGACATATTGATGACGCAGTTGGAGATGCACACATCGGCACAGTTGTCGGCGGCAGGAAGATTTTCGATCTCGCCCAGCCGAAATTCCACATTGCGGATGCGGTTTTCTTTGGCGATGCGGCGGGCCGTGGAGAGCATTTCCGGCGTCATATCCACGCCGATGACCCGTCCCCGGCGTCCAACCTGTGTTCCGGCCAAAAAGCAGTCCAAACCGGCGCCGCTGCCCAGGTCAATGACCACTTCGCCGGGCTGAAGCCGGGCTGCCCGCAGCGGATTGCCGCAGCCCAGTCCCAAATTACATTCCGCAGGCACAAGAGCCAGCTCCTCCGCTGTATAACCCACGCTGGCGGACAGCGTTTCGGCGGAAGCACTGTCGCCAAGGATGGAATGTTGGGGGTCAAGAAGAATTTTCTGATAGTCGCTGCGGACCTGATCGTGGATCTCCGCTTTCTTCTGCATAGTTTTACCTCACTGTTGTTCAAATTTTTATTTGTATTTCATAGTGTTTGCGCCATAAAACATTTATCTTTATCAATATATGTATTATAGCATAAGGCGGAGTCGGGAACAAGCAAAAATGAAAAGCTTTGGATTTATCCCAAATCGCAAACCATTGTCTTGCGCGGCACAGCGCAATGTTGTAAAATAAACCTGTTATATTTTTGTGCAAAGGACGGTTTTACCGTGATTTTATTAAACGCAGAAGGAATCAGTAAAAGCTACAGTGAGAAGATCCTGCTGGACGGGGTCAGTCTGGGCATCAACGAAGGGGACAAAATCGGTCTCATCGGCGTCAACGGCGCCGGTAAATCCACATTTCTGAAAATTCTGGCCGGTGTGGAGGAGCCGGAGGCCGGTACGGTCATTACCGGGAATGGTGTGCGCATCGGTTATTTGCCCCAGAACCCCAATTTTGAAGGGGAGCTGACGGTTCTGGAACAGGCGATGGCAGGTGTATCCGCCGCGGAGCAGGAAGCGAAGGAATTTCAGGTGAAAAATATTCTGACCCGTTTAGGCTTGGGGGATTATGGACAGAAAATCGGTCTTTTGTCCGGCGGTCAGAAGAAACGGGTCGCATTGGCGGCGGCATTGGCGGCGGAAACAGAGCTGCTGATTTTGGACGAGCCGACTAACCACATTGACAGCTCTATGGTGGATTGGTTGGAAAGCTACCTGGCCGCCTATCGGGGAGCTATTTTTATGATTACCCACGACCGCTACTTTTTGGAGCGGGTTGCCAATAAGATCGTGGAGCTGGACAAAGGAAAACTGTATGCCTATCCGGCCAATTACTCCAAATACCTGGAGTTGAAAAGCCAGCGGGAGGAAATGGAGCTGGCCACCCAGCGCAAGCGGCAGAGCCTGCTGCGCAAGGAATTGGAATGGATCCAGCGGGGCGCAAAGGCAAGAGGGACCAAGGCCCGCTTCCGTGTGGAGCGCTTTGAGGAACTGAGTTCGGTGCCGGAGATCGAGGAAGGAAGCAAACTGGAGATCTCCGCTTCTTTCTCCCGTATGGGCAAAAAGACCATAGAGCTGGAACATGTGAGCAAAGCCTATGGAGACAGGGTGCTGATCCGGGACTTTTCCTACCTGTTGCGCAGGGATGACCGTTTGGGCATCTTAGGGCCTAACGGCTGCGGCAAATCTACCCTGCTGAAAATGATCGCTGGAAAGATCCGGCCGGACAGTGGCTCTATTACACTGGGAGAAACGGTGAAGTTGGGGTATTTCTCTCAGGAATGGGAGGAGATGGACCCAAAACAGAGGCCTATCGACTATATCCGCGATATTGCGGCGGAGGTGGAGACTCCTGAGGGTACTCTGTCTGCGGCACAGATGATGGAAACCTTCCTCTTTGACTCCACTTTGCAGTACAGCAGCATCGGCCGCCTGTCCGGCGGCGAACGCCGGCGGCTGTATCTGCTGGGTATTCTGATGGAAGCGCCCAATGTGCTGATCCTGGACGAGCCCACCAACGACCTGGATATCCAGACCCTGACCATTCTGGAGGATTATCTGGAAAGCTACGCTGGGGCGGTGATCGTGGTTTCCCATGACCGCTATTTCTTGGACAAGGTGGTCGATCACATTTTCGCTTACGAAGGCGATGGGAACATTCGTCAATACAATGGCGGCTATTCCGACTACTATGCCCTTCATAAGGAAGAGGAGAAAAAGGAAAAAGAAAAGGAAAAACCAGCGCAGACAGGCCGGGCCAGCCGCAGTTCTCTGCCTCCCAAGCTGAAATTCACCTTCAAGGAACAGAAGGAATTTGATGAGATCGACAGCGTCATCGCAGAGCTGGAAGAAAAGATCCAAAATGCTGAGAAGGAAATGGCCAAGGCTTCGGCGGACTTTGTCCGTTTGCAGGAATTGATGGATGAGAAGGCCCATCTGGAAGAAGAACTGGCGGAAAAAATGGAGCGCTGGGTCTATCTCAACGATCTGAATGACCGGATTCAGGCGCAGGGCAAGTAAAGAAGGAGCAGAGATGATCGAAGGGAGCTTATATGAGCGCTGGCTGGCGGCTCTGGAGCTGAATAAGGCGCAGCAGAAAAGCAGCGGCATCGGAACGCTGTCGGAAAAGCCTGTTCATGCCGCTGTCAAATATACAGTGGAACCCAATGATAGTTACCATGAGGTGAGGATCGGCTCCTATGTGGCGGATGTGGTGACGGAACAGGGCATTATCGAGGTGCAGACCCGTAATTTCAGCGGTCTGAAGAAAAAGCTGGCCTTTTTTCTGGAGCAGGGGCCGGTGACGGTCATCCATCCTATCGCCCTGACAAAGTGGATCTGCTGGGTGGATGAGGAGAGCGGGGAAGTCAGCCCGCCGAAGCGCTCCCCCAAAAGGGGAAAACCTTTGGACGGCTTCTATGAACTGCTGCGGATCCGGGAGCTGCTGGGTCATCCCAACCTGACGGTGGAGTTTTGGATGCTGGAGCTGACAGAGTACCGTTTCCTCAATGGTTATGGAAAGCAGCGCAAGATACGGGCCAGCCGCTACCAGCAGATTCCTATGGATCTAACGGAGATCGTTCGCTGTCATGAGGGCAGAGATTATCTGGCTCTGATGCCGGAGTTGCCGGAGCATTTTACCACCAAGGAACTGATGAAGGCTGCCGGACGAACAGAGGCCTGGGCAAGGCGTACCCTGTACACGCTGGAACAGGCGGGATTGCTCCGCCGCTGTGGAAAAGAGAAAAAAGCCATCTTATATGAAAAAATTCAGTAACCATCGGGAAGATTTCTCGTTTATTCCAAGTGAAAGCCCATAATAAAGGAGGAATTTCCATGAAAAAGGTCATAAAACTACTTGTTTTGCTGCTTCTGCTGTGTTTGGTGGTGGCAGGAGGTTTTTTGCTGGTCAGGGAGGACAGCAGCACATTCTATGCCAGCATCCTGTACATCAATGGGGAAAACCTGCTGGTCAACGGCTTAAGTGTCAACGATATTAACTTCCGCGGTCAATTTTACTTTGTGGTGACGGAGAAAACCAAGATAGAGTGGCACAATACAGCCATTGCGCTGGATGATTTGCAGGCGGGGCAGAACATTGCGATTACCTTCCGGGGAGCAATTCGGGAAAGTGAGCCAGCCGGCATCTCCAACGTAAGCAAAATTCAGCTGTTGGAGGACAGTTTGGAGCCATAAGCAGAAAGAAGCACTGTTTTCCACAGGTTTTCGGGCCTGTGGAAAATTTTTTGCTCAAAAAAGAACAAATGTTCAAAAACCTATTGACAAGGGGAAAAACTGCGGATATAATAAAAACAAAGAAAGAACAAATGTTCTTTTAGCGATAGGAAAGGAGAAAGCCATGGACAGGGTAATCTTACATTCCGATCTGAACAGCTTTTATGCCTCGGTAGAGTGTTTGTACAATCCGAAAATACGCCAGCTTCCGGTAGCGGTAGCCGGCGATCCGCAGGCCCGGCATGGTATTATCCTGACTAAAAATCAAATCGCAAAAAAATATGGGGTAAAAACCGGGGAAGCCATCTGGCAGGCCAAGCAAAAATGTCCCCAGCTTGTGCTGGTAAAGCCAAACTATCAGCGTTATCTTCGTTATTCCCATCTGGCGCAGGAGATATACCGCTCATACACCGACCGCATTGAGCCTTTCGGCATTGATGAGTGCTGGCTGGATCTGAGTGGCTGTCCCAACAGTGAGGACGGGGGGCTGCGAATTGCGCACGCTATCCGCAGACGAATCAAAACAGAGCTGGGTCTGACGGTTTCCGTTGGGGTATCCTATAATAAAATTTTTGCCAAGCTGGGCAGCGACTATCGAAAGCCCGATGCCGTCACTCTGATTGGAAAGCCTCAGCGGGAAAGCATCGTCTGGCCGCAGCCGGTGGAAAATCTGCTTTATGTAGGTCCGGCAAGCAAAAGAAAACTCCAACGCTACGGTATTTTCACCATTGGACAGTTGGCGCAGGCGAAACCGGATTTTTTGGAGGAGATATTCGGCAAAACAGGCCGGCAGCTTTGGATTTTTGCCAACGGCTATGATGTAACGCCGGTGGCCTCCGCAGATACAAAGCTGTCCATGAAGTCCATCAGCAACAGCACCACCACAGTTCGGAATTTGACCTGCGACGAGGAGGTTCACGGGATTCTGACTATGCTGTCGGAAAGTGTGGCGGCCCGTATGCGGGAGCAGGGGGTTCACGGCAGCACGATTGCGGTCAGCATACGCAGCAGTGACCTTCAGTCTGTTGAACGGCAGAAAAAGCTGCTTTCCCCTACATGCGTCAGCAGTGTCATCAGCGGAACCGCCATGGAGCTGTTTCGGGAAAATTACCGTTGGGAAAAGCCTATCCGCAGCTTGGGGGTCCGAGTCAGTGATTTTGATGAGGATTTTGTCCGGCAGATGGATCTGTTTCAGAAAGCCCAGCAGCAGGAAAATCAGGAGAAAATCGAGCGGGTGGTGGATGGACTGCGGAAGCGTTTTGGTGTTTTCAGCATCCAAAGGGCCTCTCTGCTGAAGGATCAGCAGCTGACAGGATTGGACACTTCCATCCAGAACCAAATCCATCCGATGGGCTTTTTCTCCTGGAATTACTAATTATGAAATAATTCAATGAAAAATTAAACAGTTCATTCCAAAGAGGGGAAAGACATGAAGCAATATGTAGCGGTTGTGGCTCGCTATGATGAAAATGGCCGGATCGAACCCCGGCAAATCCAATGGAATGACGGCAGAGTCTTTGAAATTGACCGGGTGATTGACAGAAAACGCCGGGCCAGCATGAAGGCCGGCGGCAGCGGAATCCGCTACACGGTGCGGATTCTGGGAAAAGAACGGTATTTATATTTGGAGGAGAACCGCTGGTTTGTGGAAACCGGTGAGGAATCCTGAGAAATCGTACAAGGATAAGCAGAGACAGCTTAGGAGGAATTGACATGATGGGATGGAACAACGACGAACTGATGATCCAAACCTATTTGGATATGCGTGTGGCCTGTGACGCAGACACCATGCTCCGCCTGAAAAAAGAAGGCTGGGAGATTCTGAATCTTCTGCGCATTCATGGGGAGCGCCGTTATACTATGGTCCTGCCGGAACGGGAAAAACAGGGTTATGTCTTTACAGAACGGAACGCTCTCCAGCGTTTCCGTCAGCTTTTGGGCCGGGAGAAGGAACAGCATCCTGCTCTGCGCCGGGTTTCCTGATTGACAGCCGGATAAAAGCGGCGTTATAATCAGGAAAAAGGAGTTTTTTTGATGAAGATCTGTATTATTTCCTTCAGCGGAAGAGCAAATGGCAACTGCTCCGCCATCAGCACTTATTTGAAAGAACTTTATGGTGACAGCGCGGAGGAATACCGCTTTGCTGATTTTTCCATCACACCCTGCGGCTGCTGCGCTCATCAGTGCTTTCAGGGAAAAAACTGTCCTCATATCGGTGATATGGAGGTCACTTTGCTGGAAGCGGTAGCCTCCAGTGATCTTGCCTACTTTATTGTGCCAAACTACTGCGGCTATCCCTGTTCCAATTTCTTTGTATTTCATGAGCGCTGTGTGTGTTGGACCTGGAGACAGCAGGACAGAGCGGATGCCTACGGGCACACCCGGAAAAAATTTATCGTTGTGAGCAACTCCGGTGAGGACAATTTCCGCCAGGTCTTCCGCTATCAGGGCTGCGGAGAACCGGATATTCTCTTTTTGGGCAGCCGGAAATACGGAAATCCCATTATGGCTTCTCAGGAGGCCAGAGAAACAGTCAAAATATTTGCTGACTTATAACGCTTACATCCCCCTATTTTATTATCCTATATAGCAAGGAACCCCATTGCATCGCAATGGGGGTTCCTTGCTGTCAGAAGGTGGACAGAATCAGAGGAAGAGGCTATAATAGGGAGGAAATTACATGACAGGAGGAAAGCGTTGTGCTGAAAAAATGGATGATCGCTCTTCTTGCGGTTTTGATGCTGGGCGGCTGCGGACAGGCGGCGGAGGACAAGAAAGAAAAGCCGGAAATGCCGGAAGCTTCGGAAACACAGGAAAGCGTGGAGAATACAGAAGCGGCCCAGAAAGGTCCTTTTGAGCAGTTTACAGCAGAGGATATTGATGGAAACGAAGTCACCGAAGCTGTTTTTGCGGATTATGATCTGACCGTGATCAATGTTTGGGGAACTTTCTGCGGTCCCTGCGTCAGCGAAATGCCCGCATTGGGGGAGCTGGCGGAGGAATATGCCGAAAAAAGAGTACAATTTATCGGTATTGTGGGAGATGCCTTCGATATAGAGGGAAAGATTGACTGGGATATTGTTTCTGACGCGAAAACAATTATTGCGGAAACCGGCGCGGATTATCTTCATATACTTCCAACCAACGAACTGTATACCAATGTAATGCCGCAGATCTCCGCTTTCCCTACCACGATTTTTGTGGATAGCGAGGGAAAACAGGTCGATTACGCCTATATGGGCGCGGTAGAAAAAGAGGTTTGGGCGCAGCGCATTGACAGCGCCCTGTCTATGGTGGAGAAATAGGATGGAACGCAAACGGTTTTTGCTGCAGTTAGGTCTTCTGGCGCTTTCTGCGGCGCTGATCCTGATGGGAATCGGCCGGGGAGAAGCGGCGGTGGTGCTGCGCAAAGCGGTAAATCTGTGTATGGAGTGTATTGGCATTGGATAAGGGGAAAAGGAAAAAGGCAAGGCTGCGCCCCTGGTTTCAGGCGGCATGGTTTGCGCTGACCAATGGCTATGCGGCAGGCTTGATTCAGGGGAAGATCTACCGCGGCCGCAGCAAAGCGGTCTGCGTGCCCGGACTTAACTGTTATTCCTGCCCGGGGGCATTAGGAGCCTGTCCCATAGGGGCTTTACAGTCGGTTCTGGGGAGCAGCGGCTTTCGGATATCCTGCTATGTTTTCGGCTTTTTACTGCTGTTCGGGACGCTGATAGGCCGTCTGGTCTGTGGCTGGCTCTGTCCCTTTGGCTGGATACAGGATCTGCTCTATAAAATTCCTTTGTTTCACAAGAAAAAGAATCTGCCTGGACATAAAGGACTGCGTTGGTTGCGTTTCGGTATTCTGCTTGTATTTGTCATCCTGCTGCCATCGCTGGCAGTGGGCGTTACCGGTATGGGAGAGCCTTGGTTTTGCAAATATATTTGCCCCAGCGGTACGCTTTTCGGTGGATTGCCGCTGACAGCGGTCAATGAGGGCCTGCGGGCCGCTTGCGGCTTTCTTTTCCAATGGAAGGTTTTCCTTCTGCTGGCGGTGCTTGTGCTCTCCATAAAATACAGCCGTCCATTCTGTAAATATATTTGTCCCTTAGGCGCGGTTTACGGCTGTTTTAACCCGATTTCCCTTTACCGCCTGCAGGTGGACAGCCAAAAATGTATCCGCTGCGGCAAATGTCAAAGAGCTTGTGGGGCGGATATTCCGGTGTGGGAGCAGCCCAACAGCATAGACTGTATCCGCTGCGGAGACTGTAAGGCAGTCTGTCCCACCGGAGCCATCGTTTCTTCACTGGATAAATGGCAAAATAAGAGATAAAATACAGAAAGCGGAATCAAATAGAAAAAAGCGGCATATCCATAGGGATATGCCGCTTTTTTGCGGGATTTTTTCTTACGAATGGTAGAGTTGGTCGCAGCTAAGCCAGGTTGGATGGGCAAAGGAGGGCCAGAAAGGTTCCCGATATCCGTCCGGGCTGCAGTTCAGATACTCAGGGTCAAGAGTTGGGGAGTTGTTGGAGGGCAGAAGGGTATTTTCTTCCGATTCTGAGGACACGGTTGGGTCAAGAAATTCTTCGGGCAGCATAAGGATCAGACTCCTTTCATCGAGAAAATAGCGAGACAGCTTTTCCTGCTCCAACTATCCTATGCGTAAGCCCGGCGGCTTTGTGACTGGCTTTCGACAGAAAAGAAAGGCCTCCTTCGACAGAAAGGACGCCTTATTTTCGTTATACTGAATAGGAATGGAGGAATCGGCATGGAAACACAGGGCGTTTATGTGGATGTGCTGCTGGCCATCAATTTTATGGCGGATTACCTGCTGTTGGCCACGGTGCAGCTTCTGTGCCGGAGGCAGATCCTTCGCAAAAGGCTGGCGCTGGCGGCGCTGCTGGGCTCGCTGGGCTCGCTGTGTATTTTTCTTCCGCCGTTCAGTACAGCGGTCCAATGGCTGGGAAAGCTGCTGCTTTCCGGGCTGATGATCCGAATTTCCAGCCCGTGGAAAGGCTGGAGAGGCTTTCTCTGTGCTTGGATCGGCCTGTTTGGAGCCACATTTCTTTACGGCGGGGCCATGCTGGCGCTGCGAATGACAGTGGGGAAAGGCTGGATGCTCTGTGCCAATGGGGTGGTTTATTTTCATATAAAACCGCTGACGCTGGTGCTGGATCTTGGGCTGGGCTTTGCTCTTGTACGGCTGTTCCAAAGGCTGTTTCCCAGTCCCTCGCTGGATAGTGCGGTCTATGACGTGGAACTTGAGGTGCAGGGGAAGAAAATCTCTGGCCGGGGCTTGATGGATACCGGCAATCATCTGACGGAACCTTTCAGCGGCTACCCGGTGGTGGTAATGGAAAGGCGGAATTTTCCGGGAACAATCCCGGAAAAAGGCTTTCGGCTGATCCCCTGTAAAACAGTCAGCGGCAGTGGCCTTCTTCCGGCCGTAAGGGGGGATTGGCTGCGGCTGAACGGGGAGGAGAATATGGTGATGGAGCAGTTTTATGTGGCTCTGACAGAGGAGCCTATAGGCGATGGAAGCTATCAGCTGCTGCTCAGCGGCGGACTGGGAAACAGCAAGTAGGAGAATGGAGGTTTTTAGGATGAAAAACTGGCTGGAATGCTGGAAAAACTGGATAGTATCCTTGTTCAGGCGGCGGAAAAAGGGGATCTATTACATAAATGGGCCGGAAATTTTGCCTGCGCCTTTGAGCCGGGAAGAGGAACAGGCGGTTTTCCGCCGTTTGGAGCAGAAGGATGAATGGGCAAAACAGCAGCTGATCACGCATAATCTGCGTTTGGTGGTTTACATTGCGAAAAAATTCGATTCTACCGGAATCAACGTGGAGGATTTGATCTCCATCGGTACCATTGGGCTGATCAAAGCGGTGAATACTTTTGTTCCGGCCAAAAATATCAAGCTGGCTACCTATGCCTCTCGTTGTATTGAAAATGAGATCCTTATGTTCCTGCGGAAAAATCAGAACCGCCGCCATGAACTGTCCATCGACGAGCCGCTGAATACGGACTGGGATGGAAATGAATTGCTGCTTTCGGATGTACTGGGGACAGACAGCGATACGGTCAGCCGGGATCTGGAGAACGACGCGGAGCGGGGGATGGTGCTGCAGGCGGTCAGCCGTCTGGAGGACCGGGAAAGACGAATCATGGAGCTGCGCTTCGGCCTTTCCGGCCATAAGGAGCATACCCAGAAGGAAGTGGCGGATATTATCGGGATCTCCCAATCCTATATTTCCAGGCTGGAAAAGCGGATCCTGCGCCAGCTGCGGACTGAGCTGCAGCAGTTGTGCCAATGAGCGTGGGTCGCGGTGTTCCAAGCAGCTGTTTGCGCTGGCCGGATCTGTTGGAAGAAAAGCTTCCGGTGACCTGCTGTTTTTGACGGGAAAAAGTTCGATGAAGGTTGCAGACAGCATTTCTTCAGCTGTTTTTCACAGTTTTCCGAGGAGAAAGAGGAGAAAATTCTGCGCTCTGCTTTTCCCAAAAGCGGAGCGTTTTATGTTATACTAAAAAAGACTGGAAAAACCAAGCGTAACGGCAAATCAATGGAGGAAAAGAATGATTATTGTAAATGACGTCGGTTTGGACTTTAATGGAACCAAACTGTTTTCGGATGTAAACCTGAAATTCAGCGCTCAGGAGTGTTACGGTGTGATCGGAGCCAACGGCGCCGGCAAATCCACCTTTTTGAAGATCCTGTCCGGTGAGCTGGAACCCAGCAGAGGTGAGGTTATTATTCCCGATAATGAGCGAATGTCCGTGCTCAAACAGGATCATTTTGCTTATGATGATTTTTCTGTATTGGATACGATCATCCAGGGCAATCCGCGCCTGTATCAGATCATGCTGGAGAAGGATGCTCTCTATGCCAAGGAGGATTTCTCCGACGAGGACGGCGAGAAAGCGGCAGCGTTGGAGGCGGAATTCGCCGAATTGAACGGCTGGGAGATCGAAACCGAGATCAGCAAGCTGCTGAAAGGCCTTGGCCTGCCTCAGGAACTGCTTTATGAGCAGATGAGCGCCCTGGGGGATAAGGAAAAGGTGAAAATTCTGCTGGCGCAGGCACTTTTCGGTCAGCCGGATATTATTCTTCTGGACGAGCCTACCAACCACCTGGATCTGGCCTCCATCAGCTGGCTGGAGGACTTCCTGATGGATTATCAGGGCACCGTTATCATTGTATCTCATGACCGTCACTTCCTGAACAATGTCTGCACCCATATTGTAGATATTGACTACAACAAAATCAAAATGTATGTGGGCAACTACGACTTCTGGTATGAATCCAGCAAGCTGATGCAGCGGATGCTCTCTGACCAGAAACGTAAGGCTGATGAAAAAATCAAGGAATTGCAGAACTTCATCGCCCGCTTTGCCGCCAATAAATCCAAGTCCCGTCAGGCGACCTCCCGCAGAAAGCTGATCGAGAAGCTGTCTGTGGAAGAACTGCCGGCTTCCTCCCGAAAATATCCCTATGTGGGCTTTACCATGGACCGGGAGATCGGCAAGGATGTGCTGACGGTTGAACGGCTGAGCAAGACAGTGGACGGGGTAAAGGTTCTCAACGACGTTTCCTTTACCGTAAACCGGGGTGATAAGATCGCCTTTATCGGTGAAAATGAAATTGCTCAGACCACGCTGTTTAAGATCCTTATGGAGGAGCTGGAACCGGACGAAGGATCTTTCAAATGGGGCGTCAGCACCAGCCGCTCCTACTTCCCCAAGGACAACAGCGCTTTCTTCAATGATTGTGACCTGTCTATCCTCCAGTGGCTTGCTCAGTATTCAAAGGATGTGACCGAGACTTACCTCCGCGGTTTCCTGGGAAGAATGCTTTTCTCCGGCGAGGATGTATATAAGCCGGTAAAAGTTCTCTCCGGCGGCGAGAAGGTCCGCTGTATGCTGGCCAGAATGATGCTTTTCGGCTCCAATGTGCTGCTGCTGGACCAGCCGACCAACCATCTGGATCTGGAATCCATTACCGCGGTGAACAACGGCCTTGTGGACTTTAAGAGCAACGTGCTCTTTACCTCCCATGACCATGAGTTTATTCAGACCATTGCCAACCGTATCATTGAAATTACACCGGAAGGCATTATTGATCGAACCTGCAGCTTCGATGAATATATCGAATGGAAAAAAGAAACCGGAAGATAGGACATATACAGGAGGAATTAAAAATGAAAGTTGGAAAAACCTTTACACTTACCCAGACTGTTGACGAAAATATGCTGGCCTGCGCGGTGGGCAGCGGCTGTGTCAGCGTGTTCGCTACACCGATGATGATCGCTCTCATGGAAAAATGCGCGGCAGCCTGCGTGCAGGATGAGCTGCCACAGGGGGATTCCACTGTAGGAACCATGATCTGTGTATCCCATGCTGCGGCCACCCCAGTGGGAATGAAAGTAACCGCCACAGCCACAGTTACCGCAGTAGAGGGGCGAAAAATCTCCTTTGCGGTCAAAGCGGAGGATGAATGCGGCCTGATTGGAGAGGGTACCCATGAACGGGTCATCATCCATGTGGACCGCTTCAATGAAAAAGCGGAACAAAAGAAGCAGAAATAATAAAAAAGACCACTCATCCGAGTGGTCTTTTTTATTGTTGTTCGAAAAGAATGGCCTTAACCCATCAGGCCTTTCTGAATGCGGATATCTTTGCCGATAAAATTGACGGTTTTATAACTGCCGAACAGGCGGGAAACCAGCCGATCCGAGTAACGCTTGCCGATCTCTCCGGGGAGAAGATTGGTGCTGATGATGGTGGCTTTGTTCCGAAGAAGGCGAGTATTCACCAGGTTGTAAATGGTGGAGCTGATAAACTGGTTCAGGTATTCGGTGCCCAGATCATCCAGGATGAGCAGATCGGTTTCCATGACCATGGATAGATAGCGCAGTTCCGCCTCTTCATCCGTACTGCCGTAGCCGCTGTTAAAACGCTCTTCCTCCAGCCGGGCCATCAGATTCTGCACAGAGGCGTAAATAACACCGTAACCCTTGTCGATGACTTCCCGGGCGATCGCAAGGCTCAGGTGAGTTTTGCCCAAACCGGTGCCACCGACAAAAAGGAGACTGCCGCTTTTCTTCGGATCAAAGCAGCGGGCGTAATCCTGGCAGTAGTTTTTCAAATTTGCCATGTAGCTGCGGGGAATGGTGCCGTTTTCATTGGGAACCTCACTGTAATATTCCAGAGAGAAGTTGTGGAAGGAGAAATTCTCCAATCCGGCTCCGCCCAGCTCCTGGGTTGCAAGCTGGCGAAGCAGTTTTTCCATGCAGGAGCAGCGGTAATTGTTCACATAGCCTTGGTCATGACACTTTTGACAGGTGTAGGGCGGCTGCAGATAGTCCTCAGGGACACCGGCTTCCTCCAAAAGGCTGCGGCGGCGTTCCTGAAGGGCAAGACTCCGCTGCTTCAGGGACTCGACAATCTGCCTTACGTCGCCGGAACGGGCGGCAACCGCGGCAATCACGCCGCGGCCGGTTTCCGCCAGCTGCTGCTCGATTTGGCGCAGCTCCGGGATGGCTGCGTAAATCTCCTGCTTTTGCTGCTCGCCCAGATCCTCCGCTTTTTGGCGGCGGTCGGCGAGGATGGAATTGGCCTTGCGGTAAATATGTTTTGGGAAGCCCATGGGCATTTCCTCCTTTGCGGCTGAAGTAAGCTAAAACGGGGTCTTTTCGCCCTTATCCAGGATCTTCTGGATTTCCTCCATGTCGAAAGAGGAGGCCATGGAGCCGTTTTTGCTTTGGTAGCTGTTATTCTTTTTCTGAGACAGGGTTTCCAGAGAAGCATCCTTGGCGGTTTTGATACCTTTGGAATACCAGTCGGAAAGGATACGGTTGGTGTAGGGGAAGGATGTTTTGCCAATGTTGTCAATGGTGCGCTCATAGGCCAGCTTGATGATGGAAATGTCAAAATGGTAGGTTTCAAACCAGGTGTTGATGTAATCCTTTTCTTTGGAGCTGAGTGCCCGGTCATAAATTCCGAAGGCGCTGCGGACCAATCCTTCGTTTTCTTTTCTGGCGGCATAGCTGTTGATGAACTTTTCCGCTTTTTCATAGGTGTCGATTTCGTTTTCCAGCATTTCGTTGGCGATCCGCTCAAAGGAACGGAAGCTGCCATGCTCATTTTGAATACAGTACATGAGGATCAGCAGCAAGGCTTCGGCGGACAGGTGGTAATAGCTGTAGTAAGAACACAGGGTCTCTTTTTCCGGGGAATAGAGCAGGCGCCCGAGTTGGCTTTGCGCTTCGTCCAAAAGAGCGGAAATATTGGGATCACTGTTGTAAAGCTGCTCCATTTCCTGCACGGTCAGGTTTTTCCGCGCGCTGGCCCGCCGAACTTTGGGTTTTAAAGAGGAGAGGCTCAATTGCTCCGCTTCTTCGGCGGGAAATTGGCCTTTCGCGGACAGGATACCGTTTTTGCACCAGTAATCCAGAGCTTCCTCCACATCGGAGGGTGGAAAACCCAGAGTTCCGGCCAGCCGGGAGGCACTGATGGGCTCGTCCGGGCTGCTGAGAATAAGAAGCAAAACCTTCAGCGAGGTGCCGCTGCAGGTATTTAACAGAGATTTGACCTGAGTCGGGACAGCAAAAATACCGCTGAACGCACGGTAATCGATCTGATAGTTCATAAAATCTTCACTTCCTGCATGGGGATTCGGTGTATAATAAATTTGCTGAACACAGTGGCTGTGGAATATTGTGTAAGGTGGCAGGATAAGAATGTTGTGTATGCTTGGACATCGCTATGGGATCTGCCATGAGATATTATAGCACAAAAACAAAAAGAAGGAAAACCAAAGCGACTTTTTCTCCGGAACGACGGAAGAAAAGTTTTGGAAACCGTGGACGGAGGGATGAAGCTCCGTTATAATAAAATTATAAAAATAAAACTGGGAGGTAAAACGGATGATTGGCGACTTGCATTGTCACACAAAACTGTCGGACGGGTCCTGCGGGCTGGAGGATTTGATCTATTACGGAAAACGGGCCGGTCTGGATGTGATCGCGGTCACTGACCATGATACGATGGTGGGTGTGTCCCGCGCAATGGTGTTGGGGAAACGCTATGGCATAGATGTGATCCCCGGCACAGAGCTTTCCTGCCGCGATCCGGATACCGGGCGGAGGGTGCACCTGCTTTGTTACTTCCCTCAGAAACCGAACCGTTTGGATTCCCTGTTTTACCGCATACAAAACAGCCGCAACCGGGCGGGCAACTTGATGATCGAGCGGGTTATGAAGCAGTACCCGATTACGAAAGAGCATGTTATGCGCTATGCCTCCTCCAGCAAGGCGATCTATAAAGTACATATCATGCACGCCCTCATGGATTTGGGTTATGATACTCAAATCTACGGCGACCTGTATACCCTTCTGTTTGACCGGCGCTCCCCCTATAATGTAGTAGAGCCGGTGGACTATCCCACCGTGGATGAGGCTTTGGATTACATCCGGATCGCCAAAGGCATCCCGGTTTTGGCTCATCCCAGCGTCTATCAGTCCATGGAGCTGCTGGAAAAACTGGCGAAAGAGAGAAAGATCATGGGCGTGGAGATCGACCACCCGAAAAACACGCCGGAGGATAAGGCGAAAATGCGTGAAATGGCAAAAGAGTATGGGTTGTTGGTGACGGGAGGAACGGATTTTCATGGCTTTTACGCCTCCGAACATGCCAATCCGCTGGCTACCGGCCTTACGATGGAGGAAGATTTGCAGAAATTGTACCGGGCAGCGGAAAATCAATCGAAGGCCGGTCTTTCATTGTAAAAAATAATAGCTGTCTTTCTTGCTATTGCAGGAGAATTTTGCTAAAATGTTCTTGTATATTTTTTTCAGTGAGGAGATTGGATTTTATGCATTATGTATTTCAGCCACAGGGCGTGTGCTGCAAACAAATTGAATTGGATATTGAAAACGGTGTGATTCATAATACCAGAATTTTGGGCGGCTGCCCAGGCAACCTGAAGGCTCTTGGTCTTCTGGTAGAGGGACAGACTCCTCAATGGGTCATTGACCGGGTAAAGGGCGTTACCTGCGGCCCAAAACCAACTTCCTGCTCTGACCAGCTGGCCAGAATGCTGGAGCTGGTTTTGGAGGAAGAGAAAAAACAAGGGAAATAACCCTTCCCGGAGAAGCTTTCACGCTTTTTCGGTTCGGACTTTTGGTTCGATTTTTGGTTGAGAGAAAGAAGGAGGATGGGCTTATGACAGTGGAAAAGGATGTACTGGTTTATACACCGGGCAGCCGGCCGGATGTGGCTTTGGAGGCCGCAGACGACCAGAGTGAAAAAAGCGCGCAGGCCTACCTTCGTCAGAAAGAAAACGGCAACGTGGACAAAGCGCGGCAGCTTGGAATTCGTCTGGCAGAGATGGTGGTGGAGGACCTGCCGACCATTGAGGATAACAGCGAGGACTGGCTGCTGATCGACCATTTGAAAATGCTCTATATCTTTGTGGCGGAGCAGAGTATTCGGGAGTGTCCTGATACGATCTTATGTCAGGTATCGCTTTCTGCCTTCCGGGAAGCCATTGAGAAGGGCGTCCCGGGTGTGTATGATGCTATTTCCGGCTGCAGCGCGGATACCTTTTATCAGTTGGCATACTACCGTAAACCTCAGGATCAGGTAGCGCATAATATGGGCTGCGCCATGGCACAGCTTTACGGCAGACCAAAGGATTGGAAGATCATTACCATTGGTGAGCATTTGTGCGCTGTGTTCCAAGATAAATGCCGGGAAGAATGTGAAAAAACCCAATATGTCCGCTGAACCAGACGGAAAAAAATGGGCGTTTTCCGGTATATCCCGCACAGAAAAAACAGAAAGGAAGGGAGAAACCCTTCCTTTCTTTGCGTACCTTTGCTTTTAACAGGAGGAGAGAATATGTTTTTGGCAATTGTTTTTCTGATTCTTCTGGCCGTTCTGTTGGCTGTATCGCTGCATTTTACCCTGTTCGCCATTCGTCCCAACTGCCAATCTCCGGAACAGCAGGCGGAAAAGGAGCAGCGCCGCAATCAGATGGACCCGGCGCTGGTTCAGCGGCCCTTTGAATGCTGGGAATTGTACAGCGGACGTGGGACAAAGCTGACAGCCCGTTTTTACGGCTGTGGAAAGAATGAAAAAATCGTCCTGCTGAACCATGGTTACAACGCTCCGTGGGTCAGTATGCTGAAATACCTGCCGCTGCTGCAAAAAGAAGGCTATGCTGTCCTTCTGCCGGATCATCAGGCGCAGGGCGGCAGCCAGGGCAAGTGGATCACCTACGGGATTCTGGAGAGTGAGGACGGTCTGCTCTGGCTGGAAGAACTGCGAAGCCGTTTTCCTTCGGCGGAACTTGCTGTTATGGGGGAATCAATGGGCGCTGCCACAGCCTTGCTGATCGCGGAGAAAGCCGAAGGGCTAAGATTTTGTATTGCGGACTGTCCATACAGTGACACAGAAGAAGAATTGCGCTACATGGGCAGGAAAAAATTTCATCTTCCTATGGTTGTTGTCATGCCTCTGTGCAAAATATGGTTCCGGCTTCTCACCGGACGGGCCATGGGGGAAGCGAGTCCGAAAAAATACCTGTCTCAGCTCAAAACACCAACTTTGCTGATCCATGGAAATGACGATCGGGTGGTTCCGGTGGAAATGAGCCGGTATTTGGCGGAAAACAGCGCTTCTATCACTTACTGGGAAGCGCCGGGAGCGCCTCACGCAGGTGTTATTGGACGCTATCCGGAGGAGTACAGCCGCCGTCTGAAAGAGTTGGAACAGTCTCATGAGGTGATCGCATGACCGTCGAAGAAAAAATCACCTGCTGTTTTACCGGACACCGTGTATTATCCCGTGAGGAGCTGCTTCACATCAACCGCAGCCTGCGGGAAGTGGTGAAGCAGCGCATCGAAGAAGGCTATTCCTGTTTCGCCGCCGGCGGCGCGAGGGGCTTTGATACAGCGGCGGCTTTGACAGTGCTGGAAATGAAGCGGATTTATCCACATATCCGCCTGCGGCTGATCCTGCCCTGTAAAAATCAAAGCAAAGGTTGGAATCAGAGGGAGAAAGAAACGTATCAGCGCATCCTTACCCAGGCGGATCAGGTGGATTACATCTGGGAGGAATACTTGCCGGGCTGTTTTCAGGCACGCAACCGGGCTTTGGTCGAGGCCAGCAGCTGCTGCATCTGCTATCTGCGCAGCGGATCCGGCGGAACGGAGTTTACGGTCAGTCGGGCAAAAGAAAAAGGTATTCCAGTTTATAATCTTGCCTTATAAAAACAGAAGAAAAGGGCCTTCCAGAATGGAAGGCCCTTTTTGTATCGGATATTTGTGTGGGATACATTATAATCTTGCGAACTGTGCCTGATAAAGCTGCGCGTAAATGCCATCCGGTTTGTCCAAAAGTTCGGCGTGACGGCCGCGTTCCTGGATGCCGTCGCGATCCATAACAATGATCTCATCGGCATTTTTAACAGTGGACAGGCGATGGGCGACCACGATGGTGGTTCTGCCTTTGCACAGCTCGTCCAGCGCTTCCTGGATCAGGTTTTCGGTCACATTATCCAAAGCGGAGGTGGCCTCATCCAGAATCAGGATTGGCGGATTTTTCAGGAATACCCGGGCAATGGAGATACGCTGTTTCTGACCGCCGGAGAGCTTGATGCCCCGTTCACCGACAAAGGTATCATAGCCATGTTCCAGAGTCATGATATAATTGTGGATGTTTGCCCGTTTGGCAGCTTCATATACTTCTTCTTTGGTCGCGTCGGGACGGCCATAGGCGATGTTGTCATAAATCGTGCCGGTAAAGAGGAACACATCCTGCTGCACAATACCAATATTCTGGCGGAGGGATTGGCGGGTGACGGTGCGAATATCCTGACCGTCGATGGAGATGGAGCCGTCGCTGATCTCATAGAAGCGGGGGATCAGGTGGCAGAGGGTCGTTTTGCCGCCGCCGGAAGGGCCGACGATGGCGACCATTTCACCAGCCGGGAAGTCGATGGAGACATGGTTCAGCACGTTCATGGGAACGCCTTCTTCCTCCTCGTAGTGGAAGGTAACGTCCTTGAATTCGATGTGTCCCTTTACATTCTTCAATTCAACCGCGTTGGGGTCTTCTTCTTCCACAGGGGAGGAGATCAGCTCATCAAAGCGGGTGAAACCGGTGGAAGCGTTCTGGAACATCTCAACAAACTGAACCAGGCGTTTGATTGGATCGGTGAACATACCGATGTACAGCACAAAGGCCAGAAAGTCGCCAACGTCAATGGTGCCGTAATAAACGAAGATACCGCCGAAGAAAAGCATGGCCAGGTTCAGAAGGGACATGATAAAGTTGGTACCTGCGCCGAAATCCGCCATGACCCGGTAAGAGGCTTCGCGAACCTTGAGAAAACGGCTGTTGTTCCGGTCAAATTTTTCCTGTTCGCTGTCCTGACCGGTGAAAGCACGGGATACACGGACACCGGCAATGGAGTTTTCCAGGGTAGCGTTAACTTCCGCGATTTCCACTTTGGTGGCGGTAAAGACTTTCCGCATGCGGATGCGCTGCTTGGCAACAAAAAGGATCAGCAGCGGGATCATGGCGAAAATAATGCAGGTCAGCAGCAGGTTGATGTTGCAGAGAATAATAAAGGCGCCGACGATGCTGATGATGGAGATAAACAAATCCTCCGGACCATGATGGGCGAACTCGGAGATGTCCTGCAGGTCATTGATGATACGGGACATAATGGTGCCGGTTTTGTGCTCATCAAAGTAAGTGAAGGGCATCTGGTGCAGGTGGGCAAAGACTTTCTTTCGCATATCCGCCTGCATGCGGACGCCGACGATATGGCCCTGGTACTGCATAATATGCTGCATAACAGCCTGGAAAGCATAGATCAGCAGCAAAATCAGGGACCAGATGATGATCAGGCGGAGCTGCTTGTTGGGGACATAATCGTTGATGATGCTGCGGGTCACCATAGGATAAACCAGACTGCACAGGGACGCCAGCAGAGCGCAGACCATGTCCAGAAGGAACAGCTTCCAGTGGGGTTTGTAGTAGGGGACGAACTTTTTTAGCATGTTTACGACTCCTCTCGTTTGATTTTTACTCGTTAAAGATTTGAAGCACCAATAATTATACTGTTTTTGTAGAAGAAAAGCAAGTTTTATGCAAAGTTTGGGAGAAAAACTGGCAAAGATCATGAAAAAAGCGGTTGACTTTTCAGCGGAAACCCTTTATACTGGTAATCATAGGGAAAAATGACAAAAACGGAGAGTGAATGAGATGAAAAAGCAGCTGATTTTATGTTTGCTCTGCCTTGCCGTTCTGGTTTCCTGCAGCAGCCAGGTAAAAGAAGCAGATCTGGTGGTGGAGGAAAGGCCGCCGGAGGCTGCGGTGAAAAATGAGGAAGAGCCGATGCTCCGCTTTACGGATATTCTGGGAAGGGAGTACAGCATGGAGGACAGCGTGGATGTTTTGCAGCCCTTTGTCTATGGACGCAGAACCAGCGGCTATTTCGTGGATAATGTAACGAACCCGGAGCTCTTTGACGCGGAGGGTTTCCACGGAAGCTGGGAAGCCCAGGGCGTGGAGTACCAGTGGAAACACTATTCTCAAAGCCAGAAGACCGAGGACGAAGGCTTTACCATTGGCTACGCGGAGGTTTGCAACCGGGTCTATCCGGACGGCACAACCGAGATCCCGGAACAGCAGAGACTGTGGCTTTCTTCGGTAAAATTAAAGGGTATTCTTCATTATGCCACGGAAGACCGGGACTATGGTTCGGCTTACGCCCTGAATGAGCGGGAAGGAGAGGTCTTTTTCTATCCCTACCCGGAGGACATGGGCGATTTCCCCTTCATTGAGTTGGGCGGTTTCTCCGGCGACGGCAAGCAAAGCGCAGGGGGCTTTGCTCCGCTGCTGATCCGCGGGACCCAAAGCGATTATCAGGCCTGGGCTGATACCGTGCGGCTCCAGGTGACAGATCTGAGCCGGGAACAGATTCAGGAGCTGTTCGCGGACAGCGACCTGATCGAAGCGGAAGTGCTGTTTGACCGGCTGAAGATGGAATATGCCTACTGTATGCCCCTTACTTCGGAAACGGTGATTGCTTCTGTCGAGAAAATTGCCGATCGCTAAGCTTATTTTAAGGAAAACGCCGTAGGCTGAATGCTGCGGCGTTTTCCTTTTTTCTATGACGGATGAAGCAAGAGTGACTTTTTCGCACAAAAACAGCATTTTGCCAGTACTTCAAAAAGTTTCCCCTCAGCTTTAGGCAGATTGGACAAAGATTTGTCACCGAAAAAAGCTTGGATTTTCAGCGTTTTTACGCTTGAAAAAAACAAATTTGAAAAAATGATTGAAAATCCACAAGTTTTTTGTATTTTTATATTGCATTTTGGTGAAGTATTTTGTAAAATAAAGATAGTTGAATCCGATGAATTTCAGACGTAATTTGACTATATTGGACAAAAGAGGGGATCGTTTATGTCAAACAGATTATTTCAGGGAATCGTACACCAGATGAGGGACTCCATCGACCGTGCCATTGGTGTAGTGGACAGCTCTGCAGTGATCATTTCCTGCAGCGACCTCACAAGAATCGGTGAAACCAATGAGTATCTGGTGTTGGATCTCAGCGAAAATACGGATATTTTTGTGCGCGATGGCTATACCTATAAGCCCTTCGGTACAAGAGCAAAACCGGACTATGCCGTTTTTGTGGAAGGTACGGATGAGATGGCCGCTAAATTCTGTAATATTCTGGCTATTTCCTTCTCCAGCATAAAACAGTATTACGACGAGAAGTATGATCGCAACAACTTTATTAAAAATGTAATCCTTGAAAATATTTTGCCGGGTGATATCTATGTGAAAGCCCGCGAGCTGCACTTTAATACGGATGTAAACCGGGTGGTGCTGCTGGTACGCGTGGTCAATTCCAACGATATTTCCGCTTTTGACGTGATCCAGAACCTCTTCCCGGACAAGCAGAAAGACTTTGTATTCAACATCTCCGAAAAGGACATCGTTCTGGTGAAGGAGATCAAAAACGGCATCAGCAGTAAGGATATCGAAAAACTGGCCCGCTCCATTGTTGATACTTTGGGCAGTGAGTTCTATACCCGTGTTGTAGTCGGTATCGGTACCATTGTGTCCGGTGTGAAAGAGCTGCCGAAGTCCTTCAAGGAAGCGCAGGTTGCTCTGGAAGTGGGCAAAGTGTTCGACAATGAAAAAGCCATTGTCAGCTACAACAACCTGGGCATTGCCCGGCTGATCTACCAGCTGCCGACCACTCTTTGTGAGACCTTCCTGAAAGAGGTCTTTAAGAAGGGTTCCATTGATTCTCTGGATCATGAGACGCTGTTCACCATTCAGAAGTTCTTTGAAAATAACCTGAACGTATCCGAGACCTCCAGAAAACTGTTTGTACACCGCAATACGCTGGTCTACCGCCTTGAAAAGATCAAGAAGCTGACCGGTCTGGATCTTCGTGAATTCGACCACGCCATTGTCTTTAAGATCGCGCTTATGGTCAAGAAATATCTGACTACCAATCCAGTCAAATACTAAACAATAAAACAGAGGGCAACACGAGGACAGTGTGGACTCGTGTTGCCTGTTTGAATGTGGAGAGAAAATTACTAAAATTTACTAAGGTGGGTTTCTGTTGATTGAATTCAATAATGTAACGAAAGTTTATGGCAACGGAACCGAAGCACTGAAGGATGTTAATCTGAAAATCGACAAAGGGGAGTTTGTCTTTGTTATCGGTCCTTCCGGCGCCGGTAAGAGTACCTTCATTAAGCTGCTTCTGCGTGAAGAAACGCCAACCAAGGGTACCATTGAAGTCAATGGCTACAATTTAAATAAAATCAAACGCAGACACATTCCTCAGTTTCGCCGTTCTTTGGGTGTTGTATTCCAGGATTTCCGCTTGATCCCCAATATGACCGTATATGACAACGTGGCTTTTGCCCTGCGTGTCACCAATGTGGCAAACCGCTCCATCCGGCAGCGGGTGCCGTACATACTGAATCTGGTAGGGCTGGCTTCCAAAGCCCGAAATTACCCCAGCGAGCTGTCCGGCGGCGAACAGCAGCGTGTCGCCTTGGCTAGAGCTTTGGTCAATAATCCATCTCTGCTGATCGCGGATGAGCCAACCGGCAATATTGACCCGGAAATGTCTCTTGAGATCGTAGAACTGCTCAATGAGATCAATAAATGCGGGACAACGATCGTCATGGTGACCCACGCGCATAATCTGGTGTCCCGTTTTGACCGCCGGGTGATTACCATCAACCACGGAAACATTGTGTCGGATGGCAGCGAATGGGGGTCCTTCTATGAGAGGTAGCAGCTTTGGATATTTGCTGAAAAGCGGATTTAAAAACCTGTACCACAATCGCCTGATGTCTGCAGCCTCCATTGGCGTTCTGGTCGCCTGCATGATCCTGATCGGCGGCGCGGCACTGCTTTCCCTGAATGTGCGCAATATTGTAGGTGTAGCCGGGGAAGAAAACGAAGTTGTGGTCTTCCTGGAGGATGGACTTTCTCAGGATGAGATTGAACAAATCGGTATCAGCATCAATAAGCTGGGCAATATCGAGGATGTGGACTACGTTTCCAAGGAAGAAGCCTTGAAAACGGAGCAGGAGAAGGAAAAATGGGGCGGACTGCTGGATGGACTCAGCGAGGAGGACAACCCGCTGCCGGCCAGCTACCGCATCCATTTGGTTGATATCACGGAGAATAAGCTGATCCGTACCTGTGAGCAGCTGGCCAAAATCGAGGGCATTGAGGACTACAATGCTCCATACAAGGAAGCTAGCATCCTGACCGATATTCAGAATGCAGTTACTCTTGTTGGCTTCATTGTCGTGGTTATCCTGATCGTTGTTTCCATTATGATCATCGCCAACACCATCAAGATCACGGTTTTCTCCCGCAGCAAGGAGATCTATATTATGAAGCTGGTGGGGGCGACGGATACCTTTATTCGTCTTCCGTTTATGATCGAGGGTATTTTGATCGGCGTCATTGCAGCTATGCTGGCCTTTGGTATTCTGTGGCTGGGTTATGATTACGCGATCCAAGCGGTTCAAACCACAACATCCTCCTGGCTGTCCATTACGTCGGACAGTTTGGTGGAATTTGAGGATATTGCCGCTTATCTGCTGGGCTTCTTTGCGGCGATGGGTGCCGGAATTGGTATGTTCGGCAGTGTGATTTTTGTACGAAAACACTTAAAAGTGTAAAAAATGTAAGATGGAGTATTTTCAGCGGTATTTGTTCCGCCTATATCGGAAAGGAATGGACGGAGATGCAAAAAAGAAAGTTTCAGTGCCTTTTGGCAATGCTGCTTTGCCTGTGTATGCTGAACAGCTCGGCAATGCTTCCGGCTTTCGCCAGCAATACGGTGACAAACGGAACGGAAGGCGAGTTGTCCCAGGAGGAGCAGGAGGCCGCGGACGCGGCGGCAGCGGAGGATGCGGCCAACCGGCAGAAGCTGGAGGAACTGCAAAATCAAAGCGCCGAGCTGGAGGAACAGCGCAAACAGATCCAGTCGCAGATCAACAGCGCCAAGACCCAAAAAGAACAGCAGGTGGCTATTAAAAATACGCTGGATAGCAAAATTGACAACACAGTGGCGCAGATCAGTGTTCTGGATCAGAAAATTATCGTTTTAAAGGAAGAAATCAGCCTTACGGAAGAACATGTTGAAGAGCTGCAACAGACCATCGCGGAGAATTTTCAGCTTTTCCTGCAGCGGGTGAGAGCCTCCTATATGTACGGTGATATTCAGCCGATGTCGGTTGTACTCGGCGCGGATAATTATTACGATTCCCTGGTAGCGGCAAAGACCATCGAAAGTGTGGCCAACCACGACAATGAGCTGATCGAAAGCTTGACCAACGATAAACAGGAAGTGGAAGAGGCTTTGGCCCAGCTTGAAGTGGATAAAAAGGATCTGGAGGACTCCGTTGCCCAACTGGAAGAGGAAAAAGCCAGTCTGGAAAGCGATTTGGCGGCAACTGAGGACAAAATCCAGAATATTTCCCAGTTGGAAAAAGAGTTTTTGGCCGATTTAGCTGCCAACCAGAAGAAGAGTCAGGAGCTGCAGGCGGAAATGAACGCCATTTTCGCTCAGATCAATAGCACCGGCGAATATGTGGGCGGCGTGATGATGTGGCCTGTACCGGGCTTCAGCACCATTTCCTCCTACTATGGCTGGCGCTGGAACAATTCTGACTTCCACACAGGTATTGACATTACCGGTTCCGGTGTAAATGGAGCCACAATCGTAGCGGCAAACTCCGGTACGGTGGCAAAAGTGAATACCTCCTATGTACCGGGTAAGGGTTATGGAATCTATGTGATCATTGACCATGGCGGCGGCACCGTTTCCCTCTATGGTCATTGCAGCGCTGTTCTGGTTTCGGAAGGACAGACGGTTGCCAAAGGCACGCCGATTGCCAAGGTGGGTTCCACCGGCTGGTCTACCGGCCCCCATCTCCACTTTGAGATCCGTGAAAACGGACAGCATGTCAACCCGCTGTCTTACCTGAAAGGTTAAGTGCTTTTAGAAGCGAAAAACCAAAAAACCACCGATGAAAATCGGTGGTTTTTCTTATTTTATCCTTGGATTTGGCACAGCGGCGTGAAAATCGCAGTTGGAGCACAAAGCGGAAATGCGGTTCTCACTGCCGTTGTGGATCACGATCGGTTTGCCGCAGATGGGGCAGCACAGGGTATCCTGCTGATTGGGATCGCCCAGTTGATTGAGAAAACGAACAACATCGGGATGATGTTCCAGATTCATGGTCTTCACCTCCTGTTTGAAAAATAACCAGGGAAATTCCCAGATTATTCATCCATTTACCATAGAAATGTGTTATACTGAGTCCAGAAAGAAAAAGGAGAGGATCGTGGCAGATGATACCGAAATACTACTTTCTAAGTTTGATTTTACGGGACCAGGAGCTGACAGCTGATATCCTGCCTGAACCGCCGCTGTCGCCCCTTCAGTGTTATCAGAAAAGAGTCCTCCGGATCCAACAGAAAATCGATCAGACCATCGCTTCACTGCCGGAAATGAGAGACCCGGATATTCTGGAGTTGATCCGGCAGAGGGATGAGATCCTTCGGCGGCTGAATCGCCACGGTTCCTTCTGGCTTGCCCATTCGGATCAGCCCTTTCTTCCGCTTTTGCAGCGCATCCTGCGGGTGAGTCCCACCAAGATTCAGGCTTATTCCGCCGCGTTAAGTCAGTTGCTTTTGGAGACAGATGTTACAGTCCTTCTGGATGAGGGAAAAACGCCGCTGATCATCGAAGGAAAGGAATACATTGCCAAAACCGTTCTGGACTCGGATTATCTTACCACAGACAAGTGTCTGGAAATTGTCGAAAAACTGAGGGCTTATCAGTGTTTTCCGAAAAAAATATCTTTTTACCTGCCAGGACGCCGTGTTTATGATTATGACGTGGACACCAAGCGCCTGACACAGCGGGATGGGGAGCCGGAAGAGGCTCAATTTTGCAGAAAAATCATCCAGTTGAGATAAAGGGCGAAAACAAGCCACAAACAGTAAGGAATCTGAAGCCATCCGGCCAGTTTTCTGCACTGACGGAAGGCGATGGTCATAACAACTGTAACCATCAGCAGGGCGATCAGCAGCAGAAGAGCCGCAAACCATTCCTGTTGATTGAAAAACAGAATCGGCCAGCAGAAATTCAGCACCAGTTGGGCAGCATATAACAGCAGAGCAGGCGTTCGGCTGGACGCGGGAGCTTCCAGGCAGAGCCAGCATCCGTAGCCCATCAACAGGTAAAGAACGGTCCAAACCAAGGGGAAAACCCAAGGTTCGGGAGCCAAGGCTGGTAGACGAAGGCTGCGGTAAAGCTGCCACTGTCCCCGGGTCAAAAGGGCGGAGCAGGCGCCTGTTGCCAGCGGGATCAACAGGCTGACGATCAAAGTACGATGTTCACGCAAGCGAATCACCTCCTGCTTATTCTATGCAGAAAAGGCGGTTTGTATGCATTTTGAACGAAAATTCAGAAAGGAGGTTGGACGAATGAAGGTTGCAAAGGGCTTGAGCATTGCGGGTATTACCCTTGGAATCATCGGTTCGGTTGTGTCTCTGACCGGCTTG
>CAMCOD010000021.1 GCA_945876435.1 uncultured Clostridia bacterium
AGGGCTACGCCCGCATATGAAAAACCCCCGGCTTCGCCGGGGGATATTTATTTTGTCAATGGTGGAATTGATACAGGGAATATGATATAATATTTCGTACTGAGGCGCTATACGGCAAGGTTCCATAGCCCTCTCTGAAACACAAAAACAAAGGATGTTGCAATCGATGTCGATTTTACTGAAGGGTGCGGCGGCTGCCGCAGCGATGGCAGACGAAAGCGCCGCTCGTGCCCAGCGCCTCCAGGCCAGAGGAATCCGGCCGAAACTGGCCATTGTGCGGGTGGGGGAGCGTCCCAATAATCTGTCCTACGAAAAAAACGCCATAAAACGCTGCGAAAAGACCGGTGTGGACTATGAGCGTTTTATTCTGCCGGAGGAAGCCAGCCAGCAGGAGCTGGAAGCCGTCCTCCGACGGATCAACAGCGATGAGGAAATCCACGGCTGTCTCATGTTCCGGCCCTTGCCGGAGCAGATCGACGAGGGAGAAGTCTGCGCTCTGCTCCGCCCGGACAAGGATGTGGACGGCATCACCCATGCCTCCATCAGCGGCGTGTACACCGACAGCGGCGAAGGCTATCCGCCCTGCACCGCCAAAGCCTGCATGACCCTGCTGGAGCATTACGGGATCCCAGTCAGCGGCAAGAGGGTGGTTGTGCTGGGAAGATCTCTGGTCATCGGCAAGCCGGTGGCTATGCTGCTGCTGCAGAAGGACGCCACCGTTACCCTCTGTCACAGCAAAAGTGAGGATCTGCGGGCCATCTGTCAGGAGGCGGATATTATCATTGCCGCCATCGGCAGAATGGAATTGGTGGATGGCAGCTTTATCCGGAAGGATGGTACGCAGACGGTCATCGACGTGGGCATCCATGTGAAGGATGACGGCAAGCTGACCGGTGACGTTAAGTTCGATGACGTTGCCCCTTATGTTTCAGCCATTACGCCGGTTCCCGGCGGCATCGGCGCTGTGACCACCTCCATCCTGATCGACCATGTGCTGCAGGCAGCGGAAAACCGCCTGAAATAAACAAAGAAACATACGTCTTTTATCGCCGAAGGAGGAGTGAATATGCTGTATTGCCTAAACTGCAGGCTTCTGGTGGAAGGGTCCCTTTGCCCGGTCTGCGGCAGCAAGAAACTGCGGCAGCCGGAGCAGACCGATTATTGTTTTTTGACCGAGCAGAATACCATTTGGGCCGGGGCATTGGAGGAACTTCTGCGGCAGGACGGTGTGGCTGTTGTAACACAGAATGTTCTGGGTGCGGGGCTGGCCGCTCGGATCGGTCCAGCCCAGGAAAAAGTTCGTTTTTATGTGCCTTTCTCTGATTTTGAAAAGGCACTGGAAGTAAAAAAGGAATTTGCCGCTGAATAGACAAGTATTTATCCCGTTTATAACAAGAACCCCCTCCGGAGAAAACTCCGGAGGGGGTTTGTTTTAACACTTTTTAGCCTGTTGGCCCAGCAGCCTGTCCGCGGCGGCAGGCAGCTCCCGGATCGAGAGGATGGCAGGGACAGCTTCCACCTTTCCAAAGCCGTAGGCGGCGTGGACAAAGGGAATGCCGGCTTTTTTCGCGGCGGCGCAGTCGCTGGCCGTGTCTCCCACATAGATGGCGGCGTCCACAGCGTTGCGCTCCATGATCAGGCGGATATTTTCGCCCTTGGTTTTGCCGGTTTTGCCCAAACATTCCAGATCCTCAAAGCAGTCCCAGAACCGGTGATAGGTCAAAAAGGACTGGATATAGCCGTCCAGACAGTTGCTGACGATGTACAGATGGTACTTTTCCCGCAGAGCGGCCAGGGTTTCCGCAAGCCCCGGATAAAGGCTGCCGCCGCTTTCCAGCAGAACATCCAGCTCCCGTTCGCAGCAGGAAACCACCAGAGGAACGGATTCCTCTTTGGGCAGGGCGGGGAAGAGCAGAACGGCGATCTCCTCGGTGGTTTTGCCCATGCAGGCGCAGATTTCCTCATACGTCAGGCGTTTTTCCACCTGTTTCTCCGCCAGCGCCTGGTTCCAGGCCGGGAGGATCTGCCGGGTAGAGTCCCACAGCGTTCCGTCCAAATCAAAAATGATTGCTTTTTTCATGAAATCCCCTTAGTCAAAGAGTTTTTTCTTGTAGTAGGCGTCAGCCTGATAGAGGGCAGCCACCGGATTGTGGCCCAGAACGCGGTCCTTGGTCACAGCAGTCGTTACCAAAGCGTCCGAATACTTGTAGAACAGGCTGTCATGACCGACGCAAAGGCCAACCACCACATTCAGGTCCGTGCCAATCTTATTGAGCAGCTTGGCCTGGAGAATCGGATTGCAGGCGTTGCGTCCGACTTTTTCGCATTTTTCCGGGATACCCAGCTGGGTTTTTGGAATAGTACCCACCTTGCAGGCTACGCCATAGACCTCAAAACCGTGATGGCGCAGGAATTTGGCCAAAGTTTTGGCCTCTTCCATCAGACCGACACAGGTTGCGATGCCGATTTTTTTGGCGTCCATCCGCTTGGCGTACTCAACGATCTCCTGAATACGGGTCAGCTGGCAGTAATAGTCGCTCTCCACAATGGCGGCAGCAACCATGGATTTATGGTTTTCTTCTTCCTCATAAAGAGCAAGGGCTTCTTCCAGCACCTCTTTGTCCAAGTTGGTGGTCAGGCAGAAGGGCGGGAAGGTTTTATCCATGCGGCGGCAGTTGGTGGTACCGCAGTCCACGCAGGAATAGGGGCATTTTTCGTTTTCCATCAGACAGCATCCTTTCATTTTGGAATTTTTACAGCTCTATTTTAGCACAAGCGGGAGCAGAATGAAAGGGGAAGAAACAATCTTTTTTCTTATGGTTCGTTTGGCTTCTTGGACTCTGCGGGAAGCAGTGCAAATATGCGATGGTCGCTGGGTAAAGCGCCACCGGCAGCCTCCCAGCCTGCGGAAAACGCGATCCTCACTACCGGGAAAAGGGCGTTAGAAGCTCGATCATATTCATTACCACCTCAAAAATTCCTACATGCTTTTTTAAATTCGTTATTCATCATGGAATTTCACCTGTTTGCACTTATATCAGTGCAATCATAGCACAATTCAATGCTAACATCAACTTAAAACTGTGCCGGATTCGGTGCAAAAGGGGTTGTTGTAATGAATTGGGAGGCCGAAAAGCAGTTGGGGGAGCGCATCCGCCGTTTCCGAGAGGGGAGAAAGCTGACGCAGGAGCAGTTTTCCGCCAAATTACAGCTCTGCGGCTGTGACCTGACCCGAAGCGCTGTAGCAAAAATCGAGGCTGGCCAGCGCCATCTCTATGTGGATGAGCTGTGCTGCATCGCAAAGGTACTGGCGGTTTCCTATTCGGAGCTGCTTGACTGATTGGGGCGCTTTTGTAGGTGAATCTGTCCCGCAGTCCGGGAGTGATGCACAGGTCCTCCGAATCCCTTTTATCCAAATAAAATAACCCCCTCCCAAAAAGGGAGAGGGTTATTTTGGCTGGGCTGGCGGGATTCGGACCCACGAGATGACGGAGTCAAAGTCCGTTGCCTTACCGCTTGGCTACAGCCCAATATACAGGGGATATCATAATAATGAAAAAGAGGCTTTTGCAAGCCTCTTTTTCAATGGGGTGGGTAGTGAGAGTCGAACTCACGATCTCCAGAGCCACAATCTGGCGCCCTAACCAACTAGGCCATACCCACCATAAAGATGTGGCGCGCCAAGAGGGACTCGAACCCCCGACCTACTGCTTAGAAGGCAGTTGCTCTATCCAGCTGAGCTATTGGCGCATAGAAGAAAAAATGGAGCGGGTGATGGGAATCGAACCCACGCGACCAGCTTGGAAGGCTGGGATTCTACCATTGAACTACACCCGCAGGTGTTGTTTTTCTTGCCGTCCTGACGACAGTTGTTATTATATCGCATTCTTATGGAAATGTCAACCCTTTTTTTCAGAATTATTTTCCGGGCATTTTGCCGAAAAAAGGGCGGAATCATGGGCTTTTCCGCCCTTTGGCACAAATTATGAAAAAACTTTTCTTATTTCGCGGCCCTTTCTTCCTTGTCCTGTTCGCTTTCCTTCGGAACAGCGTTGCAGGACAGCAGCTGGCCCTTATTCCAGCAGACCTGATAGTGTTCCCCTTCTTCCAGGGTGTTATATAAGGCCTGGCTGACGATGAATTTCCGTTCTTTTTTGTTTTCTTTTTCCTGTTTGTTCTCGTTTCCCTGAAAAAGAAAGGTCAGAGTGAACTGAGGGACATTTTCCGTGCGGAAGGTCATCATAACCTTGTTTTTTTGCTCCTCTTTGTGGGTCAGCAGAGCGATTTCTGTTTTTTTGCGGGGGACAAAGACCGCGAAAACCAGCACCGCCAGAAAGATTCCCATGGCGATTTCGGCGAAAAGAAAGAATTGCTCCATTTTTCTTCCCCTTTACAGCACGGCCTGTCCGTTGATCAGCAAATGAAACTGCAAATTCAGTTTTTCGGCCGCTTTCCGGCAGAGGACCATACGCTGAAGAAAGATTTCAAAGTAGTCCATGACGGGGGAAATGGAGGTATCAATGCCAAGCTCCAGCATCACGGATTTTTTATCCGGACTGAGGCTGACTTGGGAGCTTTCCACGGCGTAATTGACCCGGTCGTGGATGTCGAAGGTAGAGGGGTCCTGATTGCGGACACGGCTGCGGCGAACATCGGTTTTATCGCCTAAAATCAGAGCGGCAGCCACTTCATTTACCGGGAAAGCGGTGCCCTCATCGTGGTTGCCGATGGCGCTGATGATGGTGGACAGCTCCTCGGGGTCACAGCCCAGCTTGTCCAGAATACGGAAGGCCATAATCGCGCCGCTTTGGGCATGGTCAATACGATTGACGATGTTGCCGATATCGTGAATATAGCCGGCGATCCAGGCAAGCTCCGCTGTGCGCTGGGGATAGCCCAGCTCCAGCAGCAGATCTTCTGCGAATTGAGCCACCTTGGTCACATGGGCGAAGCTGTGTTCAGTGTAACCCAAAGCCGCCATGGACTGGTCGGCTTTGCGGATATAGGTGCGGATGGCCTCATTCTGACGAATAAAGTCTTTGGTGATCATAGGAAATCAACTCCTTGTGTTTTCGCTGATAACAGGGAAGCGTGCGGTGATCCGGGTGCCTTTCCCAGGCTCACTTTCCATGGAAAGCTGACCGTTGTGGCGCTGGACCACATGCTTTACAATGGAAAGACCCAGACCGGTGCCTCCGGTTTCCTTGCTGCGGCTTTTGTCCACCCGGTAAAAACGCTCAAAGATCCGGTCGTGATGCTCCTTGGGGATACCGATGCCGCTGTCGAAAACGGTGAGGACCACCTGACCCTCCTGCGGAGCCACGTTTACCTGGACAAAACCGCCTGGTACATTATATTTTACCGCATTTTCACATAAATTGTAAACCACTTCCCGCAGCATGGTGGAATTTCCGTTCATCACCGCGGCGGAACCGTCGCAGCGGATGGTGATTTCCCGGGTTTGGGCAGCGGGAAGCAGCCTTTGGCACTCCTCCTTGGCAAGCGCATAGAGATCCACAGCCTCCAAAGTGCTGTCGTGCCCCTCCTCGATGCGGGAAAGGCGAATGATATCGTCGATCAGGCTCAGCAGGCGGGAGGCCTCCTTGCGGATCAGGCCGGAAAACTGCTTCACATCCTCTGCCGAGGAGGCCATACCGCTTTCCATCAGCTCCGCAAAGCCGGAAATGGAGGTCAAAGGAGTTTTCAATTCGTGAGATACGTTGGCGGAAAACTCTTCTCGGGATTTTTGAGCCTGAAGCTGTTCCGTCACGTCCATCAAAAAGAGCAGAACACCGCTGATCTCGTTTTCCGGTCCCAAAACCGGGTCGGCGAAGAACTGATAGCTGCGCCCCTTTGGGTCAGGGGGAAGGATTCCGCTGGAGGAATTGCCTTTGAGAGCCTGCTCCACCGCCGTCAGCAGGGAACCGTTGCGGGTAAGCAGTACAAATTTCTGCCCCTCCGGATTCCGCAGAAAGCTGCCCAGCATTTCCATGGCGCTGTTATTAACGGAGAGAATGCGTTTTTCTCTGGACAGCATCACCAAACCCTCTTTCATGTTTTTCAGAATCAGGGTAATGGTGTCCTTGTCCTGGCGGATCGACTCCAGCTGGGCGCGGATGGTGTCATTTTGGCGGCGGATGGTGCGGATAAAGGGGCTAAGCTCCTCGTAAAGCTCCCCCTGTTCCAGATTGTTGGCGGCCTTCAGCAAAGGATCCACGATCTTGCGGGTCTCCCGATTGGCCAAAAGCAGGCAAAACAGGAACAAAAGCACACAGGAGATCACATCCAGAGGCAGGATCTGCAAGAAGGTGCCCAGCGCGTTTTTGGTGTTGCGGCCCAGACGAAGAACCTGACCGTCCGCGCCGAAGCGCAGGGCGCAGTAGTAGGTATCCTGGCCGGCGGTGTTGGAAATACGGCTGTCCTCTCCCAGAGAGTCAGCCAGCGCCTGCTGAAATTCCTTGCGGTTGCTGTGATTCTCCATGTCGGCGGCACTGGCCTGGGAGTCCCAGAGAACGGAGCCGTCCGCCTGGATCAAAGTGATGCGCACCGATGGATCATCGGCGGCGTTTTGGAGAAAGGGGAGAATGTCCCCGTCCAAAGCTTCGATTTCAGCCGCCGCGGATGCCAGATTGCGGCAGCGGCTTTGGAGATCCCGGCGGCTTTCCTGGGCATAAAAAGACAGGTATAAGGACAGGGAGGCGATGGTGCTCAGGCAGAGCGCCATCAGAACCGTAAGGCAAAGACTGCGATAGATGCGTTTTTTCATGACGGCTTCCTATCTTCCGGCGTCCAGCTTATAGCCTACGCCCCGGATGGTCTGGATCAGTCCGCCGGCTTCGTCCAGCTTGTGGCGAAGCTGCTTGATGTGCATGTCCACGGTCCGGCTTTCTCCCTCATAGTCGAAGCCCCAAACCGCCTGCATAAGCTGCTCCCGGTTGAGGACCAGACCCTGATTCTGCAGCAGATAGGCAAGCAGCTCAAATTCCTTGTAGGTCAGGGTGATCTCCTGCTCTCCGCAGGTGACCAGATGCCTCTGGCGGTCCAGAAGGATCGGGCCGCAGCGAAGGCTGCCCTCTTCCGCGGAGGAGGGGGAGGAAGAGGCTGCTGTCCGGCGCAGAAGGGCGCGGATGCGGGACAGCAGCTCCATGATGCCAAAGGGTTTGGTCAGGTAATCGTCAGCGCCTAGGTCCAACGCCTGTACCTTATCAAACTCGCTGCCCTTTGCGGTCAGCATCATGACGGGAATTGAGGAAAGCCGGGAACTGCGAACTTTGCGCAGGATCTGGATGCCGTCCATATCCGGCAGCATAATATCCAGAAGCAGAAGATCCGGCGCTTGTGTTTGGGCGGCCTCGAAAAAATCGGCGGCGCAGGGGAAGCCGCTGGCCTCATAGCCGCTGTTTTTCAGCGCGTACAGCACCAGCTGTCGGATGCTGTCGTCATCCTCAACAATATAGATTCGGTTCATAAGATGCACACCTTTCTTCCTTACGGTAGTATGACACGAAACAGGTAAATTACTGCATTGTACCGTTTCAGTATACGAAAATCCGGTAAAAAAGGGAAGAGCAGATTGTAAAATCTGTGTAAAATCCGATAAAAATAAAAAAAGGAAAAAAAGACTTGCAATTTCTTCTCCGATGCGCTATAATGATAAAGCAATTGAACAGGCCGGCGTGATGGAATGGCAGACGTGACGGACTCAAAA
This sequence comes from uncultured Clostridia bacterium, assembly GCA_945876435.1. GTDB lineage: Bacteria > Bacillota > Clostridia > Oscillospirales > Ruminococcaceae > Negativibacillus. Next base: position 7,709 of record CAMCOD010000021.1, read on the forward strand.
TCCGTTGAGGAGACTCGTGTGGGTTCAAGTCCCACCGCCGGCACCAGAATGAAACTCTGATTTTTCGCTTTGTTAAGCGGAAAATCGGGGTTTTCTTTTTGTGAGAAAATAGCGTTGCCCACACTTTTGCCCCACTTTTATCTTGTTTCAGCTTAAGCAGGATCAACTGCTATCAAAAAAGAAATTAGAAAGCGGAACAAAAAAATCCACAAGTCGGAAAGGCTTGTGGATTTTTGCTTTACGCCTCATTTGGCGCAAAAATACCCCCAATCTTGCTCAAAAACAGGGAGAAGGTTGGGGGATCGCCGCGTTTCTGGGAGCCTAAATTTCCTCGAAGCCCATTTCAGAGGGCGGAATGCAGGTGATTGGACAGGCTTGCTGCTCAAAAACGCCATCCAAACCGGCGAAAATCTTCACACGATAGGGAAAGCCATTGGGAAATTCCCGAAATTCAGATGTACATTCGCAGCGATCGGTGCCGTTGCAGGAAAACTGAATCAAATCCACGCCCACTTCGGCCAAATGGCCCTGAACCGCTTTCTGGAGAGCGCCGGGATCAAAGTCAGCGCCTGCTTTAAACTGGACAACAAATCTGAAAACCTTCAAGAATCATTCCTCCTTTGTCATTGCCTTGTCTGCGGCGGCAATTAATGCCATTATAAGACAGAAGAAAAGAAATAGCAAGGCCGCTGCCGAAAAAAACGCAAGCATCGCCGGCGGAAAAGGGACAGGGCCGAGCCAATGAAATCGGAAAATAAACTCTTGAAAAAGCACAGAATTGCGGGTATTATAATAAATGTACCGTGGGAAAAGTGGGCATAGGCCGCAAGGCCCGGCACCGGTTTCCCAACGAAATCCGGATCTTTCCCCAGGTATGCGAAATCTTGGGTCACTTTCCGCTTTGCTTTCGGGCAGCCGATGAGAGAACCCAATTTATACAAACAGGAGGAATATGAATGGAAAAGCTGTTCAAACTCTCTGAGCGCGGCACCACTGTCCGTACGGAAATTGCTGCCGGACTCACCACCTTTATGGCCATGGCTTACATTCTCATGGTCAACCCAGGTATGTTTTCCCAATTGGAAGGCGTATCCTACGGCGCGGCTTACATTGCCACCGCCATTCCGGCTATTGTCGGCACCGTTTTGATGGGCCTGCTGGCTAACCTGCCGCTGGCTCAGGCGCCGGGCATGGGCCTGAATGCCTTCTTTGTTTACACAGTCTGCATGGGCCTTGGCTTTACCTATGCCAACGCACTGGTATTTGTGCTGGCGGACGGTCTGCTGTTCGTGCTCTTTACCGTGACCGGCCTGCGCAAGCTGATCTTCGAGGCCATCCCACAGGCAGTCAAAGTTGCGGTTCCTGCCGGTATCGGCTTGTTTATTGCCTTCCTTGGCCTGCAGAATGCGGGTCTGGTGATCAATGACCCGGCAACCTGTGTGGGTCTGGCATCCTTTAACCTGCTGGGCGGCGCAACGCTCGCCAGCATCATGCCTATGCTGATCACCATCGCTGCGGTTATCGCCATCGCCGTTCTGTCCAAACGAGGCGTCAAAGGCGCGATCCTCTACAGCATCCTGGGCGCTACCGTTGTTTACTATCTGTTCTTCGCGATTGTGGACAGAAGCGTTTTGGAGGCGGCCCTCAGCGGTTCTACGCTGAATCCGCTGTCTGCCTTTGGCTCCTTCTTCCGCGAATCCTTCGGCAAAGTATTCACCGAGGGCTTTGATTTCAGCACTTACCTGTCCGCGGAGGGCCACAGCGTCGGCGGTATGGTCATTGCTTTCGCCACCACCGCTCTGGCATTCTGCATGGTTGATATGTTTGATACCATGGGTACCCTCTACGGCGCCTGCCGCGGCGGCGGTCTGCTGGTAAAAGACGCAAAAACCGGCAAAGACGAAGTGCCGAACATGGACAAAGCCATGTTGGCGGACGCTTTGGCTACCTGCACCGGCGCAATCTGCGGTACTTCCACCGTTACCACTTTTGTGGAATCCTCTTCCGGCGTCGCAGCCGGCGGTAAAACCGGCCTTGCCTCCATGGTAACAGCCGGCCTGTTCTTCATCGCTCTGTTCCTGTCTCCGATTGCCGCTCTGATCCCGGCCTGCGCTTACGCGGCTGCTCTGATCTATGTTGGTATTCTGATGATGGGCTGCGTGAAGGATATCAGCTGGGAGGATCCGGCTGTGGCGCTGCCGTCCTTCCTGACCATCACCATGATGCCCTTTACCTACAACATTTCCTACGGTATTGCTTTCGGCCTGATCTCCTACATCGCTGTTAAGGTATTTACCGGCAAAGGCAAAGAAGTGAATGTTGGTACCTGGATCATTGCCGCCTTCTTCACGGCCATGTTCTTCCTGACTCACTAAAACACAGAAAAAGAGGCGCAGACCATTGGTCTGCGCCTCTTTTTGCGCACCTTTTTTCCATGGATTAGACAAAAGGATACAAATATCTTCTGCATTTTTGCACAAAGGCCTTTCCTTGAAAAAGGCACACTGCCGTGGTATAGTATGGAGTGTAAAAACAATTACAGAAAAGGGGAACTGCTATGACAATTACCAATGATATTCGATATATCGGCGTCAATGACCATCAGATCGACCTGTTTGAAGGCCAGTACCGTGTGCCCAACGGCATGGCTTACAACTCTTATGTGATCCTGGATGAAAAAATCGCGGTTATGGACTCCGTTGACCGGAATTTCGGCGCTCAGTGGCTGGATAATTTGAAAGCGGAACTGAACGGGCGCAAGCCGGATTATCTGGTCGTTCAGCACATGGAGCCGGACCACTCCGCCAATGTGGCTCTGTTTATGGAAACCTATCCGGAAGCTATCGTTGTGGCATCCCGCGCAGCGTTCAATATGATGAAAAACTTCTTTGGCACAGACTATGCCGACCGGAGAATCATCGCCGGTGAGAATGACAGCCTCTCTCTGGGCAAACACACCTTGACCTTCCTGACCGCTCCTATGGTACACTGGCCGGAAGTAATCGTGACCTATGACGCTCTGGATAAAGTGCTCTTTTCCGCTGACGGCTTCGGCAAATTTGGCGCGCTGGATGCGGAGGAGGACTGGGCTTGTGAAGCCCGCCGCTATTACTTCGGCATTGTGGGCAAATTCGGCCCCCAGGTGCAGGCTTTGCTGAAAAAAGCTGCCGCTTTGGACATTCAGTGCATTTGCCCGCTGCATGGCCCTGTACTCAGCGAAAATCTGGCTTACTACCTGAATCTGTACGATATCTGGTCCTCTTACGGTGTGGAGAGCGAGGGCATTACCATCGCTTACAGCTCCGTTTACGGCAACACCAAGGCTGCGGCAGAGTTGCTGGCGCAGAAGCTGGAGGAAAAGGGCTGCCCGAAAGTGGCAGTCAACGACCTGGCTCGCTGCGACATGGCGGAGGCGGTGGAGGATGCCTTCCGCTATGGCACACTGGTGCTGGCCACCACCACCTATAACGGCGATATTTTCCCCTGCATGAAGGAATTTATCCACCATCTGACGGAGCGCGGCTACCAGAAACGCCGCATCGCTCTGATGGAGAACGGCACTTGGGCGCCGATGGCGGCAAAGGTGATGAAGGGTATGCTGGAAGGCTGCAAGGAACTGACGTTCTGTGAAAACGCGGTACAGATCAAAGCCGCTCTCAGCGATGCCAGCCGAGCACAGATCGAGGCTTTGGCCGAAGAACTCTGCAAATAATACGCAAAGACCCGGTATGGCCTGCCGGGTCTTTTTTCCTTTGAAAAAAGCAAAATCACAGGAGGTGCCCTATGGCGTTTGAGTTCAGCAAAGACCGTATGACAAGGCGAAATGAACACGGAGATCTTATGGGCTACATCACATTTCCCCAGGTGAAGAAAAATTTGGTGAACATCGACCATGTTTTTACCGATCCGGCTTTTCGGGGACAGGGAAATGCCGCCGTTATGATGGAGGTGCTGCTTTGCCATCTGGAGGGGCAGGGGAAAAAGGCCCTGCTGACCTGCCCCTATGCCCAGAGCTATGTGGCGGAGCATCCCCAGTGGACAAAGCTGCTGCCCAACGACATCAAGTTTGAGAAAAACTGATAGGCTATTTTGCGGCCGGAGGCTGCAAAATGAAAGCCAGCCATGGACTTTTTCGCTGTAAGCTGATAAAATATAGAAGTAAATTCTGTTCTGAAAGGGAGCATGGTTATGGATTTCGTACTTTCTGACCGGATCGCCAATGTAAAGCCTTCGGCGATCCGCGAAATATTCAAAATGGCCGCGGATCCCCGGATCATCGCCTTTTCTGCCGGCAATCCCTCCCAGGAGGCCTTCCCGGTGGAGGAGATTCGGCGGTGGACGGCAGAGATTCTGGAGCAGGACCCGATTTTGGCCCTTCAGTATTCCCTCAGCGAGGGGTATACCCCTCTGCGCCAGCGCATTGCCCAGTTTTTGAAGGAAAAATACGCTGTGGGCAGCGCCGATGACGATATTCTCATCACAACCGGCGCGGAACAGGCGCTGGATCTGGTGACCAAGGTGCTGTGCAATGAGGGGGACGAGGTATTGTGTGAGGCGCCCAGCTTTGTAGGTGCCCTGAATACCTTCCGTTCCTACCACTGTAAGCTGGTTGGCGTGGAGATGGAGGAGGATGGCATCAACGTCAGCAAGCTGGAGGAAGCCCTCAAAACCCATCCCAACATTAAATTCATGTATTTGATCCCCAATTTCCAGAACCCAAGCGGCGTGACCATGAGTCTGGAAAAGAGAAAACAGGTGCTGGAGCTGTCCAAGCGCTACAATGTACCGGTTGTGGAGGACAATCCTTACGGGGATCTGCGCTTCGCCGGAGAGGCGGTTCCGGCTATAAAGTCCATGGACGACAGCGGAAACGTGATCTATGTAGGTTCCTTCTCCAAGGTTCTGTCGCCGGGTCTGCGGGTGGCCTATCTCTGTACGCCCAAGGCGCTGGTTTCCAAGCTGACAGTGGCCAAACAGTGTACGGACGTCCATACACCGATCCTGAACCAGCTGATCTGCTATAAATTCCTGACGGAATTTGATTTTGACGCCCATATTGCCCGCTGCAGCGCTTTGTATCAGGAAAAATACCAGTTGATGGCTGACACCATCCGCCGCTGTTTCAGCAAAAATGTGCAGGTGACCCGCCCGGAAGGCGGCTTGTTCCTGTGGTGTACACTGCCGGAGGGAACGGATCTTATGGATTTCTGCAAAAAAGCCATTGAGCGTGGCGTGGCAGTGGTTCCGGGGACAGCCTTCATGATGGAGGAAAGCGATGTAAGCACCTCCTTCCGCCTCAATTACTCAACGCCATCCGATGAGCGCATTGTGAAAGGCATTGAGATTCTGGGCCAGCTCACCAGGGAGCTGCTGGATTGATGAATGAAACCTTTGAGCGCTGGTTCGCAGAAAACAGCGGCTACGCCCTGCACCAAACACCAAAACGGCGGTTTTCCTCAGAAGGCTGCTGCGGAGAGGAGCCTTTGGATACGGGGAAAAAGGTTTTGTTTCCCCACCCGGAGTCCGGCCGGATGGAGCCGTTTTCCCTGTACCGCTGCCGGCATTGCGGAAAGCATTATGTCCGCTGGAAAAAAGCTTTCTGCCGGATTGAGAACCTGCTGAAGGTTCAGATCCTGCCTTAAAATACGGAAAAAACAGCAAAACAGCCCCTGTCAGCCAAGGCAGGGGCTATTTTAGCGGAAAGGTCTTGTGAATTTCCTGTGTTTGTATTATAATACTAAGAGGTATAAAAGAGAAAGTTTTAACAATCATGTTTACAACAGGTATTCTCATAAGAAGGGTGAGATTTTATGAACGAACGTCCAACTTTGAAAGGCAAACCGAAAATGATCGGCGTTCTGACCAGCGGCGGCGACGCCCCGGGCATGAACGCAGCCATCCGCGCGGTGGTTCGTACGGCGATCAACCGGAATATTCGTGTTTTGGGCGTCAATAATGGCTATCAGGGTCTGATCGACGGCGATGTGATCGAGATGGACCTTCGTAAGGTGTCCAATATCCTCCATCGAGGCGGAACAATTCTGAAAACAGCCCGCTGCAAATCATTTTATAACCTGGAAGGACAGAAAAAAGGCCGGAACATGTGCCTGGAAATGGGCATCGAGGGCCTTGTGGTCATCGGCGGTGACGGTTCCTTCCGCGGCGCCAAGGCGCTGACCGCTCTGGGTATCCCAACCGTGGGCATCCCGGGTACCATCGACAACGATATCTCCTGTACCGACTACACCATCGGTTTCCATACCGCGCTCAATACCGTCATAGATGCCATCGACCGGCTGAGGGACACCTCCGAATCCCACAACCGCTGCTCCGTTGTGGAGGTTATGGGACATGGCAAGGGCGATCTTGCGCTGTTTGCCAGCGTTGCCGGCGGCGGCACCGCCTGCTGGATCAACGAGATCGGCTTCAATGTGGAGCGGGATATTATTTACAAGATGAAAACCACCCTCCGCACCGGTAAGCATAACTTTATTATCGTAGTTTCCGAGGGCATCACCGACGTTCACGCTTTGGCCAAAGAAATCCAGGAAAAAACCGGTGTGGAATCCCGCGCCACCGTTCTGGGCCATATTCAGCGCGGCGGCCAGCCCTGCGCCTTTGACCGGATCCTGGCCAGCCGCATGGGTTTCCATGCGGTGGAGCTGCTGGAACAGGGCATAGGCAATCGGGTCATTGTCATCCAGAATGACCAGATCACCGATATGGACATTAACGAGGCGCTGGAGATGCCGGGAAAGGTGAACTACAAAATGCTGGAGATCAACAACGCCATCAATATTTAATAAATTCCCGAAAAAAGCCATGAAGTTTTTAACTTCGTGGTTTTTCTTTCCCTTTTGCCGTTCTGACTTGCCGTTCTGACCGATTTTTCTTGACAGATCGTCTGCCATCCGTTAAAATGGTTAAACGTACCTAACTTTTGAATCCAGGAGAGTGATTCCTTTTGCTTTTTACAAATTTGCTTCATACCGATCATCACAGCGTAGGTCTGGGCCGGCTGATTCATGAGCTTCTGGAGAGCTTTGGCTTCAGCGAGGCGATGACCGAGTTTATCAGCCACCTGCTGGTTGACTGCGCGGAGGTCATGGGTCTGCTTTTATTGGTGATGACGGCAGTATTCTTCCTGCAAAGCTACGTTAATTTTAATAAGCTGAAGGAAAAACTGGCCAATCTCCGAAGCATCTGGGGCTACGGCCTGGCAGGCTTTCTGGGTATGCTGTCTCCTTTCTGCAGTTGTTCCATCATTCCGGTGTTGATCGGTCTGCTGTCTATGGGAGTGCCGCTGTCCGTCTGCCTCTGCATGCTGACTTCCGCTTCCCTGCTGAACCTGACGGCGCTGCTGGGCATCTCCGGTATGCTGGGCAGTTTTTTCTGGTGGTATGTGGGGGGCTCTCTGCTGCTGATCGTGGGCAGTTCTCTGGTAATGAGCCGGGTTTCCTTTGATCCCAGCCAACTGCGGATCAGTCGGGAAGGGGAGGAGCACCACCATCATCATGACGGCGACTGCTGCTGTGAGGACGGAGGCTGTCAGGATGTCTGCGGACACAGCGACAGCATGACAATTCCGGGAAGGCTTCGTCTTTCTTTTGGGAACGCGTGGAAGGTGTTGAAGTCTGCTTGGCTCTATATTCTTCTGGGAGTGACGCTGTCTGCAGCGCTGATGAGCTTCTTCCCAATGGAGAAAATCATCCGCTTTGTCAACGAAAACAGTTTTCTTTCCGTCACTTTGGCAGGTTTGATCGGTTTCCCCATTCATTCCGACCTGTTTTCCGCTCTGCCGGTTCTCAGCTTGCTGCTGGATATTTCTCCAGTGGCGGCGCTGACCTTCGCCCTGTCCACCATGGCCATCTCCATTCCGGGTATCGTGCTGCTCAGCCGTGTCCTGCGCCCCAAAACCATCGCTCTTTACGCCGGAACATTGCTGCTTTTGGCACTTGGCCTGGGCTGGCTGCTGATCCTTATTTAAAAAGAAAACGCCCCCTCCGGATGGAGGGGGCGTTTTTGTTATGTGGGGCATTATTTTCCGAGGGCTGTGCGGGCGGCCGAAAGGGAGGACAGGGCCAGCCCCAGTTCTTCCGGTCTATATTAGCAGACCTCCTCGGCCAGCTCTAGCTCGATGAGCAGGCGCACGTAGGCGTCGACAGTGGCGGGGTCATAGACACCAAACTCATAGGCTATCTGCCGGGCGATGGCCGCCGTATCGGATACACCGTCGATGAAATAGTCGATGGCCGACAGCAGCGAGAAGTCCATCCTGCCGGCGTATTGGCTGATGAAGGTGTCAATGGCGGCGTTCTTCCGGGCGTCGTACATACCGGACAGCTTGAAGATCATCACCGGCACCGTTTTGCGGCGGCGGGCCACCAGGCGGTATTTTTCGGCCTGGGTACGGGTGGTGATATTGCGTACCGGGCGGGAGAGGGGGTTGAAGCCCACCAGTGCTTTAACGGTGGCCGTCAGACGGGCCTTTTCAACCTCCAGCTCGTCGCGGATGTCCTCGTCCAGCCAGCCGGCCAGACCGTCGATGCCGTCCAGACGCCAGCGCAGATACCGGGCCAGCCTGCCGTGGTAGAAGCGGCGGTCGAAGAGACCACGGTTGATCTTGATCTGTAGTTCGGTGATATAAAGGGCGGCTCGCGCCAGACCGGTGTTGCAGATCTCGCCCACATCGGCCGGCTCAAGATTGGCCAGGCTGTAGGCGTAAGCGGCGGCCAGAGCCGCCGAACGGGAGAGAATATAGGGGTCGATCATCTCCAGCGTATCCGAGCTGGTGTGGTAATATTTATCGGGCCACTGGCCCAGCATGAGGCAGGGGATGTTAGTCAGGGGGTCGCTTAAAACCACATGATCGGAGCCACCGCTGTATTCGGTGATGTGGCTGTTGAAGAGGGGACAGTAGGATTCGGGCATCATGCCGGTCACCTGCCGGCGGATCTCGTCGAGGATGGTGGTGGCGGCGTCGGACACCGGCGAGGGAGTGCTCATGGGCAGGTCGGTGATGGTGATGGGGCCGTAACCGCCCGATTGGTGACCGCCCACCATGTCCAGGTTGAAGGCGGCACGCACCTTTTTGGCCCCTTCACCCAGCCGGTCGAGCCAGGCGTAGGTGCCGGTGAACTCAGGTACCAGCAGCATACGGATGCCCCGGTGCAGGGGCGGCAGGACGCCGCGCTCCAGCAGGTCGTGCAGGGTCTTCATGGCCTCAATGACGCAGGCCGTGCCGCTGGCGTTGTCGTTGGCTGAGGACCGGGGATGACACAAGTGGCCCAGCAGCAGGATCTCTTCGTCGGTCTCGCCGGGCAGAAACGCGGTGACATCCTCCAGCGCGCCGTCGTAGAGGGCGGAATCAACATAGCAGCAGACCTGAGGGCGCTTGCCCTCGGCGGCCAGCTTATGGCAGAGCTGGGCCAGCCGGTCGCCCTCCCGGGGGGAGAGGACGAAGCCGAAGGCTTTTTTCTGGCCCGGCTTCCACCAGAAGGAAGTATAGCGCAGGGTATCCGACTGGTCGTGGCGCTCGCGGACGTGGGGATCCTGCAGGACATAGTCGGTGATGAGGCCGACGGCGCCTTTTTCCTCCACAGCCCAGTGGTAGACCTTGTTGATATCGTCCCGGACGAAGACGATCTTGCCCTGCAGGTCGATATTCTTATAGGGGGCAGGGTCGGTGCCCTTGTCCAGCAGTACCACCTCGGTGGGGGTGTTCCTCAGGTCGCAGGGGGCGCTTTTCTGAATGACCGAAATGGCGCAGGCGTCGAAATCGGCCAGCCGGCGGGACTGAGGAAAAACGAGATCGCACCAAGCGGCCGCGCAGTGCCACTCCTGGAAGGAGGGATAGGTGCCGAAGATGACATCCTCCCGAGCCGGGAAGCTGAGGATTTCGGCCCCCGGCACACCAATGCGCTCCAGCTTGTCGCGGCAATGCTGTGCGGCGGCGCGGTAGCCGGTGGAGGCTTGGATACGGTGGTAGGTCGAAACCTCGGCCACCGTCTGCAGGGCGCGCTGCCCGCTGATGTGCCGCAGGATCTCCTGTGTGTATTTGCGGATCATAATGTTACCTCCTTTATGTGATTTGCAGATGCCGTTTTTTTCTCTTCTATTATATGGGACAGACAGGGAAAAAGCAAGAAAGAAGGGCTTTTTCAAGTGTTTTTGCAGATGTTTTCCCACTTTTAAAAAATCAAAAAATTGTTCAAAATTTGTTGACAAATAAAAAAAGGTTGTGCTATCATCTGGCCATACCTCACATTTGCTATGAGGTAGAGGTCGCGTTTCCAATGAGTACCTCCGGGGAGGCCGAAAGCCAGAGATCCGGTGGGAAAGGTGTCGACGCCGAAATCGCAGAGTCAAAAACTGCGGTTGGGCTTGCAATCGAACAGATGCAAGACTGTCTTTGAAGGACTTACCAACCTTCAAAGGAGTGCTATCCCAGGGTAATTGTGTTAGGTGCAATATATGATATCCATTTCGTTGTGTATGTCCATTCGTTTCGTTGTGTATGTCCATGTGTTATTCTTAACGCATGGGCTTTTTTTGTTGTAAAAAAGACCCCCGACCATTGGGCCAGGGGATCTTTATTGCTTATTTATCTTCTTTCAGGTAACGGTTGAGCCAGATATCTGCCAGTTCAATGGCTTCATAAAGACCGTGACGTTCGCCCTTGTTGGCGATGCGATCCTTCAGGCTCAATTTTTCATCGGTCGCCAGCAGCTGAACGATGACGCGGTCGGCGTTTTCTTCACCATTCTGGATTTTTTTGCTCTCGATCTGGATCAAAGCCACATATTTGTCGCTCATGCTGCCGTAGTAGAGGGTATCTCCGCTGCGAACCAGCGGCCTTCCTTTATAGGTAAGAAAATTCTGTTCCATAATCAAACTCCTCCTGATCTATTATCAAAAACTCTATCAAAAACGGGTCATATCCCGAATCAATACGGAAAAAATCGTCCCTTCCTGCTCAAAAATCACAAGACAGGTACACTCTTAGTATAGCATATTTGTGTGAAAAGTAAAGGGAAAAAAGGGAAAGAAAAAGACGGCCGGGTTTCCGGCCGTCCTTGGGGCAATCCTGTTTACAAGGTCTAATCGTTGAGATAGGATTTGACCAGAATCTGAAGCAGCTCATCCCGGTCGATGCGGCGGATGAGGCTGCGGGCGTTGTTATAAGTGGTGATGTAGGTAGGATCCTCGGACAAAATATAACCAACGATCTGATTGATTGGATTATAGCCCTTCTGACGAAGTGCGTCATAGATGGTCGTCAGAATCTTTTTGATTTCTTTTTCTTTGTCTTCATGGATGGAAAAGGAAATGGTTGGTTCATTCATGGTCACATTCCTCCTTTGGATTGGCTACTACTAATCATACACGAAATTTTTTATAATTTCAACTGATATTTTAGCAAAACCACAAATTTTCGTGAAATTTTAGTGGAAAATTCCTATTCATCCGCTGAAATATCCGGATAATTCCCCAGAAATTTCATGTAAACCAGATCCATCGGCAATCGGCCCATAGCGGATTGGATGCCGGCGTCCTCGTAATTGCCGGAAAAATCACAGTAAAAAACAAATTCAAAGGGGCTTTCGGGAATGGGACGGGATTCCAGCTTCAGCAGGTTGATGTTGCAGTCCGCAAAATGGCTCAGGGCATGGATCAGGGAACCGGGGCGGTGGGCCAGACGGAAGACCATGCTCATCCGGTTGCACTCCGGCGTGCAGATATTTTCCTTGCTGATCACCAGAAAACGGGTATAGTTTTTCTTCCGGTTCTGGATCCCTTTCGCCCGGATCTGCAGGCCGTATTGGTCGGCGCAGGCCGAGGAACCGATGGCGGCGATGGTTTTATCCTGCTGCTGGGCCACATAGCGGGCCGCGGCCGCCGTATTGGAAAACTCCCGGGGACTCAGCCGGGGATTTGCCTTGAAAAAGTCCGAACACTGGTGGAGAGCCTGGGGGTGGGAGAGGACCGTGGACAGTTCCTCCTCTACGGCTTCCGGTAAAGTCAGCAGACAGTGGTCCACCGGGATCGTCACCGAGCCGACGATAAACAGATTGTATTCCAGCATCAGATCGTAGTTTTCTGTAACGGAACCAGCCAGCGTGTTCTCGATGGGGATCACGCCAAAGGCACAGTTCCCCTCGCTGACAGCGATGAAAACATCTTCAAAATTGGGATAAAAATGAATGTCCGGGTGGAGAAAGGACCGGTTGCAGGCCATGCTGGAGTAGGAGCAGTCTACCCCCTGACAAGCCACCGGCAAATTGCCGTCTTCATGACCAACCAGAATTTTATCGAATGTCATTGCAAATTCCACCTTTTATCGGAAGATAGGAGCAGATCCAGCAGGGTCAGCGCCGCAGCTGCCTCTACAACCGGAACGGCCCGCCGCACGATGCAAGGGTCGTGGCGTCCTTTGATGGAAAGGGTGACTTCTTCCCTGCGTCGGAAATTGATGCTGCGCTGTTCCTTGGAAATGGACGGGGTGGGTTTGAAGGCGCAGCGGAACAGGATGGGCATGCCGGTGGTGATGCCGCCTAAAATACCGCCGTTGCGGTTGGTTTCCGTGCGGATTTCTCCATCTTGAAGGATGAAGGGATCGTTGGCCTGGCTGCCGCAGAGAGCGGCCAGACCGAAACCATCGCCGAACTCTACGCCTTTGACTGCCGGGATAGAGAACAACAGGGAGGAAAGCTGGCTTTCCACCGAATCAAAAAGGGGATCGCCGTAGCCTCCCGGAACCCCCAGCACGGCACATTCCACAATGCCGCCCACCGAGTCGCCTTCGGCCCGAACTCGTTGGATCTCCGCCTGCATCTGCTCGCCCTTGGCTTCGTCCAGCACCGGGAAGAAGCTGTGGTTCAGTTTTTCCACCAGTTTTTGGTCAAGCTCCGTGGTGGGGAAGGGGGCGTCGGTAATCGAACCGATCTGTTTGATGTGGGCGGCGATCCGGATGCCCTTTCGGGCAAGGATCTGGCGGGCAAGACCACCGGCAAAGACCAGAGGAGCAGTCAAACGGCCGGAAAAATGACCGCCGCCCCGGATATCATTATAGCCGTCGTAGCGGAGATAACCGCTGTAATCCGCGTGAGAGGGACGGGCGACCTCCCGGAAAAGACTGTAGTCCTTGGATTGGGTGTTGCTGTTGCGGATCCGGGCGCAGATCGGCGTGCCGCAGGTCACATTGTTCAGCAGACCGCTTTGGATCTCAGGCAGATCCGCCTCTTGACGGGGGGTATCCACACCGCCACCGGAGGAACGGCGGCGCGCCATAAAGGCCAGCAGTTCTTCCCAGTCGATCACTTCGCCGGCAGGCAGTCCGTCTACCACAACGCCGATGCTTTCCGAGTGACTTTCGCCCCAAACAGAGATTTTCACATGTTTTCCCCAGTTAGATGACATCCACAGCACCTCCCAAACGGCTGAATTCTTCGTAGAAACCGGGATATGATTTCTTTACGCACAGCGGATCGGCGATCCGCACCGGATTTTCACAGCCCAGGGAGGCGATCGCCATGGACATGGCAATCCGGTGGTCACCGAAGCTGTCCACAGACCCGCCCTGCAAAACCGTTTTTCCGGTAATTGTGAGGAAGTCGCTGCCTTCCTGAATTTGTGCGCCAATGGCGGACAAACACTGAGCCACCGCCGTCAGACGGTCGGATTCTTTGATGCGCAGACGTCCGGCATTGACGATATGACTGCTTCCCTCCGCGAAAGCGGCGACAACGGCAAGAATAGGGACAATATCCGGGATCTGGCTGCCGTCGATGGTGACTGCCTGAAGTTTTCCCGGCTCAACTGCGATGGAATCCCCTTGATAACGGACGTTTGCTCCCATTTTTTCCAGAATGGAGCAGACCGCCTTGTCCCCCTGAAGGGAAGAAAGCTGAAGTCCGCTGACGGTGACAGGCCCGGATAAAGCCCCGGCAGCCAGCCAAAAGGCGCCGTTGGACCAGTCGCCCTCCGCGGTCACACGGCCTGGCGAACGGTAGGACTGTCCGCCGCGGATGGAAAACTCCAGGGGACTTGGACAGTCAATGACAATGCCGAAACGCTGCAGGACGGACAGGGTCATATCCACATAGCCCTGGGATTCCAGTGGGGAAGTCAGAACGATCCGGCTGTCCCCTGGCAATAGCGGCAGGGCGAGGAGCAAACCGGTGATGTATTGGGAGCTAACGTTTCCCGGAAAGGTGTAAACACCGCTGCGGAGCTGTCCGCTGATAGAAAAGGGAAGATTTTCCGCAGAAAACGAGACGTCGTGCTTCTCCAGCTGCTCCCGAAGAGGAGTGATCGGCCTCTGAGGCAAGCGGCCTTCGCCGACAAAGCGGCAGCGGGCGTTTAAAGCCGCCAAAACCGGCACCAGAAAGCGCAAAGTGGAACCGGATTCCTGGCAATCGGCACAAAAGTCCTGCTTTGGCTGCAAAATGCCTCGCACCGTGATGTGAGTCTTCTCAAAAACAATGGAAGCTCCGGCCATCTCCATAATAGAAGCCGTGGCGCGGATATCGTCATTCAGGGTATAAGGGGCGATCACCGTTGTGTCGCCGGGGCAGAGGGCGGCGGCAATGATCAGACGGTGCAGATCCGATTTGGAAACCGGCGCCTGTACGCTGCCGGATAAGGTTCCGTGAACCGAATAATTCATCACTGCACCTCACTTAACTGCTCAATGAATTTGTCCACATCCAGCGGACAAATCTCGGCTTCACCAATGTTTTTCACCACGATCAGACGAATGATGGAACCGCTGCGCTTTTTATCGTGGAGTACACTTTCTCCCAGTTCAGCCACCGAGCCGTCATAATGAGTCGGCAGTCCGTAGGAAGCAATGCAGCGCTCCATCCGCTGGGTCAGCTCCGGGGAGTGAAAGCCCATTTTTTCCCCAAGGCGGGCGATGAGCAGCATTCCCATAGCCACTCCATGTCCATGAGTGACGGAATGATTGGTCACTTTTTCAATGGCGTGTCCAAGGGTATGGCCGTAATTCAGGATCATGCGAAGCCCCTTATCCTGCTCGTCCTGCTCTACAATATCCCGTTTGATGGAAACGCACTGGGTAACGATGTCGTCGATTTTTTCCTCAATATGCCCCTGTTCCATCTCCTCAAATAGGGATTTGCTGGCGATCAGGCCGTATTTGATGGTCTCCGCCACGCCGTCGGCGAAGGTTTCCGGCGGGAGAGTGCGGAAGGTTTCCGTATCGCAGACCACCAGAGAGGGCTGGTGGAAGGCGCCGATCAGATTTTTTCCGGCTGGAATGTTGATAGCGGTTTTTCCGCCTACAGAGGAATCTACCGCCGCCAAAAAGGTGGTAGGGATCTGCATGAAGGGGATCCCCCGCAGATAGGTGGCCGCGGCAAAACCGGCCAGATCCCCTACAACGCCGCCGCCGAGGGCAACAAGGAAATCGCTGCGGGTCACCTCCTGCTCAATGAGAAAATCATAAAGCTGGAAAAGTACCTCACGGCTCTTGCTGTCCTCCCCATGTGGAAAGATAAACACAGGAACGGTAAAACCGGCAGCCTCAAAGGAACGCTTTACGGTCTCCAGATAGAGGGAAGCCACCGTATCGTCGGTAACAATGGCGGCTTTGGAACCGGGGCGGAATACCTGCGCCGCATACGGACCGCTTTGGGAGAGAGAGCCTTTTTCAATGAGAATATGATAGGTCACGCTGGCGTGAACACATACAGTTCGCATAAAAACAGCTCCTTAGTCCATGTCTTTTCCGAAGAAAGCGACGGTTTTCTTGATTTTTTTCATGGTGGAGTCGAAGGCCTCCGGCGTCAGGGACTGAGCGCCGTCACAGAGAGCCTTTTCCGGATCGTTGTGGACCTCGATGATCAGACCATCGGCACCGACAGCGATGGCCGCCATCGACAGAGGCTCTATCAGGGAACGGATACCGGCCGCGTGGCTGGGGTCAACGATCACCGGAAGATGGGTTTTCTGCTTCAGAATCGGAATGGCGGAAAGGTCGAGGGTGTTGCGGGTGGCGGTCTCAAAGGTGCGGATGCCCCGTTCGCACAGGATTACATTGGGATTGCCGCCGGCCATAATGTATTCCGCGGACATGATCCACTCGTCAATGGTGCTGGACAGACCCCGCTTCAGCAGAATCGGCTTGTCCACCTTGCCGAGAGCCTTCAGCAGTTCAAAGTTCTGCATATTTCTGGCGCCCACCTGGATCACATCCACCTGTTCAAAGAGGGGAAGGTGGGAAGCGTCCATAATTTCGGTGACAATGGGCATACCGGTGGCTTTTTTGGCCTCCACCAGCAGTTCCAGACCTTCTTCTCGCAGTCCCTGGAAGGCATAAGGGGAGGTGCGGGGCTTGAAGGCGCCGCCGCGCATCAGCCCGGCGCCGGATTTCTGCACAGCCTGAGCCACGCTGATCATCTGTTCCCGGCTTTCCACCGAGCAGGGGCCGGCAATGACCTGGAAATGGCCGCCGCCGATCTTTCTGCCGCAAATATCCACCACCGTGTCCTCCGGATGGAACTTGCGGTTGGCCTTTTTGTAAGGCTCCTGGATCCGTTTGACCTGGGCCACAATGTCAATGGATTTGATATCCTCCGGGTCAATGTGGGAAGTATCGCCGATCAGGCCGATAATGTGTTCATGAACGCCCTGGATCTCCTGGGTTTTGATGTTCATGGAGTGGAAGCGACGGATCAGCTCGTCCATTTTGGCTCTTGGGGTGTCTTTTTTCAACAGAATGATCATAACCATTTACTCCTTTAGCTTACAAAATAAAAGCCCGGTACTTACAGCCAAAGCGGCAAGCACCGGGTTCCATCCTTGCTTATTCACTGGTTCAGCAGGAGTACTCCTACACTGCCAAACTCTTCACTGCTCCACCGCTGTTCTTTTTTGCATGACAAAAGCGCTCTGCGCACAGAAAGACAGAGCGGCTAAAGCGGAAAAAGAACGGGTAAACAGGGTAGAGATGAGCAGTCATGACAGGATGCCTCCAAATCATAGAATGATAGCATAAAGTAAATATACCACTTTAACGGATAAAAGTCAATAGAAAACGCAAAAAAATCTGATTGGTTCCGTCGTTAATCCATGCCTTTTCCGAAGAAAGCGACGGTTTTCTTGATTTTTTCCATGGTGGAGTCGAAAGCCTCCGGCGTCAGGGACTGAGCGCCGTCACAGAGAGCCTTTTCCGGATCGTTGTGGACCTCGATGATCAGACCATCGGCACCGACAGCGATGGCCGCCATCGACAGAGGCTCTATCAGGGAACGGATACCGGCCGCGTGGCTGGGGTCAACGATCACCGGAAGATGGGTTTTCTGCTTCAGAATCGGAATGGCGGAAAGGTCGAGGGTGTTGCGGGTGGCGGTCTCAAAGGTGCGGATGCCCCGTTCGCACAGGATTACATTGGGATTGCCGCCGGCCATAATGTATTCCGCGGACATGATCCACTCGTCAATGGTGCTGGACAGACCCCGCTTCAGCAGAATCGGCTTGTCCACCTTGCCGAGAGCCTTCAGCAGTTCAAAGTTCTGCATATTTCTGGCGCCCACCTGGATCACATCCACCTGTTCAAAGAGGGGAAGGTGGGAAGCGTCCATAATTTCGGTGACAATGGGCATACCGGTGGCTTTTTTGGCCTCCACCAGCAGTTCCAGACCTTCTTCTCGCAGTCCCTGGAAGGCATAAGGGGAGGTGCGGGGCTTGAAGGCGCCGCCGCGCATCAGCCCGGCGCCGGATTTCTGCACAGCCTGAGCCACGCTGATCATCTGTTCCCGGCTTTCCACCGAGCAGGGGCCGGCAATGACCTGGAAATGGCCGCCGCCGATCTTTCTGCCGCAAATATCCACCACCGTGTCCTCCGGATGGAACTTGCGGTTGGCCTTTTTGTAAGGCTCCTGGATCCGTTTGACCTGGGCCACAATGTCAATGGATTTGATATCCTCCGGGTCAATGTGGGAAGTATCGCCGATCAGGCCGATCAGGTATTCCTGAACGCCCCGGCTTTCGTGAATTTTAATGTTTTGTCTCTCAAATTGACGGATCAGTTCCTGCACCTTTTCCTGAGGCGCGTCTTTTTTCAGAATAATAATCATAAATATACAAACTCCTTTTGGATAAAAAATAAAGCCCGGTATTCAGCATACCGGGCCGCAGTCAGCAGGATGGGGAGGCAGGCAAAGGCCTAAACCGCAGCGGGAAAGGGCACGGTACCATTGTGAATTTTCGCATAACAAAAATACTCTGCCTGATAATAGGCAAAGCGGTAAACGTATGCGAAAATAACAACGAAACGTGCGCTCATGACGGGCCTCCATTCTCTGGGATTTGCACTAACTATATCACTTTAAAGGAGAAAAGTCAACGGGAAACGAAGAATTTTATTTCGCCAGCCGGGAGAATTTGAGCCAAAGGTTCCGCGTTGTCTCAAAACCTTTCCAAAAGCTCTGTTTTTCATCCTTAAAATTTGCATTTTCTTATGAAAGTTCGATGTTTTTTTACAATTTCTTTGTGAAAAATCCATTGCAACGAAGGAAACTTTGTGCTATAGTTACATTCAGCTTATTTTAAGTCTTTATATAATAAATAGGAAAGAAAGGTTTCATCTATGGAGTTGAAAGTAGGAATCGACATTGGTTCCACCACAGTAAAGGTCGTTGTCATGCGGGGCAAAGACGTACTGTATCAGGTGTACCGCCGTCATATGGCTCAGGTGAGGCAGGCCGCTTTGGAGGCTTTGCAGGGAGCGAAAGACATTTTAACCGGCAGCTTCCAGGTTGCTGTTTCCGGTTCCGCTGGCTTGGGTGTTGCGGAATGTGCCGAGCTTGATTTTGTGCAGGAGGTTTTCGCCACCTATGAAACGGTAAAGGAATACCAGCCGGATACGGACGCGGTGGTGGAGCTGGGCGGCGAGGACGCCAAAATCATCTTCCTGACCGGTGGTCTGGAGGAGCGGATGAACGGAAGCTGCGCCGGCGGCACCGGAGCTTTTATTGACCAGATGGCTACTCTGCTGAACGTTTCCTCCGATGAACTGGATCAACTGGCGCTGAATCATGAGAAAATTTATCCCATTGCCTCCCGCTGCGGTGTGTTTGCCAAGACGGATATTCAGCCTCTCCTCAATCAGGGTGCCCGCAAAGAGGATATCGCCGCAAGCATCTTCCAGGCAGTAGTGGACCAGACCATCGCCGGCCTGGCTCAGGGCAGAGAGATTAAGGGAAAGGTTCTGTTTCTTGGTGGCCCGCTGTATTATTTTAAAGGTTTGCAGCAGCGTTTCGCCCAGACTTTGAAGCTGGACCAGGAGCACGCCGTCTTTCCCGAGTACGGCCGCTTCGCTGTGGCCATGGGCGCGGCTCTTTATGCGGCAAATTCTCAGAAAACCTTCACCTTTGCGGAATTGGAGCGCCGCTTGACGGATACCAGCAAGCAGCTTACCACAACCAACTACTTACAGCCTCTGTTTAAAGATCAGCAGGAGTATCAGGACTTTGTGGAGCGGCATCGCAAAGCCACAATTCCCTGGCGGGATATTAAAACCTATGAGGGCGATGCTTATCTGGGCATCGACTGCGGCTCTACCACCACCAAGCTGGTGCTGATGAGCGATGATTTTGAGGTTCTGTACCAATTTTACAGCTCCAACCAGGGCAACCCGGTGCAGGTTGTCCGCAGCCAGCTGAAAACCATCTATGAACTGTGCGGCGACCATGTGAGGATCCGCAGCGCGGTTTCCACCGGTTACGGCGAAGACCTGATCAAAAACGCCTTTAACCTGGACGAGGGTATTGTGGAAACCATGGCCCACTTTACGGCAGCAAGGCATTTTGAGCCAAAGGTGGACTTTATTCTGGATATCGGCGGACAGGACATTAAGTGCTTCCGCATCAAAAACCAGGCCATCGACAGCATTATGCTCAACGAGGCCTGCTCCTCCGGCTGCGGTTCGTTTATCGAAACATTCGCCAAATCCATGGGCTATACCGCCGAAGAATTCTCTCGTCTGGGTCTGTTCAGCCAGCATCCGGTGGATCTGGGTTCCCGCTGCACGGTATTTATGAACTCTTCCGTAAAACAGGCTCAGAAGGATGGCGCAACGGTGGAGGATATCTCCGCCGGTCTGTCCATGAGCGTGGTCAAAAACGTGCTGTATAAGGTCATCCGCACCCGAAGCGCCCAGGATCTGGGCGAATATATTGTGGTACAGGGTGGTACCTTCCTGAATGACGCCGTTCTGCGCAGCTTTGAGCTGGAACTGGGCCACAATGTGATCCGCCCCAAATTCGCCGGCCTGATGGGAGCCTACGGCGCCGCCATCTACGGCAAACGCACCGCCAAAGAGCGCAGCACCATGCTTTCCCCGGAGCAGCTGGAGAGCTTTAGCCACGAGGCCAAGCCTCTGGTTTGCCAGGGCTGCACCAATCACTGCAATCTGACCATCAATACCTTCAGCGACGGCAAGCGCTTTATCTCCGGCAACCGCTGCGAGAAGCCGCTGGGCCTGGAAAAACAGGCTCTGCCGGACCTGTACAGCTATAAACTGGAGAAAATCAAGGCCCTGAAGGGTGTTCCGGGCAAACGGGGCAAGATCGGCCTGCCTCTTGGTCTGAATATGTACGAAAACATCTACTTCTGGCACGCTTTCCTCACGGAACTGGGCTATGAGGTGGTGCTTTCCGACCTTTCTTCCCGCAAGTTGTATGCCATGGGACAGCACACCATCCCATCGGACACCGCCTGCTACCCGGCGAAGCTGATGCACGGCCATATCGAGAATCTGGTGCTGAAAAATGTACCGGTTATTTTCTATCCCTGCATGTCATACAATTTTAACGAGCATAAAGGCGACAATCACTACAACTGTCCGGTGGTGGCTTACTATCCGGAGCTGCTGCGGTCCAATATGTCCGTGCTGAAGGATATCAAGTTCTGGTATCCTTACCTGTACATGGACGACCGCAGACTTTTTGAGAAGGAAGCCTATGCCTTCTTCCACGGGGAGGACCCAAGCATCTCCAAAGAGGAGATCAAACGGGCCTGCGACCAGGCTTATGCCCGCTATCAGCGGGAGATCGCCGACAACAAAGCCATGGGCCGCAAGGCCATTGAGGAAGCGCGAAAACAGGGCAAAGGTATTGTGGTTCTGGCGGGCCGGCCTTATCACATTGACCCGGAGATCAACCATGGCATCAACAGCCTGATCACCTCCCTTGGTCTGGCAGTGGTTTCAGAAGACTGTGTTGCGGATCTGGTGGAGCCGGTGAAGGTCAATGTGCTGAACCAGTGGACCTATCATTCCAGACTGTACAACGCGGCCAAATATGTGACCACACAGAAAGATATGGAGCTGGTGCAGCTGGTATCCTTCGGCTGCGGCATTGACGCCATCACCACGGATGAGGTGGCCAGTATCCTGACCAAAGGCGGCAAGCTGTATACGCAGTTGAAAATCGATGAGATCAATAACCTGGGCGCGGTAAAGATTCGTCTGCGCAGCCTGATCGGCGCGATTCGGGAAAGAGAACTGTCGTGAACCAGAATGTTCATAAGGAGAAGTTATCAATGAGTGAACAAATGCGTGAACAAGAGAAAAAACCGATTTTCACCAAGGAAATGAAAAAGACCCACACCATCCTGGTTCCCACTATGTTGCCCATTCACTTCCGCATCCTGGGGGATGTGCTGAAAATGTACGGCTACAAGGTCAAGGTGCTGGACAATACCGGCAAAAAGGTCATTGAACAGGGTTTGAAGAATGTACATAACGACACCTGCTATCCGGCGCAGCTGGTCATCGGCCAGCTGATCGAAGCGCTGAATACCACCGATCTGGATCTGGACAAGGTAGCTCTGCTGATCACACAGACCGGCGGCGGCTGCCGGGCCTCCAACTACCTGTACCTGCTGCGGAAGGCGCTGGATAAGTGCGGCTATACCCAGATCCCGGTCATTTCCGCCAGCTTTATGAAAAACGAACAGAGCCCGGGCTTTGCTCTGCCACTGGGGATGATCCTGCAGGCCTATTACGGCGTCATGTGCGGAGACCTGATCATGCTGCTCCAGAACCAGTGTCTGCCTTACGAGCTGGAAAAAGGCGCCACAGAGCAGGCGGTGGACCGCTCCATCGCGCTTTGTGAAAAGCTTTTCCTCAAGCACAAGCTGCTGACCTGGAAGATGATCTCCAAGCTGATGGTCCAGATCATCGAAGAATTCAAAAAAGTCGAGCGCAGCCGGGAAGAAAAGATCAAGGTTGGCATTGTGGGGGAGATTTATGTGAAATATTCTCCTCTGGGCAACAACAATCTGGAGGAATTCCTTCTCTCCGAAGGCTGCGAAGTGGTTTGCCCCGGGCTGATGGACTTTCTGCTGTACTGTTTTGCCAACCGGGAATTTGATTATGAGATCTACGGCCTGGGCGGCAGCATGAAAGCCAAAGTATTTAAGGCCCTCAACTCCTTCCTGCGGAACAAAAAGCGCCAGATGATCGCCCTGATCCAGGAAAACAGCGATTTTAACGCCCCCTGTCCCTTCGAAAAAAACATTGAAGCGGCTCAGGGCTATATCGGCCACGGGGTCAAGATGGGCGAGGGTTGGCTGCTGACCGCGGAGATGGTGGAGCTGATCCAGCACAGCAAGGTCAACAACATCGTCTGCACCCAGCCTTTCGGCTGCCTGCCCAACCATATCGCCGGCAAAGGCGTAATGCGGGTCATTAAAGAAAAGAATCCACAGGCAAATATTGTTGCGGTGGACTATGACTCCGGTTCCTCCGCCGTTAACCAGCAAAACCGGATCAAATTGATGCTGGCCAATGCCCGTATGGAGCAAAAACGCCAGCAGGAAACAGAAGCAGCCTCAAATGTGAAAGAAACGGAACAGAAAGAAACGCAGCGGGAAGTTCTGCTGGTATAAACCCTGAAAGCCAATGGAGGTATTGTTATGGTCAAAACCCTGCCCATTCTTTTTCTCTCTTTTGTGTGCTACAGCTTTCTGGGCTGGTGCTGCGAGAGCGTTTACTGCTCTGTTTTGCAGAAAAAGCTGATCAACCGGGGTTTTCTCTCCGGACCGGTGTGTCCGGTTTATGGCTTTGGGGCCATGTCCGTGGTGCTTCTGCTCAGTCCGTTCCGGGAATCGGTGCTGCTGGTGTTTGTGCTGGGCATGCTGGTAGCCAGCGGGGTGGAATACGCGACCGCCTGGCTGCTGGAGCGTATTTTCCACGCCAAATGGTGGGATTATTCCCACTATCGCTTTAATATCCACGGCCGGGTTTGCCTGCTGAACTCCCTGATGTTTGGGGCACTGTCCGTTGTGGCGGTTTGCTGGCTGCACCCGCCGCTGCAAAGTATGCTGGATCGAATCCCGTTGGGGCTGCAATGGTTGCTGACCCTTCTTCTCGGTATGTATTTCGCGGTGGATACCTATCTGACCTCTCGGGAGATCCTCCGCCTCAATGGAAAACTGGCCGAGCTGGAAGCCATCGCCAGCGAAGCTCAGCTGCGGATCCAGACCTACCGTCACGCCCTGAAAGAGCGCATGGCCGATCAGGCGGAAGAAGTGGAAGAACGGCTGCAAAGGCTGGAAAACCGGCTGTCCGGTCTGCTGCCGGACCGGGACGAGGCC
>CAMCOD010000022.1 GCA_945876435.1 uncultured Clostridia bacterium
TCGTCATGATTTTCTCCGTATAGTAGGCTTTCTGATTTTCGTAGCTGTTGAGCTGCTCCTCGCTGTTGGTGGACACACGGCAGTACGCGGCAACTCTCAGGTTTTTCTTCTTTTCCAGTTCCTGCGCTGATTCCTCTTTTGCAGGGATGACGATCACTTTTGGAGCAGGCTTGTTTTTCATCATGCCTGGGTTCCTCCCTCCATCCATTGATTATTTTTCAGCAGTATCTTCACGATCCTATCGCTGTATGTAATTTTCCGGATGCTTTGCCGCAGGAGTTCTGCGTCCAACTCTCTCATGGGGTGCCGGCCCTGAAAGAGCCGTTGAAGTCGGCAGGTTTCATATTCTTCCGGCCCGATGCTGGTCAGCATGAACGATGCCAGCGCCAGGGCAAACGATTTCGCCTGTTCTTCATCTACGGGAGGACTGCGGAGCAAATCGTCCAATTCTCGGCGCTGGCGCTGGAAGATTGGGGAATCGGCGATATCGGAAATGGATGCGGTAATGAGCTGCGGATCGTGGATCAACCGGTTCAGAATCCCCAGCACCTGCCGTTCCACATACTGTGGTGGAGCTCCTCCGCAGAGCTTTCTCAGTTCTTTCTGCGCTGGGGTCTGCGTGCGTTCCGGCGCCATCTGCTTTCGCCGCTCCTGCACCGCAAGGAATTGTTTCTCCGCAATAAGGGGTGGGAACCTGTCTGTTCCGATGTATCGCTTATCCTGCAAGATCCGTGCTACCATGTTTATGTTCCATTGCTTTTCCCCATCGTAGGGAAGTCCCTGCTCCTGGAGCGCCTCCGCCAGCACTTTGAATGACTCCCCCGCAAGATATCTCAGGTAGATGCTCTGCACAGTCTCCGCTTCCTCCGGCTCCGGCACGATATCGCCAAACTCCATTTTATAGCCAAAGGGCTGCTTCCGTTTTCCCATTATCGCTTTGTCCTTTCGATTGGTTCTGTCACTTCTAACCCATTGATAAGGCGGAAGCGCAGGGTCTCGTTGTCCTCCACAATGATCTTCTCGACCAGTTCGCTGAACAGTTCCTCGTCAAAGGCTTCCAGCCAATCCGGGCCGCTTTCCAGCACATCTATCAGCTCCCGTGTCCGCTGGATGGTATGGTCTTCTTCGGCATGTAAGATGCGCTCCTTTTTCAGCTTGAGTTCACGGCGCCGCTCTGCCAGAAGATTGCTTCGGGATATAAAAATGTCAGGATCGACCACACCCTGCTGCTTCAGCTGGGTCAGTAGTCGCTCCTGACTGGCAATGTCCGATATTTGCTTGTTCAGCTCCACAATGTCCTCCCCCCAGAGCAAACTGCCGTTTCTGGCAGTGCGGAGATCATAGATAAGCTGGGTAAGAATTTCTGCCGAATGGCGCTTAAGTTTGAAGTACAGGCAGCAAAACGCTTGCTCCACCTGCTCCTCCGGAATTGGCATAAGGGAGCAGCTTTTTTCTTCGTCGTGCTTGCAACAGACCCAATACCACCGCGCATTGATTTGCTTAGCTCTAACACGGGAGCCACAGGAACACCGCATAATGTGCGATATTTTACTATGTAACGCTCCTTGTGCATTTTTTCGTTTTGCACGTAAAGCCTGCGCCTTGTCAAATGTTTCTTGCGATATGATTGCATTATTAATTCCACTGACGAAATACTGCGTCTTTTCTCCATGATTGCGCTTTTTCGTATATGGGAAAGAATCAGATGTATACCTCTTTTGCAACAAGGCATTCCCTGCGTATCTTTCATTCCGAAGGATATAGTCTATCAGTTTATATTTCCAGTCCAAGCCTAACACATGCTCTTCATTAAAAATCCGAGCAATTTCCCGCGAGTTTCTTCCAGATAGGTATTCTGCAAATATTCTCTGAATAATCTGTGCTTCTTCGGGTACCACTTCCAAACTTCGTCCATTCAGTCGGAAGCCAAGCGGTGCCTGGCAGGTATTGAACTCCCCTTTTTGCATCCGCATCCGATAGCTCCAACGCATTCTTTCCGAGATGGCTTCGCTCTCCCGTTGCGCCAGAGCCGCGAACATGGCTGTCAGGATCTCACCGGAGGTCCGGGCGGTATCGATGTTCTGCTCCTCGAAGTATACGCTGACGCCCAGCGCTTTCAGCTCTCGCACTGCTTCCAAACTTTCCTTGGCGTTTCTGGCGAAACGGGAGGAGGACTTCACAAGGATACGGTCAATGCGCCCTCTCCGGCAGTCCTCCATCATTCGCAGGAAGTCCTCACGCTTTTCTACGGAGGTGCCGGTAATTCCCTTGTCAGCGTACACATCCACAAGCTCCCAATCGGGGTTATCCGTAATGAATTTGGAGTAGTAGGCGTTCTGTGCGGCAAAGGAGTGTTTCTGATCCTCGGAGTTGGAGCTGACGCGGGCATAAGCTGCCACACGGAGTTTCCGCGGACTCTCCTGGCTGGTTGCAGGAATCGTGATGACTTTTGGTGCCATTGCCAGAGAACCGTTGGTTTTCTCCTTGCCGCTCATGCCGCTGTCACCTCCTTTGTCAGCAACACACAATACCACAACTGTTATGCAAAAGCTATCTGAAAAGCGAAAAATCAGAGAGAAAGAATGATGTCCGCACCAAGTTGCGCCATGAGCCGCGCGGCGATTTTTTTCGCCTCCACATCGCTGATAAGCGCCTTCGCCCGCAGGCTGCGGAGCAGGTTGATCATACCCAGGTAGTCGGCATTCGGATTCATCGTACCGCCTCCGTTCATTTATTTCCGGCTTCCCGCCAGAGGAACAACGGCCATCGTCAAAGATCGCCGGCATTCTTCCGGTGGGAATAAAAACAAGGGCCGCTCTGTTGTTGGTTGGCAGCAATTTGCTAAACATTCATGCAGAGCGGCCCTCGCCGTTTCTGAAATTTGGTTGCTATTTTACTCTTACTCAGTCCTATTCGACACTACTTCCCGGACTGTCGGGCGGCTGAACGAACCGGCGCTTGGCTGCGCCCATCGGGACTCTCACCCCTCCGAGGATCTCTCCGAGCTGCCCCCATTGCTTTTGGCTGTGGCTGGACAGGATGTACCATTGTAGGTTGACGGGATCATTGCAAAACAGCTTGCCAAGGCTGCTTTTGGCTGGGTGAGTATCGCTTGGCACCTTATCAGGCCGTCATTTACGCCGGAGCTTGTCCAGCGCAGGTGGTCTTGGCGCACCCGCCGTATCGCTGCTCCCCCTCCCCAGGGGACCGCCAACTGACGTTATTCGTCGCCGGATGTGGCCGCGTGAGTTTCGGCTTTTTTCAAAGTTCAAGTCCCGCTGAGTTTTCTGGCGGGGGAAGGGTTTCATACCCCCTCACTCTCTTAGGCGGTGAGATGAGTTTTTGATAGCCTCATTTTTCGGATTTCATGAATTTTTTTAGTTTGCGGAGAACTGCCATACGCCGTTTATGGAAGCTGGACTGCTTAATTCCCGCAGCGGCAGCGCATTCCCGCTCGGTGAGTTCCTGATAGTAGTATGCTTGGATCAGCTCCAACTCTGCCGCCTCCAACTGCGCAAGGGCTCTATGCAGGTGACGCATCGTTTCCCTTCGGAGAACAGCGTCCTCAACATCGGCGGTAGAATCAGAGAACTGGCAGTTCTCATCCTGCACCAATCGTTCATAGGAATCCTCGCGGCTGGGGATAAACCTGGCAGTCTGCTTTTTGTTATCAGATTCAAATCCTTCTGCTTTCAGCTCCTCCTCAAAGCGCCGCATCTGACGGTCACTGGCACGAAGCACAGCCAGAATTTCCGGTGTGATTTCCACACCGGGATAGAGTTTTTTATAAGCGGGGTAATATTTATTGGTATACGACATCACGCCGCCTCCATTTCTAAAAATTTTGAAAGGCCAAAATTTCAGAAACGGAGGGCCGCGAATTCCCGGTAAAAAGAGAAAACCCCCGGCATAGCACAGCCAACCGAGAGGAATATAGAGCCAAAAAATAACTACCAGCAGTTCATGTTGAATATCTGCTGTACCAGGCCCGCTCTGAAAGCGATGCCTACGATATCGAACATGAACTGCTGGTAGCTGGGTGGCTGGTTACCACCGGAAACTCACAAGGAGTTTCTGTGCAAGTCGGCGCATGATAAAACCCTCCTGCTTTGGCAGCGGAGGGTTTTGATGCGTAATAATATTACCCTTCTCAACTGCCGTTTTTTTATATGGCAGGGAAGGTGCATTCTCTATATGCTCTGATAGAGCCGAAAACACTACACCATTTGAACATTCCG
The DNA here is from genome assembly GCA_945876435.1 of uncultured Clostridia bacterium. Taxonomy (GTDB): domain Bacteria; phylum Bacillota; class Clostridia; order Oscillospirales; family Ruminococcaceae; genus Negativibacillus. Next base: position 4,239 of record CAMCOD010000022.1, read on the forward strand.
CCCCCTCTTTCCCTTCGATAAAATGTCCTAAGAGAAAGAGGTGAGCTGTTGGTGTCGGAAAAGCATGACCAATTTGAAAACAAAATAGGAAGTATTTTGCGCGATTTACGAGAAGGATACGGGCTTACACGCGAGCAGGTATCTGAGCGTACAGAGATTGGCTTACGCCATTTGGCAGCGATTGAACTCGGAGAAAAGAATCCAAGTTCTATTACTCTGCTCCGGTTGATTCGCAGCATGGGAGCACCGTCTGATCGTGTGGTATATCCCGAATTATTCACAAGCGACAGCGATATGGATCGCATCTCCCGTCTGGCGGCTACTTGCTCCCCAAAGCAGAGAAGATTGATCGTGGCTTTTATCGAGATGTTGCTTTCCCAAGAATATTCTGACTAAAGAAACATGGCATTCCGGACGGGGATGTCATGTTTCTTTTCTTTTCAGGTAGTTAAGTACCGCCAGAATCACATCTCGGAGAAAACGCTGCTCACTTTTTCTGGAAAGGGCAGAATTTGGCAAATCGTTTAAGTCCACGAGAAGCGCTTCTGCCAAGAAGTGGTCAATGGAAACGTCAAAAACATTGGCAATACGGAGATATGTAGAGAGCCTTGCCCTGGCTCTTCCTGATTCAATATTGGATATCTGCTTTTGATCCATATTGATTTTCTCCGCAAGCTGTTCCTGTGTCATCTTATTCTGTCGCCGAAGCCTTTTGATATTTCGCCCCATCAATGGATAAAGGATTTCCGGTGCAAGGAAGTCATTCTTATAAATTGCTATCATCTCACTTGTAGTTTAATGCTCTAACTTCTGTTTGAGAACTACGCAGTTTGAATACTTATGGTACAAGTAGAATAAAAGCAAAACAAATAATCTCTCGTCTGTAAAATGCATTTGCCGCAGAGAGCATAGGTGAAGTGAAAAAGGAATACTTGCCACTGCGGAAAGAATTACACAAGCTCCCAAGTGGACAGAGCCAATGAACTTCGTGTATCCATTGGCTCTGTCTCTTTCCTGGCATTCGGATAAAATATCGCTTCTCCAGCTAAAGTCCCTACATGAATTTTATAGCACTAAGGACCTGCTGTAATCGCTGTGCCACTGATACTGGGATCAAATAGTTTTACATCCACACTGCCGTCAGAGGAATCCACGATGTAAAGTTTGACTGTGGGCAGAATTTTGTCCAGCGTTTCCAACAGCAGACGGTATTTTGTTGTGTCAGCCGTATAAATGGAGGAATTGTTTTGATACTCCTTCAGCATACTTAGGAATTTCTCGGTATCGCCGGTTGCGCGAGACACCTGCTCCTGCTTATAAGCCTCCGCGTCGGAGATCATACGATTCGCCTCGGCTCGGGCCTGAGGAATCAGGCTGTTGTAATAGCCATTGGCTTCGTTGATGGAGGTCTCCCGTTCAGACATAGCATTGGTCACATCCAGAAAGGCAGAGGAGACCGGATCAGGCGGAACGACATTCTGAATATTGAAGGCCGTGATCTGAATACCTGCGTCATAACGGTCCAGTGCCTGCTGCGCCAGTTCCATCACGCCGTTCTGGGCAGCCACCTTATCGGTGCTGAGAATGTTGTCCACCGGAACGCTGGCTATAAGCTGCACCAACGCCGCCTCCACACTGTATCGGACCAGCTGCTCGCTGTTACCATTGACGTTATAGAGAAATTTTGCCGCGTTACTCACCCGATAATGGACAACGCCCTGAGTCGTGATGATGTTTTCATCGGCGGTGAGCAGTTGAATCGCCTGGGGCTCGTCATCCGGCTGGTGAATGTGCTCCGGCAGGGTCATCCCGATGTCCGCCCGGCGCACCTCGGAGACATTGACCGTCTGCACCTTGTCAATGGGCCAAGGCAGGCGGTAGTGTAGCCCCTCAGTCACCGTCTGATCCAGCACCGCTCCGAAACGGCGCACCACAGCCTGTTCGCCGGGGTTAACGATATAGATTCCGGATAGCAGATAGACCGCGATTACACCACCCAGCACCACAAGTCCGGCCTTTTTGGGGTTAATGTGTTGAAAAGCGTTTTTCAGATCGTTTCGGACTGTGCCGTCTTTCTTTCCGTCTGTTTTCCCTGCTTTGGGGATAGCCGCAAGCTGCAGAAAAAACGACTTGATTTTTTCTGGCCATCGATCAAGAGAAAATTTCTTCATAGACAGTTCTCCTCGTTACTTACCGCTCCCACCGAGATATTTCAAAATCTCCGCGGTAGAGGGCAGAATCAGCGTCGTGTTGCCGTCGATGGTCTTTTCATAGGTTTCCAGCGTACGGATAAACTCATAAAACTCCGGGTCCTTCTGGAAGGCTTCACCGTAAATGCGAATGGCCTCGGCGTCACCCTCACCCTTGATTTCCTGAACCTTCTGGTAGGCTTCCGCCAAAATGAGCTGCTGTTCCTTCTCCGCATTGGCGCGGATATTGGAGGCTTCCTCGCTGCCCTCGGAGCGATAGCGCTGGGCCATCTGCTCACGCTCGGCACTCATACGGTCATAAACGCTCTGCTTGTTAGCCTCCGGATAATTCAAGACCCTGATTTGAGCATCCACCACTTCAATGCCGTACTCCGCAGCCCGCTCCTTTGCGTAAGCCACGGTGTCTGCAATCATGGTATCCAGCTCCAGCTTCTCTGCATTCGTGTTGACCAACTGTTCCAGCTTGTACTGTCCCAGCTGAACACTCAGGCTGGAGGAAAACACATCCAGTAGCCGGGCCTCAGCTCCAATGTTATCCCTCACTGTTTGCAAAAAGCAAATCGGGTCTACGATCTTCCATGTCCCATAGTAGTCCAAAGAGACATTCAGCCGGTCCAAGGTCAACAGTTCGATGGACGAAGTCTGATAAACCTGCACCCGCTTGTCCAGCCGCTGAACGGACTGGATGGGATCAGGAAGCTTCACCTTTAATCCGGCATCCTCAACTACCCGAACCGGCTGGCCAAACTGGGTGACTACCGCGTATTCCGTACTGTCCACCTGGTAGACCACAAGCGTCATAAGCAGCAGGATCAAAGCCACTCCCACTCCAAAGAGAACTGTTTTCTTGGGCGCTCCTTTTGCCTTTGTCATAAATTCGTTCCTCCAAAAGATGAAATTATTTGATGGTGTATTTATTTAGAGCCGTTACCCAGCCAAAGCTCTGCATTGTCTATGGAGACATTGCCGCCCAGCAAGAGCTTTTGCACATTGGGCAGGACTTCTTCCATGGTTTCCATGTAAAGCCGGAATCGGGTGACCCGGGAGTAGGAGGCATAGGCTTCCTGACGCTGTGCAAAGAGGTCGGCGTCGCCCTGGGCGGTCTTGATGGTATTCTCCCGATACCCCTCGGCCTCAGCAATCTGCTGATAGGCCTTGGCCCTGGCCTGGGGTACGATGGTATTTTGATAGGCTGTTGCCTCATTGATGTAGATAACGCTGTCCTGTCGGGCGGTGGCCAGGTCCTCAAAGCTGGAGAGCACTGCATCCGGAGGGGCAGCCTCCACAAGCTGAACACTCACGATCTCCAAGCCGGTACCGTTCCGATCCATCGCCTCCTGCAATGCCTGTTGGACGGTCGCCTCGATCTCCGGCTTGCCGTCCGTCAAGGTGTAATCAATGGTGTTTTCCCCAACGATCTGCCGGATACTTGTGGTGGCGCTGGACTGAAGCAAGGCTTCGGAGTTGCTAACATTCAGCAGGTAATCCGCACTGTTTTGTATCTTATAGTGAACGGACAGATTCACATTGACCAGGTTGGTATCACCAGTCAGCAGTTCCTGTACGCCGGTCTCCATCTGCCGCACATTATCCGCCCGTACCAGCGTTACCGTTTCGATGGGTGCGGGCAGTTTATAGTGAATACCCGGTGTAACGGCATCGTTGACCACGCTTCCGAAACGGCGGACAATGCCGCTCTCGTCCATCTGCACCACATAGATGCCGGACAGGAGCCAAGCACACAGCAATACGCCGCCCACGCCGGCATACAGCTTTTTGCCGCCGGGGAGTCCGTGATGCTGATGGTCGTGCTCTCCGTCCGTATCTTCCTCTGGGTGAAGGAGCAGGTGGAGATTGGAGGACAGTATCTCATAGCCCGCGATCATCAGTAACACCATGGCGATGATTGCAGCAATTTTGTCCAGACTTGGCATTCCGAACAGAGAACCCAGAAGGCCAACCAGCACTGCAACAGAGCAGTACATATCCATCTTGGAGTGGTAGCCGTCCGCAATCAGGCTCTGAGAGCCGGTCTGCTGGCCCACATAGATTTTATAACGGGCCATGAAATAGTTGATGCCGATGCCGAGGAAAGCGCCTGCCGCCGCAAAGGGAACATAGCGCAGTTCAGTGGTCTCGCCGCTCAGTGCGTCAGACAGAATCTCTAGTCCCATGTAGAAGATGAATACAGCAACAAAGATTGCCAAAATATGTTCCACCTTTTTGCTGGCCAGCTTCAGTTTGTCCGCACCGTACCGGGCTACCATCAGTCCGACAAATACCACACTGGTCACGAAGGCATCGGTCATGGAGTGCCATGCGTTGGCTGCAAGGCCGACGCTCCCTGACAAATCAGCCAGGAAAAAGCGTAGGGCGATCAAAACCACATTGGCAATGATCGTAATGAGCAGAGTTTTTTCTTTACGTCCCATAGGGGCCTCCTTCATCGATTTCAAGAGAATTACGCAGAGCTGAGATCGCCACCTCCAGTTGTTCCAACGAAGGCTCTCTGGTGGTGATACGCTGCAGCCACAGCCCCGGCGCGGTCGGGATTATCAATAGGGGATGGCTGGGATGCTTTCCGGAAAATTGGATGATCTCATAGCCGACGCCGGCAATTGCTGGGAAAAAAAGTAGTTTCATCAATACACGCTCCCATACGCTGTTCCACGAGAAAATGGGCAGCGAGTAAAACAGTATACCGACAAAGATCATCATAAACAGGAAGCTGGTGCCGCAGCGTGGATGGAAACGGGTATATCGGGCGGCGTTTTCCGGAGTCAACGGGTCTCCCGCTTCATAGCAGGCCACCGATTGATGCTCCGCGCCGTGATATGCAAAGGTGCGGCGCATATCAGGTATCAATGAGGTCAAAAGCAGGTAGACCAGAAGAACGGCAATCCGCACAAATCCCTCCGCAATATTCCGCAACCACACGCTTTTCAGGGGAAGCCAACGGACTCCCAGTTTGACTGCCGAGGCGGGCAGAAGCAGAAAAAGCCCCACGCTCAACGCAATGCTGAACACCCAGGCGGCGACACTCAAGAGCCGTTCCAATATAGGCGAAGATGTCTGCTCCGGATCGGTCAGCTTCGCTGAAACAGAGAGCACACGTTGCCCCAGAACCAGCATTTGAAAAAAGTTGACGGACCCGCGAATGATGGGCAGCCCTAAAACGGTATACCGCTTACTTAATGGCCGGAACAGAACGATTTGCGTTTGGATGCTTCCGTCTGGGCAGCGTACCGAAACAGCACATCGGCTGTCTGCTTTCATCATAACGCCGTCCAGAACTGCCTGCCCACCCACGGTACCCAGTCTCGGATTCTGAGCGCCGCTCACGATGCAGCTCCTTGTTCCATTTCCTTGACCAGCCGGCGCAGGGTCTTATCGAAGATCACCAGATCGACGCGTTCCAACAGTGTCTTCTGCATATCCGCTTCCAGCTGTTCATGTTGCTGGGCCTGCAAGTGAGCCTTAATGGTATCGGCCACTTCTTCAAAGGACTGCTGCCGTTCTTCCGTACGCTCCCGAACCTGCACGATATAATATCCGCCGTTGTATTCCACGATAGGGCTGATCCCGCCGACGGCCAACGGTTCAATGGCCTGCGCCAATGGCTTGGCCAGATCCTCCACATGGAAGGAGCCGGAGATCTGCCCGCCGTTGGAGGCGGCAGAGGAGTCCTCGGAATACTGCCGTGCAGCGGTGGCAAAATCCATACCTCCGTTCAGCGCGTCCTGGGCGCTGCGCGCTTTGGCAAGGGCATCCTCTTTTTTCTCCCCGTTCGTTCCCTGGTCAATCCAAATCAGATTTAACTGCAAGGATGCGGGAACAACCATATCCTTCTGGTTTTCCTCATAGAATTGGCGGATCTCCTCCTCTGTTGGCTCTTCCATCTGGTCATCCACCTCGTCCTGATGCAGAATTTGGGCCAGATAACGGATACGAAGTTCCTCCATGCTGTGATCCTCTCCGGTACTGGAACCGTCGCCGCTTTTCTCCAGCAACAGTTCCTGTGCGATGATCTGTTCCAAAAGCTGCTGTTTCATTTCAAAGCTGGAGAACTGACGCTGATAGGCGGGGGAAAGCTCCTGGAATTCAGTATAAAAATCTCCAAGGGTGTAACGGCGGCTGTGAATACTGAACAGGGTCTCTGTCTTTCGTGTCTCATACTCTGTGGCCGTTTTCTCCGACAAAAGTTTCCATGTGATTTCTTCCTGGACCTCAGAGAGAGGCCGCACCCCGGAATTAGACAGTCCTGTCAGTTCCAAAATGCTCCAGCTCCCGTCACCGTTGTCGATGGGGTCGCTGACCTGTCCAGCCTTCATCTGCCACAGGGTGTTTTCTTTGACTTTCGGACCAGTACCCTTTTCTATGGAGCCGTCAGATGCTCCGCCGTTGGAAGCGGCTACGCTGTCAAAAGCCTCTCCGGATCGCAACTTACGACTGGCTGCGGTAGCTTGGGTGTCGGCGTTGTCACCGGAAAACTTAATCTCACGGAATTTGGCCGTAGGAGCCGTTTCGTAATCGGACTGGTTGGTCTGATAATAGGCTGCGATTTCAGCCTGCGTGGGCTGGGTCACTTTAAGAAGGTCAAAATTCACCTGCAAGCCCGCGGTCTTCTTCAGTTCATCCAGATATTCAGTAAAGAAATCTTCGTCCTTCTGCGCCGCCAGCGTTCTCCGGATCTCGTTCTCTACCTCCGGCAATGTTTTCCCTGCATACGCACTCTGATTATTGTCGTAATACTTTTGCACCTCCCAGCTGGAAATGGATTCCGGGGAGACATTCTCCTCATGGAGCTGGGAAATGTATTGAGTGACCATGGCATCATTGAGCAGATCGGACATTCCATGGCGCACATCGGACCGCTGAGTGATTCCGCTGCTTTCCGCCCAAGAGACGATCATCTGCTCTGTGGCTAAACGGGAAACCATTTCCCGGTAGCCCTCCAGCGTATGGACTGGGTGGGCCTCGCACTCCTCATCTGGTGTGCATTTTGTGTGGTCATACCCGTGGGTGGGACAGATGATATGCTCCCGCTCCTTGGCGTTTTCCACTGCGATAAAGGCGTTTAGCTCCTCCACGGTGATATTTTTTCCGTTATAGGATGCCACCACATCCGGACTGGGAGGTTCCGGCTCCCGTGTTAAAAGGAACCACACCCCCATAGCAATTACCGCCGCGATGCCAATCACAGGAAATAACCAACGCCTCTTTTTCTTGGGAACGGGCAGTTCTTCATAGAGGGAAATCTCCTCTGATTCCACATCTGTATATTCGAGTGGTAGTTCCGGCTGCGCTCGTTGCCCCCATCCGGAGGCTTTGACTTCCTGTTCCAACGGGCTTTCGCCATCCGGGACAGATTCCCTTTCTGGCTTGTTCCGAATATCTTCCTGTTTACCGGGCCGCTGCGCTTTTGGCTTGAAACCCAGCGCACCCAACATATCAGATAATGCGGAGGGCTGTTCTTCTTCCGGAAAATTCTCAGGTTTGTTCTTTTCGTCCATAGTGCTCCTCCATATCTTGGTGGGTTTCTATCGGGGAGTATAAAGAATAAATGTGGGGATTTTATGAGGACAGTAAATCTTCATAAAATCCCCACATTTTACGGGTAAACTTCAAGTTGTAAATCCAGAAGGGAACAGCTCACTCCCAAACTGGTATTTTTTATCAGGCCCGATTGTAACCGTTTTGTAACTATTGGAAGGAGGACTTTTTCTTATATGCCCCCCATGAAAAGGAAAGTTAAAACCGCAGCGGTTTTACTTTCAGCCTTAGCGCTGATCCCGTCCCTTACAGTTGGACTTCTTTATACGCCTGCCTATGCAGTCAGTATAGACGGCGAACATCTGGGCGTCGTGTCCGATACAGAGACCGCGCGGCGGGCTGTGGAGTCTGCACAGGCCGAAGTTGAAAATGCCATAGGCTCATCCGCCTCCATCGCGGAAGCTGTTTCCGTTGGCTGGACAGTGGTCAGCAAAGAGGAGCTTGTCTCGGAGGAGGAACTGGCCGAGCGTTTGCTGGAGCAGGTGGAGGAGATTCAGGAGGGCTATGTTCTCTCTGTTGGTGACGCAGATGTAGGATTTGCCCTGGCCAAGGAAACTCTTGAGGCCATACTGGACAAGCTTTCTTCTCCTTATCAAAATGAAAACACAAAGGAAATACACTTTGAGCCGGAGGTTTCTATTCAATACGGACATGTATCCACTGAGGTTACCGATGATCCGGAGCAGATTTATGCTACACTTACCTCAAATTCCATTGAGGCCGCTTCCTACACAGTGACATCCGGGGATACCTTTTCTGAAATTGCCGCGAGTCTGGATATGCGGCAGCGAGAGCTGTCTGAACTGAACCCATCTGTTGATCCCAATGTACTGATGATTGGGGATGTGCTGAATATCCGTCAAGCAATCCCTTTTCTCTCTGTTGTGACAGTGGATGAGATCACCTATACAGAACCAACCCCTGCCCCGATAGAGTATGTAGAGGACGCCTCGCTCTACAAGGGTGATTCCAAGGTCCTGTCGAAAGGTATGGAAGGAGAAAACTGGGTTCGCGCCGAGGTGACGTATCAGAACGGAACAGAGACCGCTCGGACGATCCTGGAGTCAAAAGTTCAGAAGGAGCCGGAGAAAAAGGTAGTTGCTACCGGGACGAAAGAACGTCCTGCCACATCATCCAAAGGCACCTACATCTGGCCGGTGAACGGCACCGTTACATCGTCTCCAGGCTCTCGGTCTTTATTCGGAAGCAAGGAATACCATGCTGGACTGGACATTGCTGTTCCCTACGGGACAAAAGTCAAAGCCGCTGATGGCGGAACGGTCAGCTTCGCCGGCTGGAAAGGTGACTACGGCAACCTGGTCATTATTACTCATGACGATGGAACACAGACCTATTATGCACACAACTCTACTCTGCTGGTTTCCAAGGGTGACTCCGTTTACCAAGGACAAGCTATAGCCAAAGCGGGGTCCACTGGGCGGTCCACCGGAAGCCACTGCCATTTCGAGGTCCGTGTAAATGGGAAAGTACAAAATCCCTACAACTATCTCTGAACGATCCATCTTGAAATGGATGCAGATCGTTTTGCGGTCTGGATTTGGTAATTCGGTTTTCTCGATCATAACAGCCTTGCGGGCAATGAAATCGACAGACTGATCCTATACGATGTCTGGTGCAGTATCTCGCTGTCTGATTGACATTACCTACCAAGGTGATATGATATAAAGTACAGGCGGTGTCTGAAGGAGGTATCCACATGTTGGACTTTTTGAAAAACGAGGGTGTCAGCCCAAAAATCATCTCCGAAATTGAGGCTTTTCGGGCAAAGTATCCCACGGTAGGAAACCTTTCCAAGCGTGTTCCGGTACCAAGATATCTCTACTACGGCAAGGATGTGTGGGAGGAGGCCATTACCGCTCTGCTGTGCGGCGAAAACCTGCTGTTGGTGGGTCCCAAAGCCACCGGCAAGAACGTGTTGGCGGAGAATCTGTCTGCTGTATTTGACCGCCCCAGTTGGGACGTGTCCTTTTACATTAACACTGACGCCGCTACCCTCCTGGGCACGGACACCTTCCACGACGGCGAAGTGACGCTGCGGAAGGGTCCCATCTACCAATGCGCGGAGTTTGGCGGCTTTGGCATCTTGGATGAGATCAACATGGCAAAAAACGAATCCTTGGCGGTGCTCCATGCCACACTGGACTTCCGTCGGGCCATCGACATGCCCGGATATGACCGCATCAGTCTCCACGACGCCACCAGATTCATCGCCACAATGAACTACGGCTACGCCGGCACGCGGGAGTTAAACGAAGCACTGGCCTCCCGGTTCGTGGTCATCGACATGCCTGCCATCACCGCCGAGGGGCTGGTGAAGCTGCTGCGCCGGGAGTTCACAGACCTGAAACCCGAATGGGCCGAACAATTGGCAGGCTTGTTCCAGGATATTCAGCGTAAATGCGATGGCGGCGAACTTTCCACAAAGTCCTTGGATCTCCGTGGCCTGTTGGCCGCCGTGCGGCTAATGCGTGCTGGTCTGGAGGGCAACCGGGCGTTGGAGATGGGCATGGTCAACAAATCCTTTGACGGCTTTGAGCGCCAGTTGGTCAATGATGTCATCCAAGCGCGTTTCCCTGAGCAAATCACCTATGAGGATGTGTTCAACTGATGGACATTCTGGACAGTGAGAAACGCCGCGCCCGGAATATCATCTGGAATGCCGCCAGAGATTACAGCTTTGAGCCGGAATTCAAGGTGTATGATGAGGATGGCCGAGCAGACCTTTACTGGAACAGCATCATCGGCGCGGCCCGCAAAAACTACGGAGCAGATACAATTGATGCGTTGTTTTCCGCCCTGCATAATACAGATCAGGAGGAGTTATATGAGCAGCTGGTGTGGCTGGGCTTGGAAAACGCCGTCTACCAACGGGAGGCTCTCCACCGTCCGGCACTGCCTGCGCTGCGGCGGAGCTATGCAAAACGTGTCCTGTCCCACATCGGTCCGGTTCCCTCGGAGGAACTCCCCGTTCTTCTGGAGGAGGCTCATTTTCGCCGGGTGCTGGGCGAGACACCATATTTAATGCCTCGTGAGCGGGCCATGCTGGACGCATTGGAGTTTTCCGGCGATTTGGAGGGTGCCGAGCTCGCCCGCGAATTGCTGGATTTTCTCAGAACATTCTGCCATTTTGCCCCTGGAAATCATGAAAGCACGAAGGAGTCCGAGAAGAAGCCTCCCATATTACGAAAGTTTTTTCGAAAGATTTCCGGAAAGCCGTCTTCGGTCCACAGCTTTTGGCATGGATACAGTGAACATTCCGCCATCGGCCAAGGCGGCAGTGACACAGAACCGCTTCAGCGGCGTTTGAGCGATAAAAGTCTTGCGCAGTCAGAGGTAGCCATTCGGAAATTCATCCAGGACTATTTTGGGCAGCCACTGTATGATCCGGGCAAGACGGCGGAGTTGGAGCATGAGCTTTGCGTCGATGCCCATCGGCTCTGTCATCTGTACTTCGCCAAAGGGGATGATACCTGGGATAAAAATATTCGGGGCTTTGCCGGCGCACGGCGCAAGGAAGCGCTGAAGTTGATGAAGCTCAACAGAGCTGTCTACGATGAGGATGCCGTCAGACACCGGGCCAGCATCGTCCGTCTTACTGCCCGAATTAAACACGCCATGATGGCCTATTTACAGCCAACTGTCCTCCGTTCCTCCTCCGGCTCTTTGGATAGCAGCCGGATATGGCGGGCCGTATATCTGGATGATGAAAAAGTCTTTACGAAAATTCAGCAATCCGACCCAGGTAATCTCTCTGTGGACATTCTGCTGGATGCCTCAACCTCTCAGCAAGGGCGTCAGGCAACGGTGGCAGCCCAGGGATATATGATTGCCGAGGCGCTGACTCGCTGTCAAATCCCTGTCCGGGTTTCCTCTTTCTGTTCTATCAGCGGCTATACTGTCGTCACCAGGTACCGAGACTATCAGGAAACCGACCGGAATGATAGAATCTTCAATTACTTTACCGCAGGCTGTAATCGGGACGGCCTGGCTATTCGTGCGCTGAAAAAAGGGCTGGAAGACTCCCCATGTGAACATAAGCTGGTGATCCTTCTCTCGGATGTCAAACCAGACGACGTCATCAAAATGTATCAAAACGGCAACTATGTGGATTATGCTGAGGCCAACGGGATTCAAAATACGGCTATTGAAGTGCGTTCCCTCCTGAAACTGGATATCTCCGTCATCTGCGTGTTTACCGGGAACGACAAGGACGTCCCTGCTGCCCACACCATCTACGGGCGGAATTTTGCCCGTATCCGGTCTTTGGATCAGTTTGCCGATACAGTGGGAACCCTCATTCAAAACCAAATTAGAAGTTTTTAAGGATTCAAGCTATCGGAACGGCTCCTATCTGCGAGCTGAAGGCGAAAGCACAGCGGAAATTCAAACCTGCTTTGAATCTCCGCTGTGCTTATATATGTGGTGAAAACGCTCGTTTGGTTATAAAATTCAGGATCTTTTCTCTGCATTTTCTGCAAGATATTCCAGCCCTGTTTCCATGATCGCCCTTATGCTTTGGTTCGCTGCGGAGTAAAACATTTGTTTTCCATTCCTGCGCTGCACTACCATTTTATGTGCCTTCAGAATGTTTAATTGGTGGGAAACTGCGGATTGTGTCATCTGTAGATGGCTCGCCAGCTCAGTCACACAGATTTCCCGCTCTAAGAGGACGGAAATTAGCCGGGTTCGGGTGGGATCTCCCAGCACCCGGAAAAAATCCGCCAAAGCGGGAGAGAGCTGTAAATCGTATAGGCTGTTCTCTCTATCGTGATCGTTCATTTTATTTATGAGCAGGGTGCGGCCAATTACTTGTCCGCACCCTCCATTTCCTTTACAGATTATGAACCCGAAGCGCCCGGATGGCATTCAGGACTGCAATTACGGTAACGCCCACGTCAGCAAAAATTGCAAGCCACATGTTGGCTCTGCCCACTATGCCCAGCGCAAGGCAGATAAACTTGACAACCAGTGCGAGCGTAATGTTCTGATAGACGATGGAGATGCACTTTCGGGATATTTTGATGCCCTTTGCGATCTTCATGGGGTCATCATCCATCAGCACTACGTCTGCGGCCTCAATAGCCGCGTCGGAACCCATAGCGCCCATGGCGATGCCAATATCCGCCCGGCCCAACACAGGGGCGTCGTTGATGCCGTCGCCCACAAATGCCAGTTTCGCTTTCGGGGACTTTGCAGCCAGCAGTTTCTCCACTTCGGAAACTTTATCGCCGGGAAGCAGCTCGCTATGAACTTCGTCCACACCCAGATTCGCCGCTACCTGTTCGGCCACTCGTTTGGCGTCGCCGGTCAACATGACCGTCTTTTCCACGCCTGCCTTCTTCAGAGCGGCGATGGCGGCCTTGGAATTGGGCTTCTCAATATCCGAAATGAGAATGTGTCCCGCATATTCGCCGTTGATGGCTACATGAATGATAGTGCCAACCGAGTGGCAGTCCGCATACGAGATCCCCAGACGGGTCATTAGCTTTGCGTTGCCGGCTGCTACCTCAACGCCATCCACCTTGGCGATCAGTCCGTGGCCGCTAATTTCTTCAATGTCTGTTACACGGCTACGATCAATCTCTTTTCCATAAGCTTTCTGCAAGCTCTTGCTGATAGGATGGGAGGAGGAGCACTCCGCCAGGGCAGCGTATTCCAACAGCTTCTGTTCTTCCATCGTGTTGTGATGGATACCGTTGACTTCAAATACGCCCTGGGTCAAGGTGCCGGTCTTATCGAATACCACCACTTTGGTCTGGGAGAGTGTTTCCATATAGTTGGAGCCTTTGATCAGGACACCCTCCTTGCTGGCACCGCCGATACCCGCGAAAAAGCTCAGCGGTACGCTGACCACCAACGCACAGGGACAGCTGATCACCAGGAAGGTCAGGGCGTTGTAGATCCAGATGGCCCAGTTGGCGGGGTTCCCCATGAGAAGATTTCCGATGGGAGGCAGCACCGCCAGCAGAAGTGCGGCTATACAGATCACAGGCGTGTAGATCTTGGCAAACTTGGAAATGAAGTTCTCCGACTTGGATTTCCGGGAGCTGGACTCCTCCACGAGTTCCAGGATCTTAGAAACCGTGGACTCTCCGAATTCCTTTGTGGTCTGGATTCTCAGTACGCCGGTCATATTGATACAGCCACTGATCACCTCGTCACCGGCCTTCACTTCACGGGGCAGGCTTTCTCCGGTCAGCGCACTGGTATTCAGGGCAGAGTTACCTTCCGTGACGGTGCCGTCGATGGGGACCTTTTCACCGGGCTGCACCACGATCACACTGCCGATCGCCACCTCATCGGGATCGACCTTTTCCAATTGGCCGTTCCGCTCGATATTGGCGTAATCCGGACGGATGTCCATCAGCGCGGTGATATTCCTGCGGCTCTTTCCTACGGCGTAGCTTTGGAACAACTCACCGACCTGATAGAACAGCATTACGGCAATGGCCTCGTTGTAATCGCCGCTTCTTTCGTAGGTAGACAATGCAATGGCTCCAATCGTGGCCACGGCCATCAGAAAATTCTCGTCAAAGACCTGGCCGTTCAGGATGCCCTTTCCTGCCTTTCTCAGAATATCATAACCAATAATCAGATAGGCGGCCAGATAGAGCGCCATTTTGAGTTCGCTGGGAAGTGTAATGAAATTCAAACCGACCAGCAGCGCGGCGGTAATCAAAATTCGTACCAGCATCACAGTTTGCTTTTTGCTCATGAAATACCCTCCCTTAGATTTAAGAATTGCTCAATTATTTAATTTTATACCTGGAAAGTGCGCCCCTTTCGCCTGTCGCGTCCGGGGCGCAATGAGAGGGATCAAAGCTCAATCTCACAGTCAGGCTCTACCTTTTTGCAGGCTTTCAGGACCGCCTGCATGACATCCTTCGGCTCCTGGCCCTCCTGAAACTCCACGATCATCTTCTGGGTCATGAAGTTGACGGTAGCTGCGGCGACACCAGGGGTCTTTCTGGCGGCATCTTCCATCAGGTTGGCGCAGTTGGCGCAGTCGACTTCGATCTTATAGGTCTTCTTCATAGGGATAGCTCCTCTCAAAATATTATATTTATCAATCAAGCACTTGTTTAATTGATTTGATTGCAGTATGATAGATTTACAAAGGGAAGTCAATACTCTGCGGCGGCTTCCTTCCAAACGAGGAAAAAGCATTTCCAAAACAGATAATTTTTGAGGAGGAATCCATAATGCCGGATTTGCAGCTTCCCCATCACCACGGTGAGGGGCAAAATACGAAGTTTCTGAAAGCGCAGTTGTCAAAGCCGGAAACATTCCAGACTGTTGCAGGAACCTTCAAGCTTTTGGACGATTCCAGCCGACTGCGGATCTTCTGGCTGCTATGCCACTGTGAGGAGTGCGTGATCAATATCTCCGTTATGGTGGAAATGACCAGCCCCGCCGTGTCCCATCACCTCCGGCAGTTGAAGGACCGTGGCCTGATCGTCAGCCGCAGGGTGGGGAAAGAGGTCTATTATAAGGCGGCGGACACTGAGCAGAGCATCCTGCTCCATCAGGTCATTGAGAAGATCATGGAAATATCCTGTCCGGATTAATGGAAAGAAAGCTGAGGGAGTAACTTGTATAACCAGCACATCTCAAAAATTCAACATGCGTTGGCGGATCTCCCGGAAGGCTTGCTGCTGGAGGAGCACTATTCCGCTGCTGGCAGGAAATGCGGTGACGATCACACAGATGCCATTCTACAAGGCAAAGGCAAAAAGGCCTCATGGGACATCTTCCCCGGTGTGACCCTTGTCTTTCAAGACTATCTGGCCCAACAGGTCTCCTGCCGCCACGAAGCAGAGAGCGACCTGCTGGAGATTAATTACTGCCGCTATGGACGCATCGGCTGGAATATGAAAGACGGCAGTTCCATTTATCTCGGCCCCGGTGATTTCTCCCTGCATACCAGGCAGCTCTGTGCCGGCTCGGTCATGACATTTCCCGTGGGGCATTTTGAGGGGCTGGCCATCTATGTGGATTTGTCCCGGTTTGACCCACCTGACCTGCTCCGAGGAACAGATGTGACAGGCCGGACATTGATGGAAAAATTCTGCTCTCACGGTTCGTCTGCAACGCTTATGGGAAATGAAAAAACAGAGGCCATTTTCAGCCGCTTCTATGAGCAGCCGGAGTCGCTTCGGCAGGCATATTTCATGCTGAAGATCATGGAGCTTTTTCTCTATCTCAGCACAGTTCCTTTGTCCAAACGAAATGTAGATCAATATCAGACGGAACAAGTGGAGATTGCCCGCCGCGTCCACGACTATGTTTTGGAGAACTTAGAGCAGCGCACCACGATTCAGGAACTGTCGCAGCGGTATTTGATCAATCCAACCACTTTGAAGGCCGTGTTTAAAGCAGTCTATGGCGAGTCCCTTGCCGCCCACATGAATGAGCACCGCATGGAGAAAGCGGCGCTGCTGCTCACGCAGACCAGGGACAGCATTGCAGAGATTGCCCAGGCTGTTGGCTATGAAAGCCAGAGCCGTTTTTCCGTCGTGTTTCGGGAGACCTATGAGATGTCCCCACTGGAATACCGGAAACTGCACATGCAGCGCTGATCGACAGAGCGTCAAACCGTTTCAAAGAAAGGGCAGGCCAGTCAAAGGACTGACCTGCTTCTCTTTCGTGTTTTTACAGCGGCAGACAAATTGTAAACTTTGAACCCTTTCCTTCGATACTTTCCGCCGTAATGGTTCCACCGTGCGCTCCCACAATGGTTTTTGTAATAGCCAGCCCGATTCCCATGCCGCCGGTTTGCTGGCTTCTGGATGGGTCTACCCGATAAAACCGCTCGAACAACTGAGAGAGGTGTTCTGCCGGAATACCCTCGCCCGTATCCGATACCGACAACTGGATGGAACCGGCCTCCTGCCGGCCTTCCAGCCTGACCGTCCCGCCTTCCGGCGTGGCTCGCAGTGCGTTGGAGACAAGGTTAGTCAGACATTGTTTGATGCGGTCGTGGTCGCATACCATACTAATATCTTTCGGATCAGTACCCAGAGTAAGGGAGACTCCCTTGCTCTGAAATCTGGCCAGAAAGTCAAGGCGAATGTCCTCAAGCAATGCGGCAACAGGCGTAGGTTCCAAATGCAGTTCAATCTGTCCACTTTCCAAATTGGACAATTCCTGAAGCTGCTCCACCAAGCGGGTCAGCCGAAGGATCTCATCCCGATAACCCTGAAACAGTTCAGGGGACGGCTCCCATACACCGTCAATTACCGCTTCCACATGGCTTTGCAGATTGGTCAGCGGTGTGCGCAGTTCGTGTGCTACATCTGCCGTCAGACGGCGCTTTTGCTGTTCCCGCAGTTTAAGAGTCTCTGACATCTCGTTGATAGACTGCGTGAGAGAAACCAACTCTTTTGTCATGGTCTTTGTCTCAATTTTTTGCCCATAGTTGCCTTCTGCAATGCCGTGAGCCACTTCGACCGCTGCTGAAATCGGTCGCGCGATGCGCTTCGCAGCAAAGAAAGCAAGAACCAACGCCATAAGCAGGAATGCGGTCCCAAGCCCAAGGGTCACACGGTTCAGTGCATTGAGGAGTGCCAACGCATCATCATCCAACGCATAGGGGCTGTAATACCCAATCGTAAGGTATCCTGTTGGCGTTCCGGCATAGGACAGATCGTAGGTATACTCTGAGTAACCTCCATTGAAGGAGGGGTATCGGCTGTGCATATTTTCTTCCGCGTGCTGCAGAGCTATCTGGCACTCCTGCGCCTTGTGTACGGAGATATCCCAGTCTACCTCACCGTTTCGTGCCTGCACATGGACGATCAGCCCGTTTTGCAAGGCCGCATTGCCGATTACTTCCAATGCGTCGATGTTGTAGCCTTGGCTTTCCGGCAGATACTGCTCCTCAATCTGCTGGATGATCTGTTGGATTTGGCTCTGACGCTGGTCGTTGGCATAATGAGCAAACAGGCTATCCATGGTCAGATTGAACAGGATCGTAATCGAACCGAGAGAGAACAGCAGCAGAACGGAAAAGTAGACGGTCAGCTTTGTTTTGAGAGAATGTACCATCCGGTGCTCCTCCTCATCAACCCTGGAACTGATAGCCTACACCATGTACGGTCACAATAAACGCGGGGTCGTGCCGGTCTGGTTCAATCTTGCTACGAAGGCTTTTGATGTAAGTGTCTATACTTCGGTTATAGCCGTCGTAATCATCACCTAACGCAAACAATATCAGCTGCTCTCTGGTGAAGATCCGTTTCGGAGCCTTTGCCAGCGTCCGCAGAATCTGATATTCCGTCGGTGTCAGATGAATGGGCGTTCCTTCTTTCAGAACAGTCTTATTATTGAAATCAATCACCAGATATCCGTCCCGATAGGAGACCGGAACACTCAGCAGTTCATCACTCTCCGCTCTCCGCAGTACAGCCCCGACCTTGGCCACTACAACACGCGGGCTGAACGGCTTTGTCAGATAATCATCCGCGCCGACTTCCAGTCCATCCAAAATATCCTGCTCCTGACTTTTGGCCGTGAGCATGATAATGGGGATGCGGTACTGCGCCCGTATCTGTTCGCAGAGTTTTTCACCCGGTATGTCCGGGAGCATCAGATCCAACAGTATCAGGCTGATTGGATGAAGCTGGAGCAGTTCCAGCGTGGTTTTCCCATCATGTGCTACTATGGTTTGATATCCCTCTTTTTCCAGATAAGCGGATAGAACCTGTGTGATCTTGACTTCGTCATCCACAAGTAGGATTTGCTTTTGCATTTTTATCATATTTCTATTCCAATCGATAAATTAAGAGTCTGATCAACTGTCACGAAAACCACTCAAGGTAATTTCCTCCCTTGATTCAGGGAAATCGAAAACGGTTATTTTCTTTGCAGTTTAATGATTTGAACCATTCCATCAATTTCTACGCCACTTGCAACAAACCCATTGTTTTCAAACAGCGAAACGATTTCATTCGGAGAATAAAACTTAACATCTCCGGCCCTGGAGAATTTTACAAACGGATTACATATTACCCTTAAAATGGCAGGTAAATACGCTTCTGCTATGTATAGCATACCCCCTATTCTGATTACTCGTCCTGCTTCTTGCGCGAACCTCTGAACATTTGGAAAATGGTGAAATGCGGCAGAAACAGTCATTACTCCTATCTCACCATTTTCAAACGGAAGTTGGTCACATCCAGAAACATAGAACGTCATATCTGGATTTAATCTTTTTGCCTGCTCTATCATTTTTTCAGATATGTCAACGCCATACCCGCAAAAAGGACTCTTTTCTGCCAGTTCATGCAGCAAGCGGCCATTACCACAGGCAACATCCACTACCGTATCGTCAGGAGCAATAGTTACTGCTTCATATATCATTTTCTTGAACTTGGCGGTGAACTTACCATCAAAAGTCAATTCGTAGTTTTCTGCTTTTTTATCGTAACTCTTTTTTGAACGCTGCTCAAATTTATTCATACATATATGTCCCCATTAATTCTGAATTGTCGTTTCCACCATAAAAGACTACTTGTAGTTTTCCAGGAAAGAGACTTCCTTGCCGCCGTGCTTATATCCGGGAAAAGTATCCAGCGAGACTGCGTGAATGCTGTTGAAGATGGATTTTTCAATATTGGGATTGTCCCGTTTCAGGCGGCGGAGCAGGTTCTTGATTTCCTGCCGCTTGGAGCCGCCGCCCCCATTGTCACAAATGGTGCAGTTTTCTGTAAAGCGACAGGCACATTGGATAAATTCCAACTGATTGTACCCCCGCCATGCGATGATGTCATCCTCATGGATACAGTACATGGGCCGGATCAATTCCATTCCCTCAAAATGGTCGCTGTGCAGTTTGGGCAGCATAGCCTGAAGCTGAGAGCCGTAAAACATCCCCATTACTGTTGTCTCGATCACATCGTTGAAGTGATGGCCAAGAGCAATTTTATTGCAGCCCAGTTCCTGTGCCTTGCTGTAAAGATACCCCCGGCGCATCCGGGCGCAGAGGTAGCAGGGGGACTTTTCGCTGCTGTTAGCCACTTCGAAAATGTTCGTTTCAAAAACCGTGATGGGAATCCGGAGTAAGGCAGCGTTGCTTTCAATTTTCTGACGGTTGATTGCGTTATAACCTGGGTCCATTACCAAAAACAGCAAATCAAAGGAGACATCACTGTGTCGGTGGAGCTCCTGCATCAGTTTTGCCATCAGCATGGAGTCCTTTCCTCCGGAGATACACACCGCAATCTTATCTCCGGCCTGAATCAGCTCGTACTTTTTTACAGCATAGGTGAACGGTTTCCAAAGCTCGTCCCGATATTTTTTGATGATGCTTCTCTCTATCATCTGATAGGGTTCCAAAGTTCTCGACATAGATGCGTTCCCCTCATATGATGTGTTTTGCGGTCTTATCCGCTGCCAGTGCCGCGGTGATTGGATCATGCCACCAGTTCCTTATAGCAACTGTCAAAGATTCGGAGGAATTCCTGAAGTTCCTCCCATGTGGTCAAGTGGCTGAGACTGATACGCCAGGAAGAGAGAGCATTCTTTCGGTCCCGGCTGACTGCGAATACCGCCTTGGAGGGCGTTCCCTCTGTGGAACAGGCTGACTTGACAGAGACACAAACTCCACGCTTGCCTAATTCCCGCTGGAACACCGTCCCTTTCACGCCACGAACACTGAGATTTAGGATGTGCGGCACCGCGTTTTCAGGACTGTTGATCCGGACAGCCGGATATTTTGCAAGCTCATCCCGCAGGTAACGGTTCAGCGCTTCTGCATAAGCAATTCGTTTCTCCTGATTCTCCAGCGCCAGACGAAGCGCCTCTTCAGAAGATACTGCCAGCGCCAGCGCCGGAGTACCGCTTCGATAAATCGTGGTGCTGGAGCCGCCGTGGATCTGCGGTTCAATGACGAGGTCCTTCTTTTTCAGCAGCAGGCCGCTGCCGTTCAGCCCATAGAATTTGTGGGGTGCGATGCTCATGGTGTCCACACCGTCCAGCACCAGTTCCGTCTTCCCCACTGCCTGCGTGGCGTCCACATGGAGGCGGCAGTTTGGAAACTCTTTTAAGATTTCAGCGATCTCCCGGACCGGCTGCACCGTTCCCAGCTCACTGTCCACCGCGCAGACAGACACCAGCACGGTGTCCTTCCGCAGCAGGTCCCGCAGCTGCTCCAAATCAATGGTGCCGTCCCGTGCAATGTCCACAAGGTCAATCTCGCATCCCTGCTGCTGAAGGGCGGAAAGTGTTCCGCCCACAGAGGAGTGCTCCAGCGCCGTGGAAATGATGTGCCTGCCAATATGCCGGGACGCCTGGACGATGCCTTTGATGGCGAGGTTGTTGGACTCGCTGGCTCCGGAGGTGTAGATGATCTCTGCCGGGTCAATACCCAGCAGTTCCGCGATGCTGTCTGTCACGCGGCTCATTTCCGCTTGCGCGGCCTGCCCGGCAGGGTGCGTGGAGTTGGGATTTCCGATAAATATTCGTTCCGTTTGGTAGAACGCCTCCAGCACAGCTGGGTCTGCGGGCGTATTGGCGGAATAGTCCAGATAGATCATGCGCTGCCTCCTGATCGCATCAGGTCTTTTACCACCTCGCCGGCAAGGATCAGTCCGGCAACCGGGGGGACAAAGGCGTTGCTGCCCGGAACCTGCCGCCGCTGGGTGCATTTCCTCGCCGTACCCGGCGGGCAGATGCAGTGGCTTCGGCAGCTGATGGACATATCGTCAATGGGCGTCATGGCAGGCTCTTTGGAATAGACCACCTTCAGATGCCTGATCCCCCGCTTTTTCAGTTCCCTGCGCATGACTCTTGCCAGCGGGCACACGGAGGTCTCAAAGATGTCCGCGACTTCAAAAGCAGTTGGATCCGCCTTGTTTCCCGCACCCATGCAGCTGATAACAGGAACTCCTGACCGCTGAGCCTGCTCCACCAGCTCCAGCTTGCCGGTGACCGTGTCGATGGCGTCCACAATATAGTCATACCGGGTAAAATCAAACTGCTCCGCCGTCTGCGGGGCGTAAAAGGTCTTATAGGTATGGACAACCGCGTCCGGATTGATTTCTTTGACGCGCTGCTCCGCCACATCCACCTTGTATTGTCCCACGGTTTTGCGGGTAGCGAGCAGCTGTCGGTCGAGGTTCGTCAGACACACCCGGTCATCGTCGATGAGATCCAGAATGCCGACGCCGCTGCGGGCAAGGGCCTCCACGGTGTAGCCGCCCACACCGCCAATGCCAAATACAGCCACCCGGGCACGGTACAGCCTCTCCATGCCCTCCTGCCCAAAGAGCAACTGTGTTCTTGAAAACTGATTGAGCATGTTCGCCTATCCTCCGATTCCCTTGATCAACACCCTCATCTGTCCGCCGCAGACCATTCCCTGATTCTCTGCCACATCATTGCTCATATCCACCTCAACGCAACGATATCCATTTGTACCAATGATGCGTCGTGCTTCTAAAAGGACGGCGTGCTCACTGCATCCACCGCCGATGGTCCCAACGGTCTTGCGGTTGCGATCTACCGCCATCATGGCGCCGGATTTCACTGGCGTGGAGCCGCTGGTTTCTAAAACCAACAGAAGAGCCTTCGGCTCCCTACTGCAAGCAAGAAATTCCAGCACCGGCAGGTCAATGTCCTCTGCCACAAGGGTGGTGCTTCCGGAACGGCGGGGCGTATCCCGCCGGCGGCATTGAATCAGTTCCGCAGCTATGGAGATGGCTATCTCCTGTGTCGTCAGAGCATTGATAGGAAGTCCGATGGGGGCGTGAATGCACTCAAGCGTCTTGCCGGGGATGCCCTCATCCTTCAACAGTTGAAACAGCCCCGCTACCCGGCGCTTGGAGCCGATCATCCCCAGGTACTTCGGAAATGTCCCGGATAGGATCGCTCTCAGGCAGTCCGCGTCATAGCGGTGTCCGCGTGTGATGACGGCCACATAGTCCTGTTCGCAGATTTCCAAAGAACGCACTGCCTTGGGAAACGCATCGCATATCACTTCCTGTGCTTCTGGAAATCGTCCCCGGTTGACAAAGGAAGGACGGTCATCCACCACCGTCACTGCAAAGCCCAGGTCACTTCCGTACCGGCACAATGGCTGGGCGATATGTCCAGCTCCCAGGAGAAGGAGACGCTCAGCGGGATAGAAATTACGGACGTAGACAATACCAGTTGCCTCAAAGGTCATTGACGCCGGCTTTCCATCTCGAACCTGTTTTAGTATCTTCTGAAATTGTGTTTGCATGAAAGTTTCTCCTTCTCAGCAAGGTGGATCTTAGATAAAGTTTTCCATTTTATTGCATATAACAATAGTATGATGATAGGATTATACCTCTGTATTGAAGAAACTACAATAGGGCACTATTTTTTTTCAAATTTGCTTTGTGTCCTCCGGCATTTAGCTGCGATGTGGCAAGAAGCTGATGAGGTACACCGTTTAGGCCAGTATTCCCAAGCCGTATTGACTTTCCCTTTGCACCTGCATATAATAACACATAGAAAAATTTAAATGTGAAGGAGGCGGGAAATTGGAGCAAATTTACCGCGACACAGCGAAGATACTAAAGGCAATTTCCGACCCAAAGCGTCTGCGGATTATAGATATGCTTTCTTGTGGGGAGCTGTGTGCCTGTAAAATCCTTGAGGCCTTCCATATCACACAGCCTACGCTGTCTCACGATATGAAGGTGCTGATCCAAGCTGGAATCGTAGACGATCGGCGGGATGGAAAGAATATCTACTATTCCCTCAATGAAGCACGTCTTGGGGAGTTTGAAAGTACCTTGCACAGAATTATAGGACCTAAAGCAGACTGTATCTGTCATTCAGAGGGCTGCTGCCAATAAACAGGATACCGATGCCTCAAATTGCTGGCACGTTTGAGCATCGGTTTTCATATCGTATAAATATAGAAACATTTCTATTTTTCTATCTTTTAGGAGAACCAATCTTATGAAAACAATGAAAATCTACGAGGCCGCCATGTGCTGCTCCACCGGACTTTGCGGTGTGAGCGTCGATCCCGAACTGCTCCGTGTCTCCACAGTGCTGAACACGCTGAAACAGAGCGGCGTGGTGGTCCAGCGGTTCAACCTGTCCAATGCCCCGGCGGAGTTCGTGAAGAATAAGGCCGTCACAGAATATTTGCAGAAATTTGGCCCGGAAAAGCTGCCCGTGGTTGTCGTTGATGACGCTATCGTGATTGCGGGCCGCTATCCGACGAATGTGGAGTTTACGCGCCTGCTGGAGCTGTCTGGCGATGTCCTGGGTGTTGCTTGTTGCAGCGGGGATGCTCCGACTTCCGGCTGTTGCAACGATGCTGCTGATATTTCTGAAAGGAATTGTTTATGAATATCTTTAATCCCTTTGAAGTGACAAAGACCAAATACCTTTTTTTCACTGGTAAGGGCGGCGTAGGTAAAACCTCGGCGGCCTGCGCAACCGCTGTCTCACTGGCCGACCAGGGGAAGAAGGTACTTCTTATCAGCACCGACCCGGCCTCTAATCTGCAAGATGTATTTGCGATGGAGCTGACCAACAAGGGAACACCTATCCCTGCTGTTCCCAATTTGGTGGTGGCAAATCTGAACCCAATACAGGCAGCAGCTGAATATCGGGAGAGTGTTATTGCGCCCTATCGCGGCATCATGCCGGATGCAGTGATTGCCAATATGGAGGAGCAGCTTTCCGGTTCCTGCACCATTGAAATTGCGGCGTTCAACGAGTTCTCCATCTTCATCACTGACCCGGATATGCAGCGGGATTACGACCACATCCTCTTTGATACAGCCCCAACCGGTCACACCTTACGAATGCTTCAGCTCCCCTCCGCATGGAGCAATTTCATCAGTGAAAGCACCCACGGAGCATCCTGCTTGGGCCAACTCTCCGGCCTTGAGAGCAAAAAGGCCGTTTACAAAAAGGCTGCTGCAACGCTGGCTGACGGAAATCTCACAACATTGGTTTTGGTCACTCGCCCCGAAGAGGCGCCGCTGAAAGAAGCCCAGCGGGCTTCGCTGGAACTGGCCGACTTGGGTGTGAACAATCAAATTCTGGTGGTGAACGGTGTCTTGCTCCAAAGTGACGACGCCATCTCTGAAAAGCTGTATCAAAAGCAGAAGGCAGCGATGAAGGCCATCCCAGAGGGATTGAAGGCACTTACTACCTACTTGATTCCCTTGCGGGCTTACAACATTACCGGTTTGGATAATGTCCGCGCCATGCTGCGGGAGGATCGTCAGGATATAAAGTATGAGGCTCCTAATACAAAGAATTTTTATGGGCTGCACGATGTTGTAGACTCCATTGACAAAGCCGGGCGAAAAGTCATTTTTACAATGGGCAAAGGCGGCGTGGGCAAAACCACTGTTGCGGCCACTATCGCCCTGGGGCTGGCACAGAAAGGGAAAAAAGTGCACCTGACCACCACAGATCCTGCTGCACATCTAAAATTTGTGTTGGAGCAGGCCGATAATATCACTATGAGCTACATCGACGAACACGCCGAGCTGAAAAATTATCAGGAGGAAGTGCTGTCCAAAGCGAGAGCCAACGGCCTGTCCGAGGAGGATATTGCCTACATTGAAGAAGATCTGCGCTCCCCCTGCACACAGGAAATCGCCGTGTTCCGGGCATTTGCAGAGATTGTGGAAAAGGCGGACGATCAGGTTGTCGTTATTGATACCGCACCCACCGGCCATACGCTGCTCTTACTGGAATCTACCGAAAACTACGACAAGGAAATCCAGCGCACCAATGGGGAAACACCGGAATCTGTCAAGCGGTTGCTGCCACGGCTAAAAAGCATGGAAACAGAGGTCGTAATCGTTGCTTTACCGGAGGCCACCCCTGTCTATGAGGCCATACGGCTGGAAGATGATCTCAAGCGGGCGCAGATTGCGGTGAACTGGTGGATCATCAATCAGTCGTTCTATCAGTCGGGAACCACCAACGCCCTGTTGGAAGCGAAGGCCAGTAACGAGGTAGAGTGGATCAATCGCATTGACCAACACACAGGCGGAAGATTTGCACTTATAGCATGGAGCGCTGATCAGATCAAGGGCGATAAGCTCCTGGAACTTTGAGAGGGATGACTTATGAGCCAAAAGCCAAAAGTTGCTTTTATATGCGTTCATAATTCCTGCCGCAGCCAGATTGCGGAGGCATTGGGCAAGCATTTTGCCGCTGATGTGTTTGAGAGTTTTTCGGCCGTAAGTGAGACCAAACCGCAGATCAACAAGGACGCAGTACGGCTGATGAAAGATCTTTATGGGATCGACATGGAACAGGCACAGTTCAGTAAGACCTTTGACAGCATCCCGGAGCCGGATATTGCAATATCAATGGGTTGCGATGTAGGCTGCCCCTATATTGGCAGAGCCTTCGATGATAATTGGGCACTGCCTGACCCTACAGGCCAATCGGATAAAGTGTTCCGTGAAACAGTAAGCCAGATCGAACAACGCATTATACAGCTAAAAACGCAAATACAAGGAGGTGTTTACCGTGAAAAGAAAATCTAATACAGGAATTAATTTTTTCCAACGGTATCTGACTATATGGGTATTCCTATGTATGGTAGTAGGTGTTCTAATAGGCCATTTTTCCCGGCACTTCCCGAGCTGTTAGCCCGGTTCGAATATGCCCGCATTTCTATTCCGATGGCCATTCTGATTTGGGTGATGATCTACCCCATGATGCTGAAAGTGGATTTTCGGAGCATCCGCAACGTAGGGAAAAACCCAAAAGGACTGTTTGTGACCTGGATCGTCAACTGGCTCATTAAGCCCTTTACCATGTATGGCATCGCCAGTCTGTTCTTCTTCGTTCTGTTTATAACGTCCTTTCCTTTTTGAAAAGAAAAGGCTGAAGAGACAGCGGCACCCAGACAGGAAACCAGGCTTTCGGGAGCTGTATCCCTACAGCCTGGTTCCTTTCCGGATTTCATTGCATGGTTAAGGGTGGGCCGCTCTTTTGGGGCGGTCCACCCTGACAGATATAGAAGAGAGCTTAATAGCCGGTGCGGGGCAGGGGCTTGCTGGGCTTATAAACTCTGGTGACCC
>CAMCOD010000023.1 GCA_945876435.1 uncultured Clostridia bacterium
GTTCTCCTAAGGGTTAGTCGTGAGTTCGATTCTCGCCGGGGGTGCCAAAAAAACGCTGAATGTCTGATCATCGGACATTCAGCGTTTTTGTATCTCTGATTTTGGATGGGAAGGGAAGGATTATTCAACTTCCACCAGTTCGTATTCCCGTGAACCGATACCCAGCGCGGCGGCGGCTTCAACAGTCAGAACGCCGTTGCGGCTTTCAATGCGCTCGATCAGGTGATCTCTGCCGGGATCATCGGAAGCGTAGACCAAATCCAGGCAGGCCTGGTCGATTGCAACCGGGTCAAGGGAGATAAGGATGCCGATGTCTTTCATGCACGGATCTTCAGCTTTGGCGCAGCAATCGCAGTCAACAGACATATTTTTCATAACGTTGATATAAACTACATTGCCTTTGAAGTAATCCACAATAGACGCGGCGGCATCAGCCATAGATTCCAGGAAGGCATCGTGGTCAGCCGTCCAAATATCCTTTGGAACACCTACGCCGTGGATATAGGCTTTGCCGTAAGAGGATGCGATACCGATGGAGAGCTGTTTCAGCGCGCCGCCATAACCGCCCATGGGATGGCCTTTGAAGTGGGAGAGAACCAGCATGGAGTCGTAGTTGGCCAGATTTTTGCCGACATAGTTTTTCTGGATGCGTTTGCCTTTGGGAATATCCAGCACCAGATCGGGTCCCTCGGCATCCATCAGATCCACAGGGAAGTACTTGCTCCATCCGTGTTCTTCCAAGGTTTTCAGGTGCTTTTCTGTGGTATTGCGGGTGCCCTCGTAAGCGGTGTTGCATTCAACAACCGTGCCGCCTACGGAGTCGATCACCGGCTTCCAAAAGTCCGGTCTCAGGAAGTTCTGGTTGCCGGTTTCGCCGGAGTGGAGCTTAATAGCGATTTTGCCGTCCAGTTTTTTGCCAAGAAGCTGGTACAGTTCCAATACTTTTTCTGGTGTAATGGTTCTGGAGAAATAAACTTTTGATTTCATGACAATATCCTCCTATTGGTGAAATGCAGGGAATGTTGACTTTTTGAATAGGGAAAGGTAATATTAACATTAGGAATATTATAACATTAAGAGTTAAGTCCATGTCAAGATTTTTGGCATTTATTCTGAAATTTTATTGAATTTTTATGTTTTCAGAACGAGGAGGGTGATTTGTTGTCAGGAGAAACTTTTCTGATGGAGCCAGTGGCTCATATTCAGAGCGATTTTCAAGAAAAATTTGGGATCCCACGGCAAAGCGGGCTTGTAGAAACCCTGCAGGCACGCATCGTCCTGACACCTCCCTGTCGAAATCGGGAAATGCTGCGCGGAATCGAAGATTTTGACTATCTTTGGCTGATCTGGCGATTCAGCGCCAATCGCCATGAGGGCTGGAGGCCCACTGTCCGCCCGCCCAGATTGGGCGGAAATGTCAGAATGGGCGTATTTGCCACCCGCTCACCCTATCGGCCGAACCCGGTTGGCCTGTCCTGTGTGCGTCTGTTGGGCGTGGATTGGGACGCTGCCGATGGACCGGTCCTGCTGGTAGCTGGCGCAGATCTATTGGACGGTACCCCGATTTATGACATCAAGCCTTACTTGCCTTATGTGGACAGCCACCCGGAGGCAAAAGGCGGTTTTGGAGCGGAAAAAAAGGATTATCGTGTGGAAGTCTGCTTTCCGGAAGAACTGCTAATTCAGCTGCCGGAGGAGAAACGGGAAGCAGTGTTGGGGGTATTGGCGCAGGATCCCCGGCCGGCTTATCAGGAAGATCCGGAGCGGGTCTATGGAATGGTCTTTGCTGGTTATGAGCTGCATTTTCGCGTGGAAGGAAGTCTGCTCACCGTTGTAGCCGTAGAAAAGAAGGAAAAATAGAATTTTTCAGCCGCCGCAAGCCCCATTTGCGTCGGCTGTTTCTGTAAGCGGCGCAAAACCGTCACTAATTTCGACATTTTTCCGCTGGTTTGTCGAAGGAGACATTGACAGAGGCTTTTATCCAAAGTATAATTAAAAATACGGTCAGCTCAATATTCATGAGCGGCATTCTTGCGGAAAATATCTTATCGCGTCAGCCATCCGGCCTGCGCCAGCAGGTTCGTTGTCAGGGTTTCGGTCCTGCTGTTCAGAGCAGAAGAAACGGGTTTTAGTCCCTGTGCTGCGATAAACGATGCTCCGCTTACACGAATCATCTCTCGCGCATATTTCAAACGACCTGTTTTTGTGATGATTCGTACTTTGGACAGGGCTTCGGTATTTTTACCGAACTGTGAGGTAGAAAAAGGGATTTCTCCGGATGGGCTTATTGTTGGTTCCATTGACGTAAGCGAAGGAGAAAGGCACCCTTTTCTTTTTGCTTTTCTTTTTTTAAAGCAGAGTGTTTTGCAGTATTTGTTCGGACTCCGCAGATGATTTTTCTGCGGCGCCCTGCCCAAAAGCATCGAACCTGTTAAGCGGACAGGCAGAATAAAGCCATAGACATGGGGCTGGCCATCGGAAAAGGCAAAAAAACAGTGGAATCGGCCAATCGGCCGGGGGAAGCCAGATCACGGATCTGCTCCCTTGCGTCTTTTCGTTTGAGAAAACAATCAACTCGAATGACAGAAAAGGAGAATGTTCCATGGGTTACAAAAGCGATATTGAGATTGCACAGGAAACAAAAATGAACCACATCCGCGATATTGCAGCTGCTGCTGGGATCGACGAAAAATATCTGGAGCAGTACGGCAACTATAAGGCGAAAGTGGACTACAACATGCTTACCGAGAAGGCAGATGCTCCCGACGGCAAGCTGATTCTGGTGACGGCCATCAGCCCAACACCTGCCGGCGAAGGCAAGACCACGACCACCGTAGGTCTGGCAGACGGTTTAAAAAAAATCGGTAAAAATGTAGTCGTTGCCCTGCGTGAGCCATCCCTTGGCCCGGTATTCGGCGTAAAAGGCGGTGCTGCCGGCGGCGGTTATGCTCAGGTAGTTCCAATGGAGGACATCAACTTGCACTTTACCGGTGATATGCATGCCATCGGTGCTGCAAATAACCTGCTGGCAGCTATGCTGGACAACCACATTTATCAGGGAAATGCCCTGAACATTGACCCGCGCCGCATCACATGGAAACGCTGCGTGGATATGAATGACCGTCAGCTTCGTTTTGTTACCGACGGTTTGGGCGGACGGGTCAACGGCGTTCCTCGTGAGGATGGCTATGACATCACCGTAGCTTCCGAGATCATGGCAGTGCTTTGCTTGGCAAGAGATCTGGACGATCTGAAAGAACGTCTGGGCAACATTGTAGTAGGTTACACCTATAAAGAAGAGCCAGTCACTGCAAGACAGCTCCATGCTGAGGGCGCAATGACCGCCTTGCTGAAGGATGCTCTGAAACCAAACCTGGTTCAGACACTGGAGCACACCCCCGCCTTCGTTCACGGCGGCCCCTTCGCCAACATCGCTCATGGCTGCAACAGCATCATGGCTACCCGTATGGCTCTGAAACTGGGTGATTATGTGGTTACAGAAGCAGGCTTCGGCGCAGACCTTGGTGCGGAGAAGTTCCTTGACATCAAATGCCGTATGGCAAACCTCCATCCGGCCGCTGTTGTTGTAGTAGCTACCGTTCGTGCCCTCAAACATCACGGAGGTGTGGCGAAAGCCGATTTGAACAATGAAAATCTGGAGGCTTTGGAAAAAGGCCTGCCAAACCTGCTGCAGCATGTTGAGAATATTACCACGGTTTATAAACTGCCGGTTGTAGTTGCCATCAACCGTTTCCCAACCGACTCCGAGGCAGAACTGAAACTGATCGAAGATAAATGTAAGGAACTGGGTGTTAACGTGGCTCTGTCCGAAGTATGGGGCAAAGGCGGCGACGGCGGCATTGAGCTGGCGAAAGAGGTTGTCCGCCTCTGTGAGCAGCCAAACGACTTCTCCTTCTGCTACGATACCGAAGCTTCCATTGAAGAAAAACTCCATGCCATCGTAACGAAAATCTACCACGGTGACGGTGTTGAGCTGACTCCTGCAGCAAGAAAACAGATGGCTAAGCTCAACGAGCTGGGCTTCGGCAATCTGCCTATCTGTATGGCAAAAACCCAGTACAGCTTCTCGGATAACGCAGCTCTTCTGGGTGCGCCAAGAGGCTTCAAGGTTCAGGTGCGCAATTTGAAGGTATCTGCCGGTGCCGGTTTTATTGTTGCTCTTACCGGCGAGATCATGACGATGCCTGGTTTGCCGAAAGTTCCGGCTGCGGAGAAGATCGACGTGGATTCTACCGGTAAAATTACCGGCCTGTTCTAATAAAGCAGGTGGATCCCGCCATGAATCTGTTCAGCCCCTGGGAAAACCTTGAAAATTATGCCAATGCCGGCAAGAAAAAGACAGAACGATCCATCGGGCGTCTGTTTATTCTGGCTGTTTTGGCCGGTTTGGTGATCGCCTTTGGCGGCGCGACTGCCGCGACAGCGACTCACGCCATCGGTAATGTGTCTTTGCAGCGTCTAATCAGCGGTTTGCTCTTCCCCTTTGGCCTTGGAATTGTCATTCTCACCGGTTCGGAGCTGTTCACCGGAAACTGTCTGATTGCAGTTTCTGTGCTGGAGAAGAAAACCACAGTAAAAAAGATGCTTTATAACTGGATCGTGGTTTATTTGGGCAACTTTGTGGGAGCTTTGCTTTTGGCGGCAGGTTGCGCTTTCTTTGGACAGTTGGATGCTTCCGGCGGTTTGCTGGCGGTACATACCATTAAGGTTGCCGCCGCAAAATGTGCGATTTCTTTCCCGAACAGTGTGGTTTTAGGCATCTTCTGCAATGTTCTGGTTTGTCTGGGCGCATTGCTCAGCTTGACTGCTAAGGATGTAGCAGGACGTGTTATGGGCGCTTATTTGCCGGTAGCGCTGTTTGTTATCTGCGGCTTTGAGCATTGTGTTGCCAATATGTTTTATGTTCCGGCCGGTTTGTTCGCTGTGTCTGTTCCTCAGTACGCGCAACTGGCAGCGGAAGCGGGAATTGATATGTCCATGCTGACTTGGGGCAACTTCCTGTTAAGGAATCTTGTACCGGTCACCATCGGCAATATTCTGGGCGGCGCCGGAGTGGGCGCGGCTCTGTGGTACGGCCATAAAAACAATTAGAAAAAGCAGCTTCGGTTTTAACCGAAGCTGCTTTTTTTAAAACGCAATGTCAAAACGTTTCCCATTCTGATATAAGATTCCATCGGTGAGGCGAACGCGCAAAATGCAGACGTTGGGATCGCTTTCATCAACATGCCCATTGTCATACCATTCACCAAATACGCAGCGGAGTTTGTCCGCAAGGTCTTCATTTTCTTTGGCGCAAATATGTCCCAGGTTTTCCCCAATGCCATGGCCGCTGAACCACTCGCCGCAGACAGCGACCACAGGATTTTTCTCGATTTGTTTCATCTTATTGGACAAAGCATGGGTCACGATGTAAAAGGAGCCATCTTCGTAATAGCTGTTGACGCCGCGAACATAGGGTTTACCATTTTCCACGGTGGCGATAGAGATCAATCTGTCACAGCCAAAGCGTTCCCACATGATTCTTTCCACTTCCGGCAATTGTTTTTCGTTCATTATCAGATCCTCCATAATAAAAAATCCGCCCGAACAAGTCGGGCGGAAAGAAAATACGCAATTAGAGATGTTCTTCTACATATTTTACAACATCGCCAACGGTTTTCATTCCTTCGATCACTTCGTCGGAGATCTCCGTGTCAAATTCCTCTTCCAGAGTCATAACGAGGTCTACGATATCAAGCGAGTCAGCACCCAAATCGTCGATGATCTCGGAGTCTTCCGTAACCTGCTCCCTGTCGAGATCAAGCTGGTCGCACAAAATGTCGATGATCTTTTCCAGAACGTCCATGTGTATCCTCCTTTCAAACGCAACCTGCTCAGATTCCGAAAACCCAGATTTTTACCTTCTGGTTTTCGTCTAAAAAATATGATACCTGTTTTCATAGCACAAATCAATAGTTTTTAGAAAAAAGAAAGGAAAAAATTATGCTTTATTTTCGTGAAATCTGTAATAGAGCGGACAAAGGCTTTTTCTTCAAAGAAAAACGTTGCGAAAAGGACTGCGCGTATGTTATATTCAAGCAAAGGAGGCGTTTTGCCATGAAAAAAGCAGGTTTATTGGGCTATCCTTTGGGACATAGTCTGTCCCCGCAGCTTCATCAAAAGCTGTGTCGTTATATGGATGAGCCTATTGAATACAGCATACTGGAGATTTCTACAGAGAATTTGGAAAATTCTTGGCCACAGCTGAAGAAATTGGATGGTTTTAATGTGACCATTCCTCACAAGCTGCGAATCAAAGCATATTTGGATTCTTTGGATGTTTCGGCTCAAAAGCATGGATCCGTAAATGTCGTTGCCAAACAAAATGGAAAATATATTGGTTATAATACAGATTGTATTGGATTTGTCCGCTGCATGGAAGGCGCGGGGATTGAGATCTCGGGAAAAGTCTGTGTAGTTGGCCTGGGAGGCGTTGGCCGTATGTTTGCGACGGAATGTGCTTACCATGGCTGTTCGATCACCTTTGCGGTGAGAAAGAAGCATGTGGAGGAATGGAAAGCAGGCCAGAAGGCGGATTTAGCCGCGTTGCAGCAGGAAATCAGCCGTATTTCCGGACATTCCGCAAAAATAGTGGCTTCCGATGAGCTGGAGGAAGATTTTGATCTTCTGATCAACGCCAGTCCAGTGGGGATGTACCCCAATGTTGAGGTTATGCCGGTGAAGAAGCAGTCCTTGAAGTCAGTGAAAGCCGTCTTTGACTGTATTTATAATCCCCGGGAAACGCTCTTGATGAAAGAAGCAAAGGCTGCCGGCTGTCAGGTATGCGGTGGTATGCCTATGCTGGTATGGCAGGCGGCGGCGGCACAGGAAATTTGGTACGGAAAGACTTTTACCAAAGAGCAGGTGGCGCAGGTTCTGGCTGAAATGGAGGAGATTTTAGCATGAAGCAGGCAATTTTCCTTTGCGGCTTTATGGGGGCCGGAAAAAGCAGCGTAGGCCGTGCTTTGGCAAAGGAGCTGGGATGGCCGCTGTTGGATACAGATGCCTTGATTGAGCGGGAAAACGGTCCGATCCCACAGATCTTTGCAGAGAAAGGAGAACCTTATTTCCGCTGTTTGGAGACAGAGCTGGCCCGTAGACTGGCCCAAACGGAAGAAGCCGTTATTTCCACCGGCGGCGGCTTTGTCCTGTCCCAAGGGGTGCAGGACAGTTTAAAAGACAGTTTGGTGATCTATCTGGATGTTCCCTTTGAGGCTTGCTGGCAGCGCATCAAAAACAGTGACCGTCCTTTGGTCCGCAGCAACAGTAAGGAAGCGCTGCGTGAGATCTATCGCAAAAGATCGGAGATTTACCGTTCCGTCAGCCGTTTCTCCGTCAGCAATACAGGAACGTTGAATCAGACAGTGGCAGAAATACTGGACAAGTGCCGCTGAAGCCTTTGGAAAAAGCATTATGAACGGTTGTATTCGACAAAAGCAGCGGATGGATAGAAGCGATTGTCAAGAAAAAAGACCACCTTTTGGTGGTCTTTTTTGCGCGTTTTTTGGATTTAGTAAGCTTTACCCCAGTAAACCATGTGTTTGGCAGGTTTGCCGCAGCATACGCAAACATCAGAGAGCTGTTCCTGCTGGAAGGGGATGCAGCGGGAGGTTGCGGTAGTATCGTTTTTGATCTTGTTTTCGCAGGCCTCGTCGCCGCACCACATGGCTTTGACAAAGCCAGGCTTCTCATTAAGGATTTTAACAAAATCTTCGTAATTGGTTGCGGAGTAAGTGTGGGCGTCGCGGTGAGCTCTTGCGTGCTCCAGCATATCATGCTGCATGGTATCCAGAATCTCCGGAACTTTTACAGTAAGCTCATCCAGAGAAACAAAGATTTTTTCCCGGGTATCCCGGCGAACAACCACACATTGATTCTTTTCAATATCCTTTGGACCACATTCAATGCGGACAGGGATACCACGCATCTCCTGCTCGGCAAATTTAAAGCCGGGGCTCTTGTCGGTAACATCGGTTTTTACCCGAACACCAGCAGCTTTCAGAGCAGCTTCCATTTCAGCGGCTTTCTCCAGAACGCCTTCCTTCTTCTGCTGGATCGGAATGATCATAGCCTGCACAGGAGCAATTCTTGGAGGCAGTTTCAGGCCGCTGTCATCGCCGTGTACCATGATCAGGGCTCCGATCATGCGGGTGGTCATACCCCAAGAGGTTTGGTGAACATACTGAAGCTGATTGTTTTTGTCGGTGTACTGAATACCAAAGGCCTTTGCAAAGCCATCACCCAGGTTGTGGCTGGTGCCGGACTGGAGAGCTTTACCGTCGTGCATCAGGGATTCGATGGTGTAAGTCGCCTCAGCTCCGGCAAATTTCTCTTTGTCAGTTTTGCGGCCTTTGACAACCGGAATAGCCAGAACTTCCTCGCAGAAATCAGCGTAAATATTCAGCATCTGGATGGTCCTTGCCTCTGCATCCTCTGCGGTGGCATGGGCGGTATGGCCTTCCTGCCACAGGAATTCACGAGAGCGCAGGAAAGGACGGGTGGTTTTTTCCCAGCGAACAACGGAGCACCACTGATTATAAACTTTTGGCAGATCCCGGTGAGATTGAATTTCCTTGGCGTAAAGATCACAGAACAGAGTTTCAGAGGTAGGTCTTACACACATGCGCTCCTGGAGAGGCTCCAGACCGCCGTAAGTGACCCAGGCTACTTCCGGAGCAAAGCCTTCAACATGGTCTTTTTCTTTTTGCAGGAGACTTTCCGGAATAAACATAGGAAGATATACATTTTCTACGCCGGATTCTTTAAAGCGTCTGTCAAGTTCATGCTGAATGTTTTCCCAGATCGCATAACCGGCTGGCTTGATCGCCATGCAGCCTTTTACGCTGGTATAATCAATCAGATCTGCTTTTTTTACAACATCAGTGTACCATTTGGCGAAATCAACGTCCATGGAAGTGATTTCTTCCACCATTTTTTTGTTTTCTGCCATTGCAGATAACCACCTTTCTTTTTGATTCCAAAACCAATTGCAAGAAAAAGAAAAGCCCTGAGCTGATTTTTATGATCAGCTCAGGGCGAACAACCTTCTGTCCGTGTTACCACCTGAGATTCGAAGCCGGTGAAACAGGCCGCGCACTCACGCCCTCTGTAACGGGAGGTCCCGTCGGCGCCTACTGTGTCTTTTCAGACACCTGTTCGGGCCGCAGCTCCAAGACTGGTTCCAGAACGCACCGGAAGATTCGCACCAAACATCTTCTCTCTGCACGGCGTAGGGACTGTACTGCTTCTTTTCTCAGCGTTTTCTTTATGAAATTGGTTTATGGTATTTTACGAGACTAAAATAGCACATTTCCTCTATGCTGTCAAGCAGAAAATGTTTCGTTGTTTGGGCAACAAACTGGCAGCAAAAAGAAACGCCCGGACGGTATCTACCTTATTATAATATAAATAGTGCTTTATGTGCAGTCCGTCCTGTTCGGGAAAGAAGATAAAAAGCCAGAGTGAGAGAGGAATACTTTACCATTTTTCGGGCCAAAATAGAGTAGGATGAGCAGAAAGATGCTCAAATTTGAAGAAAAAGGAGCGTAAGCTTGTCCGGAAATGGGGAAAAACAGGCTGTGCTTTGTAAGATATGCACAAATTCAACCGCACAAAATCTCCGAAACTGGAGGATGGATAGAAACACGATTTTGATGCAAAAAAAGGCTTGCAAAACGCAAAAAGATATTGTATTATAATAAAGCAAAGACTGCACAAGATATGCGATGAAGCGGGAGGTTGCTGCTTTAGGCAGGTAATTTCCGCCGAGTATGTCCGATTTTAAACCGGGCGGCTTACAACACTGACTAACGACGAAGAACGAAGCGATTCTGTTATGGACTGGCTGCGTTTTGTTAAGTTGTGGCAGCGCTTCGAAAGAAGAGCTGTCTAAGGTCCCGGGTAAACTGCGCACAAAGCGGTTTGTCCGGATTTTTTATTGCTGAAACCGTGAAACACACGGAAGCGTGTTCAGTGGTTAAGACGTCGTCCCACAAAAGAAAAAGTCTAAGGAGGCGATGATGTGGCAGTCAACGAAAAAATCAGAATCAGACTGAGAGGTTTCGATCATCAGCTGGTAGATGCTTCTGCAGAAAAAATCGTAGAGGTAGCAAAAAGAACAGGTGCCAGAGTTTCCGGCCCAATTCCACTTCCAACCGACAAGGAAGTCGTAACCATCCTGCGTGCTGTTCATAAATACAAAGACAGCCGCGAACAGTTTGAACTGAGAACCCACAAAAGACTCATTGACGTTCTGAGACCAACCAGCAAAACGGTTGAAGCTCTGAAAAGTCTTGAGCTCCCTGCAGGCGTAGAAATCGAAGTTAAACTTTAATCATTGCGCATTAAAGGTTCGCTTTCTCCTTGGGAGACCGGCTGTCCGGTAATAAGGAAAGAAAGCGTCTGCAAAGGTAATGTTGGCAATATGCCAACCAATAACCAATAGGAGGTATATTTACAATGCAAAAATGCATCGTAGGCAAAAAGCTCGGTATGACTCAGCTTTTTGATGAGAACGGCAAGTTCATTCCTGTAACTGTAATCGAAGCAGGTCCTTGTGTAGTCGTTCAGAAAAAGACAATCGAAAACGACGGTTATGAAGCCGTGCAGATCGGTTTTGGCGAGATCACAGGGAAACACGTTACAAAACCTCTCCAGGGCCACTTCGCAAAAAGCGACGTTGCAATGAAACGCTTCCTGAGAGAGTTCCGTCTGGCAGATTGCTCCACTCTTAATGTGGGCGACCTGATCAAAGCAGACACCTTCGCCATCGGCGACAAAGTTGATGTATGCGGCACTTCCAAAGGTAAAGGTTATGCCGGTACCATCAAACGCTACGGCAACCACAGACTGAAAGAAAGCCATGGTACCGGTCCTGTTGCAAGACATGCTGGTTCTAACGGCGCCAACTCCGATCCTTCCCGTGTGTTCAAGGGCAAACGCCTGCCAGGCCACATGGGTGATGAAAGAGTTACCATTCAGAACCTGGAAGTTGTCAAAGTTGACGTTGAAAACAATCTTATCGCGCTGAAGGGTGCTATTCCTGGTGCTAAAAACGGCATCGTGTACATCACTGACAGCGTTAAGGCATAAGGGAAGGAGGAAACACAATGCCACAGGTTACAGTATTTGATATGACCGGCAAAAGCGTTGGCGAAATGACCCTCTCTGATGCCATCTTCGGAATTGAACCAAACACTTCCGTAATGCACGCAGCAGTTGTTAACTATCTGGCTAACCAGCGTCAGGGCACTCAGTCCACTCTGACCCGCTCTGAAGTTGCTGGCGGCGGCAGAAAACCTTGGAAACAGAAAGGTACCGGCCGTGCCAGACAGGGTTCCATCCGTGCTCCACAGTGGACTCACGGTGGTATCGCTCTCGGTCCAAAACCAAGAGACTACAGCTACGCTCTGAACAAAAAAGTTAAGAGACTGGCTATGAAATCCGCATTCTCCTCTAAAGTTCTGGATAACAACATGATCGTTGTTGATAACATTGCTGTTGAGGAATACAAAACCAAGGCCGTTGCAGAGATGCTCACCAAACTGGGCGCAACCAAAAAATCTCTGATCGTTCTGCCTGAACTGAACGCAAAATTCGTTAAGAGCGCCGCTAACATTCCTGGCGTGAAAACCGCTCTGGTAAACACCCTGAATGTATACGACATTCTGAACTGCGAAAAATTCATTGTTGCGAAAGCAGCAGTAGAAAAAATTGAGGAGGTGTACGCATAATGAAAACTGCACACGACGTGATCGTAAGACCAATCATCACCGAAGCTTCCATGCAGAACATTGCGCTTAAAAAGTACACTTTCGAGGTTGCAAAATCTGCTAACAAAATCGAGATTGCTCAGGCAGTTGAAAAAATCTTCGGCGTAAAAGTTGCCAAAGTTAACACCATTAACGTAAGCGGCAAAATGAAACGCCAGGGCATCAAATCCGGCTACACTCCTGATTGGAAAAAAGCCATTGTAACCCTGACAGAAGATTCCAAGACCATCGAATTCTTCGATAGCATGATGTAATACAGCCCGCCCGACATGGGGCCGGCAACTATGGGATGACTCATATCCCGAAAATCCTTATGAGGAGAGTGAAACCGAATGGCTATCAAAAGCTATAAACCGACAACTCCGTCCAGACGCCAGATGACCGTCATCGACTACTCTGAGTTGTCCAAGGTTGCACCAGAGAAGAGCCTTCTTGAGCCAATGAAGAAAACCTCTGGCCGCAACAGCTACGGTCGCATCACTGTTCGTCACCACGGCGGCGGCAACAGAAGAAAATACCGTGTAATTGACTTCAAGAGAAATAAAGCTGACATGCCAGCAACCGTACTCACCCTGGAGTACGATCCAAACCGTACCGCTTTCATCGCACTGGTTCAGTACGAAGACGGCGAAAAGAGATACATCGTGGCTCCAAACGGCCTTAAAGTTGGCGATGTAATCGAATCCGGCGTTAATGCCGACATCAAACCTGGTAATGCGCTTCCACTGGCAAACATTCCAGTTGGTACCTTTATCCACAATGTTGAGCTGTATCCAGGCAAAGGCGCTCAGCTTGCCCGCGCAGCCGGCATCATGGCTCAGCTGATGGCAAAAGAGGGCGACTACGCTCTGATCAGACTCCCATCCGGTGAGCTGAGAAATGTACCAGTAAACTGCATGGCTACAATCGGCCAGGTAAGCAATCTGGAACATGAGAACGTAAACCTTGGTAAAGCTGGCCGCAGACGCCACATGGGTTGGAGACCAACCGTTCGTGGTTCTGTAATGAACCCATGCGACCACCCACACGGCGGTGGTGAAGGTAAATCCCCAATCGGCCGTCCAGGCCCTGTTACTCCTTGGGGTAAACCTGCTCTTGGCTATAAGACAAGAAAGAAGAACAAGCTCTCTAACAAGTTTATTGTCAAACGCCGCAACGACAAGTAAAGCAGGCTGAATGAAAGGAGGCAGATTGAACAATGAGTAGAAGTGTTAAAAAGGGACCTTTCGTGCAGCCGGTTCTGCTGAAACGTGTAAAAGAGATGAACGCTGCAGGCGAAAAACGAGTTCTCAAAACTTGGAGCCGTGCATCCACTATCTTCCCTGATTTTGTTGGACACACATTTGCTGTTCATGATGGACGTAAACATGTTCCGGTATATGTAACTGAGGACATGGTAGGACATAAATTGGGAGAATTCGCTCCTACAAGAACCTATAGAGGTCACGCTGGATCCAAGAAATCCAAATAGCGGACGACCGAAAGGAGGATAACAAATGGAAGCAAGGGCTTACCTTAAATATGCCCGCATTGCACCACGTAAAGTGCAGATCGTGCTCGACCTGATCAGAAATAAGCCAACCAAACTGGCTCTGGCAATTCTGAAACACACTCCAAAAGCAGCATGCGAACCAGTAGAAAAACTGCTGAAATCCGCTATTGCCAACGCTGAAAACAACCACAATATGGATCCTAACAATCTGTATGTGGCAGAGTGCTTCGTAGGTCAGGGTCCTACAATGAAACGTGTAAGACCAAGAGCTCAGGGCAGAGCATTCAGAGTGCTCAAGAGAACATCCAATATCACTATCGTAGTGAAA
This sequence comes from uncultured Clostridia bacterium, assembly GCA_945876435.1. GTDB lineage: Bacteria > Bacillota > Clostridia > Oscillospirales > Ruminococcaceae > Negativibacillus. The sequence goes on from CAMCOD010000023.1 coordinate 13,652, forward strand.
GAAAAGGAATAAGCTGAAGGAGGAGGTAAACTATGGGACAGAAAGTTAATCCACACGGTCTCCGTGTTGGCGTTATTAAAGATTGGGATTCCCGCTGGTTTGCTAGAGATAACGCTTTCGGCGATATCCTGGTTGAGGACTACAACCTGCGTAAGTTCCTCAAAAAGAACCTGCAGCTTGCTGGCGTACCACGCATCGAGATCGAGCGTGACGCTACCAAAGTAAGAATCCACATCCACTGCGCAAAACCTGGTATGGTTATCGGTAAAGGCGGCGCAGAAATCGAAAAACTCCGCGCACAGTGCGAAGCTATCATCAACAAGAACAAAGAGGTTCCTGCAAAAGTGTTCCTCAACATTGTTGAAGTAAAACAACCTGATAAAAACGCTCAGTTGGTTGCTGAAAACATCGCTGCTCAGCTGGAAAGACGTATTTCCTTCCGCCGCGCAATGAAACAGGCAATCGGCCGCGCAATGAAACTCGGTGCAAAAGGTATTAAAGTAAGCGTTTCCGGCCGTCTGGGCGGTGCTGAAATTGCCAGAACCGAGCACTACCATGAAGGCACCATTCCACTGCAGACTCTGAGAGCTGACATCGACTACGGCTTCGCTGAAGCAGATACCACCTACGGTAAAATCGGTGTTAAAGTATGGGTTTACGCCGGTGAAGTTCTTCAGGAAGTTAAAAGAGCACCCCGCAAGGAAGGAGGCAAAAAATAATGCTTCTGCCTAAAAGAGTAAAATACCGCAGAGTCCACAGAGGACGTATGAAAGGTAAAGCAATGAGAGGCAACACCGTTTCCAACGGCGAGTACGGCCTCCAGGCTCTCGAACCAGCTTGGATCACTTCCAACCAGATCGAAGCTGCCCGTATTGCGATGACCAGATATATCAAACGTGGCGGACAGGTATGGATCAAGATCTTCCCTGACAAGCCAATTACTGAAAAACCTGCTGAGACCCGAATGGGTTCTGGTAAAGGTAGCCCTGAGTACTGGGTTGCTGTTGTAAAACCAGGCAGAGTTATGTTTGAGATCGGCGGCGTAAGCGAAGAGCTGGCTCGCGAAGCTATGCGTCTGGCTATGCACAAACTGCCAATCAAATGCAAATTCATCAAAAAAGAAGAGGAGTGTGAAAAGTAATGAAAATCGCTGAGATCAGAAGTCTGTCTGCGAACGAACTGGTTGAAAAACTCAACGAACTGAAAGCAGAACTTTTCCACCTTCGCTTCCAGCATGCAATCAATCAGCTTGATAACCCAATGAGAATCAAAGCAGTAAAAAGAGACATTGCCAAGATCTCTACCGTTATCAAAGAGAATGAGATGAAATAGGAAGGGAGGACGTTCACATGGAAAGAAATCTTAGAAAAACCAGAGTTGGTACTGTTGTAAGCGACAAAATGGACAAAACCGTAGTAGTAGCTGTTAAAGACAACGTGAAACACCCTCTCTACAAGAAAATCATGAAACGCACCATCACCTTCAAAGCTCATGATGAGGAAAACGCTTGCAGAATTGGTGATAAAGTGCAGGTTATGGAGACACGCCCTCTGTCCAAAGACAAACATTGGAGAGTTGTCAAAGTAATCGAACAGGCTAAATAATCCGAACATTATTATTGGTTTGATAGTACAACCGAAAGGAGGGCATGCACTGTGATTCAGATGCAGACCTATCTCAAAGTTGCCGACAATACCGGTGCTAAAGAGCTCATGTGCATCCGTGTTCTGGGCGGTACCCGTCGCAGATACGCAAACATCGGTGACGTGGTTGTGGCTTCCGTTAAGAAAGCTGCTCCAGGCGGTGTTGTTAAAAAAGGTGACGTTGTTAAGGCAGTAATCGTTCGCTCCGCAAAAGGCTTGAGACGCGAAGACGGTACTTACATCCGTTTCGACGAGAATGCTGCTGTTATTATTAAAGATGATAAGACTCCAAGGGGCACACGTATTTTTGGCCCAGTGGCGAGAGAACTGCGTGATAATGATTACCTCAAGATTCTCAGCCTCGCCCCTGAGGTACTTTAATAGGAGGTGCTCGAAGTGAGTGTACACGTTAAAACAAACGATACAGTCATTATCCTTACCGGTAAAGATAAGGGTAAAAAAGGTAAAGTCCTGGCTGTAAGCCCTAAAGAAAACAAAATCATCGTTGAGGGCTGCAACATGATCAAAAAACATGTTAAGCCACGCAAGATGGGTGACAAGGGCGGAATCGTTGATGCTGAAAGTGCTATGTATGCATGCAAAGCAATGCTGGTATGCCCAAAATGCGGCAAACCAACTCGCGTAGCACACAAACTGCTCGCTGATGGTGGCAAAGCTCGTCTTTGCAAAAAATGTGGCGAAACATTCTAATTAGGAGGAGCAAAACATGGCAAGAATGAAAGAATTCTACGCACAAGAAGTTGCGCCAGCTTTGTACAAAAAGTTTGGTTACAAAAGCGTCATGCAGATTCCTAAGCTGGATAAAGTAGTCGTAAACGTAGGCTGTGGCGAAGCTCGCGACAACCACAAGCTGATCGATGCTATCATCGCTGACCTGACCACCATTACCGGTCAGAAAGCAGTTCCAACCAAAGCGAAAAAATCCGTTGCGAACTTCAAACTTCGCGAAGGCATGACCATTGGTGCAAAAGTTACTCTGAGAGGCGACATCATGTATGAGTTCGTTGATCGACTCTTCAACCTGGCTCTCCCACGAGTAAGAGACTTCAGAGGTATCAACCCAAATGGCTTCGACGGCCGCGGCAACTACAGCATGGGCCTGAAAGAGCAGTTGATCTTCCCTGAAATCGAATACGATAAAATTGATAAAGTACGCGGTATGGACATTTGCTTCGTTACTACCGCAAAAACCGACGAGGAATCCCGTGAGCTGCTTAGACTGATGGGTGCACCGTTTGAGAAATAGGGGGTAAGGGTCAGTGGCAAAAACCAGTAAAAAAGTAAGTCAGCAAAGAGAGCCTAAGTACTCTACTCGCGCATACAACAGATGCAAAATCTGCGGCAGACCACACGCTTATCTTCGTAAATTCGGTATTTGCCGTATTTGCTTCCGCGAACTGGCATACAAAGGCCAGATTCCAGGCGTGAAGAAAGCCAGCTGGTAAGCACAAGCAAAGGAGGTTGACGTCATGCAAATTACAGATAAAATCGCTGATATGCTGACTCGTATCCGTAACGCGAGTGCAGCAAAACATGACACCGTTGATGTTCCAGCATCTAACATGAAAAAAGCTATTGCGCAGATTCTCTTGGATGAGGGTTACATCAAAAGCTTCCAGGTTATCGATGATGGAAAACAGGGTATCATCCGTATTACTCTGAAATATGGTGTTGATAAAGAGGCTGTTATCAGCGGCCTGAAAAGAGTTTCCAAACCTGGTCTGCGCATCTATACCAGCTGCAAGGATATGCCGGCAGTAATGAACGGACTTGGTATCGCTATCATGTCCACTCCAAAAGGCATTATGACCGACAAACAGGCTCGCAAAGAGAATGTTGGCGGCGAAGTCCTTGCATTCATTTGGTAAGGAGGTGCAATAAGAATGTCTCGTATCGGTAGAAAACCAGTCGTTGTTCCAGCAGGCGTTGAAGTTAGCCTCAACGGCCACGAACTGACTGTTAAAGGTCCTAAAGGCACTCTCGTTCGGACTCTGAACTCCAAAATGGACATCGCGGTAGAGGGTAACGAAATCATTGTTACCAGACCAAACGATGAAAAAGAGAACAGAAGCCTCCATGGCCTGACAAGAACCCTTATTGCTAACATGGTAATCGGCGTTACCGAAGGCTTCAAAAAAGAGCTGGAAGTAAACGGTGTTGGTTACAGAGCAGCAAAAGAAGGCAAAAACCTGGTTATGATCCTGGGTTACTCCCACAAAGTGATCATGCCAGAACCAGAAAACCTCACAATCGAGGTTCCAGCTCCTAACAAAATTATTGTTAGCGGCGCTGATAAAGAAGCAGTTGGACAGCTTGCTGCCGAAATCCGCGAAAAACGTCTGCCAGAGCCATATAAGGGCAAAGGTATTAAGTACGTAGATGAAGTTATCATCCGCAAGGAAGGTAAAGCTGGTAAAGGTAAATAATAAAGGAGTGAATCGAAATGGTGAAAAAGCTTGATAGCAACAAAGCGAGACTGAAAAGACATCGCAGAGTTAGAGCTAAAATTAGCGGCACACCTGAGCGTCCACGCCTCAACGTATTCCGCTCCGCTAAACATATCTATGCCCAGATCATTGATGACGTTAACGGTGTAACTCTGGTTAGCGCTTCTTCTATGGAAAAAGGCTTTGAAGGTTTCGGCGGTAACAAAGAAGCAGCTGCAAAAGTTGGTAAAGCTGTAGCAGCCAAGGCTCTCGAGAAAGGTATTTCCGAGGTCGTATTCGACCGCAGCGGCTACCTCTATCATGGCCGCGTAAAAGAATTAGCAGAAGGCGCTCGTGAGGGCGGCCTCAAATTCTAACGGGGAGGGATACTTTTGACTCGCATTGACGCTTCTAAACTCGAACTGAATGAAAGAGTTGTAACCATTAACCGCGTAGCAAAAACGGTTAAAGGCGGACGCATTTTTAAATTTGCAGCACTGGTTGTTGTAGGCGACGGCAATGGTATCGTAGGTTTCGGTATCGGTAAAGCTTCTGAGGTTCCAGACGCTATCCGCAAAGGTATCGAAGATGCGAAAAAACACCTGATCAAAGTTAGCCTGAAAGGCACAACCATTCCACACGAAATCATCGGCGAATTCGGCGCTGGCCGAGTTCTCATGAAACCGGCTCCACAGGGTACTGGTGTTATCGCCGGCGGTCCGGTTCGTGCGGTACTTGAAATGGTAGGTATCCGCGATATTCGTACCAAATCCCTGAGATCCAACAATCCATGCAATGTTGTAACTGCTACCATCAATGGTCTGGCTGCTCTGAGAACAGCGGAAGAAGTTGCAGCAATCCGTGGCAAAAGCGTTGAAGAAATTATTGGATAAGGAGGTCGCAACTTATGGCAAACCTTAAAATCAAACTGGTAAGAGGTTTTCAGGGCCGCAAGGACGACCAGATCGCTACCGCTCATTCCCTTGGTCTGAGAAAAATCGGTAACGAGGTTATCCAGCCCGACAACGCAGCTACCAGAGGTAAAATCAACAAGATTTCTCACCTCGTACAGGTAACCGAAGCTTAATAAGAGGAGGTGCAGCTACAATGAAATTGCACGAACTTTGTCCAGCACCCGGTTCTACCAAAAAAGCTTTCCGCGTTGGTAGAGGCGCAGGTTCCGGTAACGGTAAAACTGCTGGTAAAGGACATAAAGGACAGAATGCACGCTCCGGCGGCGGCGTAAGACCTGGCTTCGAAGGTGGCCAGATGCCTCTGCAGAGACGTGTTCCAAAAAGAGGTTTCGTAAACATCTTTGCAACCGTTTACTCCACTGTTAATGTAAGTGATCTGGAGCGCTTTGAAGACGGTACTGTAGTCAATGCAGACGTTCTGAGAGAAGCAGGTTTGATCAAAAAACTCAACGATGGTGTTAAAGTGCTCGGTAACGGTGAGTTGACCAAAAAACTGACTGTTAACGCAGCGGCATTCTCCGCATCTGCTAAAGAAAAAATCGAAAAAGCAGGCGGTAAAGCAGAGGTGATCTAGGATGCTCGAAACTCTCAAGCGTGCGTGGAAAATGCCTGACCTGAGAAAGAGACTCCTGTTCACACTGATGATTCTTGTCGTATTCCGGATTGGCGCGGCTTTGCCGGTGCCTTTCCTGAATGCAAGCCAGATGGCAGGCTTCGGCGACGGCAACCTCTTTGGTTACCTGAACCTGATGACCGGTGGTGCGTTCCAGAACGGTACGTTGTTCGCTCTGTCCATCACCCCGTACATCTCTGCCAGCATTATCATTCAGCTGCTTACTGTAGCGATTCCTTACTTGGAAAAACTCTCCAAGGAAGGCGAATCCGGTCAGAAAAAGCTGAAACGAATCGAACGCGGAACCACCGTAGCCCTTGCTTTGATTGAATCTTTCGGCTACTACAGAATTCTGGCCAGCCGGAGCGCTGTAATGGACGGTGGAAACGCTTTTGGTAACTTCCTGATCCCTCTGACCATCGTTTTAAGCTTCACTGCCGGCGCTATGATCTGCGTATGGCTGGGTGAGCGAATCGATGAAAAGGGTATTGGAAACGGCATCTCCATGCTGCTGTTTACCGGTATCGTATCCAGAGGCCTGACTGCTGCACTGGCCGTGCTTCAGTACTTCCTGAATGGTATTGACCTGCTCCGCACTGGCTTTATGGGGCAGGGTCTGCGCTATGTCATCGGCATTCCGGTGATCGTAGTTCTCTTTGTCCTGATGATTGCATTCATTGTTCTGATGACCAAAGCTGAACGCCGCATTCCGATCCAATACGCAAAGCGTGTTGTTGGCCGCAAGATGTACGGCGGACAGTCCAGCCATCTTCCAATCAGCGTAAACCTTTCCGGCGTTTTGCCAGTTATCTTCGCCAGCACCCTGTTGGCGATTCCGACCACCATCGGTGCTTTCGCAACACCAAAAGAGGGCGGTTTTATGGAAAAGGTTCTCAATGCGCTGAACTATGACAGCCCATTCTATGCATTGATTTACTTTATTTTGATCGTTGCATTTGCTTACTTCTATGTTGCCATTCAGTACAATCCGATTGAAATGGCAAACAATCTGAGAAAGCAGAATGGCGCAATCCCAGGCATTCGTCCTGGCAAACCTACTTCCGACTTTATTGCGAAAATCATTTCCAAAGTTACCATGGTCGGCGCTTTGTTCCTGGCTGTAGTAGCGATTCTGCCAATTGGTGTTGCCGCAATTACCGGTATCAACATTTCCTTCGGTGGTACAACCATTATCATCGTTGTTGGTGTTGCTCTGGATACGGTAAGACAGCTTGAATCGGAAATGATGATGCGTCACTACAAAGGATTCCTGGAATAATTTCTGAAAGGGGACTTTTTCATGAAGATCATTTTGCTGGGTGCTCCTGGTGCCGGTAAAGGCACACAGGCAGAGAAAATCTGTGAGCATTATCATATCCCACAGATCAGCACCGGTAACATTATCCGCGAAGCAATGAAAAACGGTACTCCGGCTGGCAAAAAAGCGCAGGAGTTTGTTAACTCCGGTAAACTGGTGCCAGATGAGGTCGTGATCGAGATGGTCAATGACCGCCTGAAACAGGATGACTGCGCAAACGGTTATATTCTGGATGGTTTCCCAAGAACCGTTCCTCAGGCAGAAGCCTTGGATCAGATGGGTGTCCAGATTGATAAAGTATTGGATATTGAAGTTGCAGACGATATCATTATGGGTCGTATGACTGGCCGTCGGGTTTGCTCCAAATGCGGCGCAACCTACCACACCCAGTTCAACCCATCTAAAGACGGTGTTACCTGCGACAAATGCGGCACTGAGCTGAGCATCCGTAAGGACGATGAGCCAGAAACCGTAAAAGCACGTCTGCATGTTTATCACGAGCAGACTGAGCCTCTGAAAACATACTACCAGAATAAGGGAAACCTGGTTATGGTAGAAGGCGTTGGTGCTGTTGAAGAAATCACCAAACGCATCATGGAAGCTCTGGAGGCCTAATCATGGTTGTGCTTCGAACAAGCAAAGAACTGTTGGATATGAAGCTTTCCTGCCAGATTTCAGCCCAAGCGCTGAAACTTGCAGGAGAAATGATCCGACCGGGTGTGTCGACTGCACACGTTAATAAAATGGTTCACGAGTTTATTGTGTCTCAGGGTGCGAAACCAACCTTCCTTGGATACGGCGGTTTTCCGGCAGCCTGCTGCATCTCTGTCAATGACGAAGTGATCCACGGGATCCCATCGGATCGGATCATTCGGGACGGAGACATTGTCAGCGTGGATGTGGGCGCTGCCATCAATGGATACACTGGTGATAACGCGGCAACTTTTGCGGCCGGAACGGTTTCAGAAGAAGCCCGGAAAATCATGGATGTGACAGAACAGTGTCTGTATAAAGCCATTGAAGCCGCACAGCCAGGCAATCGCCTTGGCGATGTGGGGTATGCAGTGCAGGCCTATGCAGAGTCGTTTGGTTTTGCAGTAGTACGGGACTATGTGGGGCATGGAGTTGGCAGACAGCTGCATGAAGAACCCAGCGTTCCCAACTACGGCACCCCGGGCAGAGGGCTTCGCCTGATGCCTGGTATGACATTGGCGATTGAGCCGATGATCAATGTCAAAGGCAGCGAGGTAAAAGTGCTGAAAAACGGCACGGTATTGACTGCCAGCGGATCTCTTTCCGCACACTTTGAGCACACAGTAGCCATCACAGCGGATGGCCCTGTGATCCTGACAAAGGCTTAGGTGACAGGATGATTCGCGGAACCGTTGTGAAGGCCACGGCCGGCCGGGATAAGGGTCGTTTTCAGGTGGTGTTGGCTTGTGAGGCAGGCCGGGTGTTGGTCGCTGACGGCAAGGTGAGAAAACTCGCCCGCCCGAAACGAAAAAATATCCGTCATTTGCAAATCACCCATCAGCGCATTGATCTGACTGAGATCCATTCCGACAGGGCGCTTAGAAAAGCATTAACCATGTTAGACTTGATGTAGCAAGGAGGCAATTTGCTTGTCGAAAGAAGACGTAATCGAATTGGAAGGCAAGGTTCTGGAATCTCTGCCTAACGCTCAATTCAAAGTTGAGCTCCCAAATGGACATGTAATTCTGGCTCATATCTCCGGCAAACTGCGTATGAACTTCATCCGCATTCTGCCAGGCGATAAAGTGACTGTGGAGATGTCTCCATACGATTTGCAGAAGGGTAGAATTACTTGGCGCTCCAAATAAGCCGCCAGTTTCGAAATTAACTGAACGTTCTAGGTAAATACAAGGAGGTATTTCAAATGAAAGTAAGACCTTCCGTTAAGCCTATTTGCGAAAAATGTAAAGTAATCAAACGCAAAGGACGCATTATGGTTATCTGCGATAACCCAAAACATAAACAGCGTCAGGGCTAATAGTTTGAACCAAACTATGGAAACCGATATAATGGAGGTGCGACAAAAGTATGGCTCGTATTGCTGGTGTTGACTTGCCTCGTGAGAAGCGAGTTGAAATTGGACTTACCTATATCTACGGTATTGGCAGAAAGTCCGCATCTGACATCCTTGCTGCTACAGGTGTAAACCCTGATATCAGAGTGAAAGACCTGGAAGAAGATGATGTCTCCAAGCTGAGAGAGTATATTGATAAACACTTTGTAGTAGAAGGCGACCTTCGTCGTGATACTGCACTGAACATCAAACGACTGATTGAAATTGGTTCCTACAGAGGCATGCGTCATAAACGCGGTCTGCCTGTAAGAGGACAGAGAACGAAAACAAACGCTCGTACTCGCAAAGGTCCGGCCAAAACAATCGCTAACAAGAAGAAATAACAGGGAGGGATAGGAGAAATGGCTAAAGCAAACGCAAAAAAAGCCGCACCAAGACGTCGTGAACGTAAAAACATCGAACGCGGTGCTGCTCATATCCAGTCTACCTTTAACAACACCATCGTAACCATCACAGATACCCAGGGTAATGCACTGTCTTGGGCAAGCGCAGGTGGTCTTGGCTTCAGAGGTTCCAGAAAATCCACTCCTTTCGCAGCTCAGACTGCAGCAGAAACCGCTGCAAAAGCTGCTATGGTTCATGGTCTGAAATCCGTTGAAGTATACGTTAAAGGTCCAGGCTCCGGTCGTGAAGCTGCTATCCGCGCACTGCAGGCAGCAGGACTTGAGGTTAGCATGATTAAAGATGTTACACCAATTCCGCACAACGGTTGCCGCCCACCAAAGAGAAGACGTGTATAGTCTGAAAGGGAGGTAAGTTTAATATGGCAAGATATACTGGCGCGGTTTGCAAGCTCTGCCGTCGTGAAGGACAGAAACTGTTCCTGAAGGGCGAAAGATGCTACTCTGATAAATGCGCTATCGCTCGCAGAGCATACGCTCCTGGCCAGCACGGTCAGAACCGCAAAAAAGTTTCTGAGTACGGCATTCAGCTCCGTGCAAAACAGAAAACCAGACGTTACTACGGCGTACTGGAAGGTCAGTTCGCTCATTACTTCGAGCTGGCTACCAAAATGGACGGCCAGGCTGGTGAAAACCTGCTGAAACTGCTGGAAAGCCGTCTGGACAATGTCGTTTACAGAATGGGTCTGGCTACTTCCAGAGCAGAAGCAAGACAGATGGTTCGTCACGGTCACTTCACCCTGAACGGCCACAAAGCAAACATTCCTTCCATCCTGCTGAAGGCTGGCGACGTTATTGAAGCCAAAGGTACTGACAAAGTAAAAGCTATGGCTGAGATCAACGCTTCCAGACCAGTTCCAAAATGGCTGGAAATCAATAAAGAAACCCTGGTTGGTAAAGTAATCGAGCTGCCAAGCCGTGAAGATATCGACCTGGATGTTGAAGAACATCTCATCGTTGAGCTGTACTCCAAATAATAAGGGTGTTTGCCGGCGGGCATACCCCTGCCCGCGGGTCACTTTTATTGTTTGCGAAAATTCAGCATGGGAACGCGAAATATACAACCGGATGCTCTCGAAGGTTCTTCTGAGGATGTCCTGTTATACAAGGAGGGTTTAATTGTGGTCAAAATCATCGAACCAAAAATCGAGACGGAAGAACTGAAATCTGACGGCTCTTACGGCAGATTCGTTGTTGAACCGCTCGACAGAGGTTTTGGAACAACTTTAGGCAACAGCCTTAGACGAGTGTTGCTCTCCTCGCTTCCTGGTGTTGCAGTAACATCCATCAAAATTGATGGTGTGCAGCACGAATTCTCAACCATTGAGGGCGTTAAAGAGGATGTTACAGAGATCGTCCTTAACATCAAAGGTTTAACCGCAAAACTCTATTGCGAAGGTCCGAAAACTGTATACATCAATGCAGAGGGTGAATGCGAAGTAACCGCAGGATCCATTCAGTGTGATTCTGATGTGGAGATCCTTGACCCAAGCATGCATATTGCAACATTGGGCCCGAACGCTTCCCTTAGAATGGAGATTGTTCTTGATAAAGGCCAGGGTTATGTGTCCGCAGACAAGAACAAACAGATCGCTAAGGATAAAAACAACGATAAATCCGTTCAGGATAAAGCTCAGGTCGATAAGCTGAGCCTTAACAAGATTTATGTTGACAGCATTTACACCCCTGTTTTGAAGGTAAACTACCTTGTAGAGAACACACGTGTAGAACAGATTACAGACTATGATAAGCTGACATTGGAAGTGTGGACAGATGGTACGATCTCTGCAAAAGAAGCTGTCTCTCTTTCAGCCAAGATCCTCAATAGACAACTCAACCACTTCGTGGATCTGTCCGAAGAAGTGAGCAATACTGAGATCATGGATACTCAGGAAGACACCGGCAAGGAAAAGGCTCTTGAGATGACCATTGAAGAGCTTGACCTTTCTGTGCGTGCGTTCAACTGTCTCAAACGGGCAGGCGTCAACACCGTAAGTGATTTGATCAACAAATCTCAGGATGAAATGATGAAGGTCCGCAACCTCGGTAAAAAATCTCTGGAAGAGGTTCTTGCGAAGCTGGATTCCCTTGGTTTCAGCCTGAACAAAACCGATGAATAGTTGAGAATAATTCCACTATCCGAAACAAAGGAGTGAATTTGGATGCCAGGTACAAGAAAACTGGGCAGAACTAGCGATAGCAGAGCTGCCATGCTCAGAGCGATGGTTACTTTCCTGCTGGAAAATGGCAAGATCGAAACTACCGTTACCAGAGCAAAAGAAGTCAAAGCAATGACTGACAGAATCATCACCAAAGCTAAGCTGGATAACCTCCACTCCAAGCGTCAGGTGTACTCTTATATCACCAAAGAATCCGTAGCGAAAAAGACCATCGATGAGATTGCTCCAAAATATATGGATCGCAACGGCGGTTACACCCGCATCATCAAAACTGGTCCTCGCCGCGGCGACGCTGCTGAGATGGCTATCATTGAATTGGTATAATTGGATGAATGAAAAGGCCTGCCCGAGAGGGCAGGCCTTTTTGTATGCTTTTATTCTTTTTCTTCCTTGCTTTCGTGCAAACTGCGGGAAAATTTTCAGTTTCTTTACCAGCATTTGAAATGTTTCTCCCCCTGTGCTATGATGAATCTGTGCCTGTGAGACAAGTACAAATGACCTTTTAAGGAGGAAACAGCAGAATGACAGCTATCATCAACGGTAAAGTTGTGACCGTTACAGGAGAAACCTACGAAAAAGGAACTGTTCTGGTGGAGAACGGTAAGATTCAGGCAGTGGGTGCTGATCTTGCAGTACCGGAAGGGGTCGAAATTATCGACGCGGCAGGTTGCTGGGTCATGCCGGGTCTGATCGACTGCCATACCCATATTTCCAACTTCAATGAGCCGAACAGCATCCCGGGTCAGTACGATGGAAACGAGTCCACTTCCCCCGTGACTGCTCAGGTTCGGGCCAGCGATGCGGTTTATCCGGACGATTACGCCATTGTTCCGGTGCGTGAAGCCGGTTTTACCACTGTCTGCATCCTGCCCGGTTCTGCCAATGTAATTGGCGGTACTGGCATCTCGGTCAAGCTGCGGGGCCATACTGCCCGTGAGATGATCATTCCGGGCAGCGAACAAATGAAATTCGCCTTCGGCGAAAACCCAAAACGGGTTTACGGCGGTAAAAAAGTAATTCCAAGCACTCGTATGGGTGTTGGTGCCGTCCTGCGGGAAGCTTTGTATAATGCAAAAAACTATTCGGATGCTTTGCTGGCAGCGGAAAGTGACCCTTCCAAAGCGCCGAAACCCGATTTTAAACTGGAGGCACTGGTGCCGGTGGTGCGGGGCGAAATGCGCTGCCGCATGCATGCCCATCGCTCCGATGATATTTTGACTGCGATCTCCATTGCGGAAGAATATGGACTGGATTATGTGATTGAGCACTGCACCGAGGGCTACCGCATTGCCGATGTACTCAATGAAAAGCACGCCAGAGTGGTCATCGGTCCGCATCTGACTGCTCCCACGAAAGTTGAGATCCACGGACGGATCATGGAGAACTCCGGCATCCTCAGCAATCAGGAGAATATTACAGTTTGTCTAACCGCTGATACAGGCTCCCAGACCTCTGTGCTGCCTATGACCATTGGTATGTTGATGCGCCGCGGGCTCAGCGAAGAAAATGCCATTAAGGGTGTGACCATCAATCCGGCAAAAATTTTGAATCTGGACCATCGCATTGGTTCTCTGGAGCCGGGAAAAGATGCAGATATCGCGATTTTTGACGGCCATCCCTTTGACAGCATGACCCTCTGCCGTATGGTAATGATCGACGGCGTTGTTTACAAGAACACCTTGTAGGAAAGGAGCGTATCAGACATGATTGCGATTACGAATGGAAAGGTTGTTACCGTGACCGGTGAAACCTATGAAAAAGGAACCGTACTGGTGGACGAGGGTAAAATTGCGGCAGTCGGTAAAAATGTGGAGATCCCTGCAGATGCGCAAATTATCGATGCAGAGGGCTGCTGGGTAACGCCCGGCCTGATCGACTGCCATACGCACATTTCCAACTTCAATGAACCGCGTACAAATCCTTCGATTCCTTTGGACGGCAACGAAATGAGCAGTCCCATCACTCCTCAGGTGCGGGCGATTGACGCCGTAAACCCCTATGATTATGCCATCGATGTAGTGCGAAAGGCCGGTTTCAGTACGGTCTGCATCCTGCCCGGTTCCGCCAATCTGATCGGCGGTACTGGGACAGTCATCAAGCTGCGGAAGGTGGAAACAGCAGAGGAAATGGAAGTTCCAGGCTGTGAACAAATGAAATTTGCCATGGGCGAGAATCCAAAACGCTGCTACGGTACAGACCGCAAGCTGCCCATGACTCGTATGGGCGTTGCGGCTTTGATTCGGGAGACGTTATATAAGGCCAAGGTTTATTCGGATAAGTTAAAAGCAGCTGAAATAGACCCTTCCAAGGCGCCGGAGCCTGATTTTCAGATGGACGCGCTGGTACCAGTGGTCCGGGGTGAAATGCGCTGCCGGATTCATGCTCATCGTTCCGATGATATTATGACCGCCATCCGCTATGCGGAGGAATTTGGTCTGGATTATACCATTGAACACTGCACCGAGGGCTATAAGATCCTCAATGCCCTGAAAAAACGGCAGGTTCGCTGTACCATTGGCCCACACCTTTGGGGTCCGGAGAAACAGGAACTGTGGGATAAACGGATTGATAACCCGGCTATTTTGGCCAATGCGGGAATCTGTGTGTCTCTGACAGCGGACGAAGGCTCCAAAACCGCCCATTTGCCAGCTACCATCGGTATGCTTATGCGGAATGGCCTCAGTGAGCAGGATGCTTTTGCCGGTGTGACCATCAACCCGGCAAAAACTTTGGGTCTGGAGAAGCGAATCGGTTCCTTGGAAGTGGGCAAAGATGCGGATATTGCCATTTTTGACGGCCATCCTTTCAGCAGTTTGACCCTTTGCCGCCTGAGTATGATTGACGGGCAAATCGTTCACAACACTATGGAGGAGTAAAATGCTGCAGAATGATACGCTGCGTTTGCTGCCGTCGGAGGAAGCTTTGGCCGGCATGCTGGCGGACTACTACCGGAGAAATCGCCATTTTCTGGAGTGGACGGAGCCGCTCCATCCGGAGGAATTCTTTACTGAGAACGCCCAGCGTAAGATCCTTGCCGCTGAGGTGGAGCGGGAGAAACTGAAAGGCTCTTTTCGCTTTTATATCCAGCTACGGAATGAGCCGGATAAGCTGATCGGCGTTATTGGTCTTAATGAAGTGGTTTGGGGCGCCTTTCGCTCTTGTTTTCTGGGTTATAAGCTGGATGAAGCCTATGTGAACCGGGGTTATATGACCCAGGGTGTGGAGTTGGTGACGGATTATGCTTTTGGACAGCTTAAACTTCACCGCATTGAAGGAAATGTAATGCCGAGGAACCGGCAGTCTCTGCGGGTTTTGGAGAAGTGCGGCTTTAAGAACGAAGGCTTGGCGAAAAAATATCTGAACATCAACGGTGTATGGGAGGACCACATCCATATGGTCAAACTGGGCCCGGATGAAAATTGCGGAACCAATTTAATGACAGCTGATCGCTAAACAGACAAAGCCCGACGAATTTCGCCGGGCTCTTTTTGTACAATAAAGTGACAGCATTGACAATATGTTCAAAAGCCTTTAGAATAAAAGCAGAACAGCAAGATGATGGGAGGGATCAAAATGGCAAATATTATCGCGGTGATTTGGGATTTTGATAAAACATTGGTAGATGGCTATATGCAGGATCCGATTTTTCAGCATTATGGCGTGGATAGTAAGCAGTTTTGGCGGGAAGTCCACCAGCTGCCGGGGAAATATATGGCGGAACAAGGAGTTCGGGTCAATCGGGATACCATTTATCTCAACCATTTTCTTCGCTATGTGCGGGAAGGGATTTTCCCGGATTTGAACAATGAGAAGTTGAAAAGTTTTGGAAAGGAACTGCATTTTTATCCTGGGATCCCGGAGATTTTTGAAAAAACCAAGAGACAAATCGCAGAGAATCCGCTGTTTCAGGAATATGATATTAAGGTGGAGCATTATATCGTCAGCACAGGTATGATGGCTGTGATTCAGGGAACCTCTGTGATGGATTATGTGGATGGTGTCTGGGGCTGTGAACTGATCGAAGGGGAGCTTAACGGCAGAACCGTTATCGCGGAGCTGGGCTATACCATTGACAATACCTCCAAAACCAGAGCGATCTTTGAAATCAACAAAGGAGTGCCCAAGCATCCGGAAATTGATGTGAACTCGAAAATGCCGGCACATTTGCGAAGGGTGCCTTTCGAAAATATGATCTATATTGCCGATGGGCCCAGCGACATACCGGCCTTTTCTCTGGTGAACAAAAATGGAGGCGCTACCTTTGCCATTTATCCCAAAGGGGATTTGGCTGCCTTCCGCCAGGTGGAACAACTGCGCAAGGATGGCCGTATCCATATCTACGCAGAAGCGGATTACCGGGAAGGGACCACTGCTTATATGTGGATTTCCAATAAAATTGAAGAGTTTGCGGAGCGTATTCGCCAAAATGAAAAGAAAAGCATTACCGAGTCCATTTCCAGTGTGCCGGTACATCTGGAGGACTGATGAAAAGGGGAAAAAGGGATGATTGTTTATTTTTCTGGAACAGGAAACAGCCGGTACTGTGCTGATTTTCTGGCATATCACTTGGAAGATCAGGCAGTGGATGCCGGGCAATATCTGAAGCAGGGGATTCAGGCGGAGCTGCTCAGTGGAAAACCATGGATTTTTGTGTCGCCTACTTACGCCTGGCAGCTGCCCCGTATTTTTGCGGATTTTATCCGGGAAAGCTGGATCCAGGGCAGCAAAGAAGCTTATTTTGTCATGACTTGCGGTTCGGAAATTGGAGGCGCGGCAAAATATAATCAAGAACTTTGTCGGCAAAAGAATCTGAATTATCGAGGAACCCTGGAAGTACCGATGCCGGAAAACTATATTGCCCTTTTTTCCGCACCGGACAGAGAAAGCAGCGAGAAAATCATCAAAGCGGCACAGCCGATTCTGGAAGATGGCTGTGCGAGGATCCAGCGAGGAGAAGCTTTCCCGGAAAAGAAAGCTTCTGCGGTGGATCGAGTGAAAAGCGGTCCCATCAACAAGGGATTTTATACTTGTTATATCAGCGCTGAGAAGTTTTTTGCAACTTCCCAGTGCATTGGCTGTGGGAAATGTGAGAAAGCCTGTGTGCTGAATAATATACGAATCGAAAACAACCGTCCGGTTTGGGGCAAAAACTGCACCCACTGCATGGCCTGCATCTGTGGTTGCCCATTGGAGGCCATCGAATATGGAAATATCAGCAGGGGAAAAAGACGTTACCTCTGCCCTGCGTATAAAGAATAAATGGAAAGATAAAAGCCGCCGAAAATTTTCGGCGGCTTTTATTGTATATAAGAAAACCACTCGCTAGGCGAGTGGTTCAAAAGAGCCTACT
>CAMCOD010000024.1 GCA_945876435.1 uncultured Clostridia bacterium
GAACTTTTTTCATAGTCTTTTTTCCTCCTAATTTGTGATAAATTTAATAACTTTATCGTTCATTGTTGAAATTTATCTATAAAAATCACCAAAAAAAGGAAAAAAACTATTGATTTCTTCTCTGGACTGGTCTAATCTATAACTAAGCATGGATTTATCCTGCTACTTCCAATTATGGCGGTGAAAATATGATTACAAAAGAAAAACTTTTCTCCGGCACTTATGATTCTGTCCTGACCTACCTTTATGGGGCAGAAAATGTGCCGGTACAGCAGCAAAGATATGCAGAATTATTGAATAAATTTTCAGAGACTTTTCCCGACGCAGAGTCTCCTGAACTGTTCAGCGCGCCGGGACGCACGGAGATCGGCGGAAACCACACCGATCATCAGCATGGCTACGTGGTAGCTGCCAGTGTGGACTTGGATATTGCCTCCGCTGCCGCGAAAAACGGAGAAGGGTTGATTCGGGTTCTGTCGGAAGGCTATCCTCTGACCACGGTCGATTTGTCGGATCTTAAAGTTCGGGAAGAAGAAAAAAATCACACCTCTGCTCTCATCCGCGGTGTTGCTGCCGGAATGCAGGAAAGAGGCTTCCACATCGGCGGTTTCGATGTTTACATGACCTCCAATGTGCTGCAAGGTTCCGGTCTGTCCTCCTCTGCCGCCTTTGAGATTATGATCGGCACCCTTCTGAATTATTTATATAATGATGGGAAGGTTGACCCGGTTACTTTGGCACAGATCGGACAATATGCGGAAAATGTATACTTCGGCAAGCCCTGCGGTCTGCTGGATCAAATGGCCTGCTCTGTCGGCGGCTACGTAGCGGTGGATTTCTATGATCCGGCCAAGCCGATCGTAGAAAAAATCGACTTTGATTTTACCAAAAGCGGATATACCATGTGTATTATTGATACAAAAGGTTCCCATGCGGATTTAACCGATGAATATGCCGCTGTTCCTGCTGAGATGAAGGCTGTTGCTGCCTGCTTTGGCAAAGAAGTGCTGCGCCAAGTGCCGGCGCATGAGTTTTATGAACAGATGGGACGGCTTCGCGGCAAAGTCAGCGACCGCGCTCTGCTGAGAGCCTCCCATTTCTATGAAGAAAACATTCGCGCCCAGGAAATCGCTCAGGCTCTGAAAATTGGTGACTTTGAGCGATTTTTGAAGCTGTCCAATCAGTCTGGTCTGTCCTCATATCTGTACTTGCAGAATGTGTACAGCTGCAAAGATCCCCAGAATCAAAGCGTCAGCCTGGCTCTTTGCGTGGCACAGCGGCTGCTCAGGGGCAGAGGAAGCTGCCGGGTGCATGGCGGCGGCTTCGCCGGCACAATTCAGGCTTTTGTCCCCAATGAACAGGTGCAAGGTTTCCGTCAGAATATTGAAAAAATCACCGGTGAAGGAACCTGTCACCTGCTGTCCATCCGTCCGGTGGGCGGCATTAAACTCAGCTAAACGTTTCACTTTTATTGTTGTACATAAGAAAGGAAGATTTTCATGGCAGAATTAAGATGGCATCCCCTGATCCAAGACTGGGTCATGATCAATTCCAAGCGGCAGGGTCGTCCCGCCATGCCCAAAGACTGGTGTCCGTTTTGCCCCGGTTCCGGCAAGGTTCCGGATCATTACGATGTTCTGAAATACGACAACGATTTCCCCACCCTTTCCCAAAATCCGCCGGAACCGGACGATGTGGCAAATGATTTCTTCAAGGTTCGCCCGGCTTACGGCAAATGTGAGGTCATTCTTTATTCTCCAGGGCACACCACCACCATTCCGGATCTGAGCGATGAACACATGAACAAGCTGGTGAACCTGTGGTGTGAGCGCTATGCGGATATTTCCTCCGATCCCAACATTAAATATGTGTTTATCTTTGAAAACCGGGGTAAGCTGGTGGGCACCACAATGCCCCATCCTCATGGCCAGATTTACGGTTACTCTGTGATCCCGAAGAAAATCCAGCTGGAAGTGGAATCTGCCAAGCAGTACAAAGCGGAGAAGGGAAGCTGCCTCTTCTGCGATATGCTGAAAGCGGAGCAGGATTTCGGCAAACGGATTATTTTTGAAGGTAAGCATTTCTGCGTCTTTCTTCCTTTCTTCACCGAGTATCCTTACGGCGTTTATATTCAGGCCAAGCGCCATGTGTCCCATCTCTCCCAACTTACGGAGGAGGAAAAGAAGGATCTGGGCATCGTGCTGAAACATACCGTAGGGATGTTTGACACGCTGTTTCACAAAGAGTTCCCTTATATGATGTGTATGCACAACGCACCGGTCAACGGTGAAAATGTGGATGACAGCTATCATTTCCACATCGAATTCTTCCCACCGCTGCGCTCTGCGGAGCAGCAGAAGTTCAACGCCTCCAGCGAAACCGGTGTTTGGGCTCACTGCAATCCACGCTGCCCGGAGGAAACAGCGGAAGAACTACGCAGCGCTTATGCGGAGTACATGGCCACCATCTAATTAGTAAATTCCGACAGTAAAACAAACGGCGTTCCTTCCCCAAAGCGCGAAGGAACGCCGTTTGTTGTGTTTGAACATAAATTAAAATAGGAAAATCGTGGTTTTTCCTACCTCCTTGGGGATTTTTACCGCTTGAATCCAAGGCCCGCAGGCCGTATGATAAAGGCAAGCCCGGCGGATTGTGGAGTCCAAGGGGCAGGACAACAGGGGCTTTGACAGCGTGGTAGTAAAACTTTCATTTCAGGAGGAAAAACAAATGAAAAAATTCGTATCCGCTGCTGTGGTCACTGCGATGATCGCATCCATGGGCGTTGGCGCAATGGCTGACGTATCCTTCGGTTCCGGCGCATCTTCCGATGTGGCTTGGCCAACTGATTTCGGTTTTGGTGAAAAGCTGACCGTTATCGGTGCCGCTAACGGCGTCAATGAGTATGTGGCAGGCGAGAAGATTTCTCTGAATCCAGGCGATGTGATCTACATGCCGCTGACCCACACCACTCTGGTAGAAGAAACTCCGGAAGCACCGGAAGAAACCCCAGATGAGGATGAAAACCAGATTCCGGAAACTCCGGAAAATGAGGATGAAACCAACGGTTCTGAAGAGGAAACTCCCGAAGGCGAAGAGGAAACCGACGCAGAAGGCGACGCTTCTGAAGAAAATATCCCAGAGTTGCGTTCTCAGGCCAATCCTGCCGCTCAGGTGATGGCTACGGCTCCTTACACCGGCAAAGTGGATAAAGACTGGAAGATCAAATTCTCCGCAAGAGACTTTGTTGAGAATGCTTCCTTCTACACTGCAACTGAAAAAGACACCAATCTGGTAAATGGCGCTCTCTACATCAAAGTTGAAATGGATGACCAGCTGGACAGCGTTGACAGCGAAAGCGTATCCTACGGTGTATACATCAACGAAAGCGGCACCAATAACAAAACCGAGCGTGTAACGGTAAAAGCGGAGTTCGCAAATATTTACGGCGGCGAAGTTTCCTTTGATTTCATCAACTTTGTGGCACAGCCATCCGTATGGGAAGTAAAATCCGAAAAATCCGGCAACGCCGTGTTTGATTTTGCCGGTGAGTGCTTCTTCGACGTAAATATGTATGACGGCGAAAAAGTTCTTCTGGACCTGTCCCGTGACTACGTTCGCGAAATTGCCATCACTAACGAAGATGCGGAGCTGGAATTCTACAACTTCCGCGGCACTCATGATGAATTTATCCGTAAAGGTACCCTGTCCCTATATGGCAACGAGGATTCCTTTGTTTACGAGATCGTTGACGGCAAGCTCTACGATGTAGACTTCGATTACAACAAAGAGGAAGAAACCCTGGAGATCGTTACCGACAGCCTGGGCCACTATGTTGTTTCCGATATTGAGCTGGAAGCAAAAGAATTCAAACCTTCCAAACCATCTTCTGATAAAGACAACAACAATGACTCCGACAAAAACAACCCTGACACCGGTGCGGTAGATTTTGTTGGTTCCGCGGTAGCTTTGGCCGTTGCATCTGTTGCAGCAGCCGGCGCACTGGCTCTCAAACGCAAATAATTCTCCTTAATTCGAACTTCTAAACTCCACATCATTGAAAAGCCACGATGAAAATCGTGGCTTTTCTTTTGAATTTACAAAAGCTTCACGATTTGGAAAAGCATAATCCGGGGAGAATATTGATTTTCTTTCCCGTTTCCGTTAGAATAAACAATGGCACTTTGCCTGTTACTAAAATCAATCGAGGTGTAATCAATGAAAAAATGGCTTTCTCTGCTTTTGGCCGGCGTCATGGCTCTCTCCATGTTCAGCGGCTGCCAGCAGGATAAAACAGATTCCCAGCCAGAAACCCCTGCTTCGGATACTTCCGACATCCAGCTTCCTCAGTTGGATAAACCCGCCAAGGACTCTGAGGTGGCGATCATGGAAACCGAAGCCGGCACCATCAAAATGTGCTTCTATCCGGAATATGCGCCCAAAGCGGTAGAAAACTTCCTTACCCATGCCAAAGAAGGCTACTATGACGGCTTGACCTTCCACCGGATCATTCAGGACTTTATGATCCAGGGCGGCGACCCCAATGG
This sequence comes from uncultured Clostridia bacterium, assembly GCA_945876435.1. GTDB lineage: Bacteria > Bacillota > Clostridia > Oscillospirales > Ruminococcaceae > Negativibacillus. The sequence continues at coordinate 4,545 of CAMCOD010000024.1, forward strand.
CAACGGCACCGGCGGCGAATCCATCTGGGGCGAAGGCTTCGGCGAGGAGATCAGCGAAAACCTTCGCCACTTCCGAGGCGCGGTCTGCATGGCAAAATCCCAGCTTCCCAATTCCCAGGGCAGCCAGTTCTACATTGTGGACGGCATTGACATCCCGGACAGCCTGTTGAAACAGATGGAGGACGCTCAGTGGCCGCAGGCAGTCATCGATGCCTATCAGGAGCTTGGGGGCTACCCTATGCTGGATTACGGCTATACTGTGTTTGGACAGGTGTTTGAGGGCATGGATGTTGTGGACGAACTGATCGACAATGCCATCACCGAGGACGACAACGGCACAGTTGCCGCTGAAAATCAGCCCAAAATCATCAAAATCACCGTAGAACCCGCAGAAAATTACTTTGACTACGAATAAGAAAGGAACATTCATCATGTATCAGTTTGAAAAACCTGCAAAAGACGCCAAAATTGCCGTTATGGAAACCGAAAAAGGCACCATTAAGCTCCGTTTCTTCCCGGAATTTGCTCCGAAAGCGGTAGAGAATTTTCTTACCCATGCGGAAAACGGCTACTACAATGGCATCACCTTCCACCGTGTCATCAATGACTTTATGATCCAGGGCGGCGACCCTACCGGTACCGGCGCAGGCGGCGAATCCATCTGGGGCCACAGCTTTGAGGATGAGTTTGATGTAAAACTCCGCAACTACCGGGGCGCCCTGTCCATGGCAAACGCCGGTCCCTGCACCAATGGCAGCCAGTTCTTCATTGTGCAGGCGAAAGAAGTGCCGGTTGACCTGCTGCATCAGATGAAACAGGTTGGCGTCAATGCCCGCGGCGACGGTTTCCCGGACGAAGTCGTGGAAAAATATGCAGAAATCGGCGGTACCCCATGGCTGGATTATAAACATACCGTTTTCGGTCAGGTGTTCGAGGGAATGGACGTTGTAGACGCCATTGCCGCTGCCGAGGCCGACAGCCACAAGGTTGTTATCAATAAAATCACCGTTGAGCCGGCTGAAAATCATTTTGAATATTAAGGAATGTTGGATCAGCTCTGTTAGCCAAACTCCCCCGACTTTCGGGGGAGTTTTTTGTTTTTGTGGAGCGGAGGAGCGCAACAATTTTGTAATTATTTTCGTAACGATTTGGAAGAAAAAAGTCCGGAAGCAGCTAATTTTGCGCATATTTAGGCCATTAAATGGGTATAATGAGGATGTCGTAACAAAATATTCATATTTGGTGACAAAATAATTACAAAAAAATTGCGAAAAGGTATTGACGAACGGGTGAACATCGGTTATAATACAATCAACGAAGGGAAACATTGGAGCGATCCAAGTGGAGTGTTTTCCAGAGTTGTTCGAAAAAGGTTATTGTGGAGATAAGCTTTTTCGGAATGATTTTATTAAATTTATCACAAATTAGGAGGAAAAAAGACTATGAAAAAAGTTCTTTCCGTACTGCTTGCAGCTGCTATGGTAATGGGCATGAGCGTTTCTGCTTTTGCTGCTTCTGCTGACAAAACTTTTGGCGCTGGCGATTCCAGCACTAACTACAAAGATATCACTGATATCAAAGCATCTCTCGAATTCAACTATGTAATGCACAAAGAAGGCAATACCTATGTTGCATATGATAGCTCTAAAGACATCAAAGATCTGAAGGCTGGTGACACTCTGTACTTCCGTGTTGACTGGGCTGATGGCAAAAACTTTGCAGGTAAAGCTGATAAAGACTGGAGAATTAAAGTTGACAATGCTCAGTTCGTTGATTCTGCTGAATTCTTCTACGATGAAAAAGGCACTATTTGGAACAATGAAAAGAATCTGTATGTAAAAGTTGTTCTGGAAGATGACTTCGACGCTTACGAAGAAGAAGAAGTTAAATTCCACTTCTACATCTACGACAGAGAGAATGATGTTGAAGGCGATAAAATCAAAGTTGCTTACGACTTCATCGACTACAACAAAGAAGAACTGACCAAAGAAGATCTGTCTTGGGTTATCACCGTTGACGAGCCAACTACCTATACCTACAAAAAAGGTGAAAAAGCTGCTAAAGCTACCATCGACTTCGACGGTACTGCTTACACCGAATTCAAAATGTATTCTGGTGAGAAATATACTCTGTCTGCTGAAACCAAATACAACAAAGATTTGTCCAAAGAATACGACACCGATGTAGAAGTTATCACCTTCAGACTGAAGAATGTTGACAATGTTGATATTCTGTTCCCAGCTTCCAAAGACAACAAACAGGTTGTAGCTGTTGTTGACGGCGAACTGGTTCCAGTTGAAGCTGAATACATCAAAGGTCACAAATTCGAATCCGGCAAAAAAGCTGATGGTTACCTGGTAGAAAACGCTGAGTACACCCAGTACGCAGTAATCGACGCTGACGTTGAAATCGAAGTTGAAGAAACCAAAGATACCACCAAACCTTCTACCGACAAAACCAACCCAGAAACCGGTGCTAACGATTTCGTAGGCGCTGCTGTTGCTCTGGCAGTTGTATCTGTAGCCGCTGCTGGCGCTCTGGCTTTCAAAAAATAATTAACTCTCTGAGTTGATTATGAACACCTTCGTGTTCTTAAGCTGAATAACGGATCCAAACCCCCGCTCTGTCCTCCACTCAGAGCGGGGGTTTTTCTGTTGTTTAAAACAGCATACAAAAAAGGCACCTGCTTTCGCAGATGCCTTTTGGCGGAGGTAAAGAGATTTGAACTCTTGCACCGGCAAAGCCGACCTACCGGATTTCGAATCCGGACCCTTCAACCACTTGGGTATACCTCCATGTGACCTGATAAGTATAGCAAATTTTCGGATGAAATGCAATCTTTCGTTCTCAATTTTTACAAAAAAGCTATTGTCTGGGCCCTACCACTTGGGGTATAATAATTGCATTACCGTTATGATATCAGCATGATGCAGTATTATGGAAAGAAAGGTGTATCGGAGCAATGAAGTGTACTTGCTGCGGGAAAGAAATCCCGGAGGGAGAAAACCTGTGCCCCTTCTGCGGGGAAAATATCCAGCTTTCAAACGCAGAAACTTTGAAGCAAGATGAAAATAAAAAGAAAAGGATCCCAATCATCTTGGCCGCTGCTGTTTGTGTGGCAGGTGTGGCTGCCATCGGTTTTATTTTTGCCGGAAAAGAAACTCTGCCTACCCCGGAGGAAGCTGCAAAGCAGCGCACCATGGTTTCTTATACCACCAAAAACGCGATCCACACCGTTTTGCCGGAAAATCACAGGGAATTGACCTTGTACTTGAACAACGCAAAGGATCTAAGCTCTTACAACACTTTCAGCCAAATTATTTCCGGAAATGCTACCTATATTGGCAAGGAAAACTTCATTCGCATGGGTGAAGAAGTGCTTTACCTGCAAACCGTTTTCAATGCTTTGGATACCGTAAACCAAAGCCTAGATGCAGAATACATTCTTTACTCCCTGAAAGAAGGACAGGAGCCTGTAATCGTGGATACTGGTGTGCAGGGTATTTCCTGTTCTTCGGAGAAGTCTGTGTTTTATAGCAAAAACGTAGACGGCATGACACAGCAGTACCGCTATCACGATGGTTCTATCACTCCGGTAACGGAACTGGTGCCTGCGGATTTTGTTTTGGTAACTCACTGTTCCCGGGACGATTCTGTGATCGGATTTGCCGCCGCCGACTACAATTCTGACGGCAGCTATCAGATGAACAACGGCTATCTGGCCGGTGAAACCCTCCACCGTTTTGACAATTCCACCAGTGAAGTCTACTTTGTGTCTCCTGACGGGGCTCATATCTACATTATCGACATTGAAGAGGGCGGCAGCCGGGCTGTGGACGTCAACTATGTCACCGATATCCCAAGCGGACAGATGATGGAAGTGGCCTCCACGGTAAGCGAACTGTCCTTCTACCAGGACAGCGGCGCCATGACCTGCATTGGTGAGGTGGAGCTTTCGGACGAGATCATGAACCCGGTGGGTAAGCTGCTTTACTTTGATCCGCAAACCCAAAGCACTCAGACCATCGCTGAGGATGCTGTGGCACTGGTAGAATCGGTAGCCAAAACCTACCCGTGGCTCAATGAGGCCTCCAATGAAATGCTGGTTACCGAACAGGACAACCGCTTTATCATCCCGGAGGAAGTAAAAAAAGGACAGTTCCACTTCATCAATAAAGATGGCGCCTTCTGTGCCGCCGATCAAAACGGCAGTGTATTTGAAGTTTTCCCAGATTTTTATGTGCCGGAAAACTATGTCTACGCTTCGGATCTCTATTATCTGACGGAACAAAATGACGCTTTCTACTGGACAAAGGGTGATCGGGTGTATAAATACCGTGCCGGTTCCCTTACCGCGCCGGAAACCGTCACCTTGGATGCTGACCTTCTGGAAAAAATCGAAAACGGCGTGGAAATCGGTTATGTACTCATCAGCGACGGTTCCGTTCTGGAACAGTCCGGCAACACCCTGAACCTGAAACCCTTTGGTGAGCCCTCCTCAACGGTTTATGACAGCCCCAACAATATTTATGTCATCGGGATCAGCAGCAAAGGGGACAAAATCTACTTCAGAAACGACAGCAGTCAACTGTTTGAGAAAGAAATTCACTCTTCCAAAGAACCAAAATTGCTGGCGGAACAGGTACAGGATGCTGTTACAGTGGAAAATGGCTTGTACTTGCTGATAGACTACAGCGAGGAGGACGGTGGTACTCTGATGTATCTGGGCTATGATCAGAGCCAGCCTACAGCCATCAGCAGCAATGTGATGAGTATTATGGATACTGTCATTCAGAAATAGGAAAAACCCTTCAGAGAGCGGCAGAACCGTATTTCTGGAGGGTTTTGTGATATCTGAGCGTGATATCTAAGATAGGAGAATTATGAAACAGAGCTTTGGACTTTATATTCACATTCCTTTTTGCCGGTCGAAATGCCCGTACTGCGATTTTTATTCCGTCCGGTACAGCGATGAACAGGCCGAACAGTACACGCAGGCTCTTTTACGCGCGCTGAAGCAGGCGCCTCGAAAAGATCAGCCGGTGGATTCCGTCTATTTTGGGGGCGGGACACCGGTTTTGCTGGGAAGCGCACGGCTCCTGGCGATTTTGGAACAAGCAAAAGAACAGTTTTCTCTTACGGATGACTGTGAGATTACGCTGGAAGCCAATCCGGCGGCCATGACGCTGGAGGAACTGCGAAAGCTGCGGGAGGGCGGTTTCAACCGCATCTCCATCGGTGTTCAGTCGGCAGTGGATCAGCAGCTCCGTACGCTGGGACGGCTTCATACAGCAGCTCAGGCGAAGGAGGCTGTACAACTGTGCCGCATAGCCGGCTTTCATAATATTTCTGTTGATCTGATGCTGGCTACGCCGAACCAAACCGAGGAATCCATTCAAATTTTCTGCCAGACTTTTTGCCCCATGGTGGAGCATGTCTCTGCCTACCTGTTAAAGATAGAAGAGGGCACCCCCTTCAGCCGCCGCCAGATAGAACGATTCTGCCCAGATGAGGAGAAAACGGCAGATTTGTATCTCTATGCCGTCAGAGAGCTGGAGAAATACGGCTTTTCCCAGTATGAAATCTCCAACTTTGCGAAAAATGGTCGATACAGCCGCCACAATGTCCGTTATTGGGACTGCTCCGAATATTTGGGAATCGGCCCGGCCGCCCATTCCTTCTGGAACGGGGAACGGCGCTATTTTGAGCGGGACCTGGAGAGCTTCCTCAAGGCGGAGAATCCCTGGAGTCTCTGGCTGTTGGATGGGAAAGGCGGCAGCTTCTTTGAATACGCCATGCTGCGTCTGCGCCTGACCGAGGGCCTGCGGTTCGAAGACTGTGCGGCTCGCTACCCGCAGGTGGATCTTCAGCCGTTGAAACAGCAGGCAGAGCAGCTGCAAAAACATGGCTTGGCCGTTATGGATGAGCAGCATCTGGCTCTCACGGTGGAGGGCTTTTTGGTATCCAACGCGGCGATTTGGCGTTTACTGGAATCGTACGATTAAGGCTCCGGATGACTGCGCGCCTTTTTGAGCACCTGTCCCAGGGTCTCCGTAGCCTCCTGCTGCATTCGATTGGTCACATGGCCATACTGAGAAGCTGTAAAGGCTGGGTTATAATGACCAAGAATCTCCTGAACGGTGTTGATGGCTTTACCATCCTCCAACAGCATAGTAGCAACGGTATGCCGAAGGTCATGAAAACGAACTTTTTTAATGCCGCTGCGCTCCAATTCACGCTGAAAACGGCGGGTAAACTGACGGGGGTTCAGAGCCTGCCCCTTTTTATCGCAGAAAACCAGATTATTGGGGTTATAGCTTTCGCCGAGCAGAGCCTTCTCCTGGCGTTGGATGCTGCGCTGGAAAATCAGGATCAAAGCCGTGTCCATAGGAATCCCGATGACCCTCTGAGAACGCTTTGTCTTTGGCAGAGTTAACTGCGGTCCCTCCCGCAGATCACTGAGCTGCTGGGTAATCGTGATAAAAGGGTCTTTTCTCAGGCGTATCCTCCTGTGTTTCAGCATCTGTTTCAGCGCTTCTGTGTCCCACAGGGGAAGCTGAGCGATCTTTTGCCACGGGAGCAGCTCGTCCAAGGTAGTCCATGGGATGCCCAAATAAACCGAGCGCCATGGAAGCCCTAAAACCTCTCCCCGGCGCACGCCGGTTGTTAAAGTCAGGGCATAAGCAGCATAAAATCGGCTTTGAACAGAGCGCTGCAAAAAGAGAGCGACCTCCTCCTGTGACAAAATGTTCATTTCCTGCTGTTCTGACTTCGGCGGTTTGGTCTGCCGGGCCGGATTGCGAGGAATTTTTCCTTCACTGACCGCCTGTTCCAACGCAGATTTCAGTAGATTGCGGATACAGATAATGGTGGATGGCGCCAAACCCTTGTTGTGGGATTTCTGGTTTCCGTTGGTCTGCAAATCCCGAAGGAAAATCTGGATATCCCCTGAGCTCAGCTCTTCCAGAGGGATATCTCCCAGCTTTGGAAGCAGATGATTGTTCAGATAGGCCCGATAAATCTCGTAGGTGGATTGGCGGATCCCCGGACGGACATAATTCTCCAACCAAGGATCCAGCCACTGACCAACGGTCAATGGATCCTGTTTGGAGACAGAAACTTTAATATGTGACTTTTTGGAATTTTGCTTATTTTCCATGAAAATCGCTTCCTCCTTATAGTGATTGGATGTGTTTAAAAACACCCGTAAGGAGATTATAGTATAAAAAAATCGGATGGTTCATAAAGAATCATCCGATTTTTTCTGATTTTTTGTTGAAAACAGAAAAACCCCCGCTCTGAGTGGAGGACAGAGCGGGGGTTTGAATCAGTTATTCAGCTTAAGAACACGAAGGTGTTCATAATCAACTCAGAGAGTTAATTATTTTTTGAAAGCCAGAGCGCCAGCAGCGGCTACAGATACAACTGCCAGAGCAACAGCAGCGCCTACGAAATCGTTAGCACCGGTTTCTGGGTTGGTTTTGTTGCCGGAGTTGTTGGTGTTTTCTTTGTTTTCTTCTTCAGCAACAACCAGCTCTTCGTCAGCTACTACATAGTAACCCAGTTCTTTGGTTTCGATAACCCAACCGTTTTTAGCGGAGAAGCCATCAACTTTGTAGCCTTTAACGTATTCAGCGTCAACCTCTACCAGTTCATCGTCAACGATCTCGTAGATGAAGGAATCTTTGTCAGCAGGGATGAACAGTTCGCCAACTTTGGTGAATTCATCTTTGGTGCCTTTGAAGTTGTAGAATTCCAGTTCAGCATCGTACTCGTTGTAAGCTTTGTCGATGTCTTTGTTGTAATCCTGGGAGAAGTTCAGAACTACTTCTTCTTCTGGGATCATTTTAACGGTGAAGTAAGCAGCGTCTTCGAAATCGAATACAGCAGTGCCTTTTTTGCCTTCTTCAACGATCCATTTTGCAGCGTAGTCTACGTCGTTGGTGTAATCGAAACGAACATATTTTTCTTTGTAGTTGTCAAATGGAAGAACCAGTTTAACACCATCGGACTGTTTGTTAGTAGTTTTGCTGTTGTTATCAGCAATATACAATCTCAGAGAGATCTCATCTTCATCCAGTTCGTCAAAATCGCTTACCAGAGTTACTTTAACTACTACACGTTTGGTCTGACCGCGATCCTGCCAATCAAACTCAGCTTTTTTAACGTATTCATTACCTTTGATGTTGATAGACCAGCAGCTATCCAGCTTGGTGATATCTTCGCCATTAAGTTTTGGTACGAAAGTCAAAACATCGCCTGGGTTCAGAACCACTTTAGACAGATCCCATGTACCTTCAGAATCAGAATACCAATCGCCATTAACAGCAAAGTTATTAGCGAATTCAATCTCGTTTACAGGCATAGCAGTGTTGCCATTTTTATCATGGTAGCACTGGGAAGAGTTTGGTTTACCAAAGGACTGATAATCACCGTTAGCAGTATTAGCAGCGCCGGTTTCGAAGGTCAGAGCGAAGGAAGATACGCTCATGCCCATTACCATAGCAGCTGCAAGCAGTACGGAAAGAACTTTTTTCATAGTCTTTTTTCCTCCTAATTTGTGATAAATTTAATAACTTTACGCCGGAGGAATCAAACAAAAGACAACAGATATGTGAATTATACACAAAACCAATTTTTCTGCAATCAGAGGAGGGATAAGTGGAAAAAAGTTTTAATTTGATTAAAAACAAACCCATCAGGCTGTCCGAAAACAGTCTGATGGGTGAGAAAATAGTTGCAAACTGGATGCAAAATTATACAATCTGTTTGTCAATAAAACCGCCGCCGAGAACATAGCCATCGTCGGTATAGATCACGCAGGACTGGCCTGGAGCAGGAGCGCGCTGCGGTTGATCAAACAAAATAGTCGCTGTACCGTTTTCCTGCAAAGTGATTTTTGCGGGAGAAAGGGAGGCACGGGAACGAATTTTTACATAAGCGCAAGTTGGTGTGCTGTCCCAAATCGGGTGGTCAAAAGTGACGCAGTCGGTCAGCGTGATGCCTTTGGCATATTCATCGCCGGTTTTCGCCAGATAGATGCAGTTTTTTTTCGGATCCATGGACTTGATGAACACTGGATAGCCCAAAGCTACGCCAATATGTTTCCGCTGTCCCACCGTATAATGGAGAAGTCCCTGATGCTGACCGCAAACCTGACCATCGGGAGCGATAATATCGCCCTGTTTGGACTTGCCGAAATTTCGCTCGATGTATCCGGCGTAATCGTTGTCCGGAATGAAGCAGATCTCCTGTGAATCCGGCGTGTCAGCACAGGAAAGGCCGATTTTTGCCGCGATCTCACGGACGACCGGCTTCTCCATGCCTTCCAGCGGCAGGATCAGCATGGAAAGCTGCTCCTGCGTCAGGCGGTAGAGCATATAGGACTGGTCTCTTTGCAGACAAGCGGAGCGGCGGATAAGCCAGCCCCGATCCGTTTTGACTACCCCGGCATAATGGCCGGTAGCGATGTAGGGGATGCCCAGTGCCTTGGCTTTTTCACAGATCAGGCGGAATTTTGTAGTTGGATTGCAGATAATGCAGGGATTTGGCGTGCGGCCTGCCTTATATTCCAGGCAGAAGGGCTCAATAACATTTTTTCGGAACTCATCGTGGGCACGGATTATATGCAGAGGGATACCAAGCTGCTCCGCGGAGCGCTGGGCAGCTTGTACAGCTGCGGTATGGGCTGGTGAAAATTCGATAACCGCGCCCTCCACCTGGTAGCCCTGTTCTTTCAGCAGGTAAACGCAAACAGAAGAGTCCACACCACCGCTGAGAGCGACAAGAATACGCTTATTCGTCGCAGTCACATGCGCATCCATGCTCATGCTCCTCCTCACTGTCCAGCTTGCCTACAAATGGGGTTGGATCAATCCCCAGACGAGTATAATAGTCGGCAATGGCAGCTTTGATAGCCTGCTCCGACAATACGGAGCAATGGATTTTTACGGGCGGCAGACCATCCAAAGCCTCAACAACGGCTTTATTGGTCAATTTCAGTGCTTCGCTCAGAGGTTTTCCTTTGATCAGTTCCGTTGCCATGGAGCTGGTTGCGATCGCTGCGCCGCAGCCGAAGGTTTTGAAGCGGACATCCACGATGGTGTCATTTTCAATTTTCAGGTAGATTTTCATAATATCGCCGCATTTCGCGTTGCCGACCTCGCCGATACCATTTGCGTCAGCAAGTTCGCCCACGTTGCGGGGGTTAGCGAAGTGTTCCATTACTTTTGCAGAGTAAATCATCTTGATTTTCCTTCCTATAATCAAACATTAATCCTGGTTTTTGTTCATCATGCTTTCCCACAGCGGAGACATAGCGCGCAGAGAAGCTACAATTCCCGGCAGGGTCTGGATGATATAATCAACATCCTCTTCGGTGTTTTCCTCGGAAAGGGTGAGGCGGACGGAGCCATGTGCTTCTTCGTGGCGCATACCCAAAGCCATAAGAACGTGGCTGGGGTCGAGGGAGGCGGAGGCGCAGGCAGAGCCGGAGGATGCCATAATGCCGGCCTGATCCAGGCGAAGCAGCAGGGATTCGCCTTCTACACCTACAAAGGAAATGTTGGCGTTGCCGGGGAGCCGATTTTCCCGAGAGCCGTTAAGATGACTTTTCGGAACGGCTGCCAGCAGGCCGTCAATCAGGCGATTCCGCAGAGCTGTGACTTTTTTGGCGTGCTCGTCCATGTGAGCCACCGCAATCTCAATTGCCGCGCCCATACCTACGATACCAGCCACATTTTCTGTGCCGGCCCGTTTGCCCCGTTCCTGTCCGCCGCCGTCGATCAGGTTGTCCATCGGGATTCCTTTGCGGCAGTAGAACACGCCCACACCTTTTGGACCATGGAATTTATGAGCGCTCAGGGAAAGCATATCAATGTTCATGGCTTTTACGTCCACCGGAACATGGCCCACTGCCTGTACAGCGTCGGTATGGAACCAAATTCCTTTTTCCCGGCAGATCGCGCCGATTTCCGGGATCGGCTGAATGGTGCCGATTTCATTGTTGGCAAACATAATGGAAACCAGGCCGGTTTTTTCGGTGATGGCATTTTTAAAGTCCTCTACAGAGATAAAACCATCTTTGTTTACCGGCAGATAAGTGACCGTAAAGCCCTCTTTTTCCAGCCGGGCCATGCTGTGGAGCAGGGCGTGGTGTTCCACACAGGTAGTGATCAAATGTGTTTTGCCTCTTTTTGCCAGAGTTTTGGCAAAAACCTTCAGCCAGTTGTCCGACTCGGAGCCGCAGCCGGTGAAAATGATTTCAAATGGTTCAGCGTTGAGAGCGGAGGAGACCTGTTTTCGTGCTTTATCCAGAGCAAGAGCAGATTTTACGCCCAAAGAGTAGAGACTGCTGGCATTGCCGTAATTCTCCGTCAAATAAGGCATCATGGCCTGCAGAACAGGTTCGGTAATGCGGGTGGTAGCCGCATTATCAGCGTAAACGATTCTATTATTCAAGAAGGATCATCCTTTCTTTGTTTAAGGTTTTGGGTTTAAATCTATTGTATACCTAAAAGGTAGAGAAATCAATAGAATTTTTTAGGATTTATATTTTGCGGCGGCTGCCACGGCCAATGCGTCGCAGCGCTCGTTCTCCGGATGACCGGCATGTCCTTTTACCCAGACAAAGTTTACCTGATGACGCTCCAATTGCTCCAGAAGCCGCTGCCAGAGATCCGGATTCAAAGCCGGATCTTTTTTGTTCCGCATCCAGCCGTTGGCTTTCCATTTATAGACCCAGCGCTGCTGGATCGCGTCAATAATATATTTGGAGTCGGAGTAAAGAGTGACTTCGCAGGGTTCTTTCAAGGCTTCTAGCCCGGTGATGACCGCCATCAGTTCCATACGGTTATTGGTGGTGGCGGCCTCTCCGCCGGAAAGTTCCCGCCGGGTACCCTTATAGTTCAGGATGACGCCGTAGCCTCCCGGCCCTGGATTGCCGGAGCAGGCGCCGTCGGTGTAAATATCCACATGTTTTGGTTGGGACATAGTGCCTCCTTGTGCTGTCAGTAAAAATAGTGTTCCCTGTCATGTTTTGGAAATACAGGGAAGGAAAGTGTTGCAGAGATTTCTTTTCCTTTGGAATAAGGAAACTCTTTCTTATTATAAAAGATTTGATCGGTTGGAACAAGAGAAAAGAGGAAAAAGACGGTCTTTTTACAGGTAACGGCTTGTTTTTGTATTTTTGTATGAATCAGGCGGGAGTGGTACAAAATAGTAGCAGTATTTATTGGGCAGTCAGGAGAACGAATGCGTCATCCGCTTTCCAAAGGTAGGAGTCATCGCAGCAATAAGCATAGCACAGGAGGCGGAGGCTTTCAATAAGAAGTCTGTACCTTGACATAAGCGTTGAGAAAGGATAAAATAAAATAGATTAAATATGCGGCCCTGAGCAGGTCGATTCTGTGTCCCAACCACAGGATCGGTCTAAAGTAAGGACAGGGATGAATTTACATAGCAGTGCGCTACGTGGCTATGTGCAGGAAAAAACATAACTGGAATTTGAGAGCGTTGGACCATCCAAAAGAGAACGGAGCTGGCCAACGGAGCGGAAACCCAAATCCAATGAAAAAGTGGAAAACACCGGAGAAAAGACTTCTCTGGTTGGTGGCGCATGCCTTTCTATGGTTGTATAGCGTTAAAAGACCTCCGCTTTTGTTCTGTCTTTTCAAATTCCGCTGGATTACAGGAGGAACAATGACAAACGACAAAAATACAGAGAAAAATACAGAGAAAAATACAGAAAAAAAGATCCAGAGCAGCGCAGCTCCAGAAAAAAGCACCAAACAAACCAGAAGACCCCGCCGTTCATCCGGACAGGGGAGCGGCAAGGCGGGAAAACAGGAAGAAAAAACGACGGCAAAAAAATCTTCCTCTGCTAAAAACACGTCCAAAGCGCCGAAAGTTGAGAAAGCTGAATTGACCGGAACGGTTCAGAATGTGCAGAAAGCGGTTCAGAATCTGTTCACCAGTGAGAACAAAGGGAAGAAACACCCGCGCCGCAGCAAAAAGCCCGTAAAAAATCCGGTGCGCATCATTCCGCTGGGCGGTCTGAATGAGATCGGAAAAAATATGACCTGCTATGAATGCGGAAACGATATGTTTATCGTGGACTGCGGTCTGGCTTTCCCGGATGAAACCATGCTGGGTGTCGACATTGTTATCCCGGACTTTACTTATGTGACCAAAAGCAACAAAGAAAAAGTCCGCGGGATTTTTATTACCCATGGTCATGAGGACCATATCGGCGCTCTGCCTTATCTTCTGAAGGAACTGAATGTTCCGGTATACGCTACCCGCCTGACCATCGGCCTGATCAAAAACAAGCTGAAGGAGCATGGACTGCTGGGTACCGTTCAGCTGGTGGAGGTAAAGGCAAGGGATGTGATCAAAGCCGGCTGCATGAGTGTGGAATTTATTCATGTGAATCACTCGATTCCGGATGCCTGCGCGCTGGCTATCCACACGCCGGTAGGTGTGATCATCCAGACCGGTGACTTTAAGATCGACTACAGCCCGATTCAGGGTGATATTATCGACTTGGCCCGTTTCGGTGAACTGGGCGCCAACGGTGTTCTGGCCCTTCTGCCGGATTCCACCAATGCGGAAGTTCCGGGTATGGCCAACAGCGAACGCAAGGTAGGCGCATCCCTGGATCGTCTGTTCCAGATGGCGGGCACACGCCGCATCATCATCGCTACTTTTGCCTCCAACATTCACCGGATTCAGCAGATCATGGATTATGCGGAAAAATACGATAAAAAGGTCGCGGTATCCGGACGGAGCATGGTCAATGTAGTGGCAACGGCTGTGGAATTGGGGTATCTGAGTATTCCGAAGGACTTGATGGTGGATATTGACGTAGCCAATCGTCTGCCGCAGGAGCGGGTGGTCATTATTACCACCGGCAGCCAGGGCGAGCCCATGTCGGCATTGACTCGCATGGCGATGAGCGATCATCGGAAGGTCAATGTGACCAACAACGACTTTATCATTATTTCCGCAAGACCGATCCCCGGCAACGAAAAGCTTGTATCTCGCGTGGTCAATCAGCTTATGCAGCTGGGCGCGGAAGTAATTTATGAAAAAATGTACGAAACCCATGTGTCCGGTCACGCCTGTCAGGATGAGCTTCGCCTGATGATGTGCTTGACCAAGCCGAAATTTATTTTGCCGATGCACGGTGAGTTCAAGCACCAGATGAAGGTGGAGGAGCTGGCTGTGGGTATGGGCATGAACAGCGAAAATGTTGTGATCCCAGAGGTCGGACAAATTCTGGAACTGGACGGGGAAAGCGTTAAAGTAAGCGGAGAGGTTAGTTCCGGTGCCGTTATGGTGGACGGTCTGGGTGTAGGCGATGTTGGCAGCATTGTGCTGCGGGATCGCAAACATCTGGCGGAGGACGGTTTGATTGTGGTGGTAGCTACCATTAATACCAAGTCCAAAAAACTGATCGCCGGACCGGATATTATTTCCAGAGGTTTTGTTTATGTCCGTGAAAGCGAGGATATGATCAATCAGGCACAGGAGATCGCCAAAAATGCGGCGGAAACCTGCCTGAAAAACGGGATCCGCGACTGGAGCAGTCTGAAACAGCGGATGAAAGATGATGTAAGCAAATATTTCTACGGGCAGACCAAGCGCAGCCCGATGATCCTGGTGGTTTTGCAGGAGGCCTAAGGCCCGAAAGATGACCTTTGCAGGGCAAAGGAGGTATTATATGAAAAAGAAGATCGTACTGTTTGCGCCGTTGGCGATTACCATTGGCGTGCTGGACGTGGTGGCGGTGTCTATGGCTCTTTACGAGCAGAATGTGGCCCTTGGCATTGCGGTTTTGCTGATGCTTGCCGCTTCCGCCGCGGCGTTCTACAAAATCTTTACAGTCAATCTGACCATGAATCGCTTTTACCGGAACATCAATGCGTTCCTGACACCGTACCAAAAGGACGCATTGCTGTCCTTTCCTCTGCCGGTAGTGGTATTCAACCAGCAGGGTGAGATTTTATGGTATAACGAGCTGATGAAGGAAAAAGTTTTTGCCGGTGAGGACAGCTTTGGCTACAATATTCACGATCTTTTCCCGAATCTGAATGTGGATCAGCCCTGTCCGCCCAGTGGTTACGGTGTGGATTACAAGGGAAAGCTCTTTACCGCCTTTCCCTCCAAGGCCGGGCATGAGGCGGAGGGGCTTAATGTGAGCTACTTCATTGACGATGACAAACTGAAACGCATTGCCAAGGAGTATTTCAGCTCCCGTCCTGCCGTTGCGTGGTTCATGATCGACAACTATGACGAGATGCTCCAAACCGCAAAAGAAAACGAGAGATCCCAGATCATGGCGGAAGTGGAATATGTGATCGAGACTTTCGTGGGCAATAACCATGGTATTGTCAAAAAAATTGACAAGGACCGCTTCTTTGTGATACTGGAGGATCGTTATCTCCGCGGTGTGATCGAAAACCGCTTTAATGTGCTGGATGATGTGCGCCGCATCGAGGCCGGAGAAAAAATGCCGGTCACTCTGTCCATCGGTGTGGGCCGGGAGGCAAAATCCATTGCGGAGGCGGAGGAAATGGCCAGCCAAGCTTTGGATATGGCTTTGGGACGGGGCGGCGACCAGGCTGCCATCAAAACCAAGAACGGTTACGACTTCTATGGCGGTGTGTCCAAGGGGGTTGAAAAGCGTACAAAGGTTAAGACCCGTATTGTGGCGACCGCTCTGCTGGAGCTGATCCAGTCCAGTTCCAATGTTGTGCTGATGGGGCACCGTTTTGCTGATTTGGACTGTATGGGTGCGGCAGCAGGCTTGTACTATGCCATTAAGGAGATGGGCAAGCCGGCAAAGATCATCTACAATGAAAAAACCAGCCTGGTCAAAAACCTGTATGAGCGGCTTCTGATCAACGGTTTTGAGGACGCTTTTGTGGATCCGGAACACGCGATCAATTATGTGGGGGAAAAGACCCTGCTGATCATTGTGGATACCCATACGCCGCAAATGCTGGAGGCTCCGCAGGTTTATGAGGCCTGCAAGGACATTGCCGTTATCGACCATCACCGGAAGATGGTAGGTTATATTGACAACGCGGTGATCTTCCATCATGAACCGTTTGCGTCCTCCGCATCGGAAATGGTGGCGGAGCTGCTTCAGTACATAGGAGACAAATACCGGATCAACGCAGGCGCGGCCGATGCGCTTTTGTCCGGTATTATGCTGGATACGAAAAACTTTATCATGCGCACCGGCGTTCGTACCTTTGAGGCTGCGGCCTATCTGAAGCGTATGGGCGCGGATACGATCGAAGTTAAGGCACTTTTCGCCTCGACAATGGAAGCTTATCAGGAGCGCTGCAAGGTTGTGGCTTCGGCAGAGGTGTACAACCATTGTGCCATTGCGGCCGTTACAGAGAAAATCGATCAGATCAAGGTGGTGGCGGCGCAGTCAGCGGACGAATTGCTGAACATCAACGATGTTTACGGTTCCTTTGTCCTCTATCCGGAGGGGGAAGACGTTATCGGACTGTCAGCGCGAAGCATGGGTAAGATGAATGTTCAGGTTGTGATGGAAAAATTAGGCGGCGGCGGTCATCAAACGATGGCGGGCGCTCAGATCAAAGGTACAACAATGAAGGAGGTACGTCAGAAGCTTAATGCGGCCATTGATGAATACCTGAATACATTAAATCCGGAGCCGGCTGCGGCCGACGCCGGTCCGGTGCAGATTATGGAAGCAGCGCCGGCAGCGGAAAAATAAATGGTTGAGTCCCTTTATGATAAGGTAGGAGGAGATATACGATGAAAGTAATTTTAATGCAGGATGTAAAAGGTACTGGAAAAAAAGGACAGATGGTGGAGGTTGCGGACGGTTACGCTCAGAATTTCCTGATCAAGCGAGGGATTGCTGTTGCTGCCAGCGCTCAGGCGATGAACGAAATGAAATCCAAAGAAGCAGCAAAACAGCATAAACTGGATGTAGAAAAGCAGCAGGCTTTGGATACCGCAAAACAGCTTGAAGGCAAAAAGGTCAAAATCAGCGCCAAAATGGGCGCCAACGGCAAACTGTTCGGCTCGGTTACTTCCAAAGAGATCGCGGAAGCTGTCAATTCTCAGCTGAAGATCGCTGTGGATAAGAAAAAAATTAATCTTCAGAGCGATATCAAAGGCCATGGCACCTATAACGCGGAAATTAAACTCTATACAGGGATCAGCGCAAAAATCGTTGTAGAAGTTGGAGAATAATTTCCAGATCGTATCGAGTTGTGGGGAAAGGAGGGGGATATCTTGGCGGAAGCGTTTCTGGAAAGCACAGAGGGATCTTTGCCCTTCAGCTTGGAAGCGGAACAGTCTGTGCTGGGAGCGGTTTTATTGAAACCGGACTGTCTCAGTACAGTGCTGGAGTACATCAGTGCGGATTCCTTTTACCGCAGGCAGCATCAGCAGATTTTTTCCATCATGCTGCAAATGTTTACCACTGCCAGAGGAATTGACGTGATCACCGTACTGGAGGAAGTGAAGAAGCAGGAGGTTTTTTCGGCTGAAAATGAAGCCAAGGTATACCTGACCCAGCTGGTACAGGTGGTGCCGGGAACCTCCAATGTGGTTTATTACGCTAAAATCGTTCAGGAAAAGTACTATCTGCGCCGTCTGATCGAGGTGGCGCAGGATGTGCTGACCTATGCCAGAGAGCCGCAGACGGAATCCCGCAGTTTGATGGAGCTGACGGAACAGAAGCTGTACGATATTCGCAAGGGTAAGGATTCCACTGGGCTGGTCCATATCAACCGGATCTTGATGGATGTATACGGACGGATCCAGTCTCCGGAACAGAGCAAGGCAACCAGCGTTCCCAGTGGATTCTCGGGTCTGGATCGGATCACCAACGGATTGAACCGTTCCGACTTGATCCTTCTGGCAGCACGTCCGGCGATGGGTAAATCCACATTCGCCTTCAATATTGCTACCAATGTGGCAAAAAAAGGTTATACGGTTGCGGTATTCTCCCTGGAGATGAGCCGGGACCAGGTGGTGAACAAGATTTTGTCCGCAATGGCAGGGGTTGACGGAACAAAGCTTCGAGCTGGAGACCTGCCGGTGAGCGATTGGAGCAAGGTTGCTGACGTGGTGGAAATGATGTCTCAGTGGGAAATGTACATTGATGATACGCCGGGCATCACGGTTGCGGAGATCAAAGCCAAGCTGCGCCGTCTGCCCAAGCTGGATCTGGTGGTGATCGACTATTTGCAGCTTTTGACTTCAGGCAGAAACATCGAAAACCGTGTTCAGGAAGTTTCTGAAATTACCAGAAACCTGAAAATCATGGCAAAAGAGATGAATATCCCACTGCTGACCCTGTCTCAGCTGTCTCGTAGTTCGGATAAGCGTACCGATCACCGACCAATGCTGTCTGATCTGCGTGAGTCCGGCTCCATTGAGCAGGACGCGGATATGGTTATGTTCTTGTATCGGGAAGAATACTACGAAGAGGATACGGAGGAGCGCGGTCAGGCGGAATGTATTCTGGCTAAAAACCGTCACGGTGCCACCGATACGGTGAACCTCATCTTTGACGGTGCTCACAGCCAATTTGTAAGCAGGGAGAATTTCCGGGATGCGCCATAATGCAATTGAAACGATTCAGCGGTACAATATGCTTCCCAGAGGCAGCCGTGTTGTAGCAGGCTTTTCGGGCGGGGCGGATTCAGTCGCCCTGCTTTCTTTTTTGTGGGAGCTAAGGCAGGAACTGGACTTGACGGTGGTGGCCTGTCATGTCAATCATCAGCTTCGAGGAGAGGAAGCCCAGAGGGATGAGGCGTTTTGCCGGAATTTTTGCCGGGAACGGGGCATTGAGCTGGCAATATTTCGGGAGAATGTCCGGGAAGGCGCAAAAGAGGCGGGCCAATCGGTAGAGGAATATGCCCGGGAGCTGCGCTATCGGCACTTTGGAGAATTACTCAGCTCGGAGAGTGACCGCATCGCAACCGCTCACAATGCCAACGATCTGGCAGAGACAGTGCTGTTTCATCTGGCAAGAGGTACTGGCCTGAAAGGGCTGGTGGGGATCCCGCCGGTAAGAGGACAGATCATCCGCCCTTTGCTTTATTGCAGCCGGGCGGAAATTGAAAATTACTGTATGGAAAATAAGCTGGATTATATTACGGATAGTAGTAATTTGACCGATGAATATACCCGGAACCGCATCCGTCACCATTTGCTGCCGATGATGGAGGAGATCAATCCTGCCTTTGTAAAAAGTGCCGTACGCCTGTCTAAACAGGCGCAGCTTGAGGAAGACTATCTGGAGAAACAGCATTTTGCAGAGCTTGCATCTCTGTCTTTGGGGGAAAATCAGTGGAGTCGGGAAGAATTTCTGCGGCTTCATCCCGCTATGCAGAAGCGAATGGCGGCATTTTGGCTGGAAAAGGCGGGAGCGGAATGTTCCGGAAAGAAAATTGATGACGTACTTGCCCTGATTGCGCGGAAAGGCACACTGGAGCTGCACAAGGGATATTTTTTGCAGGTCGAGGAAAAGAAAATCCGTCTGAAACAGGCGTTAAAGCAGCAGCCCTTCTTCTCCGTAACCATGAAAACAGGAGAAAATGCCCTTTTTGAAGGGAAAAAGCTGCTGATTTTACCAATAAACAGAGAAAAATATAAATTCTTTGCAAACAATCAAGAAGAAGACTTAAAAAATGCCTTGGATTATGATAAAATTGACGGTATCGCGGAGATACGGCAAAGAAAACCTGGGGACAGCATCCAGCTTGCCGGTTTCACTAAGGCCAGATCCTTTAAAAAGCTGCTGAACCAAAGAAAAATCCCAATCGAGGAGCGTTCCCGACTGGCGGTTTTATGCGATGAGAAGGGGCCTGTGTGGCTGGAGGGCTTCGGCGTCCGAGCGGACGCTTTGCCGGATGAAAAGAGCAGCAACATTATCTTGATCCGCGTGTTGAAGGAGTTGTAAGTATGAAGCGGGATATTGAAAGAGTTTTGATCAGTGAAGAAGAAATCCAGAAAAAAGTACAGGAAATGGGCAGACAGATCAGCGAAGACTATAGGGACAAAAATCTGCTGATGGTCAGCGTTCTGAAAGGCTCCGTGATTATTATGGCTGATCTGATGCGTGCCATCACCATTCCGGCAAGAATTGATTTTATGTCCGTTTCCAGCTATGGAAACGGAACCGTGCATAAGTCGCTGAAAATCCTGAAAGATCTGGATATTCCGCTGGAAGGCTATGACCTGCTTTTGGTGGAGGATATTCTGGACAGCGGAAAGACGCTCTATAGTTTGAGAGAAATGCTGCGTCAGCGCAATCCGAGAAGCATCCGAATCGCGACTTTGCTGGATAAACCGGAACGCAGAGAGGAAGATATCCGGCCGGATTATTACTGTTTCCAGGTTCCGGATGAATTTGTTGTAGGCTATGGTTTGGACTATGCGGAAAAATACCGCAATCTGCCTTTTATCGGCGTTCTGAAACCGGAAGTTTACAGCGGAAAATAAATAATGTGTTTCATTCTACATATAGTTATAGATGATCGTGTAATGAAACCAATCAATAATTCCAAGAGGAGTGAATAGCCTAATGCAGAAAAAGATGAAGGGGATCGGCCTGTATGTCGCAATGCTTGTACTGCTGACCATCCTCGCTGTTGTGATGTTCACTTGGACGCCGCAGCAGACAGAAACCTATACCTATTCTCAAATTGTAAACTACTTTAAGCAGGAGCAGGTGGAGAAGTACAGCATTGACTTTAATACCGGCTATCTGACGATGCAAGTCAGCGGAAAAGAGACGCCGATTGTTTACGAACTGGCGAGCATCACTTACTTCCGGGAAGATATTGCTCCGTATCTTGAAAAATACGAGGCGGAGCATCCGGAGGAAGTATTCCCCACAGAGTATATTCCGGCGGAGCCGACGCCGGTTTGGGTTTCTCTCCTGCCAACTTTGATTTTGGCGGTGCTGATGTTTGGCGGTTACTTTATGATTATGAGGCAGGCCAACGGCGGAGGCAAAATGAACAGCTTCGGCAAGGCCAAAGCCCGCCCCAAGGACGATGGAAGCAAAGTGACCTTTGATGACGTTGCCGGCGCGGATGAGGAGAAGAAAGAGCTGGAGGAAGTGGTTGATTTCCTGAAGCATCCAAAGAAATTCAATGCTTTGGGCGCAAGAATCCCGAAGGGCGTTCTGCTGATGGGCCCTCCCGGTACCGGTAAAACCCTGCTGGCCAGAGCGGTAGCCGGTGAGGCGGGCGTTCCGTTCTTCTCGATCTCCGGTTCTGACTTTGTAGAGATGTTTGTTGGTGTGGGCGCGTCCCGTGTCCGCGATCTGTTTGATCAGGCGAAGAAGAGCGCTCCAAGTGTTATCTTTATTGATGAGATTGACGCAGTAGGACGGCGCCGCGGCGCAGGTTTGGGCGGCGGTCACGACGAGCGTGAGCAAACGCTGAACCAACTTCTGGTTGAGATGGATGGTTTTGCGTCCAATGTAGGTATTATTGTTATGGCGGCGACCAATCGTCATGATATTCTGGACCCGGCTTTGTTGCGTCCAGGACGTTTTGACCGTCAAATTGTGGTAGGCTATCCGGATGTCCGCGGTCGAGAGGCGATTTTGAAGGTCCATACCCGCAACAAACCTTTGGCTCCTGATGTGGAGCTGTCTGTTATTGCCAAAACTACGGCCGGTTTTACTGGAGCTGATTTGGAAAATCTGGTCAACGAGGCTGCTTTACTTGCTGCGCGCAAGAACAGAAAAGCCATTACCATGGAAGATATTGAGGAAGCCACGATCAAAGTCGTAGCCGGTCCGGAAAAACGGAGCCATGTTATCACCGAAAAAGACAAACGGCTCACTGCTTTCCACGAAGCCGGTCATGCGGTGTCCACCTACTATTGTGATACACAGGACAAGGTTCATGAGATTTCTACGATTCCCCGCGGTATGGCCGGCGGTTACACCATGTCCCTGCCGTCGGAGGATCGCAGCTACCGCACCCGCAAGGAAATGTTTGAGAATATTGTTACCCTGCTGGGCGGACGCATTGCGGAGGAAATTGTGTTGGACGATGTTTCTACTGGGGCCTCCAACGATTTGGAGCGGGCGACAAAAACGGCCCGCAGCATGGTGACCCGCTATGGCTTCAGCGATAAGCTGGGTCCGGTGGTATACGGACAGGATGAAGGAAACGTGTTCCTTGGTATGGATCTTGCTCATGGCCGGGATTACTCAGAAGCCGTTGCCTCCCAGATCGACAGCGAGATCCGCAGCGTTGTAGAAGAAGCTTATACTCAGTGTACCAATGTTCTGACGGAGCATCTGGACCAGTTGACCGATGTGGCAGAATACCTGATTCAGTATGAGAAGCTGAATGGGGCTGATTTTGAGAAGATCATGACTGGCCATAAAGATGAAGTTTATGCTGCCCGTGAGAATGAAAAGGCCGCCAAAGAGGCAAAGGCTGCTGCTGAAGCTGTAAAAACGGATGAATCTCCGCTTCAGCCTCTCCCGCAGGAGGAAGTTCCTTCAAAACCGGAAAACCCGGATGTAGATTCTGTGAAGGAATCTGACCAATCCCCAGAAACCGGAACGGAAGAAGAAAAATCAGATTTGGATCAGCCAAACGAATAAGACTGCTGGGAAGATGGCGCTGCTTCTGCGGCGCCATTTCCTGTCATAGAGGCAGAATGATGTCTCATAAGGGAAGGAGAGGCGGATGAAAAGAATTGCAGATGCCTGCGGGCGTTATTTAAAAGAGACAGACCGGCTGCTGCTGCTTACTTGCTGTGTATTGTCCTGCATCAGCGTTGTTTTGATCAGCGGTTTGGTCCACGGAGGTGCGCTGGCAAGCAGCCGCCCACTGAAAATGCAGTTGTTTGCTTCCCTGGCGGGCATTGTGGCGGCAATCGTGATCTCAAAATTTGATTACCACATGATGGCGGAACTATGGAAGATCCATCAGCCCATCGCCTATGGCCTTGTTCTGCTGACATTTACCTCCCTGGGCGTGCAGGTCAGTGAATATATTGATGACCGTAACTGGCTGGATATTCCAGGGCTGCCCCAATTTCAGCCTTCCGAGCTGTTGAAGATATCTTTTATTCTGACCTTTGCTTATCATTTAAGCAAGGTGAAGGACAGGTTGAATGACTGGCGGACTTTGCTTCTTGTTTGCGCACACGGCGCTGTACCGGTGCTTTTGATTCATTTGCAGGGTGATGATGGTACTGCTGTTATTATGCTGGTGATTTTTGCCGGTATGGTTTTTGCCGCCGGCTTGTCCTGGAAGTATATTTTGCCGATTCTTGCGGCAATTCCACCAGCGGTTTTTGTGATGTGGACATTTATTCTGGACAGCGATAAGAAAGGCCGGATTCTGGCGCTGATCGCGCCGGAAAGCCTCAGCGCCGCAGACTTGAGTAAGTACTTATGGCAACAGCTAAAGGGAGAGATCGCCATCGGAAACGGAGGCGTGTGGGGGAATGGCATTTATACGGAAAACGGACAGTTCCAATTCGTTCCAGAAGTTCACAATGACTTTATTTTCTCCTTTATTGGTGAGGCATTGGGCTTTGTAGGATGTATCGCTGTTCTCCTTTTGTTGTTTACTCTGTGTATGACCATGCTGCGCAATGCAAAAAAAGCGACAGATGATTTGGGCCGATACATTTGTGTCGGGGTATTTTCCATGTTTGCCGCCCAGATCGCCATCAATATTGGTATGAACTTGGGAATGTTCCCTGTTATTGGTATTACTTTGCCTCTGCTTTCTGCAGGGGGGACATCGGTAGCAACGCTATATTTGTCCATCGGTGTAGTTCTCAGCGTTCATGTGAACAGCAAAAAGAATCTGTTCCGAGATCGATAAAAAA
>CAMCOD010000025.1 GCA_945876435.1 uncultured Clostridia bacterium
CAGGCTGCGATCAAATACCCTAGATAAGCTTTGACTTACATAAAATAAGCTCCCCAGCGGGGAGCTTATTTTTTCGCAAATTTTTTGAAAAAAGCTGGACACTTTCTCCTGTCTCTCCGTCTTTCTTATTGTAAGCGCTTCACAAGACCAAACACAAACCACCGACCCGAGTAGTAAAGGAGATTTATTATGAGTATCATGAAAAATATGCCCATCGTCGACCTGAGAACCATCACCTCTGTGGAAGCCGCCCATGCCATTGAAGAAATGAAAAACATTGCTCTTTTGATCCTGCCGGAAGAGAGTGACCCGGAAGTACTGAGTGCCATCCACGCAATTCCAAAGACAAATGTGGCTACCACTCTTACTTTGCCCAAGGATACCAAAATCAATCAACTGATTGGTCAGGTAGAACTGACTCCAGCTATTTTGGCACAGGATAGTATCCTGGTCATTTCCGGTCAGAGTATGGTCACCGAACCTTGCGAAGAATGCAACGCTCCCCTGATTGTATGCGGGCAGTTAATTTATCCAAAAAGCTGCCCTGTGAAAATCCTTTCCGTATCAGGCCAGTCTAAATCCTATGATTACGAACACTATGTTTCCGTGGATGACGACTTTGAGCTGGACGCCGACACACTGGATCTGATGGAATACAAAACCCTGCTGGACATCGACGGTGACCTGCGGGTAGCCAAAGACGTGACCATTGATATGCTGAAAGAAAAAATGCCCTATTTCCTGGTGGATGGTGATGTCCGCTGCCAGAAAAATGTAGCTGCCTTTATGAAACTCCGCGCTGAGATTGACGGCAGCCTGCGGGTAAAGGGTGCCGCTTACGAAGAAGACGATGACGAATAGTAAAAAAATCATCTTTGAGCAGGTGTACCGAGGCTTTCAGCCCTCCTTAAAACGCTATTTTTCCGCCTGTTTCGGGCTGGACACCGCCGAGGACCTGACTCAGCAGCTTTTTCTCAAGCTGTGGCTCTATCAGGTGCAGAATCCGGACTTTGAGCCGAAAAACTGGCAAGCTTGGCTGTTCCGGGCGGCGGTGAATCTGAAAAACGACCACATTCGTTTTCTGAAAGCCATCCCCCAGACCTTTGAACTGATGGAGAATGAGGATTCTCCTGTTGATCCCTTTCTCCTGCCGGACGGAAGTCAGGCACAAATCGACCAGCTTTCTGTCCGGCAGGCCCTATTTAACCTGAAGGAGCGGGATAGAGATCTGATCCTGTTAAAGTACATGGGCTTTTCCAGCGGCGAGATCGGAAAAATGCTGGATATTTCCTCCTCAGCCGTCCGCTCCCGTTCGGCAACAGCCCGGGAACGCTTCGCCAAAGAGCTGAAAAAGGTCTCTATTCGTTAGATTTTTCCTTGTCCCCCTTTGTTCATAAGAAAAAACCCACCCTTTCAAGAAAGGGTGGGTTTTTTCTGTTTTTGTACTATGCCTCGCTCCAGAAGTTAAAAGGTTCAATATCCGTATGACTTTGCCATACATCCTCGACGCCGTAGTCACCAAGGAGAGAGATGACCATTTCGTCCAGTTCTTTTAGTTTTTCCGTGTCAAAAGCGCTGAGATCCACATCTCCGTGGCCGCTTTCCTCCAACTCTGCCGCATGCTCCTCCGGAGCTGCCAGCAGGTTTTCTGCTGTTTTCACTGTCATCTGCCATTGGAAGGAGAAATAGTCCCGCTGGGTATCGTCCATGCCGTCCAGATACTCCTGAAGGGCCAGATCAACATCCTCCGCTTGGGTCAGTTTGAGCAGATTTACTGCCGCTGAGGTCTGTTTCAGAGATGCGCCGGCAGTGCCGTATTCACTTCTGTCTATTTCTATAAAGAGTGTGACGTTTTGGTTTTCCGTTTCCGGCTGATAAGTCCACTGACTCATCTCTGTCGTGTAGTCTATGGTGGTTTCCGATTCTTCATTTTCTTCTTCCGGAGTTTCTTTTTCCTCTTGTTTTTCTGATTCTTTCGATTCTTCCGAGGAGCTGTTCTGTACGCTTACTTCCGTTTTATTTTCCGTATTTTCCGATGTTTTTTCCTGCTCGCTGGAACAACCAGCCACAGCGAGGATGAGCATTGCTGCCAAAATAACAGCCAGTACTTTTTTCATTCTCATGGTCCTTTCATTAAAAGATAAGCTGTAATCAGAAAAGAAGTTCGATCGTTCTTCTCGCTTCTGATTATAACTTTCTTTTTTGAAAGAAACATAAAAGGTCTGGGAATAAACTGTAAAGATCCTGAAAAGGAACCATGAATAAGGCTTAAAGCATTCCATAAAACCCTTCGCCCCGTACAATTGTGATCATACAGGGCGAAGGGCATATTATTAATTTTATATTTCGGCGAAAAACAGGACTTATTTCTGCATAGCTAAGTAAAATTTCACGTTTTTCAGAATCAAATCCGACTTCCACCAATTTTTACTGATATGCCACTGCTCGGGATACTCTCCCCAGTCCCATGTAACATTCCAGCTGCCATCCTTCTCCTGAGTTTTTGTGATAAACTCGCACTCAAAATTACAGATTTCCCGGTTAGCAGAATAAAAAGCACTTTTCTGTGAATGGATGAACAGGGAAGGTTTGCATACATATTCCGTCGACCAGACCGATGTATCCGCTGTCAAAACGTGCTGAATCTGATTTTGCAGTAAGTCCTCAAACTCATTTCGATCAATTTCCTCAACGGGGCTGCATTCCGAAAGATATTCATACAATTCGACAAAACAAGAAACGGTATGCATAGAATCCATGGGATAATTGGATTGGAAGAAATCGTAGGCCTCTTTTGCCAGACCGACGGCGGTAGTGTACAGCTGACTTTCCCGTTTGGCATATTTCAAAATAAAACCTACCAGACAGGCAGTTGGATTGTAGGAAAGTTCCTGAGAAGGCGCATAGTTCCACCACGGGGCATGGGGGTAATGATCGTTTGAGGGAATTGTATTGGACCATGTATGGCCATTAAAGCAATCCATCGATGCCAAATACCTAAGTATCCCCTGAATGATCGGGTGTTCTGGATCGTCAAGCCCCACTTCCCTTATAATTTCAGTAGCAGCCCACGTTTGAACGGGGGAGGAATTTGGATTCCAACAATCCGCTTCCAGGCCATGACCGAATCCCCCATCCTCATTTTGATAGGCTTCCAAAATTCTCAGAACAGCTTCTTTTGTACCATTTTCAAATAAGTATTGCCACCTTGCAAAATCAAGAGGCCTTGCGTTCTTGTATATAAATTCTCTTGCACTCTCAATATTCATAACTGCCTCCATATGAAACAGAAAGATCCCCGATCCTCTATGGATAAGGGTATAAAAATCCTACTGAATAAACAAAGAACGCCCCAACAAGCCGAATTTGGTTGCGGGCGTTCTTTTCTGTATTCCGATAATGCTTTATCTATTCTTGTTCTGGAGGACTGCCGGCCCTTTGCAGCGATCCTCCGCACAAACAGCAGCTTTCCTGATTGGGTTCGTCGTATGCTTCTCTATTGTCTCACTATGGTGGTGTATTTTCGGGTTTTTTATGCTTATTTATGATGTTTCAGCCACTCCATAGCAACATGGGCATAGGTTGCCGCACCCACCGGCAAGGCAGCTTCATGGAATCTTGCCTTTGGATGGTGCTGCGGATAGCAATAGCCCTCCTGCGGGGATCCGGCTGCGACCCCAAGGAATACACTGGGAACTTCATTTGCCACATAAGCAAAGTCCTCGGAACCCATATTGACCATAGGCTGTCCCATATCATCCAAGTCGATGGTAACAACACCCTCCAGAGACTTCATGTAGTCCTTAACCTCGGCGTAAAGTTCCTTGTTATGGAAAAGAACCGGGCAGCCGCTGCCATATTCCACATGAGCTTCCGCATTGAAAGCAGAGGCTATGCTGCTGACGATGGCTTCCATTCTGGATTTCACCATAGCGCGAGTCTCATTTTTCAGGGTACGAATGGTGCCGGACATAAAAGCGTCGTTGGGGATAACATTGGAGGTGCTGCCGCCGTGCATCTGGCCGATGGTGAGCACAATATTATCCGATGGATCCATTTCACGGGCATTGATCGCCTGCAGAGCCAGATGGATATGCGCCATTACATTCAGCGGGTCAACACCGGTATTGGGAGAAGCTCCGTGGCAGCCCTTACCCGTGATTTTAATGGTGAACCAGTCAACGGCAGCCATCTTACCGCCGGAGCCCATCATGATTACTGCGCCCAAAGGCATGGGCAAACTGGTAAACACATGAATGCCCAGAGCCGCGTCAACTTTTGGATTCTCCAATACGCCGCCTTCTACCATCATTTTAGCGCCATCCATGGTTTCCTCTGCCGGCTGGAACATTAATTTGACCTGGCCCTCCAGCTCATCCTCGTGATCCTTCAAAAGCTGTGCCGCACCCAGCATATTGGCTGTGTGACAGTCATGTCCACAAGCGTGCATTCTTCCGTTGGTGGATTTAAAATCAACATCAGCCATTTCTTCCACTGGCAGCGCATCCATATCGCCGCGGATCAGAAAACATTTTCCCTCTTTTTTGCCGGCAACGGCAACAATACCGCAGTCTCCGATGCGTTTTGGCTCATAGCCCATTTCCCGCAGTTTTTCTTCCACAAAGGCTGCGGTTTTTGGCAGTTCCAAACCCAGCTCCGGGTTTTGATGAAGGTATTTGCGGTTAGCCACGATGGTGTCTTTGATTTTTAACGCCTCTTGATACATACTCATAACAGTCCCGCCTTTCTTTTTGAAAAAATGACCGATTCTTGATTACACAACCAATTTAGTCTTTGTTGACCTTGGCCCAAGTATCCTTCAGGGTCACGATCTGATTAAAGACGCCATCATCACGGCTGTCTTTGCAGAAATAACCCATGCGGACAAACTGGAACTTGTCACCGATCTCACTTTCTGCCAGAGCAGGCTCCAATTTGCAGCCTTTCAGTTCCGTCAAGGAGTTTGGATTCAAATAATCCATGTAATTGGTACCCTCTGGTACATCATTGACATTTTCCAGCGTGAAGAGATAATCGTACAAACGAACGGTAGCGTCAACAGCATATTTTGCGCTTACCCAGTGGATGGTACCTTTGATCTTTCTGCCGTCAGCCGGATTGCCGTTGCCGGTTTCCAAATCAGCGGTACAGTGGATCTCCACAACATTTCCGCTTTCATCCTTTACGATGTCCTCATACTTGATGATATATGCACCCATCAGACGAACTTCTCCGCCTGGTTTCAAACGGAAGAATTTTGGCGGCGGTACTTCGGCAAAGTCGTCGGCGTCAATGTACAGTTCGCGGGTGAAGGGAACCTTTCTCACACCGGCTTCCTCGTTTTTGGGGATATTGGGCAGCTCAAAGTTCTCCTCTTTATCCTCCGGATAGTTGGTAATTACCACTTTGATCGGCTTGAGAACTGCCACACGGCGCTGTGCGCTGGTATTCAGCTCGTCACGGATGCAGTGTTCCAGCAAACCGATGTCCACAACGGAGTAGGCCTTGGCCACACCAGCCCGTTTTACAAATTCAATAATGGAGCTTGGGGTATAGCCGCGGCGGCGCAGGCCGCAGAGAGTAGGCATACGAGGATCGTCCCAGCCGTCAACCTGTTTGGTCTCCACCAGTTCCCGCAGATAGCGCTTGCTCATAACTGTATGGGTCACGTTCAGGCGGGCAAACTCCCGCTGCTTGGGTTTAACTTTCATTTCCAGAGGAATATTGTTGATGACCCACTCATACAGCGGACGGTGATTCTCAAATTCGATGGAGCACAGGGAGTGAGTGATCCCCTCCAGTGCGTCCTGAATCGGGTGGGCGTAGTCGTAGAGAGGGTAGATGCACCACTTATCACCCTGACGGTGATGATGGGCATGAACAATGCGGTAGATCGCCGGGTCACGCATATTCATGTTTGGCGAGGCCATATCAATTTTGGCCCGCAAGGTGTGGGAACCATCGGGAAACTCGCCGTTTTTCATCCGTTCAAACAGATCCAAATTCTCCTCCACGGAACGATTGCGGCAAGGACTTTCCTTACCGGGCTCGGTCAAGGTTCCCCGATACTGGCGCATCTCCTCCGCGCTCAGGTCATCCACATAGGCTTTTCCTTCTTTGATCAGATGGATGGCGTATTCATAGCACTTATCAAAGTAATCAGAGCCATAGTAAATGCCGCCGTTGGGCTTAGCTCCCAGCCAAATCAAATCCTCTTCGATGGATTTTACATATTCGTCGTCCTCACGAACCGGGTTGGTATCGTCAAAGCGCAGATTAAACAGACCGCAGTATTTCTGGGCGGTACCAGCGTTGATCCAGATCGCTTTTGCGCTGCCAATGTGCAGATAACCGTTTGGTTCCGGCGGGAAACGGGTGTGGATCTGCTGGACATGACCTTCCTCCAGATCTTTATCAATGATATCGTAAATAAAATTAGAATTGGTCTCTTCCATTGCCATTGCTTTTTCCCGTCCTTTCATATTGGAATAAATTAAAAACAGAGCCGCCGAAGAATTTTTAACCCTTCGGAAGCGTTTTTCGGCTTATTTCAGAATTTCCAAAGCTTCCCGAATGCGCTGTTCCATGGTTTCCCGGCCCAGTACATTCATCACGCAGTACATATCCGGAGAATTGGTGCGGCCAGTAACTGCCAAACGGATCACGCCGCTGACATCGCCGACATGACCCTTATACTGCTCTGGATTTTTCTTATAATCCTTTGGTTTTCCGGCATAGCCCAGACTCTCACCCAGAGAGCGCACCTTATCGAACCACTGGCTGCCGTCATCTGCTGGATCATAAGTGGCCAGATAGCCCTCCAGGATCGCGCGGCAATCTTCTTTGGATACATTCACCGGGTAAGCTTCCGCTTTTGCCGGGATATACAGCTCCGGATAGAAGAAGGCAACATAATCCTTGACCTCTTTCCAGATAGCGATATCTTTTCTCGGTTTCGCTCCGCCCCGTCCGATGGACAGGATCGCCTTCGCTTTTTCCGGATCAGCGGCAAACAGGCCGTACAGCTCCACATCGTTGTCTTTGGCCCAGTCCAAAACAGAGCTGTAAACCTCCTCGGCGCTCATCAGAGAAACCGTGTTCTTGCTTACGTCCAGCAGCTTGTCCATATCAAACAAACAGCCGCTGGTGCTCATTTTCTTGGTGGTAAACTGGAAATCATCCAGCGGAGCCGTAGGATTTGCCATTCTCCATTCCTCGAAATTGGAATTGAGCAACGTCATCAGGTAGTCCAGTACGGATTTTACCGGGTAGCCCTCAGCGTGATAGAAGGTCAGCGCAGATTCCGGATCCTTCCGTTTGGACAGCTTGCGTTTTGCGCCGTTGTCCAGCTTCATGACCTGAGCGGTATGCACATATTTCGGCGCTTTCCAACCCATTTCGTGGAAGAGCTGCAGATGAATATTCAGGGTAGCCAGCCACTCTTCCCCGCGGACAACGTGAGTGGTGCCCATCAGGTGGTCGTCCACTACATGGGCGAAGTGATAGGTGGGGATGCCGTCAGACTTCAGCAGCACCACATCCTGATCATTCTCCGGCAGCTCCATATCGCCTTTTACCAGGTCGTGATGTTTAATTCTGTGTTCCGGATTTCCGGGAGAACGGAAACGCAGAACATAAGGTTTGCCGGCTTTGATGTTTTCCTCGATCTCCTCAAAAGTCAGATTTCGGCATTTTGCCCACTGACCGTAATAACCGAAGTTCAATTTCTGCTCCTGCTGCGTTTCCCGCATAGCGTTCAGCTCTTCTTCGGTGCAGAAACAGGGGTAAGCCATGCCCCGGAGCACCAGCTCACGGGCATATACATGGTAAATCTCCGCTCTCTGACGCTGGCGATAGGGGCCGTAATCGCCTCTGTCGCTGTCATTGACGCCAGCGCCCTCATCAAAGTTTAAACCGAAGCTGTTAAATACCTTGATGATCGTCTCCACGCCGCCTTCCACAGCCCGTTTCAGATCGGTGTCCTCAATGCGCAGGAAAAATACACCATTGCTCTGATGAGCAAGGCGTTCGCCTACCAGCGCGCTGAACAAATTGCCCAAATGCATAAAACCGGTGGGGCTTGGAGCGACACGGGTCACTTTGGCTCCTTCCGGCAGCTGTCTTGGCGGATAGCGTTTCTCCATATCTTCCGGAGTCAGTTCCAAACTGGGGAACAGAAGCTCCGCTAATTTCTGATAATCCATAATCCCTTTCCTTTCTGAACAAAATCAACATACATATATGTTTAGAATATCACAATTAGGCTTTAAGTTCAATAAAATACCGGAATGAAGGGGGCTTTTTCTTACAATTTAGAGGCAATTATGTGTATAATTTCTCCAGCAGTATTTCCAAAGCCTCTATAAAGCGGCGATCCTGCTCTTTTTCCCGTTTAGATGGGCCTTTTGTCCGGCCACCGGCCCGACGCAACTCCCTGCTTAGATGCCGGCTCATCAACAGGCCTTCAATATTCTCCTCCGTGTATTGGCTGCCGTTCTGATTCAGCACGCAGGCGCCTTTTGACAGAGCCATAGCCGCAAGACCATAGTCCTGCGTCACAACAATGTCTCCTTTTCCCACCAAATTTACCAGACGAAAATCAGCGGAATCACTGCCCTTTTCCACCGTTATGGTGACAGCCCCTTCCCTTTCCAGTTGGTGAGCCGTATCTGCCACCAATGTAACCGGAATTCTGTATTTTTTCCCTAAACGGATGGTTTCATCCACAACCGGACAGCCATCCGCATCCACAAAAATTCTTGGGCTCATCCTTTTATTTTCACCCCCAAAAGTCCTACCAAGTCCTGGGCTTGATGGGCGGCTATCAAGGTGCCTCTCAGTTCTTCCCCGGATAGGATCAGCCCATCAATGGAACAAGTGGACAAATCTACGCCTTTCAGCTCCGTTTTGAAGAAATTGCAGCCGGATAAGCGGCACTCATGAAAAGATAAAGCGCCTCCGTCCTTGCGCACCCATTGACGAAAAAGAGCGGATGAGCAATCACAGCGGTTAAATCCTACATTTTTTACTGACGAGGCGGATAAATTCCATAGCCTGCCGTTGCAGTCCTCCAGATAAACATCTTTGAACGTGCTGCCGCATCCGTTTACCCCGATCCATTTGCAGCCTAAAAATTCACTGCGCTGGAAAAAGCCATTCTCCATGGTACAGTTGGAGAAATCACAGTTGGAAAAGGAGCAATCCAATACGGAAAACCCATTCAGATCGCATCCAATGAAGCGGCAGTGCTGAAAAACACAGCCTTTCAGCTCCACATCTTCCAGTTCTTCCGCCGAGAGGAATTGATTTTTAAAGCGCGATCCTTCCACACTTCCGCTTTTCAACGCATTTTTCAGATTTTTCCCTTCCGGCAGCGCTGAGGGCAAACGGGGCAGCTCGATTTTCATTGCTCCCACCCTTTCTTTCTATTTTGCTTTGATTATAACACAGAAAAATAAAAAAAGGCAGGGTATGCACCCTGCCTTCTCTGCTTCTCTTTGTTTTCCTTAACCTTTAACACCGCCGAAGCTGGTTTTTACAACCATCCATGGGCTACTGCCCTCCGCGGTCCCCTCCACATATTTCAGGGATACGCAGAGATTCTGCTCACCGACCTTGACATAGACATTAACATCACTGTCATCGCCGCCCTTTTCCAGGGTCAGATTGTCAACAGAACTAAGATCGGGATAAGACTCCTTGGCTGGATACTCTGCATAGTAGTCCGGCAGTGTTCCATTGCGGTAAGTCTCGACCACGCTTTCCATTACTGCAAGAACAGCCTCTTTATCCTCCTGGGCTTTTGCCAGAATTTCCTCTTTGGGGTCGGTTTCCGGCTGCTTTTCCCCGTCTTTATTCTCTTCCGGTGTTGCCGGAGTGGTCTGCTGCTGATTATTGGTCTCGGTGTTGGCCGGTTTATCTTCTTCCTGCTTCTGGCAGGCGGCAAAGAGCAACACACAAGCCATCGCAACCGCAAATACTTTCAAAACCTTCTTCATATTAAACCATCCTTTCTGTTTTCCACAGCTTTATGGGAAAACTGCGGAAAATTCTCTTCTCCTGACAAGAAACGGCTTTCCGTTACTTTCATTATACTGTAAACCGGGAAAAATGGATCGCTTAATTTTGAACAGTTTATGGATATTTTGAAAACATCTACCGGAAGATAATGTCAACAAACTGTCCCTTGCAGGCGGAAGCCAGCTGCTGCGGATCGGCTTTGATCTGGAATCCCCGTTTTCCGCCGCTAACAATGATAGCCTTCTGTTCCAAGGCAGACTCATGAATGAAGGTAGGAAACAGCTTCTTCATACCAATGGGAGAACAGCCGCCCCGGATATAACCGGTGATTTTGTTGATATCGTTAACATGGATCATCTCCATCGATTTTTCACCGGCAGTTTTCGCCGCTTTTTTCAAATCCAGCTCCTCGGCTACGGGAACCACAAAAACAAAGTAGTTTTTGCTGCTGCCCTTGCAGACCAAAGTCTTGAACACAGCGTTTACATCCTGTCCGCAGAGCTTGGCAACGGTTACACCGTCCTGATGTTCCTCGGTTACCGGATAAGTAAGCATTTCATACGGGATCTTTTCTTTTTCCAGAATACGCATTGCATTGGTTTTGGGTTGTGCCATACGCCATTCCTCCTCTCCTGTTGGGACTATTGTAGTGCAAAACCGAATATTTGGCAAGAGAGAGATTCACAAAAATGAAGAATCAGCCGATTTATTATCGTTTTTGTAAAAAAAGACCGGGCTAAACCGGTCTTTTTCCACTGTCATTTTTTATTTTGCGAAAGATTGTACCAAAGTTACCAGGATCTCCACAATTTTGTCCATGGACTGGACAGGAACATACTCAAAACGGCCATGGTAGTTATGTCCGCCGGTGCACAGATTGGGGCAGGGCAGACCCATGTAGGACAGGCGGGCGCCGTCTGTACCGCCGCGTACCGGCAGGGAAACCGGTTCTACGCCATGGGCACGGAAAGCTTCCTCCGCTTTCGTGATCAACTCCATGTGCGGTTTGATCTGCTCCAGCATATTGTAGTAAGAATCCTTCAGGTTCAGCTCAATGGAGCAGGCTCCTGCGTATTTTTCATTAAGATAAGCAACGATTTTTTCCATACGGGCTTTCTTTTCTTCAAATTTAGCCTTGTCATGGTCGCGAATGATAAAGTCCATCACGCAAGTCTCCACATCACCTTTCATTTCATCCAAGTGAGTGAAGCCTTCCCGGCCTTCCGTATAAGCTGGCTGCTCGTTGGCAGGCAGCATGGACTGGAGCTCCATACCAAGCTGGAGTGCGCTGATCATAATATTTTTTGCGGAGCCCGGATGAACACTGCGTCCATGAATGGTTACAACAGCAGAAGCCGCGTTGAAGTTCTCATAAGAGATTTCGCCCAGCTCGCCGCCGTCTACGGTGTAGGCCAAATCTGCGCCAAAGCCCTTTACATCAAAGTAATTGGCGCCGCGGCCAACCTCTTCGTCCGGAGTAAAACCAATTTTCAGCGGACCATGCTTCAATTCCGGCTGATTCAGGAAAATTTCCGCCGCGGAAAGGATCTCCGCGATGCCTGCTTTATCGTCGCCGCCCAGCAGAGTGGTGCCGTCGGTAACGATCAGATCCTGACCCACATATTTTTTCATGCTGGGATAATCAACAGGACTCATTACAATGTTTTTATCCGCGTTGAGCAGAATATTGCCGCCGTCATAATTCGAAACAATACGGGCTTTAATATCTTTGCCGCTGCAGGCAGAGGCGGTATCCATATGAGCGATCAGACCCAGCGCAGTGGCGTTTTCACAGCCCTCAGAAGCTGGAATGGAACCGTAAACATAGCCTTTTTCATCCATAAATGCATCATGGATGCCCATATTTTTCATTTCTTCTACCAAATAAGCACCCAGGACCTTCTGTTTTTCCGTGGTTGGAACCGTCTGGGAATGGGGATCAGATTCCGTATCGAAGGATA
This sequence comes from uncultured Clostridia bacterium, assembly GCA_945876435.1. Classification (GTDB taxonomy): domain Bacteria; phylum Bacillota; class Clostridia; order Oscillospirales; family Ruminococcaceae; genus Negativibacillus. Next base: position 11,982 of record CAMCOD010000025.1, read on the forward strand.
CATATTTCAAAAAGCGTTCGTATGTCTGCATAAGAAGCATCTCCTCTGTCAGTATTTTCTTTCATTATACAACCATTGGGCAAAGGTTTCAATGGATTTTCTCAAGATGGGTAAGGGATTGTGTCGAGCCGGTTCCGGAAGAAAGCAAATAGAAAAAGCCCTGCGTCTGCAGGGCTTTTATGATCCTTCATTTTGTGTGTATTGGGTTTTCGGGTCGTAGGAATGGGTTTATTCCTTGATTTGTTGGCTTTGATCGGAGAAGAACTCCTACTTGGGAGTTGCTACCAGGAAGCACATATCGTTTGGCTCCCCGCTCTCTTCGTCAAAGAAATTATAGAATGTAAAATTGTAAAGGAAACGTTCTGCCGAGTAGATTCCGTAACCGTCCTGATTGTGGTCCGTAGTATCGTAAGGATCCGCAACGATCACCACATCATCTTGGGTGGTTTCCGTACCCATGGTATCGTAGCCGATAATCACCTGCCAATGTCCGCCCCAATCGTTCCAGCCAATGGCAATGGGGTTTCCGTCTGTCAGAGTTTCCTGAATAAAGTCCAGCGTAAATACATCATAAATGGTATCCTGACAATCCAGCGTGGAATACACGTCAAAACCGCCCACACCGTCGAAGATTTCCACCATCTGGCTCATAGAGGTGGCTCCGGGAGTCAGACCATTGCTGCGATACTGGGCAAGAGACTCTTCGTTATGCTCTCCCCGCAGGCCGTACCATTCCAAAATCATCAGCGCACTGGATACACCGCAGCTCCATTCACTGGTTTGCTGTTGGGTTTTAAAGCCGCTGAGGATGGTCAGGCTGTCGGTGGACTTCATGTTATAGAAATCCGGTGCTTTAAAGTAAGGGCTGTCGCTGTGGTCACCCAAGCGTTCCACGCTGTCCGCACCGTCTTCCGGGCTAAGATTGCAGGTATACGGGATCTTCATTTCATCATTAACCGATGCGCTGCTTTTTTCCGCTGCCTGAGAGCAGCCGGATAAAAGAGAAATGCTCATCGAAAGTACAAGGGTAAATACAATTAGTTTTTTCATCGTTTCAACACTCCATTTGTAGATTTGATTGACAACAAAAAAGTAATTGTACTTGCTGAACAAACCCGCCTTGTATTGTGTTATTTATGATTGGACAGCACTTGCTGTCCTCCCTTTATTTATCCAATTTTCCGGTCGTCTTTTATGTTGAGTCTATATAGTAATTTGTCTTTAGCTGGAAAACCAGACTGTATCGAACGGTCTACTTTTACTACTCTCATGTTGTTTTTACAAGTACAGCTTCCGGGGGCTGTCCCGGGCCATGAATTTGTGAGCTTTTCGGCTCCAACAGGAGATTTCCTTCCTCTCGACCCTCCTTTTCAAGCAGTTTTTCAATACACAACGAAATGATTATACCGAATTTTCAGAAAAAAGCAAGAATCCAACGAAAAAAATCAGCGAAATCCGGTATTTTTTCTGTTCAGCGCTGCATTTCTTCTTTTTCCGCCCGCACCAGCAACATCATTGGCCTGCGCATTTCATCGGGCATAGCTTCTCTCCACCGCTCCGGCGGCATGACTTCTTCCACTGCCGTCAGGCGAAAACCGATTTTCAGCAGACCCATAAGGATCTGCGTCAAGGTGTGATGCTCCTTGGTGATGGCTTCACCCAGAAAAACCGTCTCCCATTCACCGGGATAGAAATAATCGTCCACAGGCCAGTATTTTGCTTCTCCCGCTTCATTCCGCACCCATTCCTGCCGGACACCGGCGGTAAAAGTGGGATGCTCCATGTTAAACAGGAAAACACCGCCTGGTTTCAGCGTTTGCCATACCTTGGCGTAAATATCATCCAAATCGGCAATATAGTGAAGAGCCAAATTGGAAAACACCAGATCAAAAGTCTCCGGGGGATAGGCATAATCCGTAATACTGCCCACTTCATAGTGAATATTCTTCCGGGAATGACGTTTTTGGGCTTCAGCAATCATTTTTTCGCTGAGATCAATGCCTAAAACTTCTGCTGCACCCTGTTCTGCCGCGTAATTACAGTGCCAGCCATAGCCGCAGCCCAGGTCCAGTATGGTTTTTTCCCGCAAATCAGGGAAGAGAGGCTGCAGCTGTTCCCATTCTCCCGCTCCGCTCAGGCCTTTTTGACTGCGGGACATTCGGCTGTAAGCGGTGAAAAAATCTTCGTTATCGTAATAATTCTTCATAAAATTTATTCCCTTATCAATTTATAAATGCCGTTTCCTGAGAATCCGGCTCTGTTCCGTCGGGACGTTCCAAACCCAGCGTATCGTAGTACTCGTTGCTGTAGCGAAGCAGGCTGCTATCAAAAACGGCCTGCAGCTCCTTCACAGAATCGAAAGGCTCCGACATGGGCCGCAATTTCAGCTCCGCCGTCAGCCGTTCAAGAAGTTCCTTTCTGCCCTGCGGCGCTGGATCATCACGAAGGAAGGCTTCATACTGCTCCCGATCCCAGCAGATGATTTGTTCCATGGCTGTGGTGCTTCCGCAGGCAAGCAGCAGCCGCAGAAAATCCTCGAAATTTTTTGCCAAGGGATAAACATAGCGATCTGCGCAGCTTTCCGGATTCACAGCAAAAACCATTTCCCCATAACCATGAATAAAACCGTAGTGGATGCTGTTTTCCCAGCCAAGAACTGTCATACCTATGGGTGTGCAGAAGGAATCCCCAGTTTCGCTTCCTTTTTCCAACCCGATCAGACTGCCATCCAAATCCAGACACCGATACTGCTCCAGCAAGGTCATGCGCCTCTCCCCTTTCCGCTTGTTTTCCCTATTATAACAAAACCCAACCCGAAAATCGACTGATTTCAGGCTGGGTTTTCTGCTTTCCTATGGTTTTTTCACAAGACTTCCGTCACCACCCATGAGAGCCGTCAGCTCCTCCAGCCGTTCCAAAGGGAAAGGCGGGGAAGTCAGCGGTTTCATAGCGATAGACATCAGCTTCATTGGGTTATCATCGGCTGCGCAGCGGTTGGAACTAAGCTTTCCACAGCGTTTACAGCGGTGGATGATGGCCCATTCCCCATGGTTTCGCACCCAAACGGCCACCGGCTCCATGATTCCTCCGCAGTCGGAAGCCCGGTCGCCCGGTTCATCATCCACATGGAGACTGCACAGGCAGTTGGGACAGTGGTTTCGATGTTCACTGCCTGCTCCCTGCGGGACAACCAAGCGTCCGCAGACTTTGCAGGTGAAGCTGTCCCGGCAGGCATGGGTCTTATAATAACCCTTTTGGTACATTTTCTTTTTATTCTCTCGGTTCATGAGATGTCCTCCTAAAAGTTACTGGCTTTTGGGAGGTGAGACTTTACGCCAACCTCCCGGTCAGCGGACAATCTCCAGTTTCATTTTATTTTTCAAAAAGCAAATCTCCTGTTTTTTATTATCTTATAATCGCTCCGTAGCCTTTGGCAATGGTATGGAGCACTGTTTCGTCTATATTGGAGCGGGAATCCACAAAAGCTCGGCCGTTATACATCAGCAGAGCCATTTCCAGCGCCTCCTCACTGTCAGACAGGAAAGAAACCGGTTTATGCAGCATATAAGCGTTCTCTGCAAAGTTATAAGCATCTTCCACCGTATCGATTTGGATGGTGATCACATCACACTCATCCTCCTCCGCCTTCAACAGCTCATCCGCCATATCAAAGGAGCAGTAGATCGGCTCAGACTGCTGGAAAAACTCATCCAGAAAATAAGGCTCTGTTTCGCCAGCCATGAAAATGCTGTCCGTATCCAAAGGAACGGCTCTGTGCTTACCCTCAATCTGTTCCATGCTGCGTACCAGCGCTTCAATATGTTCCGGAGTAACACCCTGACCGCCTCCAAGGATGACCGCTCCGCTGTTCCACAGGCTCAGCATGGACTGTGCCCACTGTTGGGAGCTGCTTTGAAGCGCATCCGGTTTTACCACCAAAGGGATAACGCCGTAAGGGATCATTTCCTCCACATGACGGATCAAATGATCCAGGGAGCCGTTTTTGCAGGTCAAGCCAAAGGCTTCCGCCCCCAAGGATTGGCATACGATCAGCGCCGCCACCAAGTCGCAGCCCAGATTTGTTTCACCGTCGGCTTCCACATCCATCACTACCATCACCGGAAGGCCGGTTTGTTTACAGCCCAAAATGGCTGCCCGGCAGTGGGATAAGGACACCATCTTGTCGGCAAGCAGCAGATCTGCTCCTCCTCTTTTTAGGGCAAAGGCCTGCTCCGCATAAATGTTCACAATATCCAGAAAAGGCGTTTCCCCAAAAGGCTGAGCATGGAGCATCAGGGGGGACAGACAGCCAGCTACAAGGACGTCATCATCCACCGCTTTGCAGGCTTCTACAGTCAAGCGGGTCAATTCCTCATTGATTTTACTGCTTTCCTGTGCCAGTCCAAAAGTCTCCAGATGGCTGCGGTCGGCAGTCGCTGTGGGTGTACAGATGATCCGGCTTCCGGCCTTCACATACTGGGCAGCCAGCTCCTGCAGAAGCTGGGGATGATCCAGCAGCCACTTCTCCGGGCAACTTCCCTGTGGCATTTGTTCTTCCGCCAGCTGCATAGACATATCCCCGTCCATAAGGGTGGGCTCATTCAGCAAAGCTGAATGGAGGGCTCGCGCTTTCATTGCTCCAATCCTTTCTTCCGCAAAATACTCATTACAAATTAAAACCGTTTCTATAACCGTTTACATGGATTCCGGCACCGTGATCTTCAACAGCTCCAGCATGTTGCACAGGGTGGTTTTTACTGCCAGGCACAGGCTGATTCTTGCCTGCATCAATGCTTCATCCTCGCCCTGCACGCGGCAGTTGCTGTAGAATTTGTGGAACAAAGTTGCCACATCCACACAGTAGTGGGTAAGGCGGGCCGGATCATAGTTTTTCGCCGCATTGATGATCTCCTGCGGGCACAGAGCCAGCTTACGAATTAACTCATGCTCCTCAGAGGTGCTCAGCTTCTCCAGTTCTTCCTTGGTGCAGGGTCTTGGCTGGATCCCCTGAGCCTTCAGATTCTTCAAAATAGAGCAGATACGAGCATGAGCATACTGTACATAGTATACCGGGTTATTGGAGGATTCCTCCACCGCCAAATCCAGGTCAAAGTCCAGCGTGGAGTTTGGTTCTCTCATGTTGAAGAAGAAACGGGCAGCATCGATAGGCACCAAATCGGTCAGATCGGACAGGGTAATGGCTTTACCGGTACGTTTACTCATGCGGTAAGGTTCGCCATCCTTCATCAGACGAACCAGCTGCATCAAAACAATGTCCAACTTGCTGCCATCCAGGCCGATGGCATCCATTGCACCTTTAAGACGAGCCACATGGCCATGATGATCGGCGCCCCATACGTTGATAACCCGGCTGAAGTTCCGGTCAACAAACTTATTTTTGTGGTAAGCAATGTCCGCGGTGAAGTAAGTGGGATTTCCATTGGCACGAACCAAAACTTCATCCTTTTCGCCGCCGAATTCGGTGGCTTTGTACCAGATAGCGCCGTCCTTTTCATAGGTCAGACCGCGGCTGCTCAGCTCATCCACCACTGCTTTTACGGCTCCGCTGTTATGCAGGCTGCTTTCTGGGAACCAAACGTCATAAACGATACGGTATTTTTCCAGGTCCGACTTCAGTTTTGCCACGTTGAGAGGCAGAGCAAAGTCAACAAGAGCCTTTCTCCGCTCCGCTTCGGAAGCAGACAGCAGGCTGTCGCCGTGAATATCAGCAAACTGCTGGGCACGCTCTTTGATATCCTCACCGTGATAGCTGTCCTCCGGCAGCTCAACGGCATCCTCTCCTTTGAAAAGCTGCTGATAGCGGATATCCAGAGACAGACCAAACTTCTCGATCTGGTTGCCGGCATCGTTGATGTAAAATTCTTTGGTCACATCGTAGCCGCAGGCATCCATTGCCGCTGCCAGACAGTCACCAATGGCGCCGCCGCGGGCATTGCCCATGTGCATGGGGCCGGTAGGGTTGGCCGATACGAACTCGATCATCACTTTTTCGCCCTTACCATAGTCGCTGCGGCCATAATCCTTCCCAGCCTCCAAAATACCGGAAACGGTAGTGGCAAACCAGCCTTCTTTTACAAAGAAGTTAATGAAACCCGGGCCTGCGATTTCCGCTTTTTCCACATAGCGGGCAGAGGAAAAGTCCATGTTTTCCAGAAGGATCGCCGCGATCTTGGCCGGAGCGTTCCGGAAAACACGGGCCGATACCATAGCCGCATTGGTAGCGAAGTCGCCGTGGGAGGTGTCACCGGGAATTTCTACTGTATAATTCGGAATTTCCGCCTGTGGAAGCTGGCCATTGGCCATCGCTTTTTCCATAGAAGAACGGAGCAGGCTGTTGACCTCGTCCATCGCTTCCTGTACAAAATTTCTTGCTGTCATTGATACGACCTCTTTCTTCAATTCCTGTTGTTTTTATTCTTCTGCTGAAGCCCTGTCTTTCCAGAGCAGCTCAATCTCATTATAGCTGTTCAGCCCCGCGCCCAGATCCAGCGTATAAGCCAAAAACAGCCGCCCGCTATCTTCTTTCAGCTGAATCTCATGCTGGCGTCCCCGCACATCAATGGCCATGGATCCGTATTCTGTGCTGTAGGAACAAGTGTTGCACTCATTTAGCTCGATAATCAGCTGGGAGCGGGCCTTACCAAAGCGGGTCATTACCACTTTCGGCTGCTTTCCGAATTTGAGAACCGTGCTGTGCCCCTCAAAACCGGTAGCCTCGGTCTCCTCGTAGGACAAATAATACAGACCATCCTTGTCGTAAAAACGGCCAAGGGTACGCAGCTCCATTTCTTCGCTGTCACCGCCCATGACCTGAGCGCTGCGAATCAAAATTTCCACATCTTTTTTCACGTTCTGTCTCCTATACCAGCTCAACCTGATTCAGACTACCGCTGACCGGTTCCCCAAGGAAGAGGGAGGCTGTCTGGTCAAAGCCGCTGACCTGATCGGTTACGTTATACTGGGTCACTCCGGTTTTCGTCCGCTCCGCCAGCATTCCGTTGGCAGTGAGAATTTTCTTTACATAGCGCGCGGTACACTTTCCCGGGTCGATCAAGGTCACATTATAATCCAAGATCTGATTAAATATGTCATAGATAATGGGATAATGGGTACAGCCCAGAATCAGAGTATCAATATTTTCTTCCATCAGTGGTTTCAGATACATTTCCACCGTCAATCGGGTAATCTGGTTATCCGGCTGCACCAGCCCGTTCTCCACCAGATGCACCAGCAGGGGACAGGCGTTGCCAAATACACGCACATCGCCGCGAATATTGCGGATGGTCTTACCGTAAGCATTGCTGCGCATAGAGGCGGAAGTTCCTACCACACCGATGCGTCCGTGGGCAGTCAGGGCGCAGGCCTCCTGAGCAGAAGGAAGGATCACATCCGCATAGGGCAGGCCCAGATTTTCGGAAATCTCCCTGGGCAGCGTGCTGCTGACCGTACCACAGGCGGCTACGATCATTTTTATATCTTTCTTTTTCAGGAAGTTAATATCCTGCATGGCATATTTGATGATGGTTTCCCGGCTGCGGCTGCCGTAAGGCACCCGTCCGGTGTCGCCCAAATACACAATATTCTCATTGGGAAGGATCTTGTGCAGTTCTTTGACCACCGTCAGCCCTCCCAGACCGGAATCAAATACGCCAATGGCTCTGTTGTCCATACAGGGGCCTCCTTTCTTTATAAAAGTTTAAACATCTGCCGGCAAAGGGACTATTTCCGCTCCAGGGCCAGCTGAATCAGGCGATCCAGCAACTCCGGATAAGATACGCCGGAAGCCTCCCACAGTTTCGGGTACATGCTGATGGAGGTAAAGCCTGGCAGAGTGTTGATCTCATTCAGAATAATGCCGCTGCCATCTCTCTTTACAAAGAAGTCCACCCGGGACAGACCCATGCAGCCAATGGCTTTGTAGGCCTTTTCCGCTGTGCGGCGGATCTCCTCGTTCAGCTCCGGAGAGATCTCTGCCGGCAGGTGCAGTTCCGTACTGTCATCCTGATATTTGGCTTCGTAAGTATAGAATTCGACCTTCGGGGTAATTTCACCGCAAACCAGGGATGCAGTGGGGTTTTCATTGCCCAAAACCGCGTTTTCCACCTCACGGCCATTAATAAATTCCTCCACAATGGCCTTTCTGTCCTCGTTCAGCGCTACATAGCAGGCTTCTTTCAGCTGCTGACGGTTTTTCGCTTTGCTGACTCCCACGGAAGAGCCGGCGTTAGCCGGTTTTACAAACATGGGATAACCCAGTTTCTCCTCCATTCTGCCCGCAATATCTTCAAAATGCTCCATGTCAGACGCTGTTACACAGTCCCATTTTGCCATAGGGATGCCGGCAGCTTCTAAAATGGTATGCGTCACTGCTTTATCCATGCAATCGGCGCTGGACAGCACATCACAGCCTACATAAGGAATGCCCGCCAGCTCAAAGAGTCCCTGCAGGGTGCCATCCTCGCCGTTTTTGCCGTGAAGAACCGGGAAGAACACGTCAATGGGACGCAGCTCTACCGAATTGCCATCCAGAAGCAGCAGACCATGGTGGCTGCGGTCCGGAGAAATCACAGCAGTTCTGGCTTTTTCCGTCTCCCACTTCATGGAGGCAATACTGTCGATCGCGCCGGTATACTCCATCCATCGTCCATCCTTGGTAATACCGATCATGGTAACGTCGTAGCGGTCCTTTGGAATATTACGGAGCACGGAAGTAGCGGAAACGACCGAAACCTCGTGTTCACTGGAAACGCCGCCGAAAAGAACGGCAACTTTAATCTTATTCATTACATTCACTCTCCAACCCAATTTCAATTTTCGGAATCCTTCAGATAATATCCTGTATTCCGCCGCAGCGCCTGATATGTCTTACAGGCAGAAGCATACTATTTTATTTTACCATAGTCCTTTTGTCCGCGCAATTAGCACATTGAAAGAAATGCGGGGCTTTTATCGCTGATTTTCATCTTCTTTGCTATAAAACCTTCTTCTTTATAAGCTTTTTCCGGCAGATTCGGCCCAGATCAAGTTCTCTGTTTATTCCGCCTTGTTTCCACAGAGGAAAGTTGTATGTTTTCCCGGTAAAAAGCAAATCCGACAAGGCGGGAGCTGATTTTTTTCCAAAAGTACTGCAATATCCATAAATCGCATGTTTCCGCGAAAAAAAACATTGACGAAGGCCCTTGGGTTGTGGTATAGTTTAGTTACCTCAAAAGGGTTATTTTTTTATGTCCAAATTTAAATCGTTTCCTTTACGAGGGAGGCAAAAAATCCGTTCTATCAGGAGGTGCCGATATGAGGGTTAAAGTTACCATGGCTTGCACAGAGTGCAAACAGCGCAATTACAACACAATCAAAAACAAGAAAAACGATCCTGACAGACTTGAAATGAGCAAATATTGCAAGTTCTGCAGAAAACACACCACTCACAAAGAGACTAAGTAGGCGAAAGGCGGTCTATTCATTATGGCTGACGAAAAAAAAGTAGGCTTTTTCAAGAGCTTCGCCTCTAAAATCTCTCGCTTCTTCAAAGACCTTAAAGGTGAGATGAAGAAAATTGTTTGGCCAAGCAAAAAACAGATCATCAACAACACTTGGGTAGTTATTGTCGTTGTTGTTATCGCAAGCATCGTAGTGGGTGGTTTCGACTACCTGCTGAACCTGCTGGTTGGTTTGTTTGCTCGAGGCTAATATTCTCGCCCTGTTGGAGGTTTTAACATGTCTGAAGCTGCAAAATGGTATGTGGTGCACACTTATTCCGGCTACGAGAATAAGGTGGCATCCGATATCTCCAGTGCGGTGGAAAACCGCAAACTCCACGACTTGATCTGCGATGTTATGGTTCCAACCGAGACCGTTACCGAGATTTCCGATAACGGTAAAAAACGGGATGTGGAAAGAAAAATCTTCCCCGGCTACGTTCTCGTGAAAATGGTCATGACAGATGATTCTTGGTATGTTGTCCGCAACATCCGCGGAGTCACCGGCTTTGTTGGTCCAGGTTCCAAACCTGTTCCTCTGACAGAAGATGAGGTTCTTGCACTTGGCGTGGATAAGAAACAGGTTGAAGTCAACTTCTCGGTTGGTGATTCCGTAAAGATCACCGACGGAGCTTTGGAAGGGTTCATCGGCGTTGTGGAAACAATTGATCTTGACAACAACAAAGTCACCGTTGTTGTTTCCATGTTCGGCCGTGAGACTCCGGTTGAACTTGAACTTGACCAAATAGCGACTCTGGATTAATCTTTTATGAGGTAAAACTGCCAGCCCGGACAGGCTGGTTTGGCGTATGCCGCATGGACGGAATACGCGTGGGAGGAGCAATAAATTCTTTTTCATTTTGCTCCGATTGACCACATCACTATGGAGGTGCAAACACAATGGCTCAGAAAGTTGTAGGCTATATTAAGCTGCAAATTCCTGCTGGAAAGGCTACTCCAGCACCACCGGTTGGTCCTGCTCTCGGTCAGCACGGTGTTAACATCATGGCCTTCACCAAAGAATTTAATGAAAGAACCAAACAGGACGCAGGTCTGATCATCCCGGTTGTTATTACCGTGTATGCTGACCGTTCCTTCTCTTTCGTTACCAAAACCCCACCTGCTGCCGTTCTGATCAAGAAAGAATGCGGCATTGAAAGCGGTTCTGGTGTTCCAAACAAGACCAAAGTTGCTAAAATCACCAAAGCACAAGTTCAGAAAATTGCTGAAATGAAAATGCCTGACCTCAACGCAGCAAGCCTGGAAGCAGCAATGAGCATGATCGCTGGTTCTGCTCGCGCAATGGGCGTAGAGGTAGTAGACTAATTCTCCCGGGTGGGAGGAAAGTTCCGCAATTACCACTCAATTATATGGGAGGAGTAATCGAAAATGAAACATGGTAAAAAATATCTGGACAGTGTAAAAGCAGTTGACACTTCCGCTCTTTACGATACTGCTGAAGCACTTGACCTGTGCGTTAAAACTGCAAAAGCTAAATTTGATGAAACCGTAGAAATCCACGTTCGTCTGGGCGTTGACTCCCGTCACGCTGAACAGCAGGTTCGTGGCGCAGTTGTTCTGCCAAACGGTACTGGTAAAAACGTTCGCGTACTGGTATTCTGCAAAGGCGACAAAATCGACGCAGCTCTGGCTGCCGGCGCTGACTACGCTGGTGCTGAAGAACTGATGCAGAAGATCCAGGGCGGCTGGATGGACTTTGACGTTGTTATTGCAAGCCCTGATATGATGGGTGTTGTAGGTCGTCTTGGTAAAGTTCTTGGTCCGCGCGGTTTGATGCCATCTCCAAAAGCTGGCACCGTAACTCCTGACGTTGTAAAAGCTGTTACCGAAGCAAAAGCCGGTAAAATTGAATACCGTCTGGACAAAACCAATATCATCCACTGCCCAATTGGTAAAGCTTCCTTCGGCGTAGAGAAACTGATGGAAAACTACGAGACTCTGATGGGTGCTATCATCAAAGCGAAACCAGCTGCTGCAAAAGGTAAATATGTAAAATCCTGCGTACTGGCTACCACTATGGGTCCTGGTGTTAAAATCAACCCAGCAAAATACTGCTAATATAAAACATCAAATCCTCCGGTTAAGCACCGGAGGATTTTTTCTTTGTTTTTCTTTCCATGATTTTATCCAATTCCTTGTAAAATACAATATCCTCATGAAGAATACCGCCGGAAAATGTATCTTCCCGTTCCCCGATCACCGTTCCACCCATGTGCTGATAAAATTGCAGGCTGGAATTGCCTTTCAGACAGTTTAGAATCATGGTTTGGTAACCCTGTCTGACCAGCTCCTGTACTGCGGCGAGGAACAGAGCCTTCCCGATACCTTTTCCATGAAAACCCTTCAGGCAGTAAAGCGCATAAATTTCTCCGGCAGCTGAAAAATCTTTGTTTCTGGAAGGACCGTATGTACAGAAGGCTACCACTGTATCGTCTGCGGTGGCAGCCAAAACAGTATCTTCCTCCAGAATCCGGTGACGCATTTTTTCCGCTCTCTGAGGCAGCTCCGAAAGAAGGGCATCCAGTGCTTCTTCCGGAATCAGTCCGCAGTAGGTGGTTTTCCAAGTGTAAACGTGTACAATGCTGATGGCCAGCGCGTCCTTTTCCCGCGCTTTTCGAATTTCAATATTCACCGTTCTGCCCCCTTTCTCAAAGATTGGCGTCAGTATAACAAAAAACAGCGGAAGAGTCAATCCTCCGCTGCTTTGTCTTTTCAATTCTTTTCATTTCGCCAGATTTCCAGCCGGTCGCTTTCATCGTCTCCCTGCAGATAGATCACCGATAACTCTTCCCTTGGGATCTTTACCTTAACAGCCGTGCTTCCGCTGTGATGCAAACCCACCAAAGAAGCACGTGGCTTCAAAATCAGAGCGTCTTCCTCTGTCTGCTGGGTGGTTACAGTAAAAGCTAAGGCGCTGGAGGTGATATGCAGTGGAATTTCCAGACTGCCATCCTCCGTTTCTGTAATATCACCGACAAAAACCGCGTCTGTGTCCACTGGAATACCAATGCCAAAAAACCACAGTACCGGAATCAGGACAATAAAAAGGATCAAAACCGCTATTTTCAGTTTGGAAACAATGATGTGGTCCTCTCTCTCCTCCTCGTTCTCACAGTTTTCCGTCTGGTGGATCTCCTCATTTTGTAGGCCTTCATTCTTTTCCTGTTCCATCTTGCTCTCTTTCCCCTCTTTTCCGCTTCCGATCATCCTTACAACTGAAAATAACAGGATAATCGTTTCTTTGCTGTAATTATAACACAGGAAAGCCTTCTGTTTTTGGATGTTCTATGAATAAATCGCAAAAAAGTGTCTGCAATTCGACAAAATTATTTCCCATTTATTTCACACAAAAAGGCTTTCATCCACTTGAAAAAAATGCTATACTGGTACTATTGTATACAGGGGGTGAGGATTTGTCCCAAAAGCTATTTTTGTCTGTTCTGGTGGTTCTTTTGCTGGTGTGCTGTGCCTGCTCTCAACAAAACACCAATCATACCAATAATATTTGCGAGCCTGCGAAAGTGGTATCGCCCAATACACAGGATGCGATGGAAGAACAATCCCCCTCTGACCCGCAAACAGACTCTCAGCCTGCACCGGATATACCTGGCGCTGACCCAGGCATCACAAAGGATGCTGTCTCCGGCGATGGTTTTCTCACAGAAAATGAAAATCAGCTAATGAACCTGATCAACAAAGAGCGTCTGTCTCTGGGCTTAAATGAGTTGGAATATGACCCAATGCTGCATAACACCGCCCGCATCCGCAGCAAAGAACTTTGTCAGGATGAAAACATGCAAACACAGGAATTATCCCATACCCGCCCGGATGGAAGTGTTTGGAGTACGGTTCTGACCCGGGATATCCCTATCCCCAACCTGGTGGAAGCCGGGGAGATCCTTGCCCGGGAAAAAACCACCAACGGCGATGGCTGTACACAGGAACCCATCCCGGCGAAAGACTGGTTTTTGCTTTGGAAAGCCAGTCAGCCTCATTACGATACCATTACCTGGCCCGAAGCGCAGACGATCGGCGTCGGCATTTATTATGAAATCCGAAACGGAGAGTATTATACAAACGCAACTGTACATTTTGGAATTTATTCTGATGATCTCACCAGCAACGATCATGGATAAAGGATTGATAAAAGGAGGACAAGTTTATGCACGCTCTTGACGAGTTGAGTTTACGCCCTGCCAATGAGGCCGACCTGGAGTTGGCTATGAGCTTTATCCAGCAGGCCAAAGCCTATCACAGGGAATTAGGCTTAAATCAGTGGACTGACGCTTATCCAGCCCTGGAGGATATCCAGAGGGATATTGCAGAGAAAAAAGCCTATTTCCTTTGCGACAAAGAGGAGAAAGTGGGCTACATTTGCCTGGATTTTGATGGGGAAGCCGCCTATCAGCATATTGAAGGCCAATGGCTGACGCCGCCGGATACAAAATATATGGCAATGCACCGCCTTGCTCTCGATGGGAAACAACGGGGCAAGGGCTATTCTTCCACTGTATTTCTTCTGGCGGAAGCCATCTGCCGAGAAAAAGGCGTAAAAAGTATCCGCGCGGATACGCACCCGGAGAATCAGATCATGCAGCATGTGTTCCCCAAGGTTGGTTTCACCTACTGCGGCATTGTCCGCTACGAAGGCAGCCCACGAACCGCTTTTGAGAAGATTTTGTAGAATAAAAAACAGCCGCTTTCGGCGGCTGTTTTTATTCTATGTCATTTCTTTTATTTCCGCGTCTGAGCCCGTAACTGGGTATATTTATTTTTGGTTGCCATGCCGCCGCGGATATGCCGCTCCCGCTTATTTTTATCCAGAACCTTTTGTACATCGGCCTGCAGATTTGGATTGATCTGCAGCAGCCGGAAGCTAACGTCTTTATGAATCGTACTTTTGCTGAGGTGGAATACCTTCGCCGCCTGCCGCACAGTGGCTTCGTGGTCAACGATGTAATTCCCCAGCATCACTGCTCGCTCTTCGGGGATGCCTTTCAAACCCTTCTCCCTCCCTCTTTTCCCTCTGTGACAGGGACTCTTGCCACATATATATGCAGCAAAAGGAGAGTGTTATGAGCGTTTCCCCCGCAAAATGCCTCCCGACCGGACAAAACTGCCAGTCTGCTTCCACAGACTGGCGGTTTTAAGCAGGGGGAAGTTACTCTTTATCGCTTTTCTTGCGGTAAATCTGGGCGTACAGGGCCTTGCTGAAACGATAATAACGGTAACGTTTCTGGTAGCGGGGCGGAAAGTGCTGACTGTAACTGGCCGGAAACTGTTTCATCAGCTTTTCTGCCAGCCGCTTCTCTTTGGAGCCTCTTTTCATATGGGGATAGCAGTCCAAAATAATGACCATTAAAAACAGCTCATTACGAAGCATGTTGGGGAACCTTTTCTTCAGCTCCACATAGCGTTCATAAGTCAGGTAGAACTTATCCTCATAGAATTTTTCATCCCGATTGTGCAAAATACTCTCTCCCCTCTGGTAATAATTACAGAGAGGAACCGGATTATAGGTTACAAAATCACATTGCTCCATCAAGCGATACATGGTACCCAAGTCCTCCATTTTTCGACCGAGCGGAAAACGCACGGTTTGGAACAGAGAGCGGTGGTACATTTTATTCCATGCGTAGTTGCAGTATTTTTCCTTGGTAAATAGATGATTGATTGCCTGTTCGGTATCAAATTTCTCAATTTTGCTGCCATCCACAGGTTCCTCCACCTCTTGATCGCCGTCATAATACAGACGGAAACCACAGGTGGATAATTTTACGCCATAAGTTTTGATGTCATGATGCAGAATTTCCACCATACGCCGGTCTACAAAATCATCGCCATCTACAAAACAGATGTACTGGCCTTTCGCCCGGTCAAGTCCAAAATTTCTGGCATCCGAAAGCCCGCCGTTGGACTTATTGAAATAGCGGATACGCTTATCTCCCGCCGCAAAAGCTTCACAAATTCCGCCGCTGTTATCCGGAGAACCATCATTGATCAGCAAAATTTCAATATTCCCATAGGTCTGGGCCTGAAGGCTTTGAATACAGCGAGGAAGACAGTCTGCCACTTTATAGATAGGGACAATAATACTAACCAAATCTTTTTCCATACTTGATTCTCCATTCTTTTTTCCGATTTACCGCAAGAAAAACTTATCATTTAATAACGCAATATAACGAAATACCACACTTTTATTGTAATCCCTTTACAGCGAAAGTCAAGATTTTCTAATAAATATCCCCCGGCGAAGCCGGGGGTTTTTCATATGCGGGCGTAGCCCTCT
>CAMCOD010000026.1 GCA_945876435.1 uncultured Clostridia bacterium
GGCGACAAGCTCCCCGGTGAGGAATACATCAGCCGGGAGGGCTGTATGAGCCTGTGGAACCAGCTTCCCCGCTACGCCGACTGCTGCACCCTCAGCGTACAGATCCACGAAAACGGCACTCCGCTGGCCGGCGTGCTGGTGAAGGCGGAGCTGCTGAACTACGCCCAGTTCTCGCCAATCGCCAAGCTGATCACCGATGAGCAGGGCAGGATGAGCCTGACCACCGGTCTGGGCGATCTGCGCCTGCACTGCGTCAAGGACGGCCGCTTCCTCTGCCGGAAGGTGGATCTGCGGACGGAAACCGCCGTTACCATTGACTTTTCCGCCGCTGTCACCAATGAAAGCGAAGAAAAAGCCGGCCTCAACTTTGAGATGCAGCCGCCCAAGGACGATATGCGCTTCCTCAGCGCCCAGTCCGAGGAGACCAAGCGGCTGCGGCAGCAGAAATTTGACGCCGCTCTGGCCAAACGCCGGGAAAAAGAGGCAAAATACCTGACCCAGCCCCAGGGCGAAGCCGCTTTGCTGGAAGCCGGCTTCACGCCGGAGCAGGCTGCCCGGGGCGGATCGATCCTTGCCGGCAGCTACGGCAACGAAAATACCCTGTTAAGCTTCCTGCTGGCCGATGAGCAGCGGGAATTGCGCCTGGCTCTGCTGGAAAACCTCAGCGTCAAGGACCGTTACGACTGCGACCCCGCCGTTCTGGCGGAGGCCTTTGACCGGTCCCAGCCCTGGAAGGAAAGCTGTCCGCCGGAGCTGTTCGCGCCCTACCTGATGAATCCACGCGTGGGCCTGGAGAAGCTGACCCTCTGGCGGAAGGAGCTGCCGGAACGCTTCTCCCATGAGGAGAAGGCACAGTTTGCCGCCGATCCCCGCAGCATCGGCCGCTGGATCCGGGAACACATCAGCCACCATCCCGCCGAGGAATACGACGAGCTGCTGACCTGTCCTCTGGCTCTGCTGGAGTTGGGCAGCGGCAGCCAGCCGTCCCAGCATATTCTCTTTGTGGCCCTGTGCCGCAGCCTGGGTATTCCGGCGCGGCTTGCCCCCGATGACCGCCGGCCCCAGTATTGGGACGCCGCCTGCGGCCAGTTCCGGGACGGTATGCCCAAAGGGGAGGAGGGCAGGAGACTGGCCTTCACCCTGACTTCCCACGAAAGCGAGCCCTGGCTCTACACCCAGAACTGGACTTTGGGACGGCTGGAGCAGGGCGAATACCAGACGCTGGACCTGATGGACAAGGTCTGGACGGACAATCGCCTGACTTTGGAGCTGCTGGAGGGAAATTACCGCCTGCTCACCTGCAAGCGTATGCCCACCGGCGCTCTGTTCGCCAAGGAATACCGCTTTACCGTGGCGGAGGGCGGGGAAAACAGCCTGACCATTGCCCAGCGGCAGGCCAAACTCACCGACCTGCTCTCCGATAAGCCCATTCCGGACTTCAGCCTCTACCGGGAGGACGGCACTGTCGTGTCCATGGCGGCGCTTACCGCCGGAAAAGCCAGCCTGCTGCTGTGGCTGGAGGAGGGGAAGGAGCCGACGGAGCACATTC
Source organism: uncultured Clostridia bacterium (assembly GCA_945876435.1). GTDB lineage: Bacteria > Bacillota > Clostridia > Oscillospirales > Ruminococcaceae > Negativibacillus. The sequence goes on from CAMCOD010000026.1 coordinate 1,550, forward strand.
TCAACGAGATGGAGGACCTGCTGGATGGTTTTTGCAGCCTGCCGGCTCAGATCTTCTTCGTGGTAAAGGAAAAAGCCAGCCTGCGGGATGCCCGCATCGCCCGGGCACTGGCCCATATTCCGGGGATCCAGGTGCTGTACGACGACTTCCGGGATACCATGTCCATGCTGGCCCGCCGGATGTACATCGACCCGGATAAACTGCCCATTGTTGTCCTGTGCAGCCAGGGTCTGAACGGTATCTACGGCTCCAGCGGCTACAATGTAGGTCTGGGCGACCTGATTCTCAAGATCTTCGGGGAACTCCGGTAATGAAACCCTATTACGAAGCCTACGACCTGCGCTACCGGCAGGTCCACCAGCAGGACCAGCAGTGGTTTTCCTCCCAGCCTACGCCCATCGTGGGGGAGATGGTGAGGAAATACGTCCCCAAGGGGGCAAAGCTGCTGGAGATCGGCTGCGGAGAGGGCAGGGACGCCCTGCCTCTCCTGCGGGCCGGCTATGCTTTGCTGGCAACGGATCTTTCGCCGGAGGCTGTGGCCTACTGCCGGGAAAAATGGCCGGAATATGAGGAAAATTTCGCCGTTCTGGACTGCCTGGGCGAGGAATTGCCCGGGAAATACGACTTTATCTATGCCGTGGCCGTCCTCCACATGCTGACGGAGGATGAGGACCGGGCAAAATTCCTCCGCTTTTTCCGCCGCCAGCTTGCGCCGGGAGGCCGCGGGCTGATCTGCGCCATGGGCGACGGGGAGGAGGCCTTTTCCACCGATCCTGCCGCCGCCTTCCAGCCGGTGAGCCGCCGCCACAGCAGCGGCAGAACCATGACCCTTGCCGCCACCAGCTGCCGGGTTGTGACCCGCAGCCATTTTCTGCGGGAAATCAGCGGCGCCGGTCTTTCTGTTCTGGAGGAAGGAAACTGCGCCGCCCCACCGGACTTTCCCCAGCTGCTCTATGCGCTGGTGGAGAAACAATAAAACAGAAAAAATAAGACAGAAAAAGCCGCCCATCGGGCGGCTTTTTTGCGCTTTTTTAACGGCTGGGCGGGTCGATTGCTTCCTCGGTGGCGGGGACCACCGACTGGAACACGGTGTCGATGGGAACGGCGTACTTGTTGCTCTGGCAGGTGAACATTACCGTCACCATGCCCTCCGGGGTCTGGCGGTAAAGGACGTAGTTGTAGCCATTGGAGCTGACCTCGTCCTCCTCCGTGCGGTAGGAGAAGGTGATGGTATACAGGCCGTCGTCACCCCGCTGCCGGTCGTACTCGAAGTCGTGAACGCTGTCGTCATTTTTCAGAGTCTGGTTGAGAACGGTGATGTTTTCCTCAATGGCCTTCACTTCGGAAGCGTCGTCGGTGTAGGAAACAATGCCCTGCACCCCGGGATCCGCCACGGCGGAGATGTAGAAGCCGCCGTCCGCCTCATTGTAGATCCCCAAAAACGGCACGTTCAGGGTGATCTGATAGCCGGAATCCAGCAGATGGAACACGCCGGAGGCGGGACTGCCGGCGTCATCGTCGCTGGCCTCCTTGTCCTCCTGGGATGGGCTTTCCGGCGCCTTCTCCGAAGGATTTTCCTGGGGGGAAGTCTCGCCGCTGCCGCTTTCCCCGGCCTGGGCGGAGGCGTTTTCCCCGCTTACCGGCGTTTCAGCAGAGGGCTCGGAGGGCTTATCTGTCTGGGAGGGAGGGTTGTTTTCGCCGCTGGCGGGAAGGGAGCGGTTGGTACAGCCGCCCAGTGCCAGCACAGCCAGCAGCAGAGCCAGTATTTTCTTCATATTTCTTCACCTCATAAGCGAAATCGTCTGTTTTTCTTTGGATTATAGCACAATTTGCTTCAAAAAGAAAGAGAAAGCCGAGGGCAGGGCATAGTCCCGGCGCAGCTCCTGGGGGCTTACCCAGCGCCAGCCCTCCGGCAGGGGGATCTCCTCCGCCAGCTCCAGCCGCCGGCCCTCCATGTGCCATTCCAGGTGGGAAAACACATGAACGGCCCTGCCGCAGGCCTGGCCTTCTTCCGGCGGCAGCGCCAGGGGCAGCTTTTCCCCCGCCAAAGCGTTGGGCAGCTCCCATAATCCTGCCAGCAAGCCCTTGTCCGGCCGTTTGTGGAGCAAAATCTTCCCCTGAAAACCAAGGAGCCAGACGGTTCTTTCCTCCGTTTTCCGAGGCTTTTTGGGGGCTTTCACCGGAAAAGCCAGCTGGTTCCCCTCCTGAAAAGCCCGACACAGCTCCCGGACGGGACATTTTTCGCAAAGGGGAGCCCCATTGGGCAGGCAGACACAGGCCCCCAATTCCATCAGCGCCTGGGTGAAGTCTCCGGCATGCTCCGGCGGATAGAGAGGGCGCAAAGCCTCCCGGTATTTCTTCTTGGCGGCAGGCGTGTCGATGGGTTCCTCATCGGCGCAGATGCGGGCGCAGATCCGCAGTACGTTCCCGTCCACCGCCGGCTCCGGCAGGCCGAAGGCGATGGAGGCGATGGCTCCGGCGGTATATTCTCCGATGCCCGGCAGCCGCAGCAGGGTCTGCACGTCGGCGGGGAGCTGTCCGTCATAGCGCTCCATCAGGATCCGGGCGGCTTTTTGCAGGTTTCTGGCCCGGCTGTAGTAGCCCAGTCCCTCCCACAGCTTGAGCAGCTGTTCCTCCGGGGCGGCAGCCAGGCTTTTTACATCCGGAAAAGCCGCCAGAAAGCGGGAAAAATAGGGTAGAACCGCCTCCACACGGGTCTGCTGGAGCATGATTTCCGAGATCCATACGGCGTATGGCTGAGGGTCCTCCCGCCAAGGCAGGCAGCGGCGCTGCTGTTGGTACCAGTCCAGCAGCGGACGGACAATGGGCGTAAGAGCAGATCGATCCATAATTCCTCCTGAAAAAAAGAGCCGCCTTTTCCGGCGGCTCCGATGATGTTAGATTAGCTCAACAGCTTAGCTCAGCTTTGCAAAGCGTTCTCCGCCTGCTGGCGGGCGACGATGCGGCTGCTGTACCGCTGGAAGCGCAGGGCGCAGAACAGTCCCCGGAAGCACAGGTCCAGCACCATAGCGTACCAGGAGCCGGCCAAGCCCGTTCCCAGCACATAGACGAAGAGGGGAGCGGTGGTGCAGCGGATCAGCCACATACCGGCCAGGGAGATGAACATAGGTACTCTGGTGTCGCCCAGTCCCCGCAGCGCGCCGGACAGAACGATGGATACGCCGAACAGCGGCTCACAAACCGCCACGATCCGCAGCATATCGGCGGACAGGCTGATGACCCCCGCATCGGAGGAGAAAATTGCGGACAAAGGGGTTGCGAAGATAAACAGCAGCAGTCCCATAAAGGTGGAGCAGAAGAAACCGGCCCAGCCGGAGAGGGCGCCGTATTTTTTGGCGTTTTTATACTCGCCGGCGCCGTAGGACTGGCCCACCAGAGCGGTCGCCGCGTAGGAGATGCCGTCCGCCGGCATATAGCTCAGACCCTCGGCGGTGATGGCAACATGTGCCGCCGCCAGAGCGGTGGTGCCCAGGCTGGCGTTGATGCGGGTGATAAACACCTGACCGGCGCTGACAGTGGCGTGCTCCAGCGCGTTGGGGATACCCAGCTCCAGCGCACGCTTGATAATGGTTTTATCCGGCCGGAAGTCGTCCTTCCGGGTGATGATGTACAGATTCTGCTTGCCGAACATGGTGATCAGCGCCATGCCGATGCCGGTGATGGCGGTGGAAAGGGTGGTGCCCAAAGCCGCTCCGGCTACCCCAAGTCCCAGACCGGGCAGGGTGAGCACAGCCGCCCCCAGCGTAACCTGACGGGTGGGGAAGATAAACAGGAAGTTAAACACCACGTTAAGGAAGTTGGCGGTGGTGTTCAGCACCAGCGGCGTACGGGTGTCGCCCATACAGCGCAGAATGGCGGAAAAGGCGTAGGAGGCTGTCTGGAAAGGCAGGGACAGCACATAGATCTGCAAATAAAGGATGGAATCCGCCATAATGGCCTCCTCCGCGCCCATCCAGCCGGGCAGGAAGGGAGCGATCAGCAGACAGATCCCGCAGAGGGACAGGCCGATCACCAGAACAGCCAGCAGCGTCTGGCGCACCACCTTGGCGGTGGTGTCGTAATCCTGAGCGCCGATGGAGTGGGCCACCTGTACCGAGTACCCCACGCCCACGGCGGCCATTATGCTGGCGATGAGCCAGGTGGGGGAAGAGGTGATGGATACGGCGGCGGTGGCGTTGGCGCCCAGGGAGCCGACCATGGCGGTGTCCACATAGCGCACCAGAGTCAGCAAAAGCTGCTCCACAATGGCCGGAAAGGCCAAAGTCATCAGAACCAGCAGGTGGGAGCGGCCACCTGCGGCGGACGATTGTTTCATTGAGACGAAGCCTCCTGTCAATTTTTATAAAATATGGGCGTTTTTCCACCGGTCCCAACGGACACAGCGGCGGAATATCACCATTATAGCCCATTTCCCGGCACAAGGAAAGGCCTATTGCCGCCAGACTGGGCAAAAAGTGGCAAAAAACAGCCAAAACCAGTGAAAAAACAAGAAAAATCTAAGAAAAACCAAGAAAAAACAGGGGGAAATCCTGTTAAGTCTTCTTTTTCCGGCGGACGTGCAGCCGCAGATGGATCAGCATGCGGAAAATGGAGATCACCAGCATCACGCCCAGGGCGATGGCGCCGGCGGCAGTGAGGGTGCTCATGCCCTTCTCCGCGAAGAGGGTGTATTCCCCCTGGACGCAGTATTTCATGGTGTAGTACACCCCGGCTCCCGGCACCAGCGGCAGCAGACCGATGGTCAGAATACAGGTGGAGGGGGTGCGGCGGATGCGGGCCACGATCTCTGCGTAGAGAGAGATCACGATCCCTCCGGCAAAGCACTGGAACACCTCTGAGCCGGAGCCGGCGCAGAGCAGGTAGGTCAGCCAGCTGATGGCCCCGCCCACCGCGGCGAACCACAGGTTGGTTCCCCGGATATTAAAAATAATGCAGAAGCCGGTGCAGGCGGTAAAGGCGATCAGCACCGGCAGCACAAACTGGAAAAACAGGCTGCCTTGGGTCAGCATATCCAAACATCTTCACTCCTTGTGATTAAATTGTGATTTTGTGATTATTTGTGATTAAAAGAAAGAAAAAGAAGGGGCCCCCTACACAAACAGACCCACCAGAGACATGGACAGGTAGGCGCCTAAGGCCACGCCCATGCCTACCATCACCACCTCCAGCAGCTTCACCAGGCTGGAGATGTAGTCCCCGGCGATGGTGTCCCGCATACAGGTGGTCAGAGTCATTCCCGGCACCAGCAGCATCATCGGCCCGATGAAGGTGGTGTCCATGTTGGCGTGGAGCGGACTGATGGCGGCTAACTCCGCCACCAGCGTCAGCGCCGCAGAGGCCAGAATATTGGTGAAGAAGGTGTTGGTGCCAAGCTTGCCCATCTGCTCGAAGATCAGCTTCACCAGCAGGCTGCCCAAAATGGCGCAGAAGGCGTCCACCAGGCTGCCGCCGAAGAAAAGGCTGAAGCTGCTTCCCGCCAGCACATAGGCCAGATACTGAGCCGTGCGGCTGTAGACCGGTCCCCGGCGGATGTTGTTGATGGCGGCCTCCAGATCGTCCAGAGACATATCGTTGCAGCAGTAGTAGCGGCACAGGTTGTTGGCCTCGCTGATCTTGGTCAGGTCGGTGCCGCGGCTGCGGATGTGCTTCTGCTGGGTATAGATTTTTTCCGAGCCTTCCGGCCGGATGGTGACGATCAGCATGCTGGGGATAACAAAGACCTCCACCTGGGCCATGTGATGCCCCTCCAGGATCCGGTAGATGGACTCCTCCACCCGGTAGGTTTCGGCCCCGTTCTCCATCAGAACGGAGCCCAGGGAGATCACCAGATTCAGCAAACGATGATAATTCATGGAAACACCTCTTTTTTCAGGGAAAAATAGAACAAATCAGGAGCGGTATATTTGTTATTTAACAAATAAAACAGGGAAAAAAACGAAAAAGCACAGGCGGTTGGGCCTGCACTTTTTTCGCTTTTGTTCTGTGCCTTAACGTGCCCATTATACAATGGCCCCGGGAAAAAGACAAGGGCTTTTCCGGAATTTTTCACCGTCTTTCCGCCCTTTTTTCCGAAAACGGCGGAGGAAAGGAGCCACTCCCCGGAGGGAAAACAGGGTGAAAAGCGTAAGAAACAGCGAAAACAGAAGCAAACAGGCGCCTGACCACGAAAAGAACAGCTCCGCCGGGGGAAAAGAAAGGGGATATCTGGAATTTTTCCGCCAGTCAGAGACAGAGCGGTTGATTTCTTTTGGTAAAACCGCTATAATGAAACCATAAGGTCAAGACCTTATGAAGCCGGTCCAAGCCAAAAGCAAATCCGTAGCAAATCCTTAGAAAGGAAAGAAGGTGCGTGTATGTTTCTGTTCACAAACTATCTGCCCATTCTGTGGCTGGCGGTGGTTGTGTCCATGGTGATCCTGGAGGCGGCTACCTACCAGCTTGTGGCCATCTGGTTCGCCCTGGGCGGCATCGGCGCTCTGCTGGCGGCAACAGCGGGGCTTTGGGGCTTCCGGGGACAGTTCACCCTGTTCGTGGCCATCTCCGTGGTGTCCCTCATCGGCACCCGTCCCTTTATCCGCAAGGTGCTGCGGGGGAAACGGACCCCCACCAACGCCGACCGGATCATCGGGCAGGAGGCTGTGGTAAAAGAACCCATCAGCCCGCTGAAAAAAGGCCGGGTCCATGTCTCCGGACTGGATTGGAGCGCCAGCGCCACCGAGGAGATCCCGGCGGGAGCGGTGGTGGAGATCCTGTCCATCGAGGGAGCCACTGTCCATGTGTGCCCGAAAGAACGCCCTTAAACCCCGAAAATCCACCCTGTCAAGCTGTGAAGTGAAAGGAGTCCCTTATGATCATTCTCGTTCTTGTCCTCATTATTCTGATCCTGCTGATCAACAGCATCAAAATCGTTCCTCAGTCTATGGAATATGTTATCGAGCGTCTGGGTGTGTACAACTGCACCTGGAGCAGCGGCGTCCATTTCCGCCTCCCCTTTATTGACCGGGTGGCAAAGAAAGTGTCCATGAAGGAGCAGGTGGTGGACTTTAAGCCGCAGCCGGTTATCACCAAGGATAATGTTACCATGCAGATCGACGACGTTGTGTTCTTCCAGATCACCGACTCCAAGCTGTTTACCTACGGCGTGGAGCACCCCATCGCCGCCATTGAGAACCTGACCGCCACCACTCTCCGTAACATCATCGGCGAGATGGAGCTGGACCACACCCTGACCTCCCGCGACATCATCAATACCAAAATTACCTCCATCCTGGACGACGCCACCGATAAATGGGGCATCAAGGTCAACCGGGTGGAGCTGAAAAACATCATCCCTCCGGCGGAGATCCAGGACGCCATGGAAAAACAGATGAAGGCCGAGCGCCAGCGCCGTGAATCCATCCTCCGGGCCGAAGGTGAGAAGAAGAGCCAGATCCTTATCGCCGAAGGCGAGAAGGAATCCGCCATCCTGCGGGCACAGGCGGAGAAGGAATCCGCCATTCTCCGTGCCGACGCGGTTCGCGAGCAGAAGATCCGCGAGGCGCAGGGTGAAGCCGAGGCCATTATGACGGTGCAGAAGGCCGTAGCCGACTCCCTGAAGCTGCTCAACGAGGCAAATCCGTCCCAGAGCATCCTGACCCTGAAATCCTTCGAAACCTTCCAGAAGGTTGCCGACGGCCAGGCCACCAAGATCATTATCCCCAGCGAGATCCAGAATATGGCCGGCCTGGTCAGCTCCATCAAGGAAGTGGCTTCCGACAAATAAAGCCCCACAGTCTGATGAAAGCCGCAGTCTGATGAAAATCTGATGAAACGAAAAAAAGCACCTCGTTCGAGGTGCTTTTTTGTATGCTTTTTTCGTGTGCGCCGGCTAATATGGGCCAAACTACCGGAATACGCCCCGGTTTCACGAAGGGAAATGCCGCCAAAAGTAAGGCGGCAAGAGGGCGTATTCAAATGCGGCGTCACAAAGGTGGTTTTTCGGAATAGGGAACGCCGACCAATGCAAGACTACCGGAATACGCCCAGCGAAAGCCGGGCGTATTCGATGCCGGCACACAAAAGTGAAGCTTCGCACAGGCTAAGTTGCCGGCGACTATACGTTCAGCTCGGTTTTTTCGCCCAGAACGGCTTTGTTTTCCTCCAGAACAGGCTTGATCACGTTCTGCAGGAACTCCTCCACCTGCTGGGGAGCGCGGCCGGTGAATTTGGCTGGATCCAGAATCTGCTCCACCTTCTCCCGGTTGGTCATGAAGGCTGGATCGGCGCAGATGCGGTCGATCAGATCGTTGGGCAGGCCCTCCTCCTTCACCAGTTTGGCGGCGGCATGGCTGTGAACACGGAGTTTTTCGTGGAGCTGCTGGCGGTCGCCGCCCAGCTTCACAGCGTCCATCATAATATTTTCGGTGGCCATGAAGGGCAGCTCGTTCATAACACGGGCACGGATCACCTTTGGATATACCACCAGGCCGTCGGTAACGTTGATCAGAATGTTCAGGATGGAGTCGATGCCCAGGAAGGCTTCCGCCATGGCGATGCGCTTGTTGGCGCTGTCGTCCAGGGTGCGCTCAAACCACTGGGTACCGGCGGTGAAGGCCGGGTTCAGGGCGTCGGTCATCACATAGCGGGCGATGGCGCAGACACGCTCGCAGCGCATGGGGTTGCGCTTGTAAGGCATAGCGGAGGAACCGATCTGATTCTTCTCGAAAGGCTCTTCCATCTCTTTAAAGCTCTGGAGGATGCGCATATCGTTGGCGAATTTCATGGCGGACTGGGCGATGCCGGACAGGGTGTTGGCTACGAAGGAGTCGATCTTGCGGCTGTAGGTCTGGCCGGAAACAGGAACGATCTTGTCGAAGCCAAATTCAGCGGCGATGCGCTTGTCAACAGCGAGAGCCTTGGAACCGTCGCCGTTAAACAGCTCCATAAAGGAAGCCTGGGTGCCGGTGGTGCCTTTGGAGCCAAGCATAGCCAGAGAATCCATGCGGAAGCACAGCTCCTCGTAGTCCATGTACAGCTCGTTGAGCCAGAGGGTGGCCCGCTTGCCCACGGTGGTCAGCTGGGCAGGCTGCAGATGGGTGTAAGCCAGGCAGGGCAGATCCTTGTATTCCTCGGCGAAGCGTGCCAGGTTGGCCATTACGTTGAGCAGCTTGCGCTTGATCACCTGAAGACCCTGCTTCATCACAACAATGTCGGTGTTGTCGCCCACAAAGCAGCTGGTGGCGCCCAGGTGGATGATGCCCTTGGCGTTGGGGCACTGGAGACCGTAGGCGTAAACATGGCTCATTACGTCGTGGCGGACTTCTTTTTCCCGTTTAATGGCGTCCTCGTAGTTGATGTCGTCCTTGTGGGCCTCCAGCTCGGCGATCTGCTCGTCGGTGATGGCAAGGCCCTCAGCCTGCTCGGCCTTGGCCAGGGCGATCCACAGCCGGCGCCAGGTGCGGAATTTATTGTCCTCGGAGAAAATGTACTGCATTTCCTCGCTGGCGTAGCGGGTGCAGAAGGGGCTCTGATAAGAATTGTGCTGCATAAGGCAAGTCCTCCCATTCAGTCAGATTGAGTTCAGATTCAAATTGCGTTAAAAAATCGGTAAAAAGCGGTAAAATGAGACAAAAGGCCTTCCCCCCGCGGGGGAGGGAAGGCACAGAGGCGGAAAAAATCAGCTTATTTCCCCAGCAGACGGCTGAGAACCTCTTTGTAGGCTTCTTCAGCGCCGCCCAGATCCCGGCGGAACAGGTCTTTGTCCAGGTGAGCGTGGGTCTTGGAATCCCAGAAGCGGCAGGTGTCCGGGCTGATCTCGTCAGCCAGAATGATCTTGCCGTTCACGTCGCGGCCGAACTCCAGCTTGAAGTCGATGAGCTCGATGCCGGCGTCTTTCAGGTAGTCGCCCAGAAGCTTGTTGATCTTGAAGCTGTAGTCAGCGATCTGTTTCAGCTCGTCAGGGGTAGCGCAGCCCAAAGCGGCGATGTGGTATTCGTTTACCATTGGGTCGCCCAGATCGTCATCTTTGTAGCAGTATTCCAGAACGGTGGATTTGAGGACGGTGCCTTCCTCCATACCCAGGCGTTTTGCCAGGGAGCCGGCGGCAACGTTGCGGACAATGACCTCCAGAGGAACGATGGTCACTTTCTTAACGATGGTTTCCCGGTCGTTGATCTCCTCAACCAGATGGGTGGGGATGCCGTTCTGCTCCAGCATCTTCATCAGATGGTTGGTAACGCGGTTGTTAACAACGCCTTTGCCCAGAATGGTGCCTTTTTTGGCGCCGTTGCCGGCGGTAGCGTCGTCCTTGTACTCGACGATGTAGCAGTTTTCGTCATCGGTTTTGAACACTTTTTTTGCTTTGCCTTCGTAAAGCTGTTCCAGCTTTTTCATGGGAGATTCCCTCTTTCTGTAATAAAATAGAATAAAATAAGTATCAGCAAAAATTAGGGCAGCAGCCTTGCTTCTGTGCCTTTTACACAGGTATTATAGCCTTTTTTCCCAACATTCGTCAACATTTTTTTGCCGGAAAGGAAATAAAATCAGGATAATTTATCAAGGAATACAAAGAATGAAAAAGGAAACTGGTATTTTTACGGCTTTCTTCGGGAAAAACGGACGAAAAATCCTTCCATTCGCCACTTTTTTTCCTTTGCCATATTGAAGTGAAAAAGACATAGTGTTATACTAATAACGATTAGAGTCTGCGTTCACGGTTTGAACGCTTTTTTTACGGTAATACCTGTAAGAAAAAGGAAAATCTAAATGTTCACATAGAGCAAATGGAGGGAACAATATGCTGACTGCAATTACTGGGATCAACTGGGGCGACGAAGGCAAGGGCCGCATGGTGGACCTGCTTTCCCGCGACTACGACGTGGTTGTCCGCTATCAGGGCGGCAACAACGCCGGCCACACCGTTGTCAACGAAAGGGGCAAATTCATCCTGAACCTGCTGCCTTCCGGCATTCTCCGGGACGAGGTGGTCAACGTGATGGGCAACGGCATGGTCATCGACCTGGAGCATCTCCACGGGGAGATGGGCCGGCTGCGTGAGGGCGGCATCGAGATCACGCCCAAACACCTGAAGATCAGCGACAAGGCTGTTATCTGTATGCCTTACCACAAGCAGCAGGACTGCCTGGAGGAGGACCGGCTTGGCGACGCCAAATACGGCTCCACCCGCCGGGGCATCGCGCCGGTTTACGGTGATAAATATATGAAGAAAGCTATCCGCATGGGCGATCTTCTGGAGATGGACAAGCTCAAAGAGCGGCTCCGCGGCATTGTGGAGTGGAAATCCCTGACCTTTACCGGCGTTTACGGCGCAGACCCCATCAACTATGAGGAAATGGTCGCCTGGCTGGAGCGGTACGGCGAGGAGTTCCGTCCTTATATCTGCGACACCTCTCTGTTCCTGGACGAAGCGGAGAAGGCCGGCAAAAAGATCCTCTTTGAGGCGCAGCTGGGCGCCCTGCGGGACATTGACTTCGGCATCTACCCTTACACCTCCTCCTCCAGCACCATCGGCGCCTACGCGCCCATCGGTTCCGGCATCCCAAATCACAAGCTGGACCTGTCCATCGGCGTTATGAAAGCTTACTCCACCTGTGTGGGAGAAGGCCCCTTCACCTGCGAGCTGTTCGGCGAGGAGGCGGAGAACCTGCGGAAAGCCGGCGGCGAATACGGCGCGGCTACCGGCCGCCCAAGACGGGTCGGCCCCTTTGATGTGCCGGCTTCCCGCTACGGCGTGCGGATGCAGGGCGCCGACGAGATCGCTCTGACCAAAATGGACGTTCTCTCCGGCTTCGAAACGCTGCCGGTTTGCGTTGCCTATGAGGTTGACGGCGTGCGCACCACCAATTTCCCCACCGGCGCGGCGCTGGACCGGGCAAAACCAGTCATCGAGTATGTTCCCGGCTGGAACTGCGACATCACCGGCTGCCGCAGCTGGGATGAGCTGCCGAAAGCCGCTCAGGATTACATCCTTTACCTGGAAAAAGCCGTAAACTGCCCCATTAAGTACGTTTCTGTGGGCGCGGAACGGGAACAGTACCTGGTACGATAAGAAAAAAACGGTCAACAGCCTGACATTTCACCGTGTCGGGCTGTTGGTGTGGAAACAGGCAGATTTTCCTTTGGAAAAGCTGTCAAAAATACAGCCAATCATTCGTAAAACTTGTGTATAGAGGAGGCAAACACATGGCAAGAGAAGTTTACCTGCTGCTGGAAAACGGGGAAGTTTTCCAGGGCAAAGGCTTTGGCGCTCCGGTGGACGAGCTGTGTGCCGAGGTGGTATTCACCACCGCCATGACCGGCTATCTGGAGACGCTCACCGACCCAAGCTACTACGGGCAGATGGTGGTGCAGACCTTCCCGCTGATCGGCAACTACGGCGTGATCCCGGAGGATTTTGAAAGCGGCAGATCCCATGTATCCGCCTATATCGTCCGTGACCTTTGCGAGGAGCCTTCCAACTTCCGCTGCGAGGGCACTTTGGACGCTTTCCTGAAGCAGCAGGGCATCCCCGGCCTGTACGGCATCGACACCCGCCACCTGACCCAGCTGATCCGGGAGCACGGCGTCATGAACGGCAAGCTCACCAGCAAAAAACCGCCTTATGACCCGGCGGAGCTGGAAAGCATTAAAAATTACGCCATCGTCCACGCGGTGGACAGCGTCAGCCGTCCGGAGCCCCAGGTATTTGAAGGGGAAAACCCTTCCTACAACGTGGTCCTCTGGGACTTCGGCGCCAAACAGAACATTGTCCGGGAGCTGGTGAACCGGGGCTGCCGGGTAACGGTGGTTCCGGGCAAGACCAAAGCGGAGGAGATCACCGCCCTCCATCCCGACGGCATCATGCTGTCCAACGGCCCCGGCGACCCGGCGGAAAATACCCAGATCATCGCCGAGCTGCGCAAGCTCTTTGACGCCAATATCCCGATTTTCGGAATCTGTCTGGGCCACCAGCTTCTGGCGCTGGCTCATGGAGCCAAAACCGGCAAGCTGAAATACGGCCACCGGGGCGCCAACCAGCCGGTGAAGGAGCTGGAAAGCGGCCGGATCTATGTCTCCAGCCAGAACCACGGCTATGCCGTGCTGACGGAAACGCTGCCGGACTGTGCCCAGCTCAGCTTCATCAACGTGAACGACGGCACCTGCGAGGGTGTGCGCTATACAGATATGCCCGCCTTCACCGTCCAGTTCCACCCGGAAGCCTGCGGCGGACCAAAGGATACCCGCTTCCTATTCGATCAGTTTATCCGGCTGATGGCTTCCCATTCGGCCTCCCATCAGAAGTAAGGAGGAGATACAAATGCCACTGAATCCAAATCTGAAGAAAGTCATGGTCATCGGCTCCGGCCCCATCGTCATCGGTCAGGCGGCGGAATTTGACTACGCGGGCACCCAGGCCTGCCGCGCGCTGAAAGAGGAGGGGCTGGAGGTCGTTCTGGTTAACTCCAACCCGGCAACGATCATGACCGATACCGCTATGGCGGATCATGTTTATATCGAACCTTTGAACCTTGACACCATCAAACGCATCATCAAACGGGAAAAACCCGACGGTTTGCTGTCCACTCTGGGCGGACAGACCGGCCTGACCCTGTCCATGCAGCTGGCCAAGGAGGGCTTCCTGGAGGAAAACGGCGTGCTCCTGCTGGGCGCCCGTCAGGAGACCATTGACCGGGCCGAGGACCGGCAGATGTTTAAGGACACCATGGAACAGATCGGCGAGCCCTGCATCCCTTCTCTTGTGGTGGAGACGGTGGAGGACGCTTTGGCCTTTGCCCAGCAGATCGGCTACCCGGTGATCGTCCGTCCGGCCTTTACTCTGGGCGGCAGCGGCGGCGGTATCGCCGACAGCGTGGAACAGCTGCGGGAAATTGCCGCCAGCGGCCTGCGCCAGTCCCCAATCACCCAGATTCTGGTGGAAAAATGCATCGCCGGCTGGAAGGAGATCGAGTTTGAGGTGGTCCGCGACCACAACGGCAACGTGATCACCGTCTGCTCCATGGAAAATATGGACCCGGTGGGCATCCACACCGGCGACTCCATCGTTATCGCCCCGGCAGTTACCTTGGCTGACCGGGAATACCAGATGCTCCGCTCCGCCGCCATCAATATTATCCAGGCGATGGGCATCGAAGGCGGCTGCAACTGCCAGTTCGCCCTCAATCCCGACAGCTTTGAGTACGCGGTCATCGAGGTAAACCCCCGTGTTTCCCGTTCCTCCGCGCTGGCCTCCAAGGCCACCGGCTATCCCATCGCCCGTGTCGCCGCGAAAATCGCCATCGGCTACACCCTGGACGAGATCAAAAACGAAGTCACCGGCAAAACCATGGCCTGCTTCGAGCCGGCCTTGGACTATGTGGTGGTAAAATTCCCAAAATGGCCCTTTGACAAGTTTGTGTACGGCCGCAGACGGCTGGGCACCCAGATGAAGGCCACCGGCGAGGTTATGGCCATCGGCCAAAGCTTCGAACAGGCTCTCATGAAGGCGGTCCGGGGCGCGGAGATCTCCCAATCCGACCTGAATATGCCCAAAATGGCGGAGCTTGACGACGCCGCTTTGAAGGAAAAGATCCTGGCCCAGGACGATGAGCGGCTTTTCGCCCTCTTTGAAGCCCTGAAACGGGGCTGGACCACCCAGCAGCTCCATGAACTGACCAAAATCGACCACTGGTTCCTGAGCAAGCTGGTCCACCTGCTGGATGTACAGCGCCGGCTGGAGCAGGGAACGCCTGACCAGGCGCTGCTGCTGGAGGCAAAGAACTGCGGCTTCCCGGATAAGGTGATCTGCCGCCTGTCCGGAGCGGCTTCGGTGCCTCACCTTGCTGCCGCTTACAAGATGGTGGATACCTGCGGCGCAGAATTTTCCGCCGAGACCCCTTATTTCTACGCGTCCTACGACCAATACGATGAAGCCGCCCCCTTTATTCGGGAACACGCCTCCGGCAAGCCGGTGGTCATGGTGTTCGGCTCCGGCCCGATCCGCATCGGCCAGGGCATCGAGTTCGACTACGCCAGCGTACACTGCGTCTGGGCGCTGAAACAGGCGGGCTACGAGGTTGTCATCGTCAACAATAACCCGGAGACGGTCTCCACCGACTTCAATACCGCCGACCGCCTCTACTTTGAGCCGCTGACGCCGGAAGATGTGCTGGATATCATCGCCGTTGAGAAGCCGGTGGGCGGTGTGGTTGCCTTCGGCGGCCAGACCGCGATCAAGCTGACCAAGGCGCTGGTAGCCAACAATATCCCGATCCTGGGCACCCCGGCGGACAGCATCGACGCCGCCGAGGACCGGGGACGCTTCGACGCCCTGCTGGAGAGCCTGGGCATCAAACGCCCCTCCGGCGAAACCGTTTTCACCGAGGAGCAGGCCCTGGAGGCCGCCAACCGGCTGGGCTATCCGGTGCTGGTTCGCCCGTCCTATGTGCTGGGCGGACAGAATATGATCATCGCCCACTCCGACGAGGACATTCGGGAGTATATGAAGATCATCCTCCAGAACGGCATCGAGAACGATATTCTCATCGACCAGTACCTGATGGGTACGGAACTGGAGGTCGACGCCATCTGCGACGGGGAGGATGTGCTCATCCCCGGCATTATGGAGCATATTGAGCGCGCCGGTGTCCACTCCGGCGACTCCATCGCCGTTTACCCGGCCTGGAACGTAAGCCCCAAGCTTCGGGAGCAGCTCATCGACTACTCCACCAAGCTGGCCAAGGGCTTAAATACCAAAGGCCTGATCAATATCCAGTATATTATCCACAAAAACCGCATCTATGTTATCGAGGTCAACCCTCGTTCCTCCCGTACCGTGCCTTATATTTCCAAAGTCACCGGCGTGCCTATGGTGGATCTTGCCACCCGTATTATGCTGGGCGAGAAGCTGCGGGATATGGGCTACGGCAGCGGCCTCTATCCCAACGCGCCGTACTACGCCGTGAAGGTGCCGGTGTTCTCCTTCGAGAAGCTGGCGGACGTTGATGTGCAGCTTGGACCGGAGATGAAGTCTACCGGCGAGGTTCTGGGCATCGCCCGCACCATGGAGGAGGCCCTCTACAAGGGACTTCTGGGCGCCGGCTACGATATGAAGAAGCAGGGCGGCGTGCTGATCACCGTTCGGGACAGCGACAAGGAGGAGATCGTGGAGATCGCCAAACAGTACGCCAAACTGGGCTTCCACCTGTACTCCACCGAGGGTACGGCCAGAGTTCTGGAGCAGAACGGCCTTGCCGTTACGCCGGTGAAGAAGATCCACGAGGCGGAAAACAATACCCGCACCCTGCTGGAAAGCGGCAAGATCCAGTATATTATCTCCACCTCCGCCAAGGGCCGTCTGCCGGCCCGGGACAGCGTGAAGATCCGCCGGAAAGCGGTGGAACTGGGCATCCCCTGCCTGACCTCGCTGGATACCGCCGGGGCTTTGGCCACCAGCCTGACCAGCAAATACAACGCCAACACCATGGAGATCGTGGATATCACCAATATCCGCAAAGCCGCTGTGGAAATGCACTTTACCAAGCTCCAGGCCGGTGGCAATGACGCCATCTTCTTCGACTGCTTCGAACACAGCATCCAGGAGCCGGGCGCCGTGGCCATCCAGATGAGCGACCCTCACTACGGCATCGGCGGCGACAGCATCGTGCTGGTGGAGCCTTCCGAACGAGCCGACGCCCGCATCCGGGTCTTCAACAAGGACGGCAGCGAGGAAGTCCTCTGCGGCAACAGCCTGTGCTGCGTGGGCAAATATCTCTATGAAAAAGGCCGTGTTCCCAAAACCATTATGGATGTGGAGACGCCGTCCGGGGTTTACCGGCTCCATCTGGACACCGACCACGGCAAAGTCCTGTCTGTCAGCACAGAAATGGGCCGTCCCTCTGTGGAAAAAGAGGCCAACGCCGTTCTCGTTACCCTGGGCAGCCGCCACACCGTGAAATTCAGCGGAAAAGTGGATTGGCTGACCCCGCGGATCCTGCCGGAGGAGCCAATTTCCGACTGGCGCAGCGGCAACGAGGAGCGGGTACAGGTGCTTGACCGCCATACCCTCCGCCTGCGGGCATGGGAACAGGGCAGCGGTGAGCTGCTGTCCAGCGGCACCGGCGCCTGCGCCGCCGTCTGCGCGGCTGTGGAGCTGGGGCTTTGCGACCGGGACGAGGAAATCCTGGTGAAAATGCCTGGCGGCGACCTGCGCGTGCTCTATACCGGCGAGTCCGTTTGGATGTGCGGCGAGTGTCGCATGGTATTCAGCGGCATCATCGAGCTGTAAAAGCCCCATGTTCAAGCTCAAAACGAAAGCAAAAGAATTGTAAAAGGGAAAATCCGAAAAAACCGCTGCGGGCTGCCGGTGTGTTCCGGCCCCGCAGGGCTTTTTCCTTTGCTTTTTCCGTTCCTTCTTAAAAAACTCGCAAAAGATTAAAAAATTCGCGAAAATTCTCAACACTTCCAGACGGAGGGATAACGAATGTTTGATTTTATGAATGAACTCCATGAGGAATGCGGCGTATTCGGCGTGTTCGGTGTGGAAGACGCGGCGACTCTGGAGTATTTCGGCCTTCACGCCTTACAGCACCGGGGCCAGGAGGGCGCCGGCATCGCGGCCAGCGACGGCAGCTCCGTTCGCTGCATGAAAGGCCACGGCCTGCTCTCCGAGGTGTTTAAAACCACCGATATGGAAAAGCTTCCCGGCCAGAACTCCATCGGTCATGTGCGCTACGCCACAGCCGGCGGCCATGAGCTGGCCAATGTGCAGCCGATTTTGGCCCGGGCTAAAATCGGTACTCTGGCGGTGGCCCACAACGGCCAGATCGTCAACGCCGACGAGCTGCGGGAGGAGCTGGAAAACCGCGGCTCCATCTTCCAGGGCACCAGCGACAGCGAGATTATCCTTCACCTGATCCAGGGGGAGAGGGGGAATCTGATGGAGAAGATCGCCAAAGCCTGCCGCCGTCTGGAAGGCGGCTTTGCCTTCCTGATCCTGACGGAGAAAAACCTTTATGCCATCCGTGACCGCCACGGCCTGCGCCCTCTGTCGGTGGCCAAGGTAGGGGACGGCTACTGCATCAGCAGCGAGAGCTGCTCCTTCTCCGTGATCAACGCCCAGTTTATCCGGGATGTGCGCCCTGGTGAGATCATCAAGTTCTCCACCCACGGCGTGGAAAGCAGCTTCTATACCGAGGACTGTGAGAAAAAGACCTGCGCCATGGAGTACATTTACTTTGCCCGTCCGGACAGCACCATGGACGGCCTGAACATCCATACCGCCCGCAAGGAAACCGGCAAGCTGATGGCTCTGAAGGACCGGGGAGAGGTGGATGCGGACATCGTCATCGATGTGCCGGACTCCTCCCGTTCCGCCGCCATGGGCTACAGCGAGGTCAGCGGCCTGCCGCTGGAAATGGGCCTGATCAAAAACCGCTATGTGGGCCGCACCTTCATCAACCCCACCCAGAAACAGCGGGATATGGGCGTTAAGCTGAAGCTGTCCCCCAATCCGGACGTAGTGGCCGGCAAGCGCATCGTCCTCATCGACGACTCCATTGTTCGCGGCACCACCAGCAAGCGCATCATCGCCATGCTCAAGGAAGCCGGCGCCAAAGAAGTTCATGTGCGCATCGTGTCGCCGGAGTTCAAATTCCCCTGCTTCTACGGGGTGGATACCTCCACCAAAGGCGAGCTGATCAGCTCCCGCATGGATGTGGAGCAGCTGCGCCAGACCATCGGCGCCGATTCTCTCAAGTTCCTGACCATCGATGACCTGAAGCTGGTGTACGGCGGCGACCATTTCTGCTTCGCCTGCTTCGACGGCGGCTATGTCACCGACCTGTACAGCCACAGGCAGAGCATCCAGTAAACATACAGCCGAAACCAGGCTGAAAAGAACAGAAAAAAGCCTTCCGACCCTTGGCCGGAGGGCTTTTTTCGCATATTTGCCCCCAAAAACACATAAGCTTTCAGAGAAGGAAAGGGGAGGTGTGGCTATGGGCAGGAAAAAATCGCGCTTCGGCGGGCTGCTCCGCCGGGCAAAAGGGAAAAACGGAGGGCTGTTCTGCGTTGCCGCGGCAAGCGCCGTAGGAATTGGGGCAATGCTGGTGCTGATGCTGCTGTTTGCCGGGGTGCTGTCCCAGATCCCGGCGCCGCTGTCGGTGTTCCGGCCGGCGGGTCTGGTCATCGGGGCCTTGGGTTCGGCGGCGTCGGGGCTGGTCTGCGCGCTGCTGAGCCGGGAAAAGGGCTTTTTCTACGGCCTTGCCTGCGGGGCCATCCTGTTTGTGATCCTGCTGGTGGTTTCGCTGCTGGCCTGGAACCAGAAGCTGGGCAGCTATACCCTGGTCAAGTTTTTTACCATGCTGCTGGCCGGAGCGGTAGGCGGCTGCTTTGGCGTCAACGCCCGCTGAAGAATAAAGGCGCTTGCGCCGGGGAAAAGAGCCGTCCATGCAGCAATTCCTGCATGTTTCCGGACAGTTTGCTGGGCTTTTGCCTTCATTTTCATCAAAAATGATAGAAAAATTTTGTTTTTTCCACTGGAAGATTGACGAAATCTATTGTATAATGTTTTTATTATGCGAATAGGATTGCGGTGAAGCCGTCAATTTACCAGTATAAACTACGAAAGCAAAGGATTTTTGGAAGATCAGGAGGAGAAGGATGAATAACACAGGCTTTGGCAAGGGAAAAATTCTGGTCCCCAACGTAAAGGATATGACCAGTTGGAGCGTGATTGCCTGCGACCAGTTTTCTTCCCAGCCACAGTATTGGCGGGAAGTGGAGGAACTGGTGAAAACCAACCCCTCCACGCTGCATATGATCATTCCGGACAGCGGTCTGTGGCAGCCGGATCTGGATCAGCGCATCGGCGCCCTCTACCGGGCCATGCGTACCTACAGCCGCCGGCGGATGCTGGAGGAGGTCAACGACTATATTTATGTGGAGCGCCGGCTCCACAACGGCATGATCCGCAGCGGCATTGTGGGGCTGGTGGATCTGGAGAAATACGATTACCATGAGGACGCCGGTACGCCCATCCGCGCCTCCGAGCGCACCACCAATCTGGTCCAGTACCGCACCATGATCCGGGAGAACGCTCCTCTGGAGGTCAGCCATGTGATGCTGCTGATGGATGACCGGCAGGATCGGGTCATGTCTATCCTGCGGGGACACAGCGGGGAAATGCGGCCGCTCTACGACTTTGAGCTGATGAAGGACGGCGGCTCCATCCGGGGCTTTTTGGTGACGCCGGAGCAGTCTGCCGCCATCGACGCCGCTCTGGAGCAGCTGGCCGACCGCCGCAGCTTCGAGGAAAAATACAATATGCCCGACAAGGAGACCATGGTCTACGCCGTGGGCGACGGCAATATGTCCCTGGCCGCCGCCAAGGTCCACTATGAGAACCTGAAGAAGAATCTTTCCGCGGAAAAAATGAAAAATCATCCGGCCCGCTACGCCCTCTGCGAGCTGGTAAACCTGAACGATCCGTCCCTGGAGTTTGAACCCATCAACCGCATGGTCTTCGGCGTGGATACCCAGAACTTTATCCACCAGCTGGAGCGCAGCTGCCGCATTTCCGACCAGCCGGTGGAAGGCTGCCAGTATGTGGATATGTTCTGCGGCGGCCAGCAGCGGCGGATGTGGATCCAGAAGCCCTCCTCCAATATGGTCACCGGCTCCATCCAGAATTTCATCGACACCTATGTGCAGGAGTTTTCCGGCAAGGTGGACTATGTCCACGGCAGCAGCATCGTTCAGCAGCTTTCCGCCGTCAAGGACAACGTGGGCTTTATCTTCCCGGCCATGGGCAAGGAAAGCCTGTTTGAAACCATCCTTATCGACAATATCCTGCCCCGGAAAACCTTCTCCATGGGCAAGGCGGAGGACAAGCGCTTCTATCTGGAGTGCCACAAAATCGTGAAATAGCGCCGGAAAATCGTGAAAGAAAAGGAAAAACCAAGCAAAACCGGCCTCAATACGCAAAAATCGGGCAAATCTGCCCAAAATTCCAGCCTCTGTCCCCGGACAGGGGCCTTTTTATCGCCAATTTTCCGGAAAAAGCGGCCAAAGCCCGGCAAAAGACGCAATTTGTTTACAATTTCGACTTGATTTTCCTGTGTTTTTTCCCGGAGACTGTGCTATAATTATCCCGTACTTCTGCGAAACCTATTGTGTATCACAAAGTAGTATAAAAATAAAAGTAGTTTCCATGGGAAAGAAGGCTCCCAAAGCCAAAGAGAGCAAACAAACGGAAAAAAGACAAAAAAGAGGTTAAGCAAGAGGTTAAAAAAGAGGAAAAAGGAGGAGGACCATGGCGGAGCTGTTGTTATTGTGGTATCCCAAATGTTCCACCTGCCGCAAGGCGAAAAGCTGGCTGGACGCCCAGGGGCTGGATTACCGCCTCCGGGATATTACGGAGGACAATCCCAGCCGGGAGGAGCTGGCGCTATGGCTGGCCAGAAGCGGTCTGGACAGCAAAAAATTCTTCAATACCAGCGGCCAGCTGTACCGGGCGCTGGGTCTGAAGGAGAAGCTGCCTCTGTTCAGCGAGGAGGAGAGGCTGGCTCTGCTGGCCACCGACGGCATGCTGGTGAAGCGTCCCATCCTGGTCAGCGAAAAGCATGTGCTGCCGGGCTTCCGGCAGGAGCAGTGGCAGGCCATCATAAAGGAGGAGCAAGAAGCGTGAGAATTGCGATTTTTACGGAAGCATACCTGCCCCGCATCAACGGGGTGGTCACTCATATTAAATTATTGAAGGAAGGGCTGGAGGAATTGGGCCATCAGGTGCTCATCGTCACCGCCGACGCCGACGCCCAGAAGCACTATGTGGAGGATGGTGTTCTCCACTGCCCGGGCATCAAGCTGAAAAAGAAGCTCAGCGGCTTCGAGACCTCTGTCCCGGTGAGCCGTACCCGGCTGAACCTGGTGAAGGACTTCAAACCGGATATTATCCACGTGGAAACAGAGTTCGGCATGGGTCTTTGCGGCGTCACCATCGCCAAAATGCTGAAAATCCCGCTGGTCTACACCATGCACACCATGTATGACGACTACATTTATTATGTGGCCCCAAAACCTTTGGTAAAGGTGGTCAAGCGCCTGTCCCATACATATATGAAAACCTTCGCCAACCGGGCCAACGCCATCACCGGCCCGTCGGCCAAGTGCAGCGAATATCTGCAAAGCGCCGGCGTGAAGCTGCCGGTGAATGTGATCCCCAACCCAGTGGAGATGGATGCCTTCTCCCCGGAGCATTTTGATCCCCAGGAGCGCAAAGCCATCCGGGAACGGCTGGGTATCCCCCAGGATGCCTTCCTGGCCTGCTTCGTGGGCCGTCTGGGCCGGGAAAAGAGCATCGACCTGCTGATTGACTATTGGAACCAGGCGGTGAGCCGGGAGGAAAACATGTACCTGCTCATTGTAGGCGGCGGCCCGGAGGAGGAAGCCCTGCGCAAACAGATCGCGGATCTGGGCTGCGGCGACCGGGTGATCCTGTCCGGACGGGTGGAGCATCCCCAGCTCCCGCCCTACCTGCTGGCTTCCGATATTTATGTGACCGCGTCCCTGTCGGACACCAACTCCATCTCCATGCTGGAGGGCATGGCGGCAGGCCTGCCGGTGCTCCAGCGCACAGACCCCATCAACGCCGACCAGGTGAAGGACGGGGAAAACGGCTGGAGCTTCAATTCCGCCGAAGAAATGGCCCAGCTTCTCCGCAGATTCCGGGATATGTCCCCGGAACAGCAGCAGGAGCTGCGGGAAAGCACCCGCCTGTCCATTATGAACGCCGGCGCCACCGCTTTGGCGGACCGGACGCTGGCCATTTACCGCATGGCTGCCATGCGGAAGGCCGGCAAAAAATAAGCCAGAAGCAAAAGGCTCCCTTCGGGGAGCCTTTTTTTCGTCCCCAAGCGGCCCGGACCCGCCGGAAAGCCGGAAAAAGGTGGGGAAGCGGTGAAAAAATATGCATAAAAGCGCCTGTTCTGCTTAAAATTCCATTCGAATGCGACGGTTGTGTAAATAAATTATGAAGTCTGCAAAAAGCTATTGACAGAGCGGGATCTTCGTGGTAAATTATGATTAGCACTTAGGGAATAAGAGTGCTAAACCGAAAAGAGGTGATAGCAAATGGAATTGGATACCCGAAAACAGAAGATTCTCAAGGCTATCATTGAAGAATATACGGCCACCGGCGAGCCGGTGGGTTCCAAACGGATCGCAAGCCTGTTGGATATTCCGGTTTCCTCTGCCACGGTTCGCAATGATATGGCGGCCCTGTTCGACCTGGGTATGCTGGAACAGCCTCATACCTCCGCCGGACGGGTTCCCTCCCATCTGGGCTACCGCTACTACCTGGACAACATTCTGGTACCTCCGGAGCTGACGCCTCTGGAGCGGGCCAGGATCCAGGCCATGTTCAATGTAGCCAATCCAGATCCGGACCGGCTGCTGGAGGACGCGGCACAGGCGTTGGCCAACTTTACCCGCTGCGCCTCCATCTTTTCCACCACCACGCCGAAGAACGTGCGGGTGAAACGGATCGAGCTGATCCCGGCGGCGGAAAACACCGTGTTTATTATGGTCATCGCCACCAACGGCGTGATCAAAAACAAGGTTTGCCGCCTGCCCTTTGAGGCAACGCCCCAGCTGTGCCAGTTCTTCACCAACTTCGCCAACGAGCGTTTGGCGGGACGGAGCCTGAACGACATCGCCGCCCACTTTGAAAACTCCGTTTCCTTCGGCGCCGAGGATTACTCCGCCGCCTTCAACTACCTGCTCAGCGCCATTTACCAGCTCTGCCGGGAGATCAACGACGGCCAGTTCTACACCAAGGGCCACACCAATCTGCTGGCTTACGACGAGCTGAAGGATGCGGCAGGCGACCTGCTGATCTTCCTGGATAAGCGCCAGGAGCTGCAGAGCCTGATCCCCAAGGATGGGGCGGATGTGCAGGTGATCGTAGGCAAGGAAAACAACCGTCAGGAGCTTTCCCAGTCCTCGGTGGTCATCACCAAGTACCGCATCGGCAGAGAGCGCTGCGGAGCCATCGGCGTCATCGGCCCGGTCCGCATGGACTATGCCCGGCTGATCCCTCATATGCAGTGCTTCGCAAATCTGCTTGGCGAGCTGCTTTCCGAATCCATGGAAAACCAACTGTAAACAATGAAATGTTTTGATAAACCACCCCAAAAAAGCAAACAGACCGGTCTACGCCCAGCGAAAACGGTCTGCTGTCCGATTTGTCGATCGTGAAAGGAGAAATTTGTAGTGCCAGAAACAAAGAATCAAGCCCCGGAGCAGGAGGAGCTGCTGGAGGAGGGAACGGAGGAGGCTTCCGCCCAACCAACCCCCGAAGAACAGCCCAAAAGTGAGGCGGATCAGCTGAAAGAACAGCTCAACGCCCTCAACGATAAATATGTCCGCATCCTTGCGGAGTATGACAACTTCCGCAAGCGCTCCCAAAAGGAAAAGGACGCCATTTATCCCCGGGCCGCCGCCGATACGGTGGAGAAATTCCTGCCCATTATCGACAATTTCGAGCGGGCTATGTCTTCTCCCTGCGGCGACGAAACCTTTAAAAAGGGTATGGATATGATCTTCCAGTCCTTTATGGACACCCTCAGCGCCCTGAATGTGGAGATCATCGGCGCTCCCGGCGAAACCTTCGATCCCCAGCTCCACAACGCCGTTATGCACATCGAGGACGAAAATTACGGCGAAAACGTCATCGTTCAGGTGCTGCAGAAGGGCTACCGCATCGGCGACCGGGTTGTCCGCTACGCCATGGTGCAGGTGGCAAACTAACAGCCGCCGCACTCTTGGCGGTGTTTTACCAGTGAAAACGGTGTGCTGTCCTGTAATTCGCTTTCTTAAAAACGTAACACAATTTTTCTTATTTATCATATTTGGAGGTAATTCTTATGAGCAAAATTATCGGTATTGACCTTGGTACCACAAACTCCTGCGTAGCCGTTATGGAAGGCGGCGAACCAGTGGTTATCGCAAACCCGGAAGGCGCCAGAACCACCCCTTCTGTTGTCGCTTTCTCCAAAACCGGTGAAAGAATGGTCGGCCAGGTGGCAAAACGTCAGGCCATCACCAATCCGGACAGAACCGTCATCTCCATCAAGAGAGAAATGGGTTCCAATTATAAAGTAAACATCGACGGCAAAGCCTACACCCCACAAGAGATCTCCGCAATGATCCTTCAGAAGCTGAAATCCGACGCGGAAGCTTACCTGGGCGAGCCGGTTACCGAAGCCGTTATCACCGTTCCGGCTTACTTCACCGACGCACAGCGTCAGGCCACCAAGGATGCCGGTAAGATCGCCGGTCTGGAAGTAAAACGTATCATCAACGAGCCAACCGCCGCTGCTCTGGCTTACGGTGTGGATAAAGAAAACGACCAGAAGGTTATGGTTTACGACCTGGGCGGCGGTACCTTCGATGTATCCATCATCGAAATGGGCGACGGCGTTCAGGAAGTTCTGGCTACCGCCGGCAACAACCGTCTGGGCGGCGATGACTTCGACCAGAGACTGATCAACTACTTCGTAGACGAATTCAAGAAAGAAAACGGCATCGACCTGTCCTCCGACCGTATGGCTATGCAGAGACTGAAAGAGGCCGCTGAAAAAGCAAAAATCGAGCTGTCCGGCATGACCACCGCCAACGTAAACCTGCCGTTCATCACCGCTGACGCTACCGGCCCGAAACATCTGGACATCACCGTTTCCCGCGCGAAATTCAATGAGCTGACCCACGATTTGGTAGAAGCCACCATGGGCCCGGTTAACCAGGCTCTGTCCGATGCC
>CAMCOD010000027.1 GCA_945876435.1 uncultured Clostridia bacterium
TATATCCATATAGGCATGACAGATCAGCCCACCAAAAGCACCGTTTTTTTATTTGGTGGGCTTGTCCAACCTGTTTGTAATCTGCTTCAATGATAGATAGGAAGGCAGTGACGAACTCGCCACTGCCCTCTTAAGAAGATGATTTGCAAATTTGCTCAGCCAGTTCTTTTAATATTCAAAAGAAGAAATCAAATATTTATAGAACATCGCATTATCTATCAGTTTCAATTCCCAATTCCCAGAGATGTGCCCCCTGTAAGTTCTTCATCAAAGAGCTTTACATCAATACTTCCATCAGAAGAATCTACAATGTACATTTTGACGGTAGGCAGGATTTTTTCCAAGGTTTCCAGAAGAAGCCTATATTTCGTAGTATCCTCTGTATAAATTGAAGTGTTCTTTTGGTATTCTGCAAGCATACTCAGAAATTTTTCAGTATCACCAGTTGCGCGTGAAATCTGCTCAGCCTTATATGCCTCTGCATCAGAAATCATTTTATTTGCGTTTGCACGAGCCTGGGGAATCAAACTGTTATAGTAACCATTGGCCTCATTGATTGCGGTTTCCTTATCCTCTTTCGCAGTCGTTACATCCAAAAAGGCAGAGGAAACGGCTCCGGGAGGAACAATCTCCTGGATATTAAATGCAGTAATTTGAATTCCTGCATCATAGCGATCCAACGCTTCCTGAGCAAGTGCCATAACCGAATTCTGCGCTGCTACTTTTTCAGTGCTAAGAATATCGTCCACCGGTGTGGCAGCCATCTGCTGTACAAGTGCTGCCTCGACACTGTAACGAACTAATTGCTCGCTGTTTCCATTAACATTGTAAAGAAACTTTGTTGCATCACTTACCTTGTAGTGAACAATAGCTTGGGAGGTTATGATATTTTCATCTCCAGTCAGCAATTGAATTGCTTGCGGAGCATCATCCGGTGCGTGCAGATGCTCAGGCAGTGTCATGCCGATGTCTGCCCGTCGAACCTCCGATACGTTTACTTTTTCCACAGTATCAATCGGAAAAGGTAAACGATAATGCAATCCTTCACTTACAGCTTGCTCCAGTGGTGCTCCAAATCTTCGAATTACAGCCTGTTCTCCTGGATTTACCACATAAAGGCCTGAAAGCAGGTAAACTGCAAATATGCAGCCCCCCACAGCCAGGATTGCCTTTTGGGGGTTAATATGGCCAAAGGCGCTTTTCAAATCACTTGCAATACTACTTTTTTTGTCAGATGTTTCTCTGCCTTTTTTCAATACAGAGAGCTTTGTTTTGAATTTGCGGCATATTCTTTTCACGCCTTCTAAAAGATTTGGCCTGTCGCCGCCTGGCTTTTTGGTCGGATCTGGCATACATTTCACCTCAATTCTGTGTACTATTTCCACTCAGATACTTCAAAATCTCAGCGGTTGAAGGTAAGATCAGCGTAGTATTGCCGTCTATTGTCTTTTCATAAGTTTCCAGCGTACGGATAAATTCATAAAAATCCGGGTCTTTTTGGAATGCTTCTCCGTAAATTCGGATTGCCTCTGCATCACCCTCACCTTTGATCTGCTGTGACTGCGCATAAGCATCGGCCAAAATCAACTGCTGTTCTTTTTCTGCATCTGCACGAATCTTTGCCGCTTCCTCGCTGCCTTCTGAGCGATATTTTTGTGCCATCTGCTCGCGTTCAGCACTCATTCTGTCATAAACGCTTTGCTTGTTTGCTTCAGGAAAATTGAGAACACGAATTTGTGCATCCACTACTTCAATACCATATTCCGATGCCCGTTCCTTTGCATAAGCGACTGCATCGTTCAAAATTGTGTCAAGCTTCAATTCTTCCTGGTTGGTATTCACCAACTGCTCTAAATTATATTGACCCAACTGAACACCCAGACTGGAGGAAAAGACATCCAGCAGTCGGGATTCTGCACCAATTTTGTCCTTAACCGTTTTCAAGTAGGTCACCGGATCACTGATTTTCCAAGTGCCATAATAGTCCAATGAAACGCTCTTTTTATCCAAAGTCAGCAGTTCAATAGATGTAGTTTGGTACACTTGAACACGTTTATCCAATCGCTGAACAGACTGAATTGGATCAGGAAGTTTAATCTGCAGACCGGGATTTTCAACAACACGAACAGGGTTTCCAAATTGCGTTACGATAACGTATTCCGTGGAATCCACCTGATAAACTGCGAGCGTCAGAATAAACAATATTAAAACTGCTACGATACCGAGTAAAACCTTCGGAGTTGCTTTGTGTTTCGTTTTTGTCATGGGATTTATCCTCCAATTCTTATTCACTGATTATTTTTCTGAACCAGAAGTTCCTTTACCTGTAATCCATAATTCAGCATTGTCAATATTAACATTTGCCCCGAGCAGGATTTTTTGTACATTCGGCAAAATCTGATCCATAGCCTCCATATATAGCCTGAATTCCGTCACGCGCTTTGACTTGGAATAGGCCTCCTGGCGCTGTACAAAAAGAGCTGCATCTCCCTCGGCCGTAGATATTTTATCTTCCCTATAAGCCTCGGCTTCCGCAATTTGCTGATAAGCATCAGCTTTAGCCTGAGGAATAATTGTATTCTGATAGGACAAAGCCTCGTTAATATAAATACTGCGATCCTGTCTGGCTGTTGCAAGGTCCTGGAAACTGCCTAACACAGCAGTGGGAGGAGCCGCTTCTACCAACTGAACATTTACGATTTCAATACCAGTTCCGTTTTTGTCCATCGTCTCTTGCAGTACATTCTTGGCATTTTTTTCAATATCCGTCTTTCCCTCAGTTAAAATATAATCTATTTCACTTTCACCAACAATTTGGCGGATACTTGTAATCGCACTGGATCGGATTAATGTGTCAGAATCACTGACATTAAGAATATAGTCTGCGCTGTTTTTAATCTTGTAATGGACAGATAAATTGACATTGACCAAATTTGTGTCACCCGTCAGCAGTTCTTGAGTCCCCGTATCTACCTTTTCAATCGCTTCGGATTTCACAAGCGTCACATCTTCAAACGGAGCTGGTAAACGATAGTGAATACCCGGCTGCACAGAATTGTTGACAACATTGCCGAAACGTCTAACAATTCCGCTTTCATCCCACTGCACGATATATACACCGGAAAGAAAATACACTGCCAATAAAATTGCTGCGCTTCCAAGTACAAACTTCTTTCCTCCGGGGTGGTGATGATGGTGATGCATATGTTCCTCTGTACCAATATCTTCCTCCGGATGAAGCAACATTCTGAGATTTGATGTAAAAATCTCATATCCAGAGATCATCAACAGCACCATTGCTACAATAGCCGCCATTTTGTCCAGACTGGGCATTCCAAACAGAGATCCTAACAAACCAACCAATACCGCAATGGAGCAGTACATATCCATTTTAGAGTGATAGCCGTCTGCAATCAGGCTTTGGGAATTGGTCTGCTGACCAACATAAATCTTGTAACGGGCCATAAAGTAATTGATTCCTACTCCCAAAAATGCACCCGCTGCTACAAATGGTACATATCGCAGTTCAACACTCTCACCGCTGAGCGCATCGGACAAAATTTCAAGACCCATGTAAAAAATAAACACAGACACAAAAATTGCCAGAATATGCTCCGCTTTTTTTGTAGCAATTTTTAATCGTTCCCCAGCGTGGCGAGTAATCATCAAACCAATGAACACCACACCAGACACAAATACATCCGTAAACGAATGCCAAGCATTTGCTTTCAGACCAATGCTGCCTGACAGTCCCGCAAGGAAGAATCGCAAAACTATCAGGACGACATTAGCAAGAATCGTTATAAATATAGTTCGTTCTTTTCGTCCCATATTGGGCCTCCTTTAATTTGTTGATTCGGAAGCTATTTCTTTCATCAGCTGCCGTAGGGTTTTGTTGTAAACTGTGAAACCAAAACGATCCAGAAGAGTCTGTTCCATATCAGCTTCCAACTGTTCATGTTGCTGTTCCTGCAAATGTGCTTTGATATTTTCCGAGACTTCTTCAAAAGTTAATTGTCGAGCTTCCGTTCGCTCTCGCACCTGTAAAATATAGTATCCTCCTGCAAAATCTACGATTTCACTGAATTCTCCAGCTGATAATCCAGAAATCGCTTTAGACAGGCCTGGATCAAGCTCTCCTTCATGAAAACTGCTTTTGATTTCACCGCCATTTTCTGCAGAGGAATCCTCAGAGTATTGTTTAGCAACAGTAGAAAACTCCGTTCCATCTTTCAGCGCAGTAAGTGCTTCTTCAGCTTTAGATTTTGCCTGATTCTTCTTTTCATCGTTTTCTCCCTGAGATATCCAAATAAGATTTAGCTTAATGGTGGACGGTAAAACCATAATATCCAAATTGTCCTCATAATACTGGCGAGCCTCTTCATCCGTTGTTTCAGCCAGTTTGTCATCTACTTCCTCCTGATGAATCATTTGAGACAAATACTGGATTTTCAGTTCTTCCATGTCATGGGCGGATTCTCCGTTGCTGGCAGCATCTCCGCTTTCCTCCAGTAATAATTCCTGGGCAATGATCTGTTCAACCAACTGTTTCTTCTTCTCGAAAGACACATATTCTTTTTGGTACGTTTCCGACAGTTCTAAAAATTCAGTATAGAACTCTCCCAGAGTATAGCGGCGGCTATGGATGGAAAATAGGGTCTCTGTTTTGCGTTGCTCATACTCCTTTGCTGTTTTTTCGGCAAGCAGTGTGTCACGGATTTCTTTTGAAACTTCAGAAACAGGCTGAAATCCCGCTTCTGTCTTTGATTTTAACTTTAAAATACTCTGTGACCCGTCGCCGTTATCAATGGGGTCCGTGACATCACCAATTTTCATAGTGAATAATTTTTGTAACCCATTGGCTGTTACATTTTCCTTCTTCACCGTTTGTTCGGAAGCCTTGCCCTCTTCAGAAAAAGACGCTGCCACGGAATCAAAGCTTTCTCCGGAACGAATCTTGCGAATTGCATCTGTAGCACGCTTAGCAGCATCGTCACCAGTAAGGCGAATTTCAAGATAGGTAGCAGTCTCTGGTACTGCATAGGACTCTTTATTCTGCTGATAATAAGCAGACACCTCTTGCTCTGTTGGCTCTGTTACTTTGAGGACATCAAAGTTTACCTGCAGTCCAGCGGTCTTTTTCAGCTTTTCAATGTACTGTGGAAAAAAATCTTCGTCTTTCTGAGACGCCAGAATCTGGCGGATTTCATCCTCTACTTCGGCAAGCGTTTTTCCAGAATAAGCCGCGCTGTTTTCATCGTAATATTTCTGGACTTCCCAACTGGAAATACTGTCTGGTGATAAATTTTCCTGATGAAGCTGAGTGGCATACTGTGAGACAGTAGCATCATTCAACAAATCAGACATATCATGTCGGATATCTTCACGCTGCAGCATACCATTTTCCTCCGCCCAAGCCATTACCATTTTTTCCATTGCCAAGCGTGCAGTCATCTGTTGGTAGCCTTCAAGCGTATCGATTGGATGAGATTCACATTCCTCAGCAGGATCACATTGGGAGTGATCATAACCATGAGCCGGGCAAATTATGTGAGTCATCTCCCGGATACCTTCCTGTTTTATGAATGCTTTTAATTCCTCCGTCGTAATATTAATGCCGCTATATGTAGCAACAACATCGGGGGCCGGAGGAGAGGGTTCACGATCTTGAAAGAAGACGAAGGAACCCACAGCAAACAATAGCAACACAGGAAGCAAAAACAATAATGGTTTGATTTTTCGACGTGAGCCTTCGATCGCAATGATTTCAGCTCGTTTTGTAGGTTCTTCTGGGGAGAAGGTTATTTCCTCACTCGCAGCCCACTCAGAATTCCGCACATCCATTTCAAGTTGAGACAATGTGTTTGAATCCTCATTCGGGGGCGCTTTTTTCTTTTCATTTCCGCCTTTTCTCTGGCGGTGCGGTGAATCCCTTACTCCAAGTGCCCCCATGATATCTGCAAATATAGAGTTGCTGTCATCAGGTGGGGTTTCTGATTGATGGGATTGTGGTTCTCTTTCTTCGGAAGAATCGAAATCAAATTTATTTTCTTCGCTCATACCCAGCCTCCTTGTTTCCTGTTATTACATTCACAATTATAAAAAGTAAATGTGGGGATAGTATGAGTAAAAGCAGGGATTGTACCTGTCGACGATACAATCCCTGCGATATATGTAAATACAAAGATTCAGCTTATAATAAGTAAGCTGAATCTTCTTGGGACATTATATTTTTTTATGGTATGTTGAAATTATGAGAACCGCAATGGTTGTAAACCCAATTTTTTAGCGATCATGCCTTTTTGTGTGTCGTTTTTTTCTACGTCTTCGGAGTTGTTGCCGTCGGTATGTTGCCAAAACATAAAACAAAAGTAGAATTAAAGATACAGCAGCAATGCCAGCTACAATACCTCTCATATTTGAACTTTGAGGTACACTATCATTTTTACCAGTCAAAGAATTATCATCTTTAATGGGGTTATTTTTCTCTGATAATGAAGTCACCTCAACTGTTGTTTCAAATAAATCATCTTCTGGATTTTTGGCATTAGCCGTCTGAATGCACAAAGAGACTTCAACCGGGAGTTTCCCCATGTCATCAGCAACACTATCCAAATGTGCTTTAACGTCATTAGAACTCGTTCCCTCAGGTAAAAGAAGCGAAAAATCAGAAAGTCCGGAAATCTTCTTTTGCTCTTTTGTTTCTAACTGTTGCGTCAGTTGAGCAGCTGAAAAATCTGCCCGATAAAACTGCGTAAAACCATAATCAAATAACGTCACTATATCATCCCATTTCTGATCTGCCATAGGTGATTTCATAACGACTGCGATCAATGTCGTACTATTCTGTTCTGCAACAGCAACCAGCGTATGCTGAGATTCTGGAGTCCATCCAGTTTTACTCATAACAATTCCTTCATATGGAATATCTCCGTTAAGAAGTCTGTTATTGCTTCTTATGTACCTGGTATCTGGCTGTTTATTTGTCGGAGGTATTTCATAATATGTTTCACTGAAAAAATCTGTAAAGCCCGGAACCGTGATAGCCTCTGCGGTTATTTTAGCCATATCATAGGATGTTGTATAGTGATTTTCGTCAAAAAGACCGTGAGCGTTAGAAAAATTGGTATTAATGGCCCCTGCATCTTTTGCAGTCTGGTTCATCATATCCACAAATTCTTCCATTGACCCACCTACTAATTCCGCAATGCCGTTTGCTGCATCATTTGCCGATTCAATGGTAAGTGCATATAGCGCCTGCTCCAATGTAATCTGTTCATTTACATCCAACGCAATGTGAGAAGAATCCCGATCAATGGAAAAAACCGCATCATAAGACATGGTAATGGTTTCTGTAAGCTGCGCATTTTTAAGTGCCAGCATTCCGGTTACGATTTTTGTAATACTGGCCGGATACATTTTCTTATTCATCTCTTTTTGGTAAAGGATTTGTCCGGTTTCTGCATCCATCAAAACTGCCGTTTCTGACTGGAGTTGTGGAAACTCGTTAACATTTAAGTTTTCTTCTGCAGCAATCACTTTTAGAGGAGTAAGCATAATGAGGCATGCTATTAAAATAGCGACATGTCTGCTTCTCCAAATGCCGTTCTTGCGTTGATATGATATGTTCTTATTATAAAAATGCATTAATCTGTTTATCTTGCTCATATCGAACCTCCTCTTTTTCGGTGTGACAATATAACATTCAGTATTATACAAAGCAGATATGTGGATTATATGAGCAAAAGCAGGGATTGTACCTGTCGATGATACAATCCCTGCCATATATGTAAATCCAGAAAGGCAGCTTCTGAAAGAGGAACAAGAAGGCACTCAACTTATGGCTGAATCAATCTGGAATATTTACATTGTACATATAAAATATGAGGAAATTATGAGTATGGCATCTGCCCGTCGCAAATATCATTTGTTTTCTTATCATATTTACGAACCAGGTCTATCTTCTTCTCCATTACTTTGTGTATATCACCACAAAGCCCTTTCCATTCATAATTTTTTTTGTTTCTACATTCTCAAAACCAGCCTGCTTACCATACTCCTTCAGTTCATTTAGTTCAAATTTTTTGTACCCAATTTGCGTATATTTAATCGTATCTAAATACTCTTTTGTATAAACTATATTATAAAAGGACTTTCCATTCTTAAGCGTTCGACGAATCTCAGATAAACCTTTGACTGTATCATTCCAAAAATATATAGTATTAATTGATGTCACGGCATCAAAAGTGCTTTCTTCATATGGTAGACTACAGCAATCTCCAACAGATAAATGCAAGTGGTTATCCCTAAATGCTTTTTTATTTTTCTTTGTAGCCATTTTCTTTGCATCATCAGAAATGTCTATGCCATACAGATCAACTACCTGTTTCTTATACAGTATTTGTAATAAATATCCGTTTCCGTAACCAATATCTAAAACTCTGTCATCATGTTTTAAACTAACTATTGTAGCAGCATCATTATACATAGCTCTATTGAGCACATTCTGAATAATACTGATTATTACTCCTCCGAATCCTCTTGGATTTTTGAATTGTGAACTTACATATTTTGTAAACCTATTCATAGAATAAAGCCTCCATGTTTCGCTTCATTTCTCATATTTTCTTCATATGTCTGTTAATCCATTAGACACATCGTCCAAGCCAATTGTGGCAATCCATTGGATTTAATAGCAATCTTAGATACCACATCTGAAGAACTGTGCAGGAAAACGCTTCCTTATCTAACTAAACCATTCTCAACGGAAAAGACATCGTAACTGTTGTTCCTCTATTTGGTATACTTGTTGCTGAAATCTTCCCACCATGGGCTTCAACAATCGCTTTTGTAATAGCCAACCCGATTCCCATCCCACCAGTGTGTTTGTTTCTTGATGGATCAGCTCGATAAAATCTCTCAAACATCTGCTCCAAATCCTGTTTGTTCATACCAATACCTGTATCAACCACAGAGAGACATACATAGCCATTTATAGTCTCACTGGAAAGTGTAACACTTCCATCCTGAGAAGTTGCACGCAAAGCGTTAGACAATAGATTGACCAGACATTGTTTTACTTTATCCCGATCGCAAATAAGAGTACTTGTTTCGTTAGAGCATGTCCGAAGCAAATGAACCCCTTTATTGTGAAATTGTGCTGCAAAGTCAATAGAAACACTTTCAAACAATTCCTGGATATCTACACGCTCAAAATATAAGTCCATATGATGACTTTCTAAATCATTGAGTTCACGAAGTTGTTCTACAATCCGTGTTAAGCGAAGAATTTCTTCATGAATGCTTTGAAACAGTTCGGGAGAAGGCTCCCAAATTCCGTCCATGACAGCTTCCGCATGGCTTTGTAGATTACTCAGCGGCGTACGTAATTCATGTGCGATATCCGCTGTCATACGACGCTTTTGCTGTTCCCTTAACTGAAGCATTTCAGACATTTCGTTGACCGAATGAATCAAAGAGGAAATTTCCTTTGTTTTGAGCTTGATTTCAATTTTTTCTCCATATTCTCCTTGCGCAATCTTGGCGGTAGAATTGACTACCTCAGAAATAGGACGCAGAAAAAATCGCGATATCAAAATAGCAAGCAATGCAGCAAATGCAGTAAAAATCAACCCCAATCCAATCAGAGTGCGGTTCAATGAGTTAATCAGTTCTAATTCTGAATCATTCAATGCGTAAGGTCCATAATAACCAATAGTCAAATATCCTACCGTATTTCCATCATAAAGCAAGTCATAGTTTTGCTCTGTATAAGAGCCATTAAAAGAAGGATAACGACTATGCATATTTTCTTCTGCGTGTTGAAGCACAAGCTGGCATTCTTGTGTTTTGTGTACAGATATATCCCAATCCAACTCACCCTTTAGTGTCTGGACGTGGACAATCAGACCATTTTGTAAAGCTGCATTACCGATAACCTCCAGTCCAGATACATTATATCCCCAAAGTGGGCTGTACTGCTCATTGATCTGCTCCTGGATTTGTTGGACTTGTTTCTGCCTTTGTTCATTGGCATACATCTCGAACAGCTTGTCTACCGCACCATTAAAAAATAGCGTAAACAATATCAATGCAACGACCAGAAAAGTTGTAAAGAGAATTGTTATTTGAGTTCGCAATGTTCGCATTCATTTTCACCTGTATCCTTCCGTCCTAAGAACTGATATCCGAGACCATGTACCGTGATAATAAATATTGGTTTCTTTCGATCAGGTTCTATTTTACTGCGAATACTTTTAATGAATGTATCAATGCTGCGATCATATCCACCGAAATCATCATTTAGAGCAAAACTAATGAGCTGATCTCTTGTAAAAATCCGATGAGGCGCTTTGGCCATCGTAAATAGAATCTGATACTCTGTGGGTGTCAAATGAATGATTTCTCCCTGACGCCTTACCAACATGTTCTGATAGTCTATTTGGAGAAATCCGTTTCCATAGGAAATCGGAGCACTTACAAGAAAGTCACTCTCCGTACGTCGTAAAATAGTCTCCACTTTAGCCACAACAATTTTAGGGCTGAATGGTTTTGTAATGTAATCATCTGCACCAAGCTGTAGACCATCCAGAATATCTGCTTCCTCACTCTTTGCAGTCAGCATAATAACCGGAGTTCGATAATGCGTACGAATCGTACGACATAGAGATTCACCAGATATATCAGGGAGCATCAAATCGAGAATAATCAGTGAAAATGACTGACTTTGCAACAGCCTTGATGCTTCTTTGCCATCATGAGCACATACTGTTTGATAACCGGCTTTCTCCAGATATGCAGTTAAAACTTGTGTTATCTTTACTTCATCATCTACAAGAAGAATCGTTTTTTTGTTTTCCATTTCGCATCCTCTTTCCCATCACCTATTCAATTCTTCTAATCCATTAAATTCTATTTGTTTAAGTGAAAAAAGGCGGTAACTATTAGCCGCCTTTTTTCGTATCACAATTTACTTCTTTTTGCGAAACTTTCGTGACAAAGCTGATTCCTGAATATGCTCCCATCCCTGAGATATGATCGATGAAACGTGATTATCGGAAAGCGAGTAGATCACATACTTTCCTACCCTTCGTCCGACTACCAGTCGTTTAATCTTCAACGCTCTGAGATGATGTGACACAGCGGACTGAGAAATGTTCAGGCTCTGGGCCAGCTCACTCACACAATATCCATTTTGGGAGAGCAAGAGCAAAAGCTGCACACGAGTGGGGTCTCCCAAAATTCTAAAAAAATCAGCCAAGGAACACATTTCTTCTTGCGGCATAGTAAGTGCGGGCCTCAAGCTGGTTTTCTCCATTTTGAAAAACCTCCTTTCAGCAGGTCAAACCTTCTTTACAAACAGAGCCCGAATAGCATTTAAAATAGCCAGAATCATGACACCGACATCAGCAAAGATTGCTGCCCACATATTTGCAATACCAAGAGCACCAAGAGCAAGGCAGATAAATTTTACCGCAATCGCAAATACCGTGTTCTGACGCACAATACGAAGGCACTTTCTGGAAATACGGATTGCTTTTGCAATTTTCAGAGGATCATCATCCATCAAGACAACATCAGCCGCCTCAATAGCAGCATCAGAGCCCATTGCTCCCATTGCAATACCAATATCTGCGCGTGAAAGAACGGGGGCATCATTGATACCATCACCCACAAAGGCAAGTTTTCCGTACTCTGGTTTGACTTTCAAGAGTTCTTCAACCTTGGTGACCTTGTCGCCTGGGAGCAATTCACTGTACACTTCATCAATCCCTAAAGTAGCTGCGACTTGTTCACCAACCGCTTTGGCATCTCCCGTAAGCATAATTGTTTTTTCCACACCGGACCGTTTCAGTGAATTAATTGCCTCTTTTGAATGAGATTTGATGACATCTGAAATCACGATATGCCCAGCATATTTTCCACCAATCGCCAAATGAATAATGGTACCAACAGAACGACAATCTTTATATTCTATATTCAGACGCTTCATTAGCTTGGCATTTCCTGCAGCCACGTCCATGCCGTCAACTTTTGCAATCACACCGTTGCCACTGATCTCCTGAATATCTGTTACCCGCGAACGGTCAATTTCTTTGCCATAGGCTCTCTGTAAACTTTTGCTGATTGGATGAGATGAAGCGCTTTCAGCCAGAGCTGCATATTCAATCAGCCTTTCTTCCTCCATCGTATTGTGATGGATACCGTTTACTTCAAACACACCCTGTGTCAAAGTGCCGGTCTTATCAAACACAATATATTTTGATTTAGAAAGTGTTTCTAAATAGTTAGAGCCTTTGACTAAAATACCCTCCCGGCTGGCACCACCAATACCCGCAAAGAAGCTCAGAGGAATGCTGATAACCAGTGCACAAGGGCAACTAATTACAAGGAACGTTAAAGCACGGTAAATCCATGTACCCCATTCAGGTGTAACACCCATAACAATAATCCGAGCCAACGGAGGTATCAATGCGAGCAGTAATGCTGCTGCACATACAGCCGGCGTGTAGATGCGGGAAAACTTTGCAATGAAATCCTCGGATTTCGATTTTCGGGAGCTCGCATTTTCCACCAAATCAAGGATTTTCGATACAGTAGATTCACCAAATTCCTTAGTAGTCTGAATCTTCAGCACACCAGTCATGTTGATACAGCCGCTGATGATATCGTCACCAACATTTGCGTCGCGGGGCAAGCTTTCTCCTGTGAGAGCAGCCGTGTTCAGACTGGAGGTTCCCGCGACAACCGTACCGTCAATCGGTACCTTTTCACCAGGCTGCACCACAATAATGCTGCCGATTTCGACTTCATCAGGGTCAACCTTTTCCAATGTTCCATTCCTCTCCACATTGGCATAGTCAGGACGAATATCCATCAACTCACTAATGCTTCGACGGCTTTTTCCAACGGCGTAACTCTGAAACAGCTCACCAATCTGATAAAAGAGCATAACGGCAATGGCTTCAACATAATCACCACTTTGCTCATAAATGGCAAGAGAAAATGCTCCTACAGTGGCTATCGCCATCAAAAAGTTCTCATCAAAGATCTGGCGGTTCAAAATACCTTTTCCGGCCTTTTTCAGAATGTCATAGCCGATTACCAGATAAGCAGTCAGATAGAGTACCATCTGTAAAATGCCCGTAATCGGAATAAATTTTAATGTTATTACCATGAAGGCCGTAATCAAAATGCGTGCCAGCATGATTCTCTGTTTCTTTGTCATTGATAACCATTCCTTTCTGCGAAAAGCACCACCAGCGGTGAAATGCAGGTTGGAGTTCGCACTATAAATTGTTGTCTGGAAATCTGCCGTGAGAACTCATTATCGCAATAATTATTATTTAGAGTTTTCTTGTCCAATGGCAATCGCAACATGGCCCTCCACCCGCCAGTGTGTGGTTGCGGATAAATGTGCTGCCGCCTAAATCTGCCATATCATAATCATAGGTACACATAGCAGGACAAATCTCGGGTATATCCAACGTCTTTAACAAGTGTAGGATACCACAGTAAGTAAAAATAGCTGAGTAACTGTTGATGTCCTTTCCTGCTTCATAGCGAAAGCACCATGTGTAGGGATTTGATCCTGACCGCCTCGCGCTTTCCTCACCCTGTCGCTTCAACTTTGCCTGCGCTTTTGCTGTGTACTTGCTACCCCTTTTAAGGTAACACCTCATAATTATATTGTTAGTCATAGCATGGTGATAAAAATCAGTAACTTGTTCAAGGTTTGGTTTCTCTGTCAATTCCAGATATACCGATGCCAGCATTGCCGCACTCAAAATATTGGTAAGAAAGGGATCGCCCGTTTCAAATTCGGGGATTGTCATTAAAACCTTCTGATAGCGTTTTCTGGCTTTCGCCATTACTATTCGAGGTTCTTCTTTACTCATACGATGCACTTCCCGTGCAAAGGAGCCTCGAAAGCATAGCCACATAGCTTGGGGCATCAATCCATTCTTCATTTCGTTTTGTCCGTTCCTTTCTGCAAAAGATAAAATGTAGTATACCCCAAATACACTAATTCAACTATTGCTTATTTGTTTAACTATTGGTCTGATAAAAGCGCCCTATCCGCAAAATCGCGTTTAGAGCGCTTTTACAGACAATTTTTTTACAACTCGATCTCACAGTCAGGCTCAACCTTTTTGCAGGCTCGCAGCACCTGAAGCATAACAGCCTTAGGGTCCTGACCATCCTCGAACTCAACAATCATTTTCTGAGTCATAAAGTTAACCGTGGCATTC
Source organism: uncultured Clostridia bacterium (assembly GCA_945876435.1). Lineage (GTDB taxonomy): Bacteria > Bacillota > Clostridia > Oscillospirales > Ruminococcaceae > Negativibacillus. The sequence continues at coordinate 14,253 of CAMCOD010000027.1, forward strand.
TGAACACCAGCGGTTTTGCGTGTAGCTTCTTCCATAAGGTTTGCACAGTTAGCGCAATCAACTTCAATTTTGTAGGTCTTTTTCATTGGATTATCTCCTTTCAGAATCTGTATTAAACAATTAAGCACTCATTTAACTGATGCTCCTTTACTATATGATTCTGGCAAGCATAAGTCAATAGCATAACAGCATAACCTACCATTTGGGCGAATATCATTTCCGTTTGGGCTATTCTATTCAAAAATTAAGCACTTGTTTAATTGAAATGAATATGGTAAAATCAATTTACACGCAGAGTACACAGATATGAATTGAAAGGAGCCGGTGTAATGCCTGCAGATATTTTACCTCATCACCATAATGATAATCACGAAATAACGCAGTTAAAAACAGCATTGGATAAAACAGATACTTTCCAAACTGTTGCGGATGTGTTCAAGCTACTTGGGGACAGCAGCAGAATTCGCATCTACTGGCTGTTGTGTCACTGCGAAGAATGTGTCATCAATATTTCTGCACTGGTTGATATGACCAGTCCGGCAGTGTCCCATCATCTGCGCCAGCTGAAAGACAGAGGATTAATTGTCAGCAGAAGAGAGGGAAAAGAAGTATATTATAAGGCTGCTGATACAGAGCAAAGCCGCCTTTTACATCTGGCGATAGAGAAAATTATGGAAATCACCTGCCCGGAAACTTAGGAGGAAACAGTGTATTATCCATCAAAGATTGAAATTGAAAAAAAACTTGAGGACATTCCGAATCAGATACTGCTGGAACAAAAATATACTTATAAAGATGATGCGGCAAAGATATTTCCAGAATACTCTGAGATGGTGCTTCACGGCAAAGGAAAAATAGAAAACTATTCCATCTATCCGGGAATTGATTTGTCTTTCTTTTGTCTGCTGACCGACAGGGCTGTACTCCAACATGATGCCATTGACTCTGTCATAGAGATTAACTATTGCCGACAAGGTCGCATTGGCTGGGAAATGAAAGACAAGCGTGTTCTTTATTTAGGACCAGGGGATTTCTCCATCCATACATTGTCACTCTGTTCTGATTCAGCAATCTCCTTACCTTTAGGATACTATGAAGGAATTGTAGTATGCATTGACACACAAATATTGAAACTGGAACAGCCGGAGGCGTTATACGGAACGCCTATTACCGGAGATTTCTTGTATCAAAAGTTTTGTGCAAACGGAGATCTTTCCATCTTTCCCGGAAGCGAACATACCAATACCCTTTTTAACGGATTATTTGATTTACCAGAGTCCCTTCGCTTGGCTTACTTTAAGCTAAAGGTTCAGGAGCTTCTGCTATATTTATACAGTCTTTCACCCTCAACCAAAGGCAACCCAACACAGTATCAGGCTGATCAAATTCATACGATTAAGCTGATTCATAATGAGCTTGTAGATAATCTGGACAAACGCATCACTATAGATGAACTGGCAAAAAAATATCTGATGAATTCCTCAACATTGAAATCTGTTTTCAAAGCCGTCTATGGTTCTTCCATCGCAGCTCATACCAAGGAGCATCGAATGGAAAAAGCAGCAGTTTTGTTAAGAGAGTCTGAGAAAAGCATTTCTCAAATAGCAAAAATGGTCGGATATGAAAGCCAAAGTAAATTTACAATAGCTTTTCAAGACTTCTTCGGTGTCCTTCCGAAAGAATATCGAAAGGCTCATGTAGCTATCTCCAAAAAATCTGTTCTCAATCAAGTGAACAACGCTACCGAGAAATAGCAAATGGTTCCGTGGTATATAAATAAAACCCGCCTGACTATGTATTTTCAAATCAGGCGGGTTTTATTTATGCTAAATTTCTCTGAATATATCCATAAAACTGGTCATGTAGTTGCCTCATCTCATCTGGCGCTTTCATTGAATGTTGATACATGAACATATTTCCAAATTTGCTTCTGAACACGAAACTCAATCCCATGCTCAATATAGAAACCGGTGCAAGACGAAAGAAATTCATTTTGGGCGGAGATAATTCTATTCCCAATTTATGAAGTGCTGAAAAATTACGCTGCATTTGTTTTGCAGTATAGAGCATCACTTTTCCGTCATACCCCGCCTTTTCTGGGTTGTCTGCCATATAATAAGCATCCGCAATAGGTACAACCATTGCCAAGTGACTCAATTGCCAGGCATGCATATCCTGAACAATCTGATACGGTATATTAGCTTGCTTAAAGAGAGATGCCAATTTCAACAATCTTTCCGTTTTTTCTCCCGAAATCTCAGCAAAAGTTGTTTTCTGAATAAGCCTCGGAGTAAGAGCTGCGTGAAGCACATTTTCATCAAAACTTCCGCCCGCCCCCGGAAACGCAGGAACAATTCTGCCTTTTCCACAAATTTCTTCCCAATTACTATATGGTTCCAGTGTGTTGACCATTGTAACAATATTAGGGCTACAATTATTCTTTAGCTCCCTTAATGCAATATAGACTTGATTTTCTCTGACAGGCAAAAAAATAAAGTCATATAAATCGTCATCTTCCAATTTATCAATGATCGTTAATTCCGCTTTCATAATTCTATTATTCTGAGAGTACAGCAACCCATTTTTCTTTAAAATTTCCAGTCGCTGCCCTCTTGCGTATATGGTGACATTGTGTCCGGCATCACTGAACAATGCCGCATATAGGCATCCTATTACACCAGCGCCATAAATAAGTAAGTTCATCGTATAAAACCCCTTTCAATTCTTATCAAGTTTACTTTATCCTGTTTTTTATATGTGAAAAGGCCCCAAAAAGTCCAATCGACCCTTTCCAGTACTTCCGTTCATCAAAATCAGTACGTTTCCATTATAATCTTTTGTTTGAACAGCATCAACTATGCAGTTGTGAATTTTTATATCTCATATGTAGAGATTATATATCTTATTATCAGAGATTTCACATCGTTTAATAAGAGATTTCATTTCCGTATAATATAACAAACGGAATGAAAAGGACAGGCGGTGAACTTATGAGCGATGGTAAAAATGGATTTTCCGACTTTACAGAGTTTGATTTCAAACCGATAGGGATGGCAATAAAGAAGGCACGTGAATCACAAGGCATAACAAGAGAGCAGCTTTCTGAAAAGATTGATTATGCACCTCGCCATATTCAGGCTATCGAAAATGAAGGACAAATTCCGAGCTTGCAGTTATTCATCCAGCTGGTTACGATGTTTGACATTTCAGTAGATCAATACATATTCCCAAATAAAAAAGCTGAAAAAAGTACTGCACGCAGACAACTTGACGCACTACTGGATACGCTAAGCGAAAAAGAATTATTAGTTGTAGAAGCAACCGTAATAGGTTTATGTAAGGCAAAAGAATAAAGCAGAGGCAATATCGCCTCTGTTTTTCTTTTGCCTAATCTTAATAGGCAGGAATACCATAACCCAGGATCTCATAGTATCCCACAGGATACTGCCGCTGGCGACAAGCATCTCCTGAGTTTCCCTCGATGGTATAGACAATTCCGTTTTCGCATTTCTCCACGATACCCACATGATCGGAAAGACCATCTTGCGACCCGGAGGAGCCATTCGGGGAATCCCAATCAAAGAAGATAATCATGCCCGGTGTCGGCTCGATGCTGTTGTCGGCCCATTGGCCACGGTCTTTGAACCACTGGACGCCGTTCACACAACCTGCGAATTTTGGAATGATGCCGTTTTCGATATAGCCGCACTCGTTGGCACACCAGCTCACAAAGCAAGCACACCATTCCACACGGCCCTCAAAGCCGTACCATGACCAATACGGCTGCCCACCGATGTTACCCACCTGCGACAATGCCACGGCAACAATCGCGTCATCGCTGACGCCGATTCCGTACAGCACTGCCGCCCACAGGGAATTGTTTTCATCTGCCAATAGCTCTGCAAGCTGCGCCTGCTGGTCGGCATTGAAATTAAAATGGTCAGCCATTTCCTCGGCGGTTTTATGGCTGACCGTGATATACAGTGTGGTTCGGGTAACGGTGGTTGTGGTTTCCACGATGTTGCCGTTGCCGTCGTCTGATTCCTCGATCACCGTTTCGGTGTTGGTTTCTGTTCGGGAGGAGATTTCATTCATCTGCCAGAAGATGTCCTTCAGAATGGCCTTTCGTGAATCGTCCATTGTAGCCACATCCATGGCATTGTCCGGGTCGGTGGTGGTCTTGACTGCATAGACAGACAGCACCTCCGGCCAGACGGCACGGGAGCCGGACATTTCCAGCACATCATATGAGATATTGGCCTTGATGGTGTCAAGCTGGTTTTCGTAATCCTCGTTGATCTCCCGCACCACCGTTTGCATGGTCTGCCCGGTGCCGGTATCCTCACCAGAAAAGAAAATCCCAAAGCAGGAACCAACGATCAGCCCGATCAGGCAGATAATGACAATGACAGCCACGGCAATCCACCCACCTGCAGCAATCGCGGCAACCAGTGCTTTGGTTGCCGCGATAATTGCTTTTACTGCCGCAGCAGTAGCTTTTGCCGCGGCCTTAATACCAGCTGCAGTTGCCTTTGCCGCTGCACGGGCTGCCTGAGCCGCCCGGTGAGAAGCCTTTGCCGCTGCCTGGGCGGATTTCTGTGCCGCCTTTGCTGTGGTCTGACTGGTCTTGATGGTCGTTCTGGCTGTCTGCTGGGCAGTCTTAATGGATTTCTGTGTCGTCTTAACTGTAGCTTTTCCGGTGGATCTGGCAGACTGCTTAATGGTCTTATCACCACGCTCTACAGTCTTAATGGCCTGAACCTCTTGGTCGGCGGTTTTCACAGACTGACGGGCCGTATCCGCAGAGCGACGGCGGACACGATCCGCCGCTTTTTCACGGGCCTGCTTTTTCGGCAGGTCTGCTTTGCGCTGCTCCATTACCGCCCCATGCTGCTCAGTGTTTGGACTGTGCTGTCCTGCTCCCGCTTTTGGTTGTTCCGAACCGACTTTACGCTGTTCAAAATGCTCTTTTGCCTTGGAAATGTTCTCCCTGGTCGCCTGGACGCCTTTACGGCCCTGCTTGTCAAACTGGTGGGCGGCTTCATAAGTGACTGTTTCCGTACCGCCCGAAAAGCGGTCAGCCGCATATTCCTCCGGGGAGCTTTCCGCAGAATATACGCCATGCTCAGCCTTTTCCTTGGTTCGTACATAGGCTTCTTTCATGCGTTCCCCAGCAATCGCTGCTTTATCCAGCGTTTTAATCGTACCCTTGACAGTATCCCGCGTTTTAATGTCCGGCATCGGCGTCCACCTCCTCAGCGGACGGCACCACCAGCTTTGCAACAATGACCATTCTGCCATTGGTGCGGCTGTATTCACAGGTGGAAAGGGTAATCAGTTTATCGCCGTACTCAGCGGTTACGCCCGTGTCATACAGGGCGAGAGCTTTGCACTCTGCGATAAACTCGTCAAAGGCTGCTTCATCCTCCGCATTGACAAAATGATAATACTTGAACCCCTCCTGAGAGTAGGCCACCGTCTTGAATGCAGCAACGATCTCATACTCACCAAAGTCTGCCAGTGTGTCAAAGTGGACGGTCTTATGCTTCTGGTAGAAATCCTCGCTCTCATACTTGCACAGGTCAGAGAACATGGAGCCGTTTTTCATGTGATGTCCGTAGATTACTACATTATCGGACTGTTCCAGGTCGCAGTTCTCCTGCACATAGGGTACGCCATAGTCGCTGTACGATTTGTCAAAGGCGTGCTTCAGATAAAAATCAGGATTGCTCGGCGTCTGCATGACCGGATAATTGATATTGGTGCCATCAATAGAAATCCAGCCCACAAAGTCAGGGTTCTGCTCATAGACGGCGGCATATTTTTCATAGGCAGTTAAGGCAGGCGGGGCTACCGTTTCGCCGGGTTCTTCCGGCTGTTCAGTAGCATCCGGCTCCGTTTCGTCCACTACCATATCTGCGATATTGTCAAAGGCTTCGGCGCTCTGTTTTTGATCGGAAAGCTGCCGTCCCAGCATAATGCCGGAGAAAAGAAAAAGGACGGCAAATACAGCCGCCCCGCAAAGCAAAAGTTTCTGTTTCATAAAGTACCTCCGTTTCTGATTATCGCGCATAATCGGGTTGATTTTTAGATGCAGAAATATCCCGGCAGTATTCGGGGTATCTGATTTTGATGCCCTCCATAAAATAAGGGGCAAACTCACAGCAAAACAGGTCATTAGGCGTAAATTCATCGCCCTGCCGTTCTCCGCTGTACCCATTCCAGAGATTAAAGGCAAGCTGACATACCCTGACGGTTCCGCTGGTCTGCCAGCCGCCGTGCATACCCTCCGGCATGATCCAGTCATTCTTGAAGTCAAACATCCGGTTGATATTGGCTCTTGTTTCCGAAGCAATCCCCATTACATAGAAGAACGCCCGGTGATAGGTGTCATTTTTCCGGCACTTACCCATCATTTCCACAAAGAAATCCCGGTGTGCCTTAGAACTGAATTTGATTTCTGCCATATTACGCTGTTTCCTCCTTTCCTCTGCCGCCGAACACGCCTTCGCCCGGTTTGGTGGTCATCAATTTATAGAGCTGGGTGTCTTTCGGGAACCGGTTGACAAACGGAACCAAAGCGGAACCGTACTTAATCAGTCCGCACCCGGCGTCGGCGTTGGTGACATAGCTCATCTGCTCATTGGAGATATTCAAAAGCCGCGCCAGCTTCTCCCGGTCAGAGGCAGCCTGATTGAGCATGACGATAAACTCCGAGTTGGAAAGCATGGTGCTGGCCTGCACGGAATCCAGCAGATACTCCACGTTCTGCGTGATGGCCGTCGGGTAGGCGTTTCTCTTTCGGAACTGCCGCCATGCGCTGTTGAAGAAGTTGCCGCTGTACTCATTTTCAAAGACCACATGGAACTCGTCAATGAACACATGGGTGCGCTTTCCGCGCTTCCAGTTCAGCGTAACGCGGTTGAGCATGGTGTCGGTGATAACCAGAAGGCCGGTAGGCTTCAACTGCTCACCCAGGTCATGGATATTGAACACTACCACTCGCTTATCCAAATCCACATTGCTGCCATGACCAAAAATATCCAGGGAACCGGTGGTGAACAGCTCCAGCGACAGGGCAATCTCTCTGGCCTTTTCCTCCGGCTGTTCCATCAGCTTTTCGCGCAGGGTGCAGAGGGTCGGGATAATGCCGGTTTCCTCCGCTTCCTGATAAACCAAAGCCGTGCAGCGGTCAATGATGGACTTGTGCTGCGGGCCAACGCCGTGCTTGTCGATCTGCTCCACCAGCGACATGATAAACTGCGATTTCTCCACAATCGGGTTGTTCTCGCCGTAACCCTCCACCATATACATGGCGTTCAAACGGTCTTTGCCGCCTGCGGCCACGCTGATGACTGTGCCGATGTCGCTGCCCATCGCCTCCACCAGCGGGGCGAACTCGCCCTCCGGGTCACAGATGAGAATATCATCATCGGTGTTGAGCATAAGAAAGGCAATCAATTCCTTGGCAGAGAAGGACTTGCCGGAACCGGGAACGCCCAGCAGGAAAGCCGACTGGTTGAGCAGGTTGGCTTTGTTGCACATGATAAGGTTATGGGAAATAGCGTTTTCTCCAAAGTAGATGCCGCCCTTGTCCTGAATCTCCTGCACCTTAAAGGGCATGAACACCGCAAGGCTCTCCGTAGTCAGGGTACGGAACGCATTGATCTTCCGGCTGCCGATGGGCAGCACTGTATTCAGACCGTCAAGCTGCTGGAATTTCAGCACCGCCATCTGGCACATTTTCTGGCGTGACAGGGAAAGCACGGCGTCGGTATCGGCATCAAGCTGTTCCTTGGTATCGGCGATGAGAACCATCGTCAGCACCGCCATCATCATGCGCTGGTCACGAGCGGTCAGGTCGTCCAGAAATTCCTTGCTTTCCTTTCTCTGCTGCTCCATATCATAGGGAATGGTGGCAGAGAAATTGTTATTGGCGTTCTGGCGGCGCTGCCAGTTGGTGATGTTCGTTTCCACACCCAGCAGACGGTTTTCCACTTCCCGCACGGCCTCGTCCATGGGGATCGGAACCACATCAATGGACAGCATCAGGTTCCGGTTCATATCGGTCAGCTCCGTCACAAAGCTGTCCTTGATATAATTGGCGTAGTCCTTCAAAAAAAGAACCCGGCAGAAGGTTCCGCCGAGTACCAGGTAATCGCTGTGCTTTTCAATTCCGTCCGGGCAGATATAATCCCGGAAGTCATGGCCTTTCTTCATCATATCCCGCGGATTGAAATGGAAATCCGCTTCCTCTCCCTGGCGGTAGAAGTCATGGAGAATCCGCAGCCGTTCCGTCGCGTCCAGCTCCACGCATTTGGAGCCGAGAGCCGCAAAATGGGCCGTCAGGTCAGCACCCACACGGGCAAAGTAGGTTCGTGCGTCCTCGATGTTCTTTTTTCCCACCGTAATGGTGATATATTTCTCCTGCATAATGCCGTTGGCACCGGTGGCCTTATCCAGCAGCATCTGGTTATACTCCCTGCGGTACACATCCCGGCTGTCGCCGCGCAGGGGCATGAGAATAGACTGCTCAAAATTAGCCCGGTTCAGACGGCGGTTGTTAATGGTGATCTTGGTGGTGGCTCCGGAGTCCAGACTGTTCAGCAGCTCCGAGTAGTCCAGGAACATGACCTTTTTGTCCTCCAGACTGGCTACCTGGTAGTTGATGTCCGAAAACTGATAGCTTTTGGAGAACTTGCTCCCCACCTGAAAAATACCGTCACTCCACATACGCCGGATGGGGATCACATCCTGCACCTTTCGGGGAACCTTGTATTTTTCCTTATCCTGTTTTAACAGATTGCTCAGGGTCTTAATCATGGGCTTTCAATACCTCCTTTTCGTGGGCTTCTATAGTGCCTTTGAGGGCTTCGTAATAGTAATTGACCGGCTCAAACCTGATCTCTCTCGGCTCCAGCATTTCAGAGCGGAACCACGCCCACAAAAACTGCTCGGCGGTCATGCCGTGGTAGGATACAAAGCCCAGCGCCGCAAAGGGGGCCGCCCCCAGCACACACATCCAGGATACGGTTTCCGTTCCCACATAGGGCCGAAGCAGAAAGTACAGCCCCACGGCAACAACCACTGCCAGCAAAGAAAAAACGAACTGCCGCATGGTCAGTCCGAAAAACATAGATTCCGTATAGCTACGGATTTCACGGTTGATTTTAACCTCCATTTGTAATCGCTCCTTTCTTAAATTACAGGCCCATCATTTCCCGCACCACGCGGTCGGCCATTTTCACAGCGCCCACGAGAACCAGCATATTAAAGACCAGCTCTCCGATATAGCTCCATACCATCGAAACTGCCGCCGCATTGGGATCAACCGTCGGCGGGGATGCCGCGAACAGCGAGAAGATGATACAGGCCAGCACGATAATCGCGCCCTCCAGACATACCGCCGCATAGGACTTGATGAAGCTTTTGCCCACATTCTGGCTCGGCTCTCCGGCAAAGCTGGAGAGGGGAATGGGCGCTATCGCCGTATAAAGGTACAGCTTAAAGAAACGGCCATAGACGGTCAGGATCATTATAAAAGATAGCACCGTAATAAATAGACCGCCGATAAGCGTTACCGCCCACAGCGGGATACTCTCAAAGAAACCACACTCCTCCACGGCGGTGACGATTTCGCCGGGCAAAACCGTCTGCTGCGCTGCACCAAAGCCTGCCGATTGCATGATGGTAGAAATGACACCTTGGATGATCTCAAATAGGGCCAGCATCAGCTCCATGCCATAGGTGACGGCACCTTTTGCAAGCGCAAATCGAATAAACAGCTTCAGGGCGTGTTCCGGCCTTTTGACTTCTGCAAATGAGCCGCAGGTTTTCATGACGCCCACGACGAAAAACAACACCAACAGCGCAAGACCAATGGCCTGCAATGCGCCGTGGATGTCCACAATGACGCCCCAAATGGCACCGCCCTTGAATTGCTGCGGGCTTTGGGTGATGAGCTGCCAGATCTCCGCCAGCTTTTCATTCCATGTGTTCAAAGCGTTCTCAAGATTTTGGACAACCCAGTTATCACTCAATGTTTCTTCCTCCTTTCAGCGAAACAGCGGCAGGACGGTTTCCCGCCCTGCCGCATATCCCGCAGATATTATTTGGTGATAACCGCTTAGCCTGTGATGAGGGTCAGAATCTCCTTTGCGAAGGTAATGACGATACCGCCTGCCAGCGTCAGGAAACCATTGGAACGCTGGGAAGGGTCATGGCTCTGGAGAGAAAGTCCCACCTGGACGATGCCCCAACCCAACAGGATAAGGCCCACGGCGCGGATCAGGCCAAAGATGAAATCGGACAGGTTGTTGACCACCGTGATGGGATCGCCGGCAGCGTGGGCAGTAACAGCCATTCCCAGCACAAGGGTCATGGACAGGACAGCCGTTGCGTAGAAGCGGAAGCCCTTCTTGACTTTGCGCTCCAGCTTAGTGTTGTGGTTAACAGGCTTCTTGGTCTTGTGAAACAGGTTTTTCATGGTTTTGTTCCTCCTTTAGATTAAATGAAAAAGAGCCTCTATCTCCTCGTTGGACAGAAGCTCCATGGTATCATCCACGGCGGTTTCCGGCTCCGGCAATTCGGATTCGGTCACAGCGCCGATAGAGATTGTTGCGGTCACATGGTCAGTCTTGCCATGCTCATAGGTTGGTGCGCCTCCCAAAGCGGTCAGGGCCACATTGGGGTGTTTCAGCGGATTGTACTTTTCGTCCATAATCGGACGCTCGCCACGGATAAACAGCAGCGCATAACAGTTGTCCATCATGCGTACCTCGTCCGGCGTCATCAGCTCACGCCCGGTGATCTGGTAGTTGGTGCTGTAATTGCCGCTGCGCCCGCTGGACTTACCGTAGGTGTTGGTGTCAATCGTGGATTTTCCAAGGTAGGATTCTGAGATCAGCTTGTGCGTGCTGGTTTCGTTTCCTCCCAAGTAGAGCATTTCGTCACAGTTGCCCAGAATGCTCTCCCACTGCTTTTCAAACAGCGCCTTTAGCTGGGCGATGTTTTGCAGGATAATGGTCACGCTCACATTCCGGGAGCGCATGGTCGCCAGTATCTTATCGAAGTCATCCGGCAGGCTCACATTCGCAAACTCGTCCATCAGGAAGTGGACAGGAACCGGCAGGCTCCCACCATACTTGTGGTCTGCCAGCCAGAATAGCTGTTGGAAGATCTGCGTATAAAGGATGGACACCAAAAAATTGAAGCTGGTATCGTTGTCCGGGATCAGCGCAAACAGCGCCACTTTCTTTTCACCCAGAGAAGGAAGCTCCAGCTCGTCCGTGGCAGTCAGCGCCGCCAGAGAGGAAAGGTTGAATTTCTCCAGTCTTGCAGCAAGGGTGATCTGAATGGATTTCAGGGTCTTGGCGCTGCCGGAATGATAGTCCTTGTAATACTTGACCGCGATGTGGTCGGGATTTTGCATCTCCAGCCGTTCAAACAGCTCGTCAAGCGGTGACTGATAGCAGTCATCATCCTCCCGGACTTCTGCGGCCCGCAGCATTTCCATGACCATTGGGAAGTTCTGCTCGTCCTCCGGCGCTTCATACTTCAAGTAGAAAATGAGCGCCAGCAGAAGCATACTGGCCGACGTATCCCAAAAGGGGTCTTGTGACTGGCTGCCCTTGGGGGTGGTGGACTTAAACAGGTTGGTGACGAGCCTTTGCACATCGTTGTCATCCCGAAGATAAACAAAGGGGTTGTAGCAGAAGCTCTTTTCCATGTTCAGAAGATCCAGCACCCGGACTTCATACCCTTTCTGCTCCAGCAGATACCCGGTATCCCTGACCAGCTCACCCTTGGGGTCAAGCACCACGAATGAGGTGTTGGCCTGCATGAGATTGGGCTTGGCGAGGTTGAAGCTCTTGCCCGCACCGCTGCCTCCGATGACTACCGTATTGAGATTTCGCCGGTGCTTTCTTCCGTCCAGACCCATGCGTACATTCTGCGTAAACAGCTTGTTTTGCTCCGGCCTTTTATCCCGGTATTTCTTGTCCACGGTTCTGGCGTCGCCCCACTTGGCAGAGCCGTGTTCTTCACCCTTACGGTAGTTGCGCCGGGTGGAGAAATAGATGCCGATGCCCATTCCATACGCGCATAAAGCAATGAGGACAGTTTTCAGGCTGTCCTCACAAAGCACGATATGAAATGGGTCATTCATCGCTACCGGAAACGCTGTGATGATCTCCGGCAATCCGCCCGATACAGCCGGGGCTATGAGA
>CAMCOD010000028.1 GCA_945876435.1 uncultured Clostridia bacterium
CGGGTTGACCCTTCTAGGGTCTGAGCAAACCACTAGTTTACTAGTGGTTTTGATTATCTGGCTGTTGTACAAAATGAACTGGATCATAAACAAGGCGTCTGCACAGCAGACGCCTTGTTTTATTTATTTTGCCTGAAGGCTGAAGGAAGAGCACTCTGTTTCGGAGTAGCTGCGTGCACCGGCGCCGTTGATGTGAATACCTTCGGCCTTACAGTCGCCTTCCTGATTGAAGACACAATTCATGGCGGTACATTTTACTTCCAGACTGTTATTTACAGTGTCAAAATGGGTGGAGTTGGAGATTTCTTCGCCTTTTTCGGTGAAGCTTTGGCATCGGGTGTCACAGGGCATTTCCGCATGCTGTCCCTGCACTTTGATTGCGGGGCGGCAGCAGCAGTTGTCCTTATTGCTGGCACAATGAGCTGCATTACAGGTGAGTTTGGTCATAAAAGAACCTTCTTTCCGTTGATGATTTTTTGTTGAGAAAAGTGAAAAGGAGAACAACGCAGAATGAAATCTGCTGAGTTTATTGTGCGTATTTTGAAAGAAGATATTCAAAAAAAGTCAATGGAACCCCATTATTTTTTGAAATCTTATTCAATTTGCCGCGATTTTGTGTTATGATGTCTATAATAGACTGACAAATAACCCATCCATTTATGGAGGTATGATAGATGAAACAGATTATTTCCCTTATTTTGGCCTTTTCTTTGTGCTTTACAATGGTGCTTGCCGCTTTTGCCGAGGATACAGCGATCCAGGATACAGCTCCGGCTACCGTTTCCAACGCTTATGTTGTCATGGATACGCAGAGCGGCCAGATTCTTGTGCAGAAAAATATGGATGAACAGAAATTCCCTGCCAGCATAACCAAAATCCTCACCGCGGCCATTGCTTTGGAAGTAGGCGATCCCAATGACCAGTACGAGATCACGGCGGAAGATGTGTTCAGCTACAAGTTTCCCGGTACCACATATGTGGCGCTGACTCATGACGAGGTGGTGACGGTGGAACAGCTGCTTTACGCTACGCTGATGGCCTCCGCCAACGATGCCGCCAACTGTCTGGGTTCCTATGTAGCACATAAATTGGGCAGAACAGTGCCAAATGCAGATGGTGAGGAAAGCTATGTGCAGGGTTTTGTGGAGATCCTCAACGAAAAACTGGAGGAGCTGGGCTGTACCGGTTCTCATTTTACCAATGCTCACGGTCTTCATGATGAAGATCACTACACCACCGCCCGGGACATGGCGATCATTACAAAATACGCCCTGAGTGTCGAAGGCTTCCGGGAGTATTTTGGGGCTCTCAGCTATACGATGGCGCCAACCAATATGCAGCCGGAATCCCGTTCCTGGGGAACGCAGGCGGGCCTTTTTGCTGAATCCAACAAATACTATTATGAAGGAGCTACCGGCGCGAAGCTGGGCTATACGGAAGAAGCGGGCCATACAATGGTTTCGGTGGCGAAGCGCAATGATGTGGAACTGCTCTGCGTTCTGTTGGACTGCAGCCAGGGAAATTGGACGGATCATCGCGATACAGCCAGTCTGTATGATTACTGCTTCAACAACTTTGAAACGGTTCTCTTTACCCAGGAGGAACTGCGGCAGAAATCCGTTCCGGTATACCGGGAAGGTGTGATTTACGATAAGGTTACGGTAAACGCCTACTCAGATTACTACATTCAGCTCCACAAGCTGCTGAGTAAAGCGGATGTAAAATTTGCCAGCAATGTGCCGGGACGCTTCCTCTATGGCGAGAGTATGTCCGGTACCCTTAGTTTTGCCCTGACAAAATCCGCGCTGAAGAAAGCGGAAGGAGCGATGTATACCAGTCTGGGTTCGATTCCGCTGGAAATTAAGGAGGTTCCACTGACTGAGGAGAAGGAACCGGGGCTCAGCGAGAAAATACTCAGCCTGTTTTTGACTGTGCTGAAAGTATTGGTTGTTCTCTTTGTTGTTCTTGTTCTGCTGATCCTGATCCTGCGTGCCTACAACATCCGCCGCTATCGAAAAATCCGGGAAAAACGCAGACAGCGTCAGAGAGAAAGACAAAATAGAGTTTAAACAGTGAAATTTCACCACAGTAAAAATAATTATAAAACAAAAGCCTGCTGATTTGTTCAGCAGGCTTTTGTTTTATGCTTAAAAAACGACAATAATGCTTTAGAATATGAACAAGTTTGATGAAAGCGAAGTGAAAATGAAATTTTCTTAAACATTGTGTATAAAAAAGTACATTTTACTTCATGAATTTCAGCGATTTTTTCAAGTAAATGAATATAAACAATTGACTTTTCATATGTGTGAATATATAATGGGCTCAACGCTACAAATATGGGAATAAAAGTGAAAACATTTAAAAAATGAAATATTTCATTTTTTATACCGGAATCCCAAAGTTTGCAGTATGTAAATCAAAGGAGGAAGAGAGAATGCTCAAATTTATCGGAAAACGCTTAGCTTATGCGGTTCTGACCCTGTTTCTCATTGCGACGGCCACCTTTTTCCTGGTAGCAGGCGCGCCGGGGGATCCAATCGCAGCGAAAGTCGGTCAGATGCCAGAACAAGCACAGCAAATCATCAACGCAAAATATGGTTTTGACAAACCTGTGGTTGTTCGCTACTTCATCTACATGAAAAATCTGATCACAACTGGCGACTTTGGAGAGTCCGTCATCTATACCGGTAAGTCCGTAAACGATGTTATCAAGGAAAATACCGGTGTATCCGCCAAAATCGGCCTGGTTGCGCTGGTGTTCCAGGTAGTGATTGGGATCGCGCTGGGTTTGGTATCCGCTTTGAACCGGGGAAAACCAGTGGATCACATCACGCGATTTATGGTGGTGCTGGCAATCTGCGTGCCAAGCTTTGTTTTTGCCTCGTTGCTGCAATACTTACTGGCCTTCAAGTGGAAGCTGGTTCCGATTTTCGGTTGGGGCCAACTGAAGCACTATGTGCTTCCGGTTGCGGCTTATGCCATTGGCGGTATCGCTTCCTACACAAAGTATATGAGAAGCAGCACACTTTCCGTCATCAGTGAGGATTACATCATTACCGCAAAGGCGAAAGGCTGTACCAAAGGCCGTGTGGTAAGAAAGCATATTTTTCGCAATGCTATGCTGCCAATTGTAACCATGATCGGTCCGGCGCTTGCTGGTATTTTTGCTGGTTCCTTTATTATTGAGAAGATGTTTTCGATTCCAGGACTGGGCTTCTACTATGTAAAAGCTGTCTCCGACAATGACTATACCATGATCATTGGACTGACCATTTTCTTCGCTCTGCTGTATGTAGGTTCTCTGATTGTTGTGGATATTCTTTATGGTATTGTTGACCCGAGAATCCGCGTTGCCAAAGGTCAAAAATAGGGAGGTGTGGAAATGAACGAAAATTTGATGAATCCACTGGAGGAAGCGGCTCTCAGTGACGAGCTTTTTGAGCGTGTCGGTACGGAAGGCCTGTCCGGTGAGGATATCGGTCACAAATCTTTGACTTATTGGGCTGATGTATGGAGACGTTTCCGTTCCAACAAAATGGCAATCCTTGGACTGATCCTGCTGATCGCTGTGGTGGTCATGCTCTTTGTAGGTCCCATGCTCTCCGGAAAAGATTATCAATTTATTGATGCCAGCCTGAAAAACCTGACCCCAAACAGCGAATATTGGTTCGGCACCGATGACATGGGCCGTGACCTGTTCACCCGTATTTGCGTAGGCGGTCGAATCTCCATTTACATCGGTCTGTGCTGCACATTGGTTATGTTCGTTATCGGCGCACTGGTAGGCGCACTGGCTGGCCTGAAGGGCGGCTGGGTCGATGACCTGATCATGCGTTTCTGCGAGTTTATCGGTAATCTGCCCTATTTGATCATTGTTGTTATCCTGTCTCTGGTTATGGGCCGCAGTATGTTCTCTCTGGTGTTTGCGATGTCCATCACCTCTTGGGTCGGCACAGCCCGTATGGTTCGCGGCCAGATCCTGCAAATTAAAGAAATGGACTACGTTCAGGCAGCAAAAGCGCTGGGCGCGGATACCAACCGGATCATTATCAAACATTTGCTGCCAAACACCATGGGTATTATCATGGTAACGATCACAATGTCGATTCCAGGCTTTATTTTCTCCGAAGCCTTCCTGAGCTACATCGGTCTGGGCGTAAGACCGCCGGAAACCAGCTGGGGCGCACTGGCGAGTGCCGGCCAGCAGCAGCTGATGTTCTATCCACACCAGCTGTTCTTCCCATGTTTAATGATTGTTATTACCATGCTGGCATTCCATCTGATTGGTGATGGTCTGTCCGATGCACTGGATCCAAAACTGAGACAGTAGGAGATGACGACCATGAGCGAAAAATTACTGGAAGTGAAGGATCTGCATGTATCCTTCAAAACTTATGCAGGCATTTCCCACGCAGTGCGCGGTGTGGATTTTTACTTAAATAAAGGTGAAACCCTGGCGATCGTCGGCGAGTCTGGCTGCGGAAAAACCGTAACCTCCAAAGCGATTATGGGCTTGCTCCCGGAAGATAATACACAGATCAAACGAGATGGAGACTCTGCGATTCTTTTCCATGGAGAAAACCTGCTGGATTACAGCGAAAAGCAAATGACAGAGATCCGTGGCCATCAGATTTCAATGATTTTCCAGGACCCAATGACTTCTTTAAACCCAACCATGAAAATTGGTGACCAGATCATGGAGAGTATCCTGATCCACCAGAAGGTTTCCAAACAGGAAGCTTACCGTCAGGCAAAAGAAATGCTGGAATTGGTAAAAATCCCGAACGCGGAACAGAGAATGAAACAGTATCCCTTCGAGTTTTCCGGCGGTATGCGGCAGAGAGCCATGATCGCTGTGGCGCTGGCCTGCAAACCGGAGATCCTTATCGCCGATGAGCCGACAACCGCGCTGGATGTGACCATTCAGGCACAGATCATGGAATTGATCGGCAGTCTGCAGAAGGAACTGGATATGGCTGTTATCCTGGTAACCCACGACTTGGGCGTTGTTGCAAGCGTAGCAGATCGCATCCAGGTTATGTATGCCGGCAAGATCGTGGAAAGAGGTACGGTAGATGAGATCTTCTATCAGTCTACCCATCCATACACCCGGGCTTTGCTGAACTCTGTACCGAAAATTCATACCAATAATAAAGATAAGCTGTATTCTTTGAAGGGTACACCGCCGGATTTGATCAATCCGCCAGTTGGCTGTCCTTTTGCAGCAAGATGTGAATATGGCATGAAAGTTTGCCGCCAGATTCCTCCAGTATCGACTCATTTCAGCGAGTCCCAAGAGTGCTATTGCTGGCTGCATCATCCGAAAGCCGATGTTTCCGGCCTTCCGGACGGTATGATTCGCCCCTGCGTAACGGAAAGGAGCGCGAAATAAATGGCAGAAAAAGAAGTTCTGATTGAAGTTAAGGACCTGAAAAAATATTTCCAGGTTGGCAAACACGCTACACTGAAAGCTGTGGATGGTGTTAGCTTCAAAATTTATAAAGGTGAGACACTGGGCTTGGTCGGCGAGTCCGGCTGCGGCAAAACAACCTGCGGAAAAACGGTTATGGGTCTCTATGACGCTACCGGCGGCCAGGTTATCTTTGACGGCACCGATATCCATAGCTTAAACAAGCATGAGAAAAAAGAATTTACTAAACGGGCGCAGATCATTTTCCAGGACCCGTACTCTTCTCTGAATCCCCGTATGACAGTTGCGGATATCATCGGCGAAGGCATTGATATCCACGGCTTGTACAAAGGGGAAGAGCGTATGCAGAAGATCCATGAGCTGCTGGAACTGGTCGGCCTGAATAAAGAGCACGCGCTGCGTTTCCCACATGAGTTCTCCGGCGGTCAGAGACAGCGTATCGGCATTGCTAGGGCGCTGGCAATCGAACCGGAATTCATTGTCTGCGACGAACCAATCTCCGCTTTGGACGTATCCATTCAGGCGCAGGTTGTCAATCTGCTGATTGAGCTGCAGAAGAAAAAGAAACTGACCTATCTGTTCATTGCTCATGACCTGTCCATGGTAAAACATATTTCTGACCGAGTAGGCGTAATGTATTTGGGCAGCATGGTGGAATTTGCTAACAGCGATGAGCTGTATCAGGAACCTTTGCATCCTTACACCAAGGCGCTGATGTCCGCGATCCCGATCCCGGACCCACATGAAGAAAAAATCAAGCGCCGTATTCCAATTGAAGGGGAGATCCCAAGCCCAATCAACCCCAAACCTGGCTGCCGTTTCGCAGGACGCTGTCGTTACGCCACCGAGGCTTGCCGTACGTCTACTCCCGAACTGGTGGAGATCAAACCAGAGCATTTTGTTGCCTGCCATCGGGTAAAAGAGCTGAACGAACTTTAAAAATGTATTTTTACAGGAAAAAAGCGGAGTGTTCCCGCTCTTTTTCTGATAAAAATAGGTTAAGAGAAACAAAAAGGAGGACAATTCATGAAGAAAACAAAACTTCTGGCTGGTATTTTGGCAGCTGCGATGCTTCTCAGCTCCTTCACCGCTTGCGGTGAGACCAAAACCAATGAACCGGTCAGCGAAAACACCCCAACCACTTCCACCGAGGGAGAGAAAACGCCGGAACCTGCTAAGGAACAGGTATTCCATGACTACACCAACAGCATCATTGTTGGTCTGAATCCTGTCATTGATACCACCGCGCCGGATAACGCTGCACACAATCTGATCGCGGAACCTCTGGTAAGAGAAGTTACCGCCCCGGACAACAAAACAGAAGTGATTCCTGCTGCGGCTGAATCTTGGGATGTAAGCGAAGATGGTACCGTTTATACCTTCCATCTCCGTGAAGGCGCAAAATGGAGCGACGGCGTTGACTTCACCGCGAAAGACTTCGAGTACACCCTGAAGCTGATGGCAACTCCAGCTACCGGTTCCACCAACGCATGGCTCTACGACGGCGTTATCGTTAACTTTGGCGAAGCCCTCTACGATGAAGGCAAAACCCCAGACGAAATCGGCGTTAAAGCAATCGACGACTATACTTTGGAGATTCAGCTGACCCACCCAGCTTCCTACGCTCTGGAACTGATCAGCAACCTGTATCCGGTTCGTCAGGACAAATACGAAGAATGGGGCGACAGCTACGGTTCTTCTGTTGACAAATGCCTCTGCAGCGGTCCATTCATGGTGGAAAGCTGGAACCAGAACACCGAATTTGTTGTTGTGAAGAACCCAAATCACTGGAACGCCGAAAATATGCACATCGACAAACTGGTGCAGAAAGTTATCCAGGAGCCTGCAACCGCTATCCAGGCCTTCATCAACGGCGAGATCGACGTTGTAGGTACCTCTGACCCCAACTGGGCACAGGTTATCGAATCCGCAAATATGTCCACCACGGAAACCGTGCCAGGCAGTGCACCGGAATTCCTCATGTTCAACATGGCAAACAAATACCTGAGCAATATGAAGATCCGTCAGGCTCTGTCCTGCGCCTTCGACCGTCAGGAATTTGTTGATACTCTCCGCGATGGCAAAGCAATTCCGATCTACTCTGTAATGCCTGACTCCATGATGGTTGGTGACAAAACCTATACCGAGCTGGTTGGCGGCAAAAACTACTTCGTTAAACAGCTGCAGGAAGAAAATCCAGATCCAAAAGCTCTGTTGATCGAAGGTCTGAAAGAGCTGGGTCTGCCGGAAGATCCTTCTCAGGTTACCATCCGTTACGCAAGCCGTGGTACCAACGAGCTGTCCAAGAAGATGGCTGAATGGTACAAACAGATTTGGGAGAGCACTCTGGGTATCACCGTTGAGATCGACATGATGGAGTGGAACATCATGTGGGACCGCATTGATGCCGGTGACTATGACATCGCAGTCGGCGGTTGGGGCCCATACTACAATGAACCAAGCGCAATTCTGACTCTGTTCGACCCAGTTGCCGGTTACTTCAACGCTCAGAAGATTGGCTGGACCGATGAAACCGCAGATCGCTTCAAGGAACTCTGCGACAAAGCGGTTACCATTACCGATCAGCAGGAGCTGGCTAACCTGTACCTGGAAGCAGAAGAAATTCTGGTTAAAAACGCAATCATTGCTCCGGAATATCTGGGCTCCAGCCCAACGTTCATCTCTAACCGTGTACATAACTACTATGTATCCACCAACGGTAACATCAACTGGGCTGAGGTAAGTGTAGACTAAGCGCTAAGCCAAGAATAGCAATACCCCGGAAAACCAACAGGGGGATGGTTTCAGGACCGTTCCCCTGCCTTTCTAAAATATTTGTGACAGAAATGTTTATGACAGAGAGGAGAAGAAGAGATGTATTTGATCAAAAACGGAACCGTCCATATTGGTGACGGTACGGTTCAGGAGCACTGTGACGTGCTGACCGACGGAAAAACCATCAAGGCAGTGGGCACTGGGCTTGCCACAGAAGGCGCAACGCTGATTGATGCCGAGGGCTGTCATGTTTTTCCCGGTTTTATTGATCCGGTTTCCAGCATTGGCGCCATGGGTATCCCAGGCCGCTACTACGATAACAACGAACATTCGGATCCTGTGACCCCGGAGATGAATTTGAAGTACAGCATCGACCCGGATGAGGTCAATCGGCAGGAGTTTTATAAAAGCGGGATCACCGCAATTGGTCTGGCACCGACCAACAGCAATCTGATGGGCGGGCAGATCGCTGTCTGCAAAACGGCTGCCCAGAAAATGAAGGAACGTCTGGTCAAGGAGGGTGCGGGCTTAAAATGCAGTGTGACCAGTGCGGTTAAACAAACCTACGGAAGCAACTCGCAGCTTCCGATGACCAAAATGGGCATTTTCTTCCTGCTGCAGGAGACCCTTCGCAAGGCCCGCAGCACAGCCGCAGACCAACGCAGCGAAAAACAGCAGGTGATTTGCAGCGTATTCGACGACTGTAAAATGCCGGTCTTTGCCGCCGCATCCAGCAAAAATGAGATTGACGGCCTGCTGCACATGATGAAAGGGGAAAAAGTTCAGCTGAATCTGGTGGACAGCTTCTGTTTTGCGGATTCTCTCAAAGAAATCATGGAGCAGAAAGTCGGCATTGTATTGGGAAATGTAAACAATATGTCTCAGATCGCAAAAAATGGCATGGATTTGACAAAGCTTCAGGATCTGCTGGCAAATGGCAACAAAATTGCCTTTACCAATACCTGCGGAGGCTGGTCGGAAGGCCGGGAAGTGTTTATTTGGAGCGCCATTGAGGCTTATCGTGCCGGCGTGGCGGCAGAGGACGTGGTTAAAATGATGAGCCTTTATCCTGCACAGATGCTGGGCGCGGACGAGCGCCTGGGCACCCTTGAAGCAGGAAAAGACGCGGATATTTCTATTTTCAGCGCTCATCCGGTAACCAGCTATGCCGCAAAAGTCGTTCATAGTATGATCAACGGGGAGGTGCTCTTCTAATGGATAGAATACTCATTAAAGGCGGACTGCTCCATACCATGCAGGATGAGGGAGAACCGGTATTTACCGGCGATATTCTGGTTGAAAATGGTAAAATCGTGGAGGTGGCTGCTTCTATTGAAGCTCCTGGCGCGAAAATTATCAATGCCAGCGGGTTGCATGTGCTGCCGGGTCTTATTGATGCCCACAGCCACATTGGTCTGTTTGATTTTAATCATGATAAATCCGTAGATGACGCCAACGAAATGACCGACCCGGTATCCGCCGCTATGGATGCCCGCTACGGCATGAATCCCAAAGCCAGAGAGCTGAAAGTTGCCTATGAGCACGGCATCACTTCCATGCTGTTTACTCCCGGCAGCGGCGATGTATTCTGCGGACAGCCCTTTGTAGCCAAAACCTACGGCGACAATATTTTCGACATGACGGTGAAAGCCCCGGCGGCGGTAAAAATCGCTTTGGGCGGCAATCCGAAAAATACTTTCGGCGATCTGAAACGTCTTCCAATGACCCGCATGGGTGTGGCTCATGTGCTCTGGGATACCTTCCGGAGAGCGAAAAAGTATTTGGATAACAAAAATAACGGGGTCGAGCAGGACTATGATGCTCACCTTGAGGCTATTCTTCCCGCGCTGCGCGGCGAGATCCCCTGTAAGATCCACTGCACCCAGTATGATATGCTGACCGCTATCGAGGTTGCCAAGGCTTTCGGCGTGAAATTCTCTCTGGAACACGCATGGGGAGCTTCAGACTATCTGGAAGAGATTGTGGAAAGCGGCTGTGATATCTGTTATGGCCCCATTGCCACCTACCGTTCTCCCGGTGAACGCCGCAAAGTGGATGTGGAAGCCGTAAAGATGCTGGATGACCGCGGGGTCAATGTAGCCATCATCACAGACTCCCCGATTCTCAGCGAGGAATCCCTCTACCATCACATGGGAGAGGCGGTGCGCGAAGGTTTGGAGCCGGAGCGAGTCCTGCGAATGGTGACCATCAATCCGGCTCGTCAGCTTGGTCTTGAACAGCGTCTGGGCAATCTGGCTCCGGGCAGAGACGCGGATATTATTCTGGTCAAGGGCCGTCTCGGCTTGGATACCGATGCGAAAGTTCAGCTGACGATGATTGACGGCAGTATTGTTTATCAAATCTGATTCTTGTTTTATTGCTTTTCTCCTTTTTTACAGGTCCTCTGCGTTGGGTGGTGCTGCGCAGGGGGCCTGCTTGTTTTACCGAAGATTCTATGCTGCTCTTATGGGGAAGGGGGAAAATGTAGATCTCATTGGAAAAAATCCTTGCTTTTCCTTGGGATGCGGCACTTTTTGCTCTGCCAATCGGCTCTCTTTTTCTGTTTTTGCGCCTTTTGCGGCAAAAAAGGTATTGACGCTGTGTCCTGTGTCATTGAATTGGAACGATGGATGCTGGTAACCGGGATTAACGATGTGGATGATATCCTGTTCAATGGACTTGGAAGCTGTTGGACTGGATGATTTTCCGAAAACTGGGGCCGAAGCTCATTGCGCTTTTGGAGAAGTTGTGATACTCTTAAAGGGAAAACATGAGCAGGAGGAGATCCCATGAGAAAAGTTCTGACCCTATGCTTGAGTCTGCTGTTTCTGGCCGGCTGTTCGGCTGTTTGGGCAAAAAATCCAGTGTTTCTGGTCGGCTGCTCGGCTGTTTGGGCAAAAAATCCAGATGCCGCGCAGGTTGGGGAGGCGCTGTGCAGACTGTATGTACAGGGGGACAGCGATACTGCCCAAACATTAAAAGACTGGGATACAGAAACAATTTCTCTTTCGCTTCGGGACGACCTGTATCAGCAGATCTGTCTCAATCTGAGCGAGCTCAGCGGCGGACCGGTGGACGATACGCTTTTGGAACAGGTGGCTGAGGCAAATCTGGAGGCTCGCTGCCGTATCCCGGTGGAGGTTGAACTGCTGGATGGGGATAAGGAGAGAGCGGAGCTGAAGTTTACGGTGGGTGTGCTGGATATCAGCGGAATTGATGAGAAAGCCGCCAGAAGCGCCCTGGCCTCTATAGAGCAAAATGGAGAAATTTCAGAGGATACGATGGCGGAATTGATAAACAACTATGCTCAGGCTCTGATTTCCGGTTTTGCGGCCGCTGACCCAAGTGCGGATCAAAACGTATTTCAGTTTACTTTCATAAAAAAAGATGGCGCCTGGCTGCCGGAAGATCTGAACTGTTTCATTGAGAAGCTGGGGCAGAGTATCCGAAAGTAGGAAAATGGTAGACAGAAGAAAAAATTCGATCAAAGAAGGGAAGATTTTTATGAGCGTTCGTATCAATTGTACCAAATCTCCGGAACTTAGCGCGGAAGAAATGGCCCTGCTGCGGGAAATTGGGAGCTGCCGCCGCTACGCGGTAGCGAATTTTGAACTGCGTAGCAGTAAAAATGACGAAATTTATACCGGAGCTATGGAAAATGTCCATCTTCTGGATAAAAATGAGCCTATGACTCCAGTAGTGGAGCGGGGAGAGCTGCTGGAAGAGCTGAAGGAAAAGGGTCTGATCGTGCTCAACTATGAGCTGCGGCTGTATGTGAAGAGCGACTATGTGATTTTCCGGGAGAGCAGTCTGTACCATGAGCTGGAGGAGGCTGTGAAAGAGGCAAAGGAACAGAATTTTACCTTTGATATTCTCCATATGACCAAAGGCATCGCCGCGCTGACGGTGAAGGGAAAATATGCCCTTTCCAAGCAGAATTGACCGAGGATAAGCCGTACCTGCCGCAGCTTTGCGGACGGGTGCGGTTTGTTTTTTTGAAACCAAATCTATACCAAAACATATCATAAACAACAGAGGAGGGAAATTTATGATTTATCAAAATATTCTGCAAGCAATGGGCAATACGCCGGTGATCCAGTTGCAGCGCATGGTGGATGCGGACAGCGCAAGGGTCCTGGTTAAGTTTGAGGGCCTTAATGTGGGTGGTTCCACCAAGACCCGCACCGCTTGCGCCATGATAGAAGAAGCGGAGCGGCAGGGTCTGCTGAAGCCGGATTCGATTATTGTGGAGCCTACAAGCGGCAATCAGGGCATCGGTCTGGCGCTGGTGGGGGCTGTAAAAGGCTATCATACCCGCATTATCATGCCGGATTCGGTCAGCGAGGAACGGCGCAAGCTGGTAAAAATGTACGGCGCGGAGCTGATTTTGATTCATGATGAAGGCAATATTGGCGCGGCGATTGAGGAGTGTATGGCTACCGCAAATCGGATGGCAAAGGAGGACGCAAGAGTTTATCTGCCGCAGCAGTTTGACAATCCGGCCAACCCAATGGCTCACCGAAACGGCACGGCCAAGGAGATTTTGGAGCAGGTGGAGGGCCCAATCGATGGATTTTGCTCCGGTTTTGGCACCGGAGGTACCATCACCGGTATCGGTCAGCCGCTGAAAGAACGAAATCCAGGGATGGAGATTTGGGTTCTGGAGCCGGAACATGCGGCGATCCTTTCGGAAAAAGAGATTGGTTCCCATTTGCAGATGGGGATCGGTGACGGCGTTATTCCGAAAAACCTGGATACGGGCGTTTATGACGAGATCCATATTATTACCGACGAAGAAGCCATTGCCACCGCCCGTGAACTGGCGTCCAAAGAAGGCATTATGTGCGGTATCACCAGCGGCACCAATGTAGCCGGCGCGCTGAAGCTGGCGAAAAAACTGGGCAAGGGCAAAACAGTCGTTACTCTGCTGCCGGATACAGCAGAGCGTTATTTCAGTACGCCGTTGTTTGAGGAAGTTTCGAAAAAGTCTTTCTAATTCTTGATTTTTATACTATAATGAAGGAAAACAATTCATTTGTTTTCCGGCGGAGCGGGGCGGCAGCCATCAACCAATCTGCCGGTGAAACAATCAAAATCTGAGGAGGAGTACATATGATCGGTAAAGCAATAACCAAATTGGAAAACTATGACGCGCTGGTTATTCCAGTTGAGGAAGGGAAAGGCATCCTCATTGAACTGCCGGAAGCAGTAAGGGAAGCTGCTTCCCTGGCGGCCGCCGACTTTAAAGGCAAAAAATCGGATACAAAGGTTTTGACCATGCCGGTGGACGGGAAATTGGTGTCTTTGGTCTTGATCGGTCTGGGAGACGGCAGCGGTATTTTGAAAGACCGTTTTCTGGCTTTTGCTCAGGCAGCTCAGAAATGCAAAGAGGTTAAGGCGGTAAGGGTTTCTGTTCTGATGGATAATGCTCCGGAATTGACAAAATGTCCCTTTGCCAAGGAAAAAGCGGTAGAGGCTTTCCATTTGGCAAATTATAGCTTCAACGAATTTAAATCCCAGCCGGAAGTAAGTTCGGTTGAGGAGGTTTCCTTCCTCTGCGCGGATGAGAAGGCTATGACTGCCGCTGTGGAAGAGGCAGCAAACTGTGCCGCCGGCATTCTGAAAACCAGAGATGTAGTCAATACACCGGCTATGGATATGACACCGGAGCAGATGGCTTCCGAAGCCCGCAAAGCCGGCGCTTTCTGTGGATTCAGCGTGAAAGTGCTGGGCAAAAGTGAGATCCTCAGCAACAATATGGGCGCTTTCTGGGCGGTAGCAAAAGGTTCTGCACACGAACCTCGCTTGATCGTTATGGAGTACCATGGCGCACCGGCGGATGAGACTTCCATTGCGCTGGTGGGCAAGGGCATGATGTACGACAGCGGCGGCTTTAACCTGAAAAAATCCATGACCTATATGTACACCGATATGGCAGGCGGCGGCGCTGTACTGGGCGCAATGATGGCGATCGCGAAAAATAAGTTGAAGGTGAATGTGTACGGTATTATTCCGGCCTGCCAGAACATTCTGTCCCGTGACGCTTACCTGCCTGGCGATATTATTACCGCTATGAATGGCAAAAAGATCGAGGTTGACAACACGGATGCTGAAGGCCGCATGGTTCTGGCCGATGCCATTACCTATGCTTTCCGTGTCTGCAAGGTAGACCGTGTGATTGACATTGCTACCCTGACCGGCGCAGTTGGCACCGCACTGGGCAAACGTACCGCAGCCTATATGACCAACGATGACTGCATTCGTCAGCTGATCCAGAAAGCATCCCGCCGCGCCTGCGAAAAAATGTGGGAGCTTCCATTGGATGAGGAATTGATGCCATCCCTGTCCTCCCACATTGCGGATATCAAAAACAGCGTAGGCGCAAGCAGCATGGGTGGCGGCAGCATCATCGGCGGTTTGTTCCTGCAGGAATTCACCGACAATAAGCCATGGGCTCATCTGGATATTGCCGCTCTTGCCGGTGCGGAAGGCGGTTATATCCCAACCTCTCCGAAAGGCTCTACCGGTTTCGGCGTCAGCCTGATGTACCATATTGTAAAACAACTGGAAAAATAAGCGCCCATGAAACATGTGTTCATTATTAACCCGGTGAGCGGACAGCGGAACGCCTCTGCTGTCCTTCGTCCGAAGATCCTGGCAGCGGCGCAGCAGCTGGAGGCAGATGTGGAAATTGTTGAGACTCAATACCAGGGTCATGGTGTGGAATTGGCACGTCAATGGACCGATTGGGCCGAAAGACAAAAGGAAATTGTCCGAATCTATGCCTGCGGAGGCGATGGAACGCTGAACGAGGTACTGGTCGGCATCAAGGGAAGCCAATGGGCGCAGGTGGCCTGCGTTCCCTGCGGCAGCGGCAACGATTTTATCCGCAATTACGGCTGTCGGGAAGATTTTCTGAATCTTCCCGACCTGATGGAAGGGGAAGCCTGCTGCATCGACCTGATCGAGACCAATATAGGCTGGTCGGGAGCGATCTGCTCCGCTGGTTTGGATGCTCAGGTGGCTTATAATATTCCCAAATTCCGCCGCTTTCCTTTCTGCGGCGGTTCCATGGCCTATTATTTGTCCATTGTGCAGCAGCTCTTGGGCAGCTTGGGTCATCGACTGTCCATTGAGATCGACGGAAAAACCATTGAACAGGACTGCCTGATGATCGCGATCTGCAACGGAAGCTGTTATGGCGGCGGTTTTATTGCCGCGCCGGAGGCCAGACTGGACGACGGCCTGCTGGATATTTTAATTATCCGCAAGATCAACCGTCTGCGCATTGCTAAGGTGCTGGCAGTCTACAAAAATGGACTGCATCTGAAGAATGGACAGGTTCGGGAAGATGTAAGGGATATTATCTGCTTTGAACGGGGAAGACAGGTCAAGCTGAAAGTCCTGGATGGGAAACCGCTGGTGGTGACGCTGGACGGTGAGTGCAGCAAGCAGATGGAGCTGAACGCGGCGGTTGTTCCCCAGCTTGCTTGGGTCGTGCTGCCGAAAAAACTGGCCGCAAAGCGTAAGGAAAATTGTTATGTTTTGTGATTTGCTGGTTCAGGGGGTCCGGCTTGACGGAGAATTGCCCCGAGACAGTTATTTAAACAAGGTGCCGGCTATCCGAAATCTGAAAAAGATGGGAAAACTGGATTTTCATCAGCCGGTGACCTTCTTCGTGGGAGAAAACGGCGTGGGAAAATCCACCCTTATCGAAGCCATCGCCGTTTCTCTGGGCTTTAACCCGGAGGGCGGCAGCATAAATTTCCACTTCTCTACCGAGGATTCCCATTCAGAGCTGTATCGTTTCCTGACCGTGAGCCGGGGAGTACGGCGGCGAAAGGACGGTTTCTTTCTTCGGGCGGAGAGCTTCTATAATATGGCCAGTTATATTGACCAATTGTCTGATCTCATCAACAGCTACGGAGGTGTTTCCCTCCATCAACAGTCCCACGGGGAGAGCTTTATGGCTCTGGTGGAAAACCGCTTCGGCGGAAACGGCATCTTTATTCTGGACGAGCCGGAAGCAGCTTTGTCTCCAGCACGGATCCTGGAGCTAATGTGTCATATTCATCGGCTGGTGGAGGAAAATTCTCAGTTTATCATCTCTACCCACTCTCCGATTTTGATAGCTTTTCCCGGCGCAGAGGTGCTGCAGCTGACAAAGGACGCGATTAGCAGTGTTCCCTATACGGAAACGGAGCATTTTAAACTGAGCCGGCAGTTTCTCAACGCCCCGGAGAAGATGTGCCGCTATTTGTTTGAGAAATAGCGAAAACCTTGTTACCCCCTCCCTGATGGGAGGGGGTTTTTCTAGTCTTATGCTTCACTGTGGTTTGACTTCATGAATCGGTGGTGTTATAATAATTTTGCGTACCGATCCTTTTTCTTGGATCGGAGCGGTAAATTGAATTTGATTTTCGCATTGAGAGGTGAGATCATGGACGGCAGCAGTTGTAGTCGAAGTACAGACAGGGTAGTCATGAATTGTCAGAGATGGTACGGCTGCACAGCCTCTGTGGTCTGACTGTATTTTTTCGCCCCAATTCATGTTTTACCCATTGTCCGTTTCGGAAACTGCACAAAAGCAGCGCAAAATGCGCAAAGCAGGAGTATTTTCAGGCGGCAATGGGGATTTTTTTGTCCTTTTTTGCTTGAAATCCCTGTTTTGCCGGTTGAAAACATGTGGAATGGGTAAAGGAGGCGTGGAGCTATGAACGAAAATGAGATCAAAAACGAAAATTTGGCAATGACGCAGCATCCGGACTACCGGATGGAGATCGTCCAAATCGTCAGGAGCAATCTGACGCCAAAGCTGATGCGGGAAAAAATCCTTGATTATCACGAAAATGACGTAGCGGCGGCGATGGAGCTTCTGAAAAAAGAGGAAAGAAACAGGCTTTACAGTATTTTGGACAGTGAGACCCTGTCCAGCATTTTGGAATATTCTGAAAAGCTCAATGAATACCTGAATGAACTGAGCGTAAGAAAACGGGTGGATATTCTTTCCCGGTTGGAGACACCCACTGTCGTGGAATACCTTCAGCAGTTGGAAAAATCGGAACGCAGCACACTGATGGATTTGATGACAGAGGATGTAAAAAGGGAAATTATGCTGCTCAGTTCCTTTGACGAGGACGAGATCGGCGGCAAAATGACTACCAATTATATTTCGATTGGTTCCAACATTACGGTGCGCCAGGCGATGAAGGAGCTGGTAGAGCAGGCTGCCACCAATGACAATATTTCCACGATTTATGTGGTGGATGAAGCAGGCGTGCTGCTGGGTGCCATTGATCTGAAAGATTTGATTATTGCCCGGGAAAATACCAGCCTGGAGGACATCATAATGACCTCCTACCCCTATGTTTACGCCAGTGAACAGATCGAGGACTGCATCGAACGCATTAAGGATTATTCGGAGGACTCAATCCCAGTGCTGGATGAGGAAAACCGACTGAAAGGTGTATTGACTGCCCAGGATATTACCCAGCTGATTGATGATGAAATGGGCGACGACTATGCGAAGCTGGCCGGTTTGACGGCTGAAGAGGATCTTCGGGAACCGCTGAAAAAGAGCATCAGTAAGAGGCTGCCTTGGCTGGTCATTCTTCTGGGTTTGGGCTTGCTGGTTTCCTCCGTGGTAGGACTGTTTGAACGTGTTGTAGCTCATTTGGCGCTGATTGTCTGCTTCCAATCGCTTGTTCTGGATATGGCAGGTAACGTGGGCACCCAATCTCTGGCCGTTACCATCCGTGTGCTGATGGATGAACAGATCAGCGGCAGGCAAAAGCTGTACCTGATCGGAAAAGAAGCCCGTGTTGGCCTTTTGAACGGTTTGATTTTAGGTCTGCTGTCCTTTGTATTCATCGGTTTGTATCTGGTACTGCTCAAAGGGCAGCCGGTGCTCTTGGCTTTTTCCGTATCCCTGTGCACAGGAATCGCTCTTTTGGTAGCTATGCTTATGTCCAGTCTGTCCGGTACGGTCATCCCGATTCTCTTTAAAAAGCTGAAGATCGACCCGGCAGTTGCCTCCGGACCCTTGATCACCACCATCAACGACCTGGTAGCTGTGGTGGCTTATTACGGCCTGGCTTGGATATTACTGATCAATGTACTGCATTTTTAACGAGAGCCATTATTTAATTTTAAAGTGATAAAAAAACAGCAAGGGATGAGCAAATCATCCCTTGCTGTTTTTTATGTTTTCTAATTGAATCCGAAAGCGGATAGTTTGCTTAGTCCTCTTTCTTCAGGTTGCCGAATTCGGACAGGCGCAGCTCCTTGTTGTGCTCCAACGCCCAGTCAATGTTCCACTGGCTGGTAAAGAGCAGCAGCTTGTTGCCCCGCATATCCTCCACCCGGCGGGTGTCGCTGGTCAGGTTCAGCTTTTTCACGTCAATGTCGTCATTAACGATCCAGCGCAGATACTGGTAATTAAGGCCCTCCTGACGGATGGCAACATTGTACTCGGTTTTCAGACGGTACTCCAGCACCTCAAGCTGCAGTACGCCAACAACGCCCACGATAACTTCCTCCATACCGCCGCCAAGATCGCGGAAAATTTGGATAGCGCCCTCCTGAGCGATCTGTTCCATGCCTTTAACGAACTGTTTGCGCTTCATGGTGTCCACCTGGGTCACGCGGGCGAAATGTTCCGGCGCGAAGGTAGGAATGCCTTCGTACTGAATTTTTTCCTTGCCGGTACAGAGGGTATCGCCGATGGAGAAAATGCCCGGGTCGAACAAGCCGACGATATCGCCGGCATAAGCCTCGTCCACCGTCTCTCGATCCTGCGCCATCATCTGGGTGGACTGAGCCAGCTTGATTTTGCGGTCGCCCTGAACATGGGTAACTTCCATGCCGCGGGTAAATTTACCGGAGCAAATGCGGAGAAACGCAATGCGGTCCCGGTGAGCTTTGTTCATATTGGCCTGAATTTTAAAAATAAAGCCGGAGAAGTTCTCCTGCAGAGGGTCTACCGGGCCGCTAAGAGCCATTCTTGGCAGGGGAGGCGGGGAGAGGCGGAGAAAATCGGCCAGGAACGGCTCAACACCGAAGTTGGTAAGGGCGGAGCCGAAGAATACGGGACTCAGCCGGCCGCTCTGTACCTTTTCCAGGTCAAATTCATAGCTTGCGCCGTCCAGAAGCTCAATATCATCCACCAAAGTTTGGTGAAGCGTCGGGCCAAGCAGCTCATCCAGATTGGGGTCGCCCAGCTTGGCGTGGATGCTTTCCACCTGTTTTACGCCGGCTTTGCGGCCTTCCTGCTGGAAGACAAGGATCTCCTCCTTGTTGCGGTCGTAAACACCCTTAAAGTCCTGACCACAGCCGATGGGCCAGTTCATGGGGTAAGTCTGGATGCCCAAAATGTTTTCAATCTCCTCCATCAGGTCGAAAGGATTCCGGGCCTCCCGGTCCATCTTGTTGACAAAGGTAAAAATCGGAATATGGCGCAGAGTGCATACTTTAAACAGCTTGATGGTCTGGGCTTCAACGCCTTTGGCGGCGTCAATGACCATAACAGCCGCGTCCGCAGCCATCAAGGTGCGATACGTATCCTCGGAGAAGTCCTGATGGCCGGGGGTATCCAGAATGTTGATGCATTTATCGTTGTAGTGGAATTGCAGTACGGACGAGGTAACCGAAATACCGCGCTGTTTTTCGATTTCCATCCAGTCGCTGACTGCATGGCGGGAATTCTGTTTGCCTTTTACGCTGCCGGCTTGCTGGATAGCGCCTCCGTACAGCAGCAGTTTTTCGGTCAGCGTGGTTTTACCGGCATCAGGGTGGCTGATGATGGCAAAGGTACGCCGTTTATTGATCTGTTCTACCAGTTCTTTCACAAATCGTTCCTCCATTAACACACATTTGGCTTATATCTGAAAAATACGGGCAATTTTCCCGTTTTCATTTCTCTCAATGACAAAGTCTCCATAATTTACATGGGTCTGAAAATTTCCTTTATACAGGACGAAATTATGACATTCACGAATACTAAGTATATCCTGTTTTTGTCCAAAACGCAAGGGCAAAAGCCCCAAATTACAGGGAAAGCAGCTGATTGGACTCGGAAAGGGAAACATAGTCGTTTTCCGCTACAATAAGGTGATCCAGCAGCCGAATACCCAGGCAGTGCAGGGACTGTTGCAGGGCATGGGTGGAGGCGATATCCTCCCGGGAAGGGAGAGCGAAGCCCCGGGGATGGTTATGGGCCAGGATCACGCTGGACGCGCCCACTCGAAGGACGATCTCCACGATGCTCCGCAAGGGCAGGGAGGCCAGCTCCACCGTTCCTTCGTTGACAAAATCGCCGTAAAGAATCCGCCCGCCGCTGTCCAAGCACAGCAGATAGACCATTTCGTTGGTTTTGCCGATAAATTGGGGTTTCAGGTAGTCTCCAGCTTCTTTGGTGGAGGTGATCTGCTTTTTGTAGCGGCAAAGATCGTTCATATAATAATTTGCCATAGCCGGCAGCAGGTGAAGATAGACCGCGGAGGCTTCTCCCATCCCCTCCACCTTTTGCAGTTCTTCCACAGGAGCATCCAACACAGCGGAAAAGCTGCCGAAGCGTTTGATCAAAGCTCTTGCGATAGGACTGGTGTCCTTACGGGGAATTGCGTAAAAGAGGAGCAGTTCCAGAGCCTGGTAATCCTCAAAATTGCTGAGTCCTTCCTTGAGAAACCGCTTTTTCAGCCGTTCTCTGTGACCTTCCGCCATGAAAAACACCTCCTTTGGGTAAATTACTGGGAATCAAGGGAATGATACCAGCTTGGCACGCTGTTTTGCATATGGTTGTACCAACTGAGCACCTGTTGAGCCTGTCTCTGCATGGTGTCGATCTCCTGCTGTCCAAAGGGAATGGCCCAGGGCAGGGAAGAAAGGGTGTTGCTGGCAATGTAGAGAGCCAGAAGGCGCCAGAAATCCTCCGGGACGTTCCCTTCAAAGTAGCCGTCCACTGTTCCGGAGGCAAAAACAGGAGCTTTCTGTGCGCTCCAGACAATGCGGTTGAACTCCTCCCACGGGTCACCGAAATCGCTGCGGTCAAAGTCAATAATTTGCAATCGTCCGTCCTGGTCGAGCATCATGTTTCCGATATGAAAATCCCCGTGCTGCCAACACTGAGGACGGTTTTTCAGCAGGTGTCGGTTGGTATTCAGACAGCGGATCAGAGCTTCGCCGCCTCCACTGTCGTATTCCAATGGACAATCCTGATACAGACGGATCTTTCGGTCGATTTTCCGGTTGAAGCGGCTCTCCCAGTCCTCGGTGTTTGGGGGAGAAGGGATGGAATGGATTTTTCGCAGGGCTTGACCGGCTTCCCAGCCGTAGCGATACTGTTTTTCCTTCGGGAAGGTTTCCATGATTGCCTCCGCTTCCACACCGTCGATCCAGCTTTGAATGGAATAAACCCCTTCTTCACAAAGACCGAAATCCAAAGGCTGACACATGGGTACGCCCAAAGCAGCAGCTTGTTTCATGTTGAAAAACTCCCTTTTCTTACCCTCATATTGGGAAGCGTGGGAGAGGCGGAGCAGATAGGAATTTCCTTTTTCATCCCCGATCCGGTATTTTTTATCATCCGACCAGCCCTTCTGGATGGGTTCTCTGCTGACAAAGGAAATGGATGGCATAGACGGACACCTCCAGGTGCAGATTTCTTTCAGTATAACATATTTTTCATCCGGGACAAAGATTTTTGCTGAAAATTCTTTCTATTTGTGTTACAATATCCTTAATTTCAATCAATTTCGGAGGCTGTATGAAAGCGTTTACCATCGGAAAGAACGACGCGGGCCAGCGGGTCAATAAGTTTATCGAAAAGGCTGTTCCAATTCTGCCTCGTTCCCTTATGTATAAATATATTCGCCTCAAAAGGATCAAGCTGAACCGAAAGCGCTGCAATCCGGAGGATAAGCTTCAGGAGGGCGATGTGCTGGAGCTGTACATCAACGACGAATTTTTCGGCGGTACAGAGCAGGAACTGCTGTTTTTGAAGGTGCCATCAAAACTGAATATTGTTTACGAGGACGAAAATATTCTTTTGGTGGATAAAAAGCCGGGATTGGTGGTCCATGAAGATGAGCGGGGGGAAGCGGACACTCTCATCAACCGCATTCTCCACTATCTTTACGACAAAGGAGAATACGATCCCAATCGGGAAAACAGCTTTGTGCCGGCCTTGTGCAACCGCATTGACCGGAACACCGGCGGCATTGTTATTGCGGCGAAAAATGCGGAAGCTTTGCGTATCCTGAACCAGAAGGTGAAGGACAGGGAATTGAAAAAGCTCTATCTCTGCCTGATTCATGGGGTCATGGAGCCAAAAGCGGGAACCTTGCATGACTTTTTGCTGAAAGACAGCGATAAAAACATGGTGACGGTTCATCGTCAACAGATTCCTGGGAGCAAAACCATCCTTACAAAGTACAAAACCCTGAAAACCAACGGCAAATACAGCCTGCTGGAGGTGGAACTGAAAACAGGACGAACCCATCAGATCCGGGCGCACATGGCTTTTTACGGCCATCCGCTGGCCGGGGATACCAAATATGGCCGCAATCGGGATAATAAGGACAATCCTTTCCCCTATCAGGCACTGTATTCCTACAAGCTGCGTTTTGAATTCAGCAGCGACGCTGGCATTCTTCAATATCTGGACGGAAAAAGCTTTCAGGTGGAAAAAGTGGATTTTGCTGATTATATACCGTGATCGATTACAATCTAACAATAAAGAAAAGAGCAGGTTTTCCTGCTCTTTTCTTTATTTATCGTTCTTTTCCTCTTGGTTTTGCTGCTGTTCCAGCTGAGAGAGGAGTTTTTTTGCTTTTTTGCTGAAGGTTTTCTTCCGCTCATCATCCTGCTCCATGGTCAGGCGGCAAAAATCCATGGCCAGCAGGGGATCGGTTTTTTTATACTGCTGTGCCATGCGGTAGGAGGCTCCAGCATAGCCCATTTCCGAAGCCTTGGCGTAATAATGGAAGGCGAGAGCCATGTTTTTGGGGACGCCATGTCCCTTTTCACAGCATTCCCCCAGGTTTTCCCACCCTAAAGCTTCGCCCTGATCCGCAGCCTTTTGATAAAGCTGTAAGGCTTTTTCGTAATTCTGCTGCACGCCCCAGCCAAAGCGGTAGCATTCGCCCAAATTTACAGCTGCTCCGCTGTGTCCCTGGCTTTCGGCCTGCTGATACCAGAATACCGCCAGAGGAAGATTGATTGGAGTGCCGATGCCGTAGTGATGGATCAGCCCCAACTGGTACATGGCTACAGTGTCCTGATTGGCAGCGCCTTTGCGGTACCAGTAGAGGGATTGGTCCAAATCTACCTTACAGCCCCGTCCGATCCGATAACACCAGCCAAGTTTGCACTGGGCAGAGGCGTATTCCTGTTCCGCGGACTGGATGAAAAGCTCAAGAGCCTTGCTGTAATCCTGCTCGACCCCCCAGCCGCTGTAATAGCACATCCCCAGGTTGAACTGAGAGAGGGCGTGTCCCTTTTC
Source organism: uncultured Clostridia bacterium (assembly GCA_945876435.1). GTDB lineage: Bacteria > Bacillota > Clostridia > Oscillospirales > Ruminococcaceae > Negativibacillus. The sequence continues at coordinate 23,709 of CAMCOD010000028.1, forward strand.
CGCGGCTTTGCTGTACCAGTAGACTGCTTTTTTCAAATTCTTCCGCACACCCTGGCCGCTATAATAGGACCAGGCTGTGCAGGCTTGGGCAGGAACATTGCCCATTTTTGCTGCGGCGGAATAGTGGAAAAAGGCCAGTTTTCGGTCTTTTTTTACGCCCCGTCCATTGTAGTAGCACCAGCCCAAATCGCTGCGGGCAGGGGCAAATCCCATCTCCGCGGCCTGGGCAAAAAGGCGGAACATTGTTTTCTCGTCCTTTTCTACGCCATTTCCATGGTAATAGTGCCAGGCCAGCCGGTGCATGGCCTCAGGGCAATGTTTTTCTGCTCCGGCCTGAAGAAACTGAATGGCTTTTTCTTCGTCAGCGTCAATACCCACGCCGTTAAAATAACAATTTGCCAAATGAAAGGCAGCCAAGGCGTGGCCGTGCAGGAAGGAACGGCTATAAAGATTAAACGCCAGTTCCGGCTTTACCTCGCAGCCGATTCCGTTTTCGTAGCAGACGCCTAACTCATCCATGGCACGGGAGTGTCCTCTTTCAGCGGCTTGTGTGTACCAGTAAACTGCTTTGGGGAAGTCCAAAGGCAGACCAATACCCTGGCGGTAGCAGTGGGCAAGAGCGCACTGTCCATTGGCGTTGCCTTTTTCCGAAGAAAGGGCGTAATACATGGCGGCCCGCTCCTTATTCTTGCGCACGCCCAGCCCATGTTCATAGCAGCAGCCCAAGGCATAGGCGCTGTAGCCGTCACCCAGTTCCGCGGCTCGGTTTAAGAAGGGAAGCCCTTTTTCATAATCCGGATCATCTGCCATGATGAAACCCTGCCAGGTTTCCACCAGTTCATCAAGGGTCAAGAATTCCAATGGGTTCAAAAAAACACCTCCTGTGCTGTTGGAATAAGAAAATCATAGCACAAGAGAGGAAATTCTACAAGAAATTTTTCCACCCTGCTTTTCCTTGCGGGCCGGCGGCGGGTATGGTAAAATAATAGAAACGCTTGGGAAGAGGCTTTTGCTTCCCAATCCCATACCGAAGCCAAATAACCTGTCGTATGAAAGAAGGAATTGTAAAATGGAAAAAAGCAGAGTGGGCATTGCCTACGAAAATCACAAAAAAGGATATAACTGCTGCCAATCGGTAGTGTGCGCTTACAGCGAGCTGTTGGGCATGGACGAAACAAGCGCATTCCGCGCTTCGGAGGGCTATGGCCTTGGAATTTCCGGTATGTTTGAGACTTGCGGCAGTGTTTGCGCCATGATTTTTTTGGCAGGCTTAAAAAACAGTGACGCCAATTTGGCTGCTCCTGCCTCCAAAAAAGCTACCTTTGCTTTGGGCAAGGAGATGGCGGACAAGTTCAAGGAGATGAACAGCAGCATTCTGTGCCGGGAACTGCGCGGCACGGATGGTGTTACCGACCGTCTTCGCGCCTGCCGGGGCTGCGTGGTGGACTGCGCCAAAATTGTGGAAGAAGTTCTTTTCCCAGGCCGTTTCCTGCCTTATGACGGCCCTCTGGAATAAGCATGAGCAATATTCTGGTGTTTAATGGCTCTCCCCGGAAAAACGGGGATACAGCCAAGCTGCTTGGCAGTTTGTTGGATCAGCTGAAAGGGCAGGAGATCCATGTGGTAGAAACATACCGTGCGAAAATCTCCCCCTGCGTGGATTGCCGCTGCTGCTGGGAGAAACCTTTCTGCGCCATTTCAGACGATATGCAGCAGGTTTACCAGTGGATTCAGGAGGCAGATTGGATCATTCTGGCCTCTCCCGTACATTTTGATGAGGTCAGCGGTTCTCTGCTGCAGGTGATGAGTCGCTTGCAGCTTTACTGGATGGCCCGTCAGAAACGGGGAGAGGAGCTGCTGCCGGAAAAAATCCGCCGGGGAGCGGCGCTTTTGGCTGCCGGAGGGCCGGGAAAGGCCCAGGCGGCTCAGGATATGACGAAGCGGCTGCTCCATTGCATGGGGGCCAGTGATGTGTGCATCATTCACTGCAAAAATACCGACCGCATTGCCGTGGAGGACAACGCAGCCGTCCTGCGGCAGCTGAAGGAGCTGGCAGAGAGGATCAATTACACAATTTAACATGGATTAACAAAAGCAGCCTGCTCCAACGGAGCAGGCTGCTGCTTTTTTTGCTTTTTACAGCACTTTTTTCAGGTACTGGCCGGTGTAAGAGGATGGATTGGCGGCAATCTCCTCCGGGGTGCCGGTGGCAACGATGGTGCCGCCCCGATCGCCGCCCTCCGGGCCAAGGTCGATCACATAGTCAGCGGTTTTGATCACGTCCAGATTGTGTTCGATGACCACAACGCTGTTGCCTTCGTCCACCAGACGTTGTAAAACACCGATGAGCTGATGAACATCGGCCGTGTGCAGGCCAGTGGTGGGCTCGTCCAGGATGTAGATGGTTTTTCCGGTAGCCTTGCGGCTCAGCTCCGCTGCCAGTTTCACCCGCTGCGCCTCGCCGCCGGACAGGGTGGTGCCGGACTGGCCCAGTTTTACATATCCCAAGCCTACATCATAAAGTGTCTGGATCTTCCGGCGGATCTTCGGCAGATGCTCGAAGAAGCCCAGCGCGTCCTCGACAGTCATCTCCAGCACATCATGAATGGATTTGTCCTTATATTTGACTTCCAGCGTCTCCCGGTTATAGCGGCGGCCCTTGCAGACCTCACAGGGAACGAAAATATC
>CAMCOD010000029.1 GCA_945876435.1 uncultured Clostridia bacterium
GTCTGGAAGATGGAATCTGGGATGAGAGCAAATACTGCTTTTTCCGCAAACGGCAGAAGGATGACCTGTCGGCTATTGATCGGCTGATCGCAAAGGAATTCCCGGGCAGTACCGCGCCCTACATTGGGGAGTGTTCCGCCTGTAGCCAAAGTTTTCCTCTGGAAGCAGCACCCCAGCACGATGGGGAGCGCTTAACCTGTCCCCGCTGCGGGGCAAAGCTGCTGCTGAAAAAGGCGGGTCTTGGGCGAAAGAAACTGAAAGAATATCTTTGAGCCAACTGAGGGGAGCGGTGATGGTCAGTTCGCCGTCATAGTCGCCCGCGCCGTCGGTGGTGATCTCCGCGAAGAAGTACTGGTCATCATAGGTCAGCTTATTGCCCGTGCCGTCGAACAGGCCCAGCCTGAAGGTCGTCTTTCCGGGGGCTGTGTTGCCGCCAAGCTTCACTGTGGTGGTGAAGGGCACGGTCAGGGTGAGGATCGGCTCGAAGCCCGCATAGAGGGTAATGTCCTCGGAAAGGATGTTGCCGAATTCGTATTTATCGGTGAGTGCTTCGTCGGTGTACCAGCCGGTGAAGGTGTCGTCGCCCTTGGTGGGGGCTTCGGGCGCAACCACCGTTTTGCCGTCCGCCACGACCTCAAGTGCGTATTTGCTGCCGTCTTTCATAAAGGTCACGGTATTTCCGCTGATGGTGCCACCACTTACTGTACCGTAGAATATACCGCCTTTGATAGTACCACCTTGATTGTCTATCGTGCCAGTGAATACGGTGACATTTGACGAGTCAGTATTATCAATCACATCAGTATTGCTTCGCAGTATAACATGACCTTCTACTGTACCGCCATTGGCATTGAGTTTACTGTTTGATTCTAAATGAACTGCATCACCTGAACGGCTGATAACCTTACCTGTTTTGGCTGAACTGCTATCCATAAGTGTCAGAGTAGCGGTGGAGCCTATGGTACTGCAAGAAATATAAAGTAATGAGATATTATTTGTATCATTTTTCAACTTATAGCCGTTTAGGTCAAGTGTAACATCGGCGGCATTTATTCCATTGCCAATATTAACACATGTATCCACCGAAATATCTTTGCCCAGATAATAATTTCCATTTAGCAGACGATAACCGCATGATTCAAGGACTTCTATTGTCAGTTCTGTCCACCCCTCATGGGATGTGCCGCCCTCCGCATAAGCAACTGTGGGCAGCAGTCCAACCGCAAGACAAAGTGCAAGCAGCAGGCTAAAAATTCGTTTTTTCATTCAGTTTTCCTCTCTTTTTGTTTCTCCGCACTCCGCAGAAAAGGAATTTGTTTAGCGCGAGCTTGCATAGGGTATCCCCTACGCAAGGGAGTGCTCCCTTGCAAATCATCTTTGTTTGTTCCTATCCCTGGGGCAGCAGACCGTCCAGAGAAAACTCATAGCGCATGGCAAGCTGGCGGAACAGCTCCTCCATGACAGACTGGGCAATGCCGCGCATATCCAGCCCCGCAAGGAAGGCGAGAACCTTTTGCAGCTCCTCCTCCGGCACCTTGTAGCCCCGCAGCGCCAGCGTCACGAATTTGTTCATCTTCCGCTCCAGCGTGAATTCCGCCGTGCAGGGATTGGCCATATACCCGCGCATCAGCCCTGCCGAGCCAAACTCCAGCTCGTAAAAATCCTGCTCCGTCAGCTCCGGCTGATATGGGCCGAAGATGTGATACAGTTCCTTCGCCGTAGCGCGCTGGATGTAGTCCATCAGGCGTTCCTGGGTGTAGGCTTCCAGGTAGATTTCCCGCAGATTTTCATTCAGCTCCGTCAGCGCGATCTGCAGCACCGTCTCTGTCGCATAGACATACACCGGCGGGAGCGCCGCGCCTGCAACGTTTCTGGCAATGCCGAACTGGTTTTCAAACATAAATTTCACCAGCTCCATCAAAACGCCGTCCTTGCTGTGGAAAAGGTTCTGAAAACTGCTGGAGGAGACCTGCGCTTCCCTGAGAATCTGCGTCATGGTCGTGCGTTGGTATCCGTTTTGCAGAAACAGCCTGACACAAGCCTGCAAAATCCGCTTTTCCGTCTGAATCCCGTCGCTTCGCACTGCCAAGCAATCACCCCCTGCTGCATAATTTGGTTTGCAAAGCGATTTTAACAGATATACATCCGTTTTTCAAGATGGGAGAAGTGTTTTTTGCAAACGGAATCATAAGCTCATGAGCGATGTCTGACGGCATCAGCTACACCAATGCCTCCGGTGTGGCCAAGCTGATTCAAACAGCAGAATAGCTGGTTCCGTCCGACGAATTGCCCTGTCATGTTATATTCGCCGCCCTCCACACAGAGGATAACCGTGAAAATACAAAAAGCCGTATTGTATGATACGGCTTTTTGTAAAAAAGTTTGTTCCAAGAGAGTAAGTTTACTTCATTGCTTCTTTGATCACGCGGAAATGATTTTTCCACGCAATTTTTTCAATTACATCATCGCTGATACCTTCTTTGTGAAGCAAATCCCAAATCATTGGAACTTTGTCAGAAGAGCCAACCTCCAAATTGCCGCCGATGCCATCAAAGTCAGATCCCAGGCCGACGCAATCCGTACCGCCAATATGGATGAAGTGTTTGATGTGTTTAACGATCAATTCATTGGTGGAATCTTTGCAGGTGACGTCAGCGTTAAGGAATTCCGGACCAAAGTTGATGCCAGCTACGCCGCCTTTATCCGCCAAAATCTTGATCATTTCATCGGTCAGGTTTCTCTGGTGAGGAGACAAAGTGCGGCAGTTGGAATGAGATGCGATAAACGGAACCTTTGCCAGCTTGGCAACGTCCATAAAACCACCATCGGACAGATGGGAGACATCAACAAGCATACCCAATTCCTGCATACGCACGACCGCATCCTTGCCGAAATCGGTCAGACCTTCCGCCATGACCTCCGGATCTTTGGAGTTTGGTGAACCAAAGCAGTTTTTGAAGTTCCAGGTCAGGGAGATCAGACGCACACCCATATCATAGTATCTTTGCAGATTATCCATGAAGCCGTTGACAGAACGGCCGTCCTCAATGGTCAGGAAAGCAGACATTTTACCGGCTTTTTCATTGGCTTCCAGCTCATCAGCGTTGGTTGCGAAGCCGATTATATCACTATTTTCGGCGATATTTCGTTTCAGCGCGGAAGAAAGCTTAGCCAGGTAGTCCTCGTCATCAATGGGTTTATCCAGTCCCATCATTTTTTCTGCTCCCACAGGCGGCAGGAACATGGCAAAGAACTGTGCCATCGCTCCGCCTTGCTGCATACGGCTGAAATCCACCATGGTTTTCGGGTTATTCAAAAGATTGAAGCCGGCCGGATCAAAATAAGACCCCATCAGAGTATCGCAATGAGTATCAATGTATTTCATAAAGACTCCTCCTTATATTAAAATCAGGATACAGGGAAATCAGAGAGACAGGGTCTCTCTGATTTTTGAGGAAGGAAAGTGTATTATTATCGCGTTATGCAGCTTTTTTCTGTTTTGCTTTGAACACGTTGCAAAAATGGTCACCGAAGAAGGCGACGGAGTTATTTTGATGAACCCGGTTTACGGCCATTTCTCTCAGGATGTTGTTAAGTGGAACCGTAAGGTGGTATTCTGCCACCTGATCAACAACAACGGCTACTACACCATTGATTTTGAGAAATTGGACGAAATCTGCGCGGATCCTAAAAATAAACTGTTGATCTTCTGCTCCCCGGCAAACCCGGTAGGACGTATCTGGACAGAGGAAGAGCTGAGAAAGGTTTACGAGATCACCAAAAAACACAATGTTTTTGTAATCTCTGACGAGGTCCACTGCGATCATCTGCGCAAAGGAGTAAAGCATACTCCATTCCTGAAGGTCTGCGAGGACAAGGGCAACGCGATCGTAATGGTCGGAATCAATAAAAGCTTCAATATGGCCGGCCTTTCCTGCTCCAACGCTGTGGTTCAGGATGAGGAACTGCGGAAGAGAATTATGGAGAACTACCCAATGACCATGCCGACTCCTTTCGCGGTTGCCGGTCAAATCGCCGCCTATATGGAAGGTGACGAGTGGATGGATCAGGTCTGCGAGTACATTGAAGGCAACATTGATTGGGCCATCGATTTCTTCAAACAGAACATGCCGAAGGTGAAAATCTGGAAGCCGGAAGGCACCTACTGCCTGTGGATGGACTTTACCGCATATGGCCTGTCTGACGAGGAAATTCACAAACGCATCTATGTAGATGCCAATGTTCTCCTGCAGGACGGTACCGTTCATGACCCGGAGCAGGTCCAGTGTTTCCAGAGAATGTGCGTACCATGCGCACGTTCCGTGCTGTAAACAGCCTGCGAACGCATCTGTGACGCTTTCAAAGACGTTGAATAGTCCAATATTTTTCGGGAAAGGCTCTCCGTTTGGAGAGCCTTTCGTGTTTTTATCTCTCTTGACTTTGTCATGGGAATATGAGACAATTAAAATACATTTTCCGGGAGGTGACGAGGCAATAATGGAACCAAAATATAAGAAATTGGACTGGACTCCTTATGAATTTGCTGATGTTTTTTACCGCTATTCGCAGATTTCCGATACAACCCAAAAATATCAAACCGATTATGGCACCGGTGAATTTTATACCCCCGTGGAAGTTCATACCGTCAGTTTGATTGAGGAGAATCCGGGCATTACTGCCAGTGAAATCGCGGAACGTTCTTTCCGGACAAAAGGAGCGGTTTCTCAGATCCTCAGCAAGCTTGAGGAAAAACGTTTGATCCGAAAGGAACAGGATCTGAACAATGCCCGCCGTTACTGTCTGTATGTTACCCCAAGGGGATTGGAACTGAGTTACGCTCACAAGGAATATGATGATCAACACATGGGATCCGTTTTGGAAGAATGGATCTCTCTATACGGCTGGGATGCTGTAAACAAACTGCCGAAGATGCTGGATTATTATATAAAAAAACATCTATCCCCGTTTGCTCAGTGAATTCCATAATCGGAAGGAGAACAAGGAAAAGAATTAGGCGCATAAGTTGACCATGGAGCAGATAGCTGCATGGTAGTGTGGCTTATTATTCTGCTAATTATTAGTAGAGTAATAAAAGCATTTCTTTCTGAAATCAGATAGTTTTTTATAAAATGACAGGCAGGGCCGCTCCAGAAATGGAGCGGCCCTGCCTGTTTATGCAGATATTTCTGATTTTATGCTTGCGGGTTCCTTATTTCAAAGGCAAAATGGATCCGAAAAGCAGCAAAAGTTACAGTTTGCTTCTCCAGAACTCCATTCTTGCCTGATATCTTGCGTTGGCAACCTGGGTCAGTGTGTTCTGTGCCCATTCCCAAGCACGTTTGGCCTGTTGAGCCGTATAGTCAGTCAGCAACTGTCTGGCGTACTTTTCATCCACTGCTTTCACCGATTGATATGCGGCATCAATCGCTGGTTTGGTAACAGTCCATTCGTCTTCCAAAGCCTTTATGGAGGAATGCACCATATCCTGACAGAACGGATAATCAAATTCCATTACATTTTGCAGATTGTTGAAAGCCCAGTAAGCGCAGTTTGGCTTGTATTGAAGTTCCGATGGGTCAACGGCAAAATGAGAGACCTGGGATGCTTTGGCATCGATCCATTCATATCCTTCCGGCAGTTTGGTTATGCCAAGATACCAAGGTGTATAGGGTGCGGCACAGGGTCTTGGGCTGGCGCGCCAGATACAAGTCAAATTAATATCATCGTTAAATTCAACGATCGTTGATTCTACGGTTGTGTCACGGCAGATGCCAAAGCGGTGAGGCGACATAGTTGGGTCTGTTTTCAGATCCTCCTCATGTTCCATATAATGAGCCCGCAGAACTTCCTTCAGATCGTCAACGCCGTATTTTTTCTCTGCTTTGACGGAGAAAGTGGTGTAGGGCATCGGCTGACCGCACAATTTGGTCCAGGCCAGATCGGAGCGGTCAATATTGGATTTTCCTACACTGCCTTCGCCTTGATATGCTTTTGCGAAGTCAAAATCAGAGTAATCGCCTGGTACGGCGGGTGTATACCAGCCGTGACGCAGCGGATAGTCTACCACATCGTCAGACCAGTAATAGTTTTTGTGTTCCGTATCGGTAAAATCAATCTCATGTATGGTGTACCAGTTGGGGATATAGTAGATCTCGTCATCGCCGACACGTTTCGCAACGTAGTTATGTCCGGTTGTGGCATGGAAGACCCATGCTTCATCCTTGTCACAGATGTGATAGGAACGGCTGGAGCGGTATCCGAATTTGTCCACAAAATAAGCTGCCACCTGAACGCCTTCTCTTGCCGTTTTGGCTCTTTCCGCAATCAGTCTGCGCAGGGCGTATCCGATACCGTCTTTCATTTTTTCATCTTCACTGACTTTGGAGGCAACACAACTGTCTGATACCACGGCAACTCCCCATTCATTAAAGAAGCTGTCCGCGAAAGGTTCCCCGCAATAGGCTCCGCCCAAGGCTCGGAATTCGGTCCAGATGTATCCATATGTTTCTTCTGCCTGGGGAATTACCGCGCTGCCGTCCGCAAACGTCAGTGTTTCTCCCTCTTTGTGCTGCATTCTCGGAACAAGATGAACCTGCGCCGCGCAGTTCGGCGTATCTTCATTGTGCGCCAGTATTACCCTGCCGGTTTTAGAGGCATTTTTTCCCACAATAATGGTACTGCAGTTGTCCCAGCTTTCCAAATTTCTGTTCATGGTATTTGTTCCTTTCCTAGTAATAAGTTGGCGTTGGACTTGCACAAGGCTGTGCAGCCAGCTCAACGGTAATGTAACATTTTATCCACGAAAAATCAATTATTCCGTCGGATCCGCAGGAAATTTTTCTTCCTTTTTGTGTTCTTTTGTGTTTTGTAGAGGCGGGTGAAATCCCACAAAGACGAAGCGGATTTACTGCGTTCACAGAAAGAAGCACAAACGGAAGATATTGTCAATAGCATTGGGCGTAAATTTTCGTTTTCATGGAACAACATGGACATGAATTGGAAATCTATGTATGATGAAATGGAGGAGAAACAGTAGAACGATGTATTTTTCGGGAATATTGGATTGGAAATGGACAAGTTTATGGAAAGTCCAACTGAGATTTGCAAATCATGGATGGACCTTTCCCTAAGAGATAACACAAAGGAGGCAGGGAAGTGTTTATTCACATTTTTTGGAAACAGCTTCAGCGAGGGAGTAAACGAACCGTTCTTTACGCATTGTTGTTAGCGGCTGTGACTGCGTTTTTTGTTATGAGCGTCAACCTGTACCGGAACAGTGTGGCCAATTTGGAGGCTGTGGAGGACTCCTACTCCACCATTGCCATCATGGAACTGTACGGAGATGTGGATGAGCGAGGCCAGTTGACAAAACCATACGGGGAAGATCATATCGGCTACCGCTCAGTGGCAGTCAAAGGCTATGATTTTTCTGATATTGTCAGTGCTGACGGCGTGATCGACTGGGATTTGCGGGAAAAATACGCGGCTTACATTGAGGGAGAGCCAGCCATGCTGACCGAGGATTGGATCATGGCGGATGGGGATGTGCTTCGCTTCCGCATTCCCGGCGACCAACCTGTGAAGCTGCCGATTACCTGGCAGCCTGATTATACCGAAGGGGCTATCATTCAAACTGAGAAAGTTCCGCTGGATCTGGAGATTCTGGACAGTGCCGCAGGCTGTTTTAAGTACAGCGGAAGGTTTTATTTTGACGGTATCGATCTTTTTGGAGAAAAAGAAGAGTATCTGGAGCAAGTCAAACAGCTGAACCGCAGCGACGAAGTGGATCAAGTCATCCTTTCCCCTGGTGTGGAGTATGTGGCAACCACCTGGAGCAGCAGCGGATGGGCTCTGACAGACGAGCCGGGGGTGTTCGAGTTCGTCGGCCACTTCCCTGAATCTGAGAGAAAGGATCGGGTTCGAGCCCGCTTCTTCCCGAATCATCTGAAATATGGCTGCACAGATCTTTTTGTGTACTATGGTTCCTCTGTGGAGCGGATCGGCAAGACCAGCGGTGCAAAGGCGGGTCAGCCTTTCCCCATCCAGCGTTGGGAGGATGTGGAGAAGGATCCGGAGCTGAAAGCGTATTTTGAGGGTGTCTGGGCGGCAGAAAAGATCCAGGCCTGCACCTTTAACGTGGAACTGACCGATGACATCACTGGAGTACCGGTCTACCATCTGGGCGGAGCCTCCCTCAAGGATGGACGGATGATTAGCAAAGAGGAATATGAGAGCGGAGCCAAGGTCTGCATGGTCAGTGACCAGACGGCTTCTTATCAAGGCTGGAAAGTCGGGGACAAGTTGGACATGCAGTTCTATGAATTTGAGGCTTTTCCCAATTATAATGCGGAATGGTTGGATAATCAGGCCATCTGGCACCGGGAAACAGAGGGATTTTTCTACCGGGATGAATATGAAATCGTCGGTATCTATACCCAAAGTCCGACAACAGGCAACTCCGGCATTGCCCGCAGCACACTGGCTATGCCCTGGAACACCATTTACATCCCACATAATGCTGTAGAGAACACAAGCCCCATGGAAGAATTGCCGGTTCACGGCGCTTTGCTGACCATTTGGCTGGAAAATGGTTCTATTGACCAATTTTTGGGCGATATGGAGGCTTTGGGACTGACTGAAGAGAAAGAGGGGCAGTATAACCCGACCTTTACCTTCTACGATCAGGGTTACAGTGCGGTTCAGCCTGGCCTGGAAGCAATGCATGGCACAGCGCAATTGCTGCTGGCACTGTCCTCGGTGCTGCTGGCTGTGACCTGTGTTCTGCTGGCCTTTTTCTTCGCGCAGAATCAGAAGCAGAGCGTGGGTATTTTTCGCATGTTGGGCGGAAGTAAGGCAAAAGCGCTCTGCGCTGTCTTGATTTGTGCTTGTCTGGTGGCGGTTGCCAGCGCAGCTTTGGGCGCAGCTGTGGGTTATGGCCTGACCCAAAGCGTAGGCGGAAAGATCATGGCGGATAATCTTGCCCAGAACGAAATGTCAACGATTTTCCAGGCCTTTGTGCTAAAATCCAACCGGGCGGAGGAGCAGGTCATCATGGTGCAGGCGGACCCGGGTTTGACCGCATTGGCGGCAGGGACGGCGCTGCTGTTTCCTGTGCTTCTCCTGGGCTTTGTTTTGCAGTACATCAACAAAGAACCGAGGGCATTGCTGCCGAAAGGCAATGCTTAGGGAGGTGTTCGGATGAAAGGATATTTGTTCCAATGGCGCATGGCTGGACGGCGCAAGACAAGCTGTCTGTTGGTGCTACTGTTTACTGCAGTGGTGACTGTGTTTATGCTTATGTATCCTCGCTTGATCGACAATACCAGGACCCACTTGGATGAAGCCTATGATTCCATGGAGGTTACCGGTTGGATGCTCAACGCGGCTGACTATGATGATCCGGAAATTTCGGGTGAAGACTGGCATAAGCTGTTGGACAGCGGCTTCTTCCGGGAATATGCCAGTTATGCTTCAATAAACTGCCAAATATATTCCAAAGAAGAGCTGGATGCCAAGACTGGGGAAGATCCCAGCGATGAAGCCCGGCTGTGGGCAATGCAGATCCTGCTGAGCAGAAGCGGCACAAAGGCACTCCATGCACTTCGCGCTTACAACAGTTTAAAAGCCTGCGACGATCTGCTGCGCATGAGCGACAGGATTCAGTGGCTGGAAGGTTATTCTGCCGACTGTCTGGAAGGTGATGAGCGCATCTGTCTGCTGCCGGAAGGATCCGGCTATGTTCCCGGCGATGTGGTGCCGATTTATGTGGATTCTTCGCAAGAGATGCAGCAGGGCGGCATCATTCGGCTGAAGACGGTGGGAATTTACCCCGGATCGGTTCCGGAATTTGACTGTGTTATGCCGCTGAGAACCTATGAACAGCTGTGCATTGACGCTAAAGATACCTACAAGGAGTTAGGTCTTAACACCGAAGTGGAATTTAAGGTGAACAGCTTTGTTTTTACGGTGGATGATAACCGCAGATTAACGGAGCTGAAGCAGCTTTTGATTGATATGGGCTATGACGGCAGCAGAGGATCCGCTGACGAAGAAGGGGCCGGCGATGAGAACATGGAGAACGTTCGGACGGCCATTGACGACCGCATTTTGCAGGGTACAGTGGCTCCGATCCAGAGTAATCTGGCTCTGTTGGTAGGTTTATACCGGTTCTTCTTCGGGGTGATTGGCATGATCGGTTTCTTCCTCTGCTTCCTGTTGGCCAGAGGAAGAAAAGCGGAATACGCCGTCATGCGTATGCTGGGCGAAAGCACGGCGCAAATCACCATGAAAACCCTGTTGGAGCAGAGTATTCTGTGTCTGATGGGCATCATTTTAGGCACTTTGGTTGTTACCATGACAGGTTTAGGCAGTTTTAATCCAGTGATTGGCGGAATTATCCTGCTGTGCTACACTTTTGGCGCAGCAGTGGCGGTTTTGCTGACGGTTCGGGTCAACGTGATGGAGATCCTGCGGGATAAGGAGTAAGGCTATGAGCATTTTACAAGCAAAAAATGTACATTACATTTACCAAAGTAAATATCAGAAAGTCCATGCGGTAAAAGGCATTGATTTTGCCTTTGAAGAAGGCAAATTTTACGCCATCGTAGGCAAAAGCGGCTGCGGAAAGACCACTTTTCTGTCCATGCTGGCCGGTTTGGACTTGCCGACAGAGGGTGAAGTGGTTTACGACGGCAAAAGCACCGCTGAACGTAACCGGGATGCGTATAGGCTGCGTTCCATTTCGCTGATTTGCCAGAGTTATAACCTGTTTCCACTGCTGACGGTGGAAGAAAATGTCCTGTATCCCATGCTGCTCCGTGGGGTGAAGCAGCACGAAGCCAAAGAAACCGCAGAAAAGAAGCTGGCCGATGTTGGCTTGAATGAATCCTACTATAAAAGACTTCCAGCCATGCTCTCCGGCGGTGAGCAACAGAGGGTTGCCATCGCTCGTGCACTGGCGTCTGACGCAAAAATCATCCTTGCCGATGAGCCCACCGGCAATCTGGACACAGAAAACAGCGAATTGGTGTTCTCTCTGCTTCAAAGGCTGGCTCATGAGGAGGGTTACTGCGTTATTGTGGTAACTCACGACCTTGCCATCGCGGATAAAGCCGATGAAGTTCTGCGTCTGAAGGATGGCGCGCTGCTGGATCAGTAAGGAGGGCTTTCGGATGAAAAAATTACTGTCGTTGCTGTTGAGCCTGCTGCTGGTTCTGTCTTTGGCAGGCTGCACAGAGACAAAGCAGCCCACGGAGCAGGAAGAACCGGATCTGGAGGTCATTGAGCCGGAAAAATCCGAAGAAACCGTAGAGGAAAGTCAATCTGTTGAGGCAAAATGGGCGGAAAATGTACCGCCGGTGCGCTTTGAGCCGGATTGGACGGTGGAAACCAGCAGTGAAACTTATCTGCGGGAGCTGACTGATCCCAAATATCAGGGGCGTGTCACCGGCAGCGCAGGAAATCGTGCCGCTGCCGACTGGATCGAGAGCCAGTTTGTGCAGATGGGCCTGCAAAAGCTGCCCAAGCTGGGTAGCTACCGCCAAAGCTATACCGATCAGGTGTTCGAAATTCTGCCGGGATATGCCGCTATCGTTGATGCCGATGGGAGCGAAACGGAATTGGAGTTGGGAGTGGACTGGGTGTTCAAAGCATCTTATGAAGACGTTGACCTGACTCTGCCGTTGTCCGCTGATTTGACAGACTGTGAAGCCGGAAGGGCTTTTTTAGACGGCAATTTGACGCAGCAAAATCCTCATGAACCTCTGAAATATATTGAAGTCAGTACAAAAGATGTGGTGTGGGGAACCGGATTTTTTAATAAAAAAGATTCCGCAAGCCGAATTTATGTGACGCCGGAGGTTTATGAGCAATTGACCCAAGAGGGAGTAAAGCTGCATTTGCGCCTGCCGCTTACCGCTCAAGAGGGTGAGGTTGACAATGTTGTGGCCTATCTGCCCGGAGAGGACAGCAGCCATGCGGTGCTGGTCAGTGCTCATTTTGACGGCTCGGGCAAATCTGGTGACACCTTAATGCCAAGCGCTTATGACAACGCTTCTGGTACGGCGACCATGCTTCAGACGGCCCAGTGGCTGTCAAAGGCGGAAAAGCTGCCCTGCGATGTTATCTTTGCCGCCTTCAATGGCGAGGAAATCGGTTTACATGGTTCCCAATATTTTTCTCGATGGATAAACAATCAATATGAACAGCTTTTGGTGGTAAATATTGACTGTGTAGGTTGGAAGGATCAGCCGATACTGGTTTTTGGGGAGACAGATCAGGCCTACCTACGGGATGATCTTGCCGGCGGCATGGGAATACCGTACAAAGCAAAATTTTTAAACAGTGACCATATCAGTTTTGAAAGTTCAGGAGGGAATAAGTTGTCAGTCTGTCTCTCTCAAGGCTCTTGGCAGTTCGATGAGTATGTCAATACTACACTGCATAGTACTTATGACGGAACAGACAATCTGGACCCTTCCATGATAGACGAGCTGGCGAAAAAATTATGCGCCTGGGTCATTGAACGGGGCGGCAACACCCTGACAAAATCCTATCCAGTGATCTGGTAAGCGTCAGTTATAATTTAGCTAAACACAGAAAGGCCTACTGTGCGATATTCCAATCAAGCCATGGAAGGATTGGAGCAAAAAAATTAAAAAACATGAAAGGATCAAGATTTATGAAAAGAATTATTTCTACAATTCTTGCCATGTCCATGATGTTCACAATGGGCGTAAGCGCATTCGCTTCTGGCAGCACAGATAAAACAAATTCTTCCGAAATTGTCAACACGGAAGTTATCTATGTTTCATTGGAGGATGGAACTGTAATTCCGGTTGAAGTTGAGGAAAGAATCGAAGTTGGAGTAAGCGGTTACGCATCTGAAGATACTCCTGAATATGGCAGTGGAAAGATCTATACGTTTAAGATTTTTAATGAAGATTTGCAAACAGTTGGTACAGCAGGACAACTAATTTCAATTGCGACAGCTACTGAATTAGGTAAAATCGTTGCCGCAGGAATTAAAGCAAAACTGGGAGTAAGTGTATCTATTGTAGCTGAGCTGGCAAGTTTGGTTGCAAATCAACTTGCGATTTCCAATGCCAAATATGGTAATCGAGGTTTTAATATAACTGCACGGATTGAATATCGATCTGTCTACTACCATGCAGGCGGTTATTGGGTTGACTGTTGGGATTTGGACTATGTGAAACCTTCAACATTCTAAATGGAAGATATGAGGAAAAGAATCACTCTAATTATTATTATTTTGCTGGTAATCGTGGATATTGCCTTAGCTATTTTTGGAGTACAAGGAGTCCCGAGAATGGTAAGCTCATTTGCCATACGGGCATTCTGCGCTGTTTATATTACATATCAATACTTTAAAAATAGAAATACAATAAATCTGCTGACGATGCTTGTGTTTATATATTTGCTGCTGTCTTATATATATTACATAACGCTGAATTATCCAGCAGTGTAAAAACTTAAAGCAAGAACCGGCACAGCTTCGGCTGTGCCGGTTCTCCTTAAAAATTAGAAAGGTGTTGTTTTTATGAAAAAATTATTGTCTATCCTTTTATCTGCTGTTCTGTGCGCATCCCTTATCGTGAGTGATCCAGCGGAAATTCCGAAAGATATTACGACACAGCCTGGTGTGGAACAGCAGGATGATAGTGTTGAAGATGGAAAGGTAAGTCTTCTGGATGATTCTGGGCATCTTAACGGCAATGGAGACTCAAACTAACAATATTACAGTTTAATTCCATAATATTCTTCAATATTACCTTTGATAATTTCTTCGCTAACAGGATTTTTCATTAGAGTGCATGCGTAATACGATTGCATATAAAAATGCTTACTTTCGTCTATATTACCAAGCCGATAATTTGATTCAGCCAATACATACAATAATCCTTCTAACGAAGTTGATCGTCTCCATTCAATGTCCTTATTCCATCCCCATTCAGCAATTTCGATGGCTTCCTCATAGTGTTTTTGAAAACTAAGATATAAAGAATAATTATAAGCAATCAAAACGGCGGTAGGAACAGTATCTGAGTTGATGAAATGCCGCTTTTTGACATATTTCATCAACTGATAATAAATATCGAGGGCTTTCCGTTCCTGTTGATTGTCACCATACACCACGCCGATTTGGTTGATGATTTTTATTTCATCCAGGCTGTACCACTGACGCCCAATTTCGTCAATGTCAAAGTCAGGAACGGTTATTTTTATGGCACGGAACAGAAGCTCCAGCTTTTCTTCCATGCTGTATGGCACAATACTGCCGTTCTCCTCTTTGCCTAGCAGAACTTTGGAGCGCAGAATGAACTGGTGGGTAATAAAATCGGAATCGTCGGTAAGCGTCAGCAGCTTTTGGATTTTTTCCAAGCCTTCCTGGCACAAACCTCTGGTGTTGCAGTCGATGATCTCATTCTTCAGTCGTTCGATCTCCAGTTCATTTTCACTCATCATGGCATAGTATTTCTCGCTTGGGAGGCCGAGCCTGCTGAGAAGTGCTTTTAATTTGCCGGGGGTTGGTGTTTGTTTCCCGTTTTCAATACGGGACATGGTAGCTGTTTCGCAGATGCCTGCGCAAAGCTCCTCCTGGGTCATATTTAATTCAATGCGGCGCAGCCGGATAATTTGGCCAATATGGATCTGTTTCATCATTTCCTCCTTCATAGGCAAACGCGTCTTGGAAATCTGAAAAAATGAACATTCAAACAGTCATATCCCTATGATATCGGATAAAGCAAGATATGTCAAATTTTTCAAACGCCTTGCGGGTCTTTCCTTCTCCGGAAATATGGTGTATAATAGGCTTGCAAAAGCAATAAATGGGATAAAATTTCCTTGGGAAAATGAGGAGGAATGGACAGATGAAACATCCAATCGCCAAAATCTACACCAGTCAGGGTGTGATTACGGTGGAGTTATACCCAGAGTGCGCGCCCAATACGGTAAACAGCTTTATTTGGGCAGCCGGCGAAAAAATGTATGAAAACCGCCTGATCAAACGGGTGGTGCCGGGCTTTGTGTTGCAGCCGTCTTATTGCTTCTTTGACGATAAGCGCTGCGATTATATGCTGGATGGGGAATTTGCCGCCAACGGGGTGGAAAATAACCTGAAATTTGAGAAAGGAACGGTGGCTATGGCCGGCGATGGCAGCAAAGAGGCCCATGGCTGCGAGTTTTACATCACTCTTTCCGACGAAGCAGGTGAAAAACTGCAGGGAAAATACGCCGCCTTCGGCAAAGTGATCGACGGTTACGACGAAGTGAGCCGCATCGAGCACGTTGAAACGCGGGAAGTTTTTCCGGAAGGTCTTGGCTCCGCTGTGGTAAGACAGCCGGTCAAGGATGAATTTGTGAAACATGTTGAGGTAGAGACCTTCGGCGAGGTTTACCCGAAGCCGGAGATCAAATACTGGTGCAAATAACAACTGCCCCCGCAAAGCTGGCTTTGCGGGGTGTTTTTGTAGGTAGGGGTGGGAGAAAAAACAGCTTTCCGGCAGCTTGCGGAGCAGACGCCGGAGTGTTTACAAAGAGGAAGCGGCGTGCTACAATAATTGTGGATAAAATCATTTTCCATAAAAACAACGCCAACATTGATGTATGTAAGGGGTAATGAAAATGAAAAGAGTTTTAGTCGCAGCGATGCACCATGAATCCAATTCTTTTAATCCCATCGTGGCCGGGGAAAAGGATTTCAATGTGTTGAGGGAAGGGGAGTTTTTCGAGAATTTCCGGAAAAACGACTCCCTCACCGGTGTCGTAAAGACCCTGATGGACGCTGGATATGAGGTGGTTCCTGCGGTTTCCTGCCGCGCGGTGCCCAATGGTGAGGTAGACTATGATTTCTATCAGGGAATCAAAAAAGAAATCATTGAAATCGCCAAAAGGGAGAATGCCAAAAAGCCTTTGGACGCGATTACTCTCTCGCTGCACGGCTCCATGCGGGTAAAAGGACAGGGCGAAGCGGAAGGCTATTTGCTTGAGGAGCTGCGTGAACTGTTCCCGGATATTCCGATTTTCTCCTCTTTGGATATGCACACGACCATGACCGACCGGATGCACAACAACTGCGACGGTTTTGTATGCTACAAGTGCGCGCCTCACACCGACTGTTATGAAACTGGCGAGCACGCCGCCAGAATGACCATCCATGCGCTGGAGGATGGGATCAAAGCCAAGCGCGCATGGGTAAGAGTGCCCTTTATTGTTGCCGGTGAACAGTCTGCCACAACCGTTGAACCTATGAACACGCTGACCAATGAGCTTCGGGAAACAGAAAAGAAACCGGGAATCATGGCCTGCTCCTATATGATGGGTTTCCCATGGGCAGATAATGAGGACAGCTCCATTGCTGTTTATGTTGTAGCAGAAACTCAGGAGCTGGCAGACAGCGAAGCGGTGCGTCTGGCAGAATATCTCTGGTCTAAAAAGGATGAATTTGGTTTTGAGACAGAAGCCTACCACGAAAAAGAGGCTTTGGATGTGGCCTTTTCTTCCATTCAAGATGGCGTTTGGCCGGTATTCCTTTCCGACTCCGGCGATAACCCAACAGCAGGCTCTTCCTGTGATGTAACAGAGTTCTTAAAGATGATTATGGAAGATGAGCGGACGGCTGCACTGAAAGAACCGGTCGCTTACGGCGGATTCTATGATCCGCAGGCAACCAAGGCCTGCGAAGGCAAGGTCGGCCAGGAGATCACCTTGACATTTGGTGCCAAATTTGATACCAAAACTTCCACACCGATCACCGTAAAAGGTACCGTCAAGAACTATGTGAAGGACTGGTCTGCTTTTGGCGGCGCTTACAAAAGTGATGTTGCCGTGTTCAACACCCACAATGTGGATGTGATCATTGCGGAACAGCACATTGGTTATGCCGGCCCGCAGGTATTCCTGGATATGGGGCTTAATCTGGCGGAGAGACAGATCGTTGTTTGCAAACTGGGTTATTTGGGTGCAGAGCATGAGAAATTCTCCAAGAGAGGTATTCTGGTTCTGACCAAGGGAAGCACAAATGAGGATCTTCCTACCTTACCATACAAGAAGGTTCCCCGTCCTCTGTTCCCTCTGGATAAGGACTTTGCTTTCGACGCAAAAGCCAATCTGAAATAACAGATCGAAAAAGCCGGGGATTCTGCAGAGAGCAGAGTCACCGGCTTTTGGTATTTTATAAGCGGGAAAATAGATGAGAAAAGGAGGAAAATTTATGTTTCGACTTGCTATAATCGGCCCGGGTGCCATCGCCCAGACATACGGTGAGGCACTGAAGGGTTCCCAAACAGTCCAAATTTGCGCCATCGCCGGACATGACACGGAAAAGGGACGAAAATTGGCGGAGGATTACAGGGTTCCTTATTATACTGACCAGGATGAGCTGTATCATAAGGAAAAACCGGATGCTGTGCTGATCTGCACCCCCACTTTTACCCATGAGGAAATTGTACGAAAGGCCTTGGAGCATAAGGTCCATGTTATGTGCGAAAAGCCCTTTGTGTTTGACGAAAAAACAGCGGAAGAATTGTTTGCGGCGGCTAAACAGCTCGGTGTGAAGTTGATGGTCATGCAGGTGCTTCGTTTTTGGCCGGAATATGTAAAATTGAAAGAAATGATCGACGCAGGGGAGCTGGGAGTCATTAAAAATGTCTACCTGAGCCGGCTTTCTTCCCATCCGGATTGGGCTACCTGGCACAAGGACCCGAAAAAATCCGGCGGAGGGCTGTATGATCTGCATATTCATGACATTGACTATCTTTATCATGTGTTTGGCAGGGTGGAGAGCGTTTACGCGCTGGGCTATCAGGAAAAAAGCAGCTGCTACAACAATGTTTCCACCATGCTGAAATTTACCAATGGTGTTTCGGCGGTGGTAGAAGGCTTTATGGATATGACCGGTGCTTACAGCTTCACAACCGATGTCAGGGTGAATGGAGAGAAGGCAGCGGTTGAATATTTGAATAAATCTGTTTATCTCAGGGATGGCGGGACAGCAAAAACCGGCCGATTTGTTGTATATCCCAAAGAGGAGGCAGCGAAAATCCTGGAAATTCCCAAGAAGGATCCTTACGCGAAAGAAGTCGAGTATTTTGCGGCTTGTGTTAGAGAGGGGAAAGAAACGGAGCTGGTCCCCAGCGAAGATGTTGTGGAGGTTTTGCGCATCCTTGGCGCTATCCACCGCTCTCTCGAAAGCGGTGAACTGGTCAAACTGTAGCTTCTTTTGGATGAGTTTGATGCTTTTTCTCATTGGTTTTTCTCTTTCGCTCTTTTTAGCTTTGTGCTACAATATTCCTGTAACTTAAAGAAAAATAAGGAGGAGGAGCATTTGATTCTGTTTATGGCTGTTCTGGCCGTAGTTTTGCTGTTGCTTCAGCGCTATACGTCTGCTAAGGCACTGTACCGTATTTATTATGACTGTGAACCATCGAAACATCTGGTAGCTCCGGGAGAAACCTTCATGCTTACCACCACGGTTGAGAATCAAAAGCGGATGATGGTACCCTTTATCCGCATGGTTGAGCAGTTTCCGCCTAACATTACGCTGTATGTGAAAGCAGATGAAATTTTCTACGGCAGCAAGGATGTGGAATTGACCAGCCGTTTTTATATGATGCCCAATCAGGTCTATGCCCGTCAGATGGAAGCGTCCTTTCCCGAGCGGGGTTGTTATCACCTGCGTCCGGCGATCATTTATGGCGGTGATTATCTGGGCCTGGAAGAAAATGAAGAGTATTATCCTGTTCAGCAGGAGATCGTGGTCATCCCCCGGTCGGTTGACTGCCCTGCATTGGAAAGAACATTGGGTAACTATCTGGGAGATGTATCCGTCCAGCGTTTTATTCTGGAGGATCCGATGCTGACGGTCGGTTTCCGGGAATATACCGGCAGAGAGCCGCTGCGTTCCGTCAGCTGGACACAAAGCGCTCGCTCCGGCAAGATGATGGTCAAGAATTACGATCATACGGTGGATTTGTCGGTGAGTGTTCTGCTTAATATTAAGACCGATTATCTGACGGAGGAATCGGAGAAGCGGATCGAGGACTGTTATCGTCTGGTTCGGGCAGTCTGCGAAACCCTGGAAAAGAAACGGATCCAATACAACTTCTTTACCAATGCTTCCATTTCCGGTTTTGCGGGGACTTGGTCTGATATTGGAGAAGGTTTGGGCGACAGCCATTTCCGCTATGTAATGGAGGGCTTAGGACGGGCAATTAATTACGCCGTCTGCGATTTTTCCGTTGTTTTGAATAAGGTTTATCATCGGGCGGAGCGTAGCAGCAGCTTCATTATCATTACACCCTACGAAGACGCGGAGTGGCAGGAGGAGCTCAATCGTCTCCGGAGACGTTCTTATGGTTCGCCCTGTGTACTGACACCAGATATTTTGGGAAAAGAGCTGCATGAAAACGGGGAGGTGAGCGCATGATCCTGTGTTATTTTCTGAAGCTGCTTTCGGAGTGTGCCCTGTATTTTGCAGCGGCGAACTGTCTGATCGCCATTGCGATGGTGGAGATCGACAGCTTTGTTCCGGCGATCCTTTGTGCCGCCGTAGGCGCCCTTGCTTATTGGATGGAAGAAAAGTACAGCAAATACCGCTACCTGGTGCTTCCTTTATTGGCCGGTGTTTTTCTCTTTGCAAAGGGAATTGGTACAGCAATGGTTCTGTTTTTGCCAGTGCTTTACGTTGTCTTGAGCGTAAAGGACAAACGCTATTTTGTAGATGCGGAAAAACAGGCAAATTTGTTCCGCTTTGGTCTTGCAGGCGCGTTTGTGCTGTATTTTATGTTTGCTCTGGTGATCGGTGTGCGCTGGGTCGTGCCGTTCATCTTGTTGTTTCTGTTCGTCAATATGTTTTTGATGCGTTTGCTGAGGCAGAATCCCGCCTATCTCAACGATAAGCGCTTTTTGCTGACCAATGCGGCGCACCTGGGAATTGCCTTGGCCGTGACGGCATTGTTAACGACAGACACAGTGATCCAATTTATCAAAAATATACTGACACAATTGTATCACAGCCTGTTTGCTCCTTTGTTGGAAGGATTGACGACAGTTCTTTTCCTTGCAGGGCGCCTGCTTTATGTCTTTTTCTTTGAAATACTCCAACCTGAGATCCAGCATAAGAAGCATAGAAGCCCCAATCTTACGCAGGATAATTGGCTCAATGAGGAGATTATTGCGCCCCTTGAGGAACAATTGGGTATGGACAGCCTGGTCGTAACAGTCGTTCAGGTTCTTCTGCTGCTGATTGGCATTGTTCTTGTGGTGCTGTATGTAAAAAAGCTTCGCCGGGGAAAGAATTCTTCGGAAATCGGCACCATTCAGGAAAAGCGCCGTGCTGTAACCGAACGGCGGCCGGAAGAAGAAAAATTCCAGCTTGATCTTGTTGCGCCAAAGGATCCCAGAGCCGCTGTCCGCTATTACTACCGAAAGTTTTTGCAGCTGTGCAGAAAGCTGGAGTACCAGTTCCCCCTTTCCTTTACCAGCGAACAGATCCAAAACAGCGTTTCCAAAGAATTAGGCGCAGAATCTGCGAAAAAAATCCGTGAAACCTATATTCGTGCCCGCTACAGCAATGAGAAAATCAAAGCGGAAGAAGTTTCTGCTATGAAGGAAGAAGTAAATAAGCTGCGGGAAGAATTTGCTCCCACAAAAACAGAAAAATAGCAAAGAAAGCTGTGCTTTCATGCAGCACAGCGCTCGTCAATAAGCCAAGTTCATCCTGTAAAGGAGAACTTGGCTTATTTGATTTCGGAAGAAAAAGTCTGGCTTACGTTTTTCTGACTTTATCTGGCCAAGCTGTCCGGCATAGGTTAGTATGGGGTGATAATATGAATCCATGCGAACTGACGGCAAGCATAACAGCCTTCGCCAATCTACTGGCAAATCAACTGACCGATGGCGATCTGGAACTGGCGGCAGCGTTGTTTACCCAATTAGGAGATACATTGGCGACAATAGCTGTTCAGCGCGCTCAGTCCAGGCTTTCCTGCAATCAACAGAAAAAAATTCAAGGGAAAGATCCATAAAGCCTTTGAGGCTTATCTGTGGAAAACAGTGCATTGCCGCAAAATAGAGGGCGAATCTTCATAAAAAAGAATAAGCGGATGCAAAAACACCACCTTTTTTGGTGGTGTTTTTGTTTTTTACCACAAAGTATCGAGAAAGACAAGTCTGTATGCCATGGAAGATGCGGCTTGGATCGGACAAGAGAAAGAAGAACACTGGGCGATCTGTTTAAAAGTGACGGATTTTTCTCACAACTTCATTTGCTGTTTTTGTATACGCCGAAGGTATTGATCTGGGGAGTGGCCTCCGCATCTTTGGAAAAACTGAATTTCAGCGCCAGATGGAGATTTTCACCCCGGAAAATACGTTCATTGTAGATAACCGGAATGTCATTGTTCCAGTAAATCGTGTGGAAGCGAAAACCGGGAATAGGCTGTTTGAGTTTAAACAGCTTACATTCGTATGAGTCCAAAATAATGGCGTTGATCATCATATCAAAGCAGTTTAAGGATACGCCAACTGTTTCTTCGATATAACGATGGAAGGAAATAGACGCAAGATCCGTTTCCAGCAGATTTGTGGCATATTCCTTCCGGATGAAAACAGTTTGAATGATGCTGGGGATGTCATCGATCTGCCGGACCCGTTTGAAGTAGCACACTTCCTCACCGGGTTCAATATTGAGTTTTCGAGCAATATGAGAATCGGCAGGAAGATAGCCGCTCTCGATGATTTTGGATACCTGTTTCGCACCGAGGGAGTCCATTTTCTGATAGAAGTTTGGCTCCTGTATGATGTTAAATTCAGACTGCTGATAGCGGACAAAGGAACCGCGTCCCTGTTTGCGGATCAGAAGCCCTTCATTGACAAGACCGTCATACGCTTGTTTTACCGTAGCCCGGCTCAAACCCAGTTCTTTGGCCAATTTGGGTTCGGAAGGGACTTCGCTGCCATCCGGCCATAAGCCGTCCAGAATATTATTACGGATCTGCTGACGCAGCTGATAATACAGTGGGATGGGGTTGGAGTGATTTATTTTAAAGTTTGTTTTCATGATACCCCTCCAATCATGGTGTGGTATCATCATAACATGAGAAAAAAGGAATTCAAGCAATATATAGCAGATTTTATCAAAAACTTAAGTATAAAAATGGAAAAGGAGTTTATATGGAGTATCTTGTTATCATTGCCGTATGCTTCTTCGCGTCGGTTGTGGGCTCGATCTGTGGAATTGGGGGAGGTGTGATCATAAAGCCAGTGTTGGATGCCACCGGTGTTATGCCGGTTACAACAATTTTCTTCCTATCCGGCTGTACAGTTTTGTCAATGTCCCTCATTTCTTTTTATAAGAATATTAAAAATAGAAAACAACGGAGAAAAGGGGACTTTGATGTCCGATTTGTCGGTCTGCTTGCGTTTGGAGTGGTACTGGGCGGAGTAAGCGGAAAATGGGCTTATCAGAGGGTGCTTGCCTGTCTTCCGGACCGAAGCCGTGTAGGAGCGATTCAGGCCTTTATCCTGCTGCTTGTGACCCTGTTAGCTTTTTTCTATACGGTTTTTAAAAGCAGAATTCACAGCAGAACCATACAAGCACGGCCGGTCATTCTTCTAACCGGGATCTTTTTGGGCCTTCTGTCCGCGTTTTTGGGGATCGGGGGAGGACCGATCAATCTGATTGCTTTGTATTATCTGTTTTCCATGGAAACAAAGCAGGCAGTCCAGTATTCCCTGTTTATCATCCTGTTCTCCAAGCTTGCCAGCCTGCTTTCCTCGCTGCTGACCCGGAGCGTTCCGGACTTTCCAATATGGATTTTGCTCCTGATGGTATTTTGCGGCGCAATGGGAGGTGCCGTGGGAAGCACAATTAACACAAAAATCCCCGGCAGGACGGTGGACAAGCTTTTCAGGGCTGTTTTGCTTCTTATCGCTGGGATCTGTGTTTATAATATCTTCCTTTATTATTAAGCGTTTTACTGGACAGAGAAAAACAAAAGCTTCGTCGATGATGTTGTTTGCAGGAAAGCAGAGGAAGGGGACTTAAATGGATTTCATTACAGTTTTTCCTGCAAATTATTGAGGAATATTTCAGATATTGGACTGATTTTGCAGGAATGGAAGCATTTTCTTGCGGAAATGGGCTTGACAAAGTGTGTGCCGAGGTGTAAAATACGCTTCGTAAGGTAAGGCGTCTTTGGGGGAAAGAAAATCCCAGGGACGCCTTTCCCCTTTTTTAGGGGAAAAACAGCATGTTTGCAGCAGAAAAGGAGCGTTTCTATGACAAAATACATCTTTGTAACGGGAGGCGTCGTTTCAGGCCTCGGAAAAGGGATCACCGCAGCTTCTCTGGGAAGACTGCTCAAAGCCAGAGGACTGAAGGTTGCCGCGCAGAAACTGGACCCGTACATCAATGTGGATCCGGGCACGATGAGTCCTTATCAGCATGGGGAAGTTTATGTGACAGAAGACGGTGCCGAGACCGACCTTGATCTGGGTCATTATGAGCGTTTTATTGATGAGGATCTGAATAAATATTCCAATCTGACCACCGGTAAGGTTTACTGGAATGTGCTGAACAAAGAGCGTCGGGGAGAGTATCTGGGTTCTACGGTGCAGGTGATCCCGCATATTACCAACGAGATCAAGGACTTTGTCTACCGTGTTGGAAAAAAGACCGCTGCCGATGTGGTCATCACGGAAATCGGAGGAACCATTGGCGATATTGAGTCCCAGCCTTTCCTGGAAGCGGTGCGGCAGATCTCTCTTGAGGTTGGGAGAGAGAACAGTCTGTTTATTCATGTTACTCTGGTTCCCTTTTTAAAAGGTTCCGATGAACATAAATCCAAACCGACTCAGCACTCGGTAAAGGAACTCCAGGGAATGGGCATCGCGCCTGACATTATTGTGCTGCGCTGTGACGAACCGTTGGAGGAAGCGATTTTCCGTAAAATTTCCTTGTTCTGTAATGTAAAACCGGACTGTGTTATTGAGAATATTACTCTGCCGAACCTGTATGAAGCGCCGTTGATGCTGGAAAAATCCAATTTTTCCGCGGTTGTATGCCGGGAATTGGGACTTAATGCGCCGGAACCGGATCTACGGGAATGGACACAGATGGTGCAGAGGATCAAAGCAAGACCATACAGCGTGGATATTGGTCTGGTAGGGAAATATGTGGGCCTTCATGACGCCTATCTTTCTGTTGCGGAGGCGCTTCGCCACGCTGGATATTTCCACAATACCCACATCAAGATCCATTGGATCGATTCGGAAAAAATCACGGAGGAAAATGTGGAAGAAACTCTTTCCGGACTGGACGGGATCCTTGTTCCCGGCGGCTTTGGCAACCGTGGTGTGGAAGGAATGATCCTTGCGGCAAAATACGCGCGGGAAAACAAGCTTCCGTATTTGGGAATTTGTCTTGGTATGCAGATCGCGGTGATCGAATATGTGAGAAACGTGGCGGGCATTCCGGATGCGAACTCCGGCGAGTTTGATGAGCAGTGCCGGCACAAGATCATTGATTTTATGCCGGGACAAAGCGAAGATATTGATAAAGGCGGAACGCTTCGTCTGGGGGCTTACCCTTGCCAGATCAAAGCGGGCACAACCATGGAGCGCTGCTATGGCAGCCAGTCGATCACGGAAAGGCACCGCCACCGCTACGAGTTTAATAATGAATATCGGGATCTGGTCCAGAAAAACGGTTTGGTGCTCAGCGGCCTTTCTCCGGATGGAAGGCTGGTGGAAACAGTGGAACTGAGCGACAGGCCGTTCTATGTAGGGGTGCAGTACCACCCGGAATTCAAGAGCCGTCCCAACCGTCCCCATCCGCTGTTCAAAGGCTTCGTCGGAGCGTCCCTGGCGCAGGCATTCAAAGCCGGAAAACAGAGTTCACAAGCAGAAAAATAAAAGAATTTTGAGAAGAAAAGCCGTGTGGATTGATCCACACGGCTTTTCTTCTTGTTTAAGAGGTATGTATCGGTGTTTTTTAGCGCAAAACCCTTGGAAGGACAGGAAAAATTTAAAGGGAAAACCTTAGTTGGCCATTAAAACCAATTTTAAGAACCTATACTTTCTAACGGAGGAAATTTTTATCTTGAAATAGACTTCTAAGCATTGATTTATCATTCAAGGTATGATACAATCAAACTAAGAAAGTGGTCTCCACACCACTTCACACAATCCACTTCGCTGTTCTGTAAGCCTAGGCGGCGAAGAAAACAAAATTATATTGGGAGGAAGGCATATGAAACTGAAAAAATTAGCAGCATCTCTTTTAGCAGCGGCTATGCTGTTCTGCGGCACAGCAACCACCGCATTTGCGGATGGCGGGTGTGATGGAGGTTGGGATGATGACCTGGATGACATTCTGGAAGAGATTGATATCGACATCCCGGACATTGACATTGACGTTGAGAAAACGTGGAAAAGGGGCGAAGCAGAAGGAGAAATTCAACTGCCGAAGCCTGATGATGTAAACGTCAAGGTTCAGTATGGAAATGATGAAGATGAATGTGTATCTGTTGGTGTAAAATGGGATAAAAAAGTTAATCATGTTACTGTAATCCCAGAGAAGGCGGCTTCCGTTACATGGAAAGGTGAAATTGACTTAGAAGATATCATTAAAGCTATTATTGCCGATATTA
>CAMCOD010000030.1 GCA_945876435.1 uncultured Clostridia bacterium
CCTGTGACCCTCTGCTTGTAAGGCAGATGCTCTCCCAGCTGAGCTAAACTCCCATCGCTTTTGCCGTCGTTTCCTGACGACGTTGTTTATTATATCGCAGATTTTCCCTTTTGTCAACCGTTTGCGCAAAAGTTTTTTGAGAAAAGAGAAAGAGGGATTTTATGGCTTAATTACGGGATTTTTGCGGATTTTTCTTCCTCATTTCCCCAAAACGCGAAAAAAATTTTTCGAAATTTTGCACAGCTTTTCCACCCTTGGCGGCCGCGGCTGCACCGCTATCCCTTCCCCTTACTCCCGCCAGCAAAGGCGGGTAAAATCCCGGGTCCAATGCTCCTGCGGCAGCAGCAGCACCGAATCACAGCCCTCCGCCGCGATCAGCGGCAGCAGCCAGCCACGCAGCCGTTTGTCCGGGATCTGGCTGCGGAACACCATGGTGATGGCCAGACACAGCTCCACCTGCCGCCCGTCGTCCAGGGTGTATTGGGTCCGGAAGCTGCCCCGCTCCTCCGGATCGTTGAGGGCGGCAACAAAGTCCCGCAGATTCTCCGGGATCTCCTCCTCCGGCTTTTCCCGGAAGGAGGAAATGCGGCGGCTGATGTCCTTCAGCCGCTGAGGAACGGCTTCAAACACCGGATCATGGCTGTAGAGGAACTGAGCCGGGCAGTCCACCGATGGCAACCGCCGGAACAGCAGCATATTGGCCTCCATCAGCCGGCCGTAGCAAACCTGTCCCTGCTGCCAGAGCAGATCCTGATGGTCGTAAATGCGCCGCAGAGGCTCCTCTTCCTCGTCCATCCATTTGGGCCGGGGCAGACTTGGGGCCGGGCCGCTTTGTGCGAAGCTTTGCCGCATGGCCTGAAGCTGGGCGGCGTAGTCCAACTGGATCTCTTCCGTTTTTTTCTTCCAAAAGGGGAACATGGTAGGCCTCCTTGCGCAATCTGCTTGATTTGGGCGGTCTGCGCCGCCTCTGTTTCCTTCTATTTTACTCCAATCAGAAGCCGCTTGCAACCGCAAAGCCTGATTTTCCGGCTTTTCCAAGGCAAAGCGAACAAAAAACAGCAGGCCTGCCAACAAGCCTGCTGTTTTTTCTGGTGGGAGTTACAGGGCTCGAACCTGTGACCCTCTGCTTGTAAGGCAGATGCTCTCCCAGCTGAGCTAAACTCCCGATTCCTGCCGGAGGATCCTCCGGCAATGAACCTATTATAGGCCGTTTTCGGCCCATTGTCAAGGTTTTTTCGCCTTTTCCCATTCAGCTTTTTTCTATTCAGCTTTCTTCCATTCCGTTCAGCGTAAAATACTCCTTCAGAGCCGCCAGCTTTTGTTCGCCGATGCCGTCGATCTGGGTCAGCTGCTCCATGGAGCGGAGCTGGTGGCTGTCCAGATAGCGGAGAATGGCCTCCGCCGTGGCTTCTCCAATGCCCTCCACCGCCATCAGGTCGGCCTTTGTGGCTTGGGTAATGGGTTTTGGGAAACGGGACAGCTCCCGCTGCTGTTTCCCGCTGAGAAGGAGCTGGGGAGCGGTAAGAACCGGTTCGCTGAAGCGCTGGGCTAAGAAAATTCCCAGCAGGGCCAGCAGAACCGCCGCGGCATAGAGCCTGTTTTTTCCCATTTTCCCCGCCTCCTCTGGATCCAGTGTGAAAAGTTAAAATTTCCTGCCGCCGCCTCCGTGGACACGGCCGCTGCTGCCGGTGTGGACGCTGGAATGGCTGCCGCCACCGCCGGGAGGGGGATTTTGCTGGATCCGCACCTTCCGCAGGCTGCTGTTGAGGAAAATATCCCGGTTGGCGGTGAGATGGATGCGTCCGTCGCTGACATAATTCATGGTGCTTTGGGTCTTATTGGGCAGGCTGTTGTGGGTAGCCGCCAAAATTCCGGCGACAATGCCGCCAAAGGCCAGCCCCACCATTGCCGCCATGCCCACGGTCTCCCAAAAATGATCCTTGGGCGCAGGCTGCACCGGCGGCGGGGCATCGGTCATCGTGGTAGTCTGGCCTTTGGGTGGGGCGCTGAGGATCTTTTCCGTCCGGGAGAGGAAGCTTTCCACCGCCCCGGCGTAATCCCCATCCCCCAGCTGCTGGGCCAGATCGTAGGTCAAATCATCAATGATACTGTCGGTAAAATAGGAGATGGCGCTGCCGCAGGTGCTGATCCACAGCTCTCGGTCCTCCATGTTGACCAGAAACAGCACGCCGTTTTACCCGAAGCCGTTGTAATCGTAAAAATCATCGGCATAGTCTGCGGAGGAAAGACCCTCATTGTCCGTCATCAGCACCACCACCGTGTCGAAGCCGGTGGTCCGGCTCAGTTCCGCCGCCTGTTCCCGGAGTTTTTGCTCCTCCGAGGCGGTCAGCAGTCCGGCGTAGTCATAGATTCTCTCCGCCGGGTCCGCCTGCGGCACGGCAAAGGCAGCCAGACTCAGGCTGAACAGCAGAAAAAACGTCACAAAAAGAGAATCAAGCTTTTTCATATTTTTCATAGGAGCAGCCCTCCGATCAGGGTCAGCAGGAAGCCCAGGCCCCCGCAGATGCCGAACCATTTGGCCAGCTGGGCATAGCTCAGCGGCAGCTTGCCCACCATTTTCCCGGTTTGGCCGTTCATGGCGAACAGATAGTTTTTCCCCTTGTACTGGGTGGACAGAAGCCACACCGGCAGCATGGCGTAATGGCTCTCCTTGTTGAACACGCTGGTCTGGAAATTGGTGGTCTGGCAGGAAAGGTAGCCGTGCAGGGTCTGTTCCGTCAGGGCGCGGGCACTGCGTTCAATGCGGGCCTGCGCCCGGGGCCAGCTGGCCTCCTTATCCACATCGTAACGCTCCGCAAAGTAGCCGGACAGGTAGCTCATCTGGAAGTCACACAGACTGCTGTAGTCGAAAGGCTCCAGTGCGTCCATCATGTCGTCGCTCATACGCTGAAGGCCGTCGGTGGGCACACCTCTCACCTCCAGATCCCCCTCCCGTTCCAGCCGGTAATGGTCGGTTTTGGTGTAGCGGTAGTGGCTGTCGGACCAGGTCTGCACCCGCTGGGCCATGGCGTCCAGCCGCACGCTCATGCTGCAGTCAAACAGCCAGAAAGGCACATAAATGCCGGTGACTTTTTCGATGTGGTTCCGGTCGGAGAAGTCTCTGGGCAGCAGAGGCTTGCTTTTGCAAAGCTTCTGCAAAGCCTCCACCGCCTGTTCCTTGGTTAAACGGAAGGGGATCAGCTTCTCCGGGGCAAATTCGCCGGAGAGCTGCTTGGGAAACACAGCCGGTGAGCCGCAGAAAGCGCAGAATGTGGCTGCTGTGTTGCCCTCGGTGATCATTTCTGCGCCGCAGTTGGGGCATGAATAGACCTTTCCCTGCCCTTCTTCCCCGCTGGGGCCGGTTTCTTCCGGGGCTGCCTTCTCCCGGCCATCCGTTTTGGCCTGTTCCATGGCCTGAAGCTGCTCCGCCGTAAAGGAGCTTTGGCAAAATTCACAGTCCCAGCGCTGGGTCTGGCTGCTGAACTTCAGCGGCGCGCCGCAGTTGGGACACTGATAGTTTAAAACATCCATTGGATCCACTCAATTCTTCCGCCGCGGCGCTTACAATTTCTGTCCGCAGTTGGGGCAGAATTTCCCCTCGCATTTGGCGCCGCAGTTGGGGCAGTATTTCGCGGAGGGACGGGGCGCGCCGCAGTTGGAGCAGAAGTTTCCCTCATTTTCCTTGCCGCAGGCGCAGATCCAGGTTTCGCCGGCCTTTGGCTGAGGAGCAACGCGGGGCTTTCCGCAGTTCTTGCAGAAGTTTCCGTCATTTTTTGCCCCGCAAGAACAGGTCCACAGGTTCTCCGCCTGTTTTTCCGCCTGCTGGCGGGCCATCTGTGCCTGATTGCCGGCGCTGGCGGCAGCGGTAAAGGCACCTGCGCCGCTCATGGCGGCGTTCATACCCATAAAACCGGCCACGGAGCCGTTCTGGTTGGAGCCGGCGGCTTCGATGCCTCTTGCGGCGGCACCCTGCACATAACCCTCCCGCACAGCCGGATCGGAGAGCATGGCGCCCTGGTTCCGCATCTCGATAAGAGCCTTGGATTTATCGTCGTAGGACAGGCTCTTGATGCCCACCGACTCGATCTGCATACCCCGGCGCTGCTTCCAGTCCTCGTCCAGCACATCGGCCATATAGCGGGCCAGCTCCATGGACTTGGAAGTGACGTGGGAAATGCGGATGCCGTCGGCGCTCATCTGGTTGAGAGCGGCCTGGAAGGCGGTGAGGAACTCCGCCAGATACAGATTATTGATATCGCCGATCTCCACATGGCGGGCATCCCGGGGCAGGGCCTCGGCGAAGAATTTCAGCGGGTCGGTGATGCGGATGGAAAAATAGCCGAAGGCCCGCAGAAACAGCTCCGCGTTGTAAAAGTTATCGAAGTAGTTCACCGGATTGCTGGTGCCGAAGGCGATATTTTTAATCTCCTGGGTGTTGATGAAGTAGACCTTCTGAGCGTAAGGGGTCTGTCCCTGGAAGCGGAAGCGCTCAAAGGTATCCTTCAGCGCCTGGTCAAACTCGCCGTTGAGCATGGAGGGGGTAGCATTGCTGTCCACCTTGAAGTAGCCCGGCTCCGCCGTATAGTCCACGATCCGGCCTCCGTCGGTGAGGATCATAAACTGGTTCTGCTCCACATGGATGACGGAGCCGTTGGAGATCACATCGGCGCTGCCTTTGCTTCGGCCCTTCCGGTCGTAGACACTGCCCATGGTCATCACAGTGCTGTCGTTCATGTTTTCGGCCCGGATGACCTCCAGCCACTGGTCGCTGAGGCTGCCGCCGATGGTATTTTTAAGGGTACGGATAATTCCCATGATAAAATCGCTCCTTCTGTTTGGATTTACGTTCAGTATAACACATTTTACCGGGAAAGGTTGAATAAATTTTAAACAGAACAAAAAAAGAGCCGCCTGAGGCGGCTCCCTTGGATCCAGGTAACACAGGATCCGGACTTGTTTTGCTTCGGAAAGGAGAATCGACCATGAAAAAATGGCTTGCGGCCGCCCTCTGTATCCTGCTGGTGTTGGGTTTCGCCCTGTTCTGGCCCAAAGGCAGCCTGCTGGGGCGCTGGGAATCGGAGGAGGGCTACACGCTGGAGATCTCCGAGACCCATTTCACCGTTGACGGCATCCCCCTGCCCTATGAGCTGGGGAAAAACGGCCAGTTTGTGCTGGACAGCGGCATTTTAGGCCCTGTACGGGGCAGCTACCGGCTGGAAAATCAGCGGCTGCTGCTGTCGGTAGACGGGCTGGAGCTGGAATTCCGGCGGGCATAAGACCGTTTTACTCCTCCAAAAACCGTTTCTGCTGCTGGCGGACCTGCCGGATCTGGGCCGGGTAAGGGTCATGGATCATGGAATCCACCGAGTAGGCGATCAGCACCTGGTCGTAGTCCTCCACATTCAGTTCATCCAGAATGTTGTTGTTCCAATGCTCAAAATCCAGAAAGCGGATGGTGGAATAGTGGGCGGAAAGCAGGGGCAGCAGCGGCAGTATGCTGCTGTCTCCAAAGACCAGCAGGCTTCGCTGCCGCTTCAGGCCGCTGGAAATGGTGATATCGCCGGTATCCCCGCCCAGAAGCACGCTCAACTCCCCGGAAAGCTCCATCAGATGCTCCGGGTAGAGGGTATTGTAGGTGTAGCGGTAGTCGGTGTAATGAGTGACGGAGCAGGCGCTCTGATTGGTAGGACGGTAGAGGGTGATAATGTCCGGCGTCACGTTTTTATACGGGGATTTCTCATAGGTTTCCCCGTAAAAATCGTGGCGGATGTGCTGCTGGGTGAAGCTGTCCTGCCCCAGAGGGTTCAGTCCCATGCGCTGGACCAGCACCGTATACACATAATAGGCTCCCAGGCCGGTCAGGTTCGGGTCGGTGCGGTAATACAGGTACTTGTCACTGTTGGCAAGCAGGGTGGAATAGGCATCCACCGTGGTGGCCTTGCCCTGGAGGGCGCTGTAGGCCTGCTCGATGAAATTTTTCTGGTTGAAGGCGAACAGCTCCGCATTCTCCGGCAGCTCCTGCTGCTGGATGGCGTATTTGGTGGGCAGATAGAGCACGGAAACCGGCGTGCTGCTGCTCATTTCCACAAAGGACTGGATTTCCTGAAGATTCCGGCCGAGAACCGCCTCATCCGGCTGGCCGATGTCCTCGATCAGCGTATCGTCGCCGATGAAAATACCTTCAAACTCGCTCTCCCCCGCCCACATCTGCAGCTTGACGGCGGCGTTGGAAAGCTGTTCGCCAAAGGGGAAGTTTTCCTGAAGGAAGGCTTCGATCTCCCCCATATACTCCTTCATGTAATAAAAGCGGTTGTACTTGGGAAACGCGCTGCCCCGCAGCCAGCTGTTGGCGATGATGGCAAGGAGGGTCCCGATGATCAGCGCCAGCATCAGCAGGGCGCTCAGACGTTTGGATACCATGGGAAAGCCTCCTTTCTAAAGCATCAGGGACGCGGAAACGGTCAGCAGCCCCACATTGTAGATCACCGCGCCCAAATCGGACAGGGCGGGATGGCGCCGGTGCAGCTCCCGGGTCAGCAGGCTGCCCAGGCTGGTCAAAGCGAAGAAGCAGACCAGGAGAATGGGAATGTTGCTGGACAGGATGTAGCTGGCGTAGCCGTTGAACCAGGGCAGCTCCCCCAGACCGAACATGCTTTTCAGGTAGAACACCGCCTGCCCCAGCGTATCCGAGGCAAAAATGGTGAAGGAAAGCAGCACCGCGCAGAAGGTATACATCCGGGTGAACAGCACCGGCACCCGCAGCAGCAGCTTCAGCAGCAGGTAGCGCTCCAACAGCATCAGCAAAGCGAAATACACGCCCCAGAGCAGGTAGTTGAGCCGGATGCCGAACCACAGGCCCAGCAGCATGGCGGTCAGCAG
Source organism: uncultured Clostridia bacterium (assembly GCA_945876435.1). Classification (GTDB taxonomy): domain Bacteria; phylum Bacillota; class Clostridia; order Oscillospirales; family Ruminococcaceae; genus Negativibacillus. The sequence continues at coordinate 6,880 of CAMCOD010000030.1, forward strand.
AGTGTTCAGAATGGTGGACATCCTGCCGTTGGTGTCGCCGCCTAAAATCACATAGACGTAGCGGTTGGCGTATTGGGTCACCGTAATGTTGAAACGGTTGAAAAAGTCGCTGACTGTACGGCTCTGGAAGGGATAATGACAGTTTTCCGGCAGGCGCATGGAGAAGATCAGGGCCAGCCCCCGGGCCATATCCCAGTAGCCGCTGAGGGTAAAGTACAGATCAAAGGTAAAGCTCAGCACCAGCAGCCAGACACTGACCACGGACAGGCTTTCCCGGGGGATGGTCAGCAGCATCCGGTACATATCCGCCGCGCTTTCGGCCAGGATCAGCTGTTTGGCAAGACCGGATACAAACAGCACCATGCCGTTGCTGATGCCGCTGAGGGAGGGCTTGCGGAAAACGATATCCTGCCGCATATCCGAATACTGGACCAGCGGCCCGGCGATGATCTTTCCGAAGAAGGTGCAGAACAGGGCGAAGTTGAACCAGTTTTTCTCGAAGGGTTCGTCTCCCCGGTATACGTCGATGACGTAGCCCATGGCGGTCAGGGTGTAGATCAGCAGCCCCACCGGAACCGGAATATCATAAAGCTGCTGCTGCAGGCCAAAGACCACGATCATCAGCAGATTTTTCAGCACACAGGCCATCAGCGGCAGCTTCCGCATGGACACATCCTTCTTGGCCTTCAGGATCAGGAAGGCCATCAGGTAGTCATACGAGATGGAAAGCAGCATAAGCAGCAGGTTTGTCGGGTCCAGCAGAGTGTAAAACAGCAGAGAAACCGCCAGCAGCACCGGGGTTTTCAGCTTTTTCGGCGCGCCGTAAAACAGCAGGATGCTGACCGGCAGAAAAACAAAGACAAAGCCGATGGTGGGAAAGGCCACAGCAGCGCCTCCTTTCGTCTATTTTATGTTGGATTTTGGGTTTTTTGCGTTCTGTTTCGGGTATTTATGGGATTTTTATGGGGTTTTTACGGGTTTTTCCCGGATCGGTCGCTCTTCTTCCTCCCCAAACAGCTCTGCGCAGAGCCGCTGAAAGTCCTCCCAGCTCAGCAGGGCGTTAAGGATGGTTACAATGGAGTTGGTGGTCAGATGCTCCGGCAGATTCAACCGCTTCAGCAGCAGAGCACGCTTGGCGGAGCTGTTCTCACCGCCGCTCAGCCCCTGCTGGTAGAGATCCAGCTTGGTGATGGGGCGCTTGGGCTCCTGGGTATGGCTGCAAAGCGCGCCCGCCCGGCGCAGCGCCTCCTCCAAAATGGGCAGAGGCACCCCCTCCACTCCCAATTTGCCCTCCTTGGAGGGTTTTTCCTTCCGTTTTTCCTTGCCGTACAGGTCGGGGATGTAGGCGTCGGCAACATTTTTGCCGCCGCAGATGTTGTGGATGAAGCGGCGGATGCGGAAGCCGGCGTTGTCCGAGTCGGTGAGGATGATCAGGCCGGTTTTCTCCGCCAGCGTCCGCAGCAGAGCCTGTTTTTCCTTATCCTGAAAGATGGCGAAGCCGCCGGTGGGGATCAGCACTCCGTCGATGAGGGCGGAGAGCTTGATGATATCGTATTTTCCCTCCACCACAATGGTTTTGTCCGTGCGTATCACTGGGCCTGGTCTCCTTCCTTTGGATTTTTTATTTTTCCTCCGCCAGAAGCAGCAGACGGGTCACGGCCTGCTCCAACAGGATGCTGCTGTCGGCGCGGGAGCTTTTGATCCTTAGATCCGTATCCGCCAGACAGGCGATGGACGCGCGCAAGGTTGCCATCGAGTAGTTCCGGCTGTCCCGCAGACTGTTGCGGATAACGAAATCCCGGCCGCGGTACTCAAAGTTCTGGGCAATTTCCGCCTGTCCCTTCCCCGCCTCCAAAGCGCTTTTGGCAATATACAGATCCAGATATGCCCCCGACAGAGCGGAGAGGATCACCGTCGGCTGGTAGCGCAGGTAGAGCAGCTCCTGCAGAATGGTCATGGCCTGCTCCCCCCGCCGGGCCAGGATCGCTTTGGCCAAATCATAGATCCGGGCGGACACCGCCTTGACGGTGACCCGGTCGATCTGTTCCCTGGTAATCTCGCCGGCGGCAGCAAAGGCGCAGAGCTTCTCCATTTCGTTGCTCAGGGTGAGCATATCGCTTTCGCAGCGCTCCAGCAGGTAGCGGCACAGCTCTTTGGAGATGGCGCAGCCCTGGTCTTTGGCCTTTTTCTGGAGGAATTTCACCATATCCCCCTCGCTGCGCCGGTTCAGCTCCAGCACAACACCCACTTTATCCACCTGGGCGATGAGCTTTTTGGCCTTCTGGTTCTTTTTGGGCAGGAAATCCGGGTCGTTGACCAGCAGGATCAACACGGTGGTGGGCGCCGGCGAGCGGAGAAGCTGGTCAAACAGCTCCTTGTCCCGGACGCTCAGACTGTTATAGGGAAAGGGGGAAATGACCACGCAGCGCTGCTGGGCCAAAAAGGGCAGAGCCTCCGCCGCGGCCGCCACCTGCTCCATATCCAGCCGGGTTCCGTCGAACTGGTGGAGATTCAGCTCCGGAAAGGCGTCACCGACGGCCTTTTCCTGCAATTTTTGGCTGTAAAGCTCCTTCAGATACTGCTCCTCGCCGTAAAGCAGATACACCGGCCAGAGCTGACCCTCCTTGATCTGCGCCAGAAGCTGGCTTTCCTGTTCCAGAATCATGGTCTCATCCCTTTTCTCCCTGTTCTTCCTCCGGGATCACAGCCTTCAGCTGGCCGTCCCAGGTCCTTGTCCACCACAGGGAAGCGTCGCCCCAGGCCAGGTATTCATCCCCCAGAACGGCGTTCGCTTCTCCAAATTGGTCATACGTGTTTATTATAGCATACTTCTCCGGGATTTTTAAGAGCTTTCTCTTGCCATCGGAGAGAAGGACTCCTTCCCTCTCCTCCCACAGCGTCCAGTTGTCCCAAAAGCGGACAAGCTGGTCCTCACCCCTCTGGAAGGACAGCTCCAGACGGTCAAAGCCGTCAGGCTCTTTCGGACCCATGGTCATAAGCAGCCTCCAGCGCCCGGCAAAATCCCAAAAGCTGCTCATATCCTTCGGCTGGGCCGTAAGATAGAGTAGATCCACTCCTTGCGTGCGGGACAGGAGCAGCACCTTTTCCACCTCCTCCACATCCCTCGGACTGTTCATCTGTCCAACGATCACCGCCCGCCGGTTCCGCACCAGCACCAGCGCTGTCCGGCAGGCGGTCAGTTCCACTGCCGCCGGACGGCTGCTGAACAGTGCGCCGCAAAGGAGAAAGGCCAGCGCAACATAGGCGCCCAGCGTCCGGAACACCTGCTTTTTATTGGCTTTGGTCCAAAAAAGCAGGGCCATCAGCCCGTACAGAAAGGCAAAGAACGCCAAAACCGCGGCATCCTGCCCATAAAACACCCAGTTCAGATCCGCCAGAGCCTGCAGGATCCGGAAAAACAAACGGAACAGACCCTGAGCCAGCATAACCAGCTGAAAACAAAGCTTTCCCGCCGGAAGCAACAGGGCCACCCCGGTCAGCCCCAGCAGCAGAGGCAGCAGCAGCGTCACCACTGGCCCGGTCAAAAGGGCGCAAAAAGGATAAAAGCCGGTAAAATACAGCAAAAACGGCGCCATCAACAGGTTCGCTCCCACTCCGGCGGAAAAGGCGCCGATCATTCGGTAAAGCAGGTGGTTGGGCAAGGTATAAATCTTTGGGATCACGATCCGCCGGAAGATCCAGCGGCGGATGAGGGGCTCAAACAGATAGATCCCCAAGGAAGCCGAAAAGGACAGAAGGAATCCGGCGCTGAATACCCGCACCGGTACGGGAAACAGCACCAGGATCAGGGCCAGTCCCCAGGCGTTCAGCCCGTCGTAGTCCCGCTGCAGCATCAGGGCGCTGAAGCGGAGCAGGCACATGATCAGCGCGCGGCTGACCGCAAGGGTCATTCCCTCCACCCCCGCCGCCAAAATGAGAAAAGGCAGTGTCAGCAGCGAACAGGTCTTAATATCAAAGCCCAACAGCCAGATCAGATCAAAAACCGCCTCCGCCATCAAGGACAGATGGAGCCCGCTGACGGTCAGCAGGTGGACGACTCCGCTCTTTTCAAAAATCCGGGTGGTTTCCGCGGAAAGTCCCGTCCTCTCCCCCAGAAAGACGGCCTTGATCAACTCCCCTTCCCGGTCGCCGAAGCGGACGTCTATGCGGTCTGACAGCTTTCCCCGCAGGCGCAGGCAGTAAGCTTTCCAGCCGCTTTCCGGCCCGAGATCCCGTAGGCCAGTGACGATCCCATCCAGCAGGACGCCGCTGCTGCGGTAACGCTCCTCCCTGGCGCTCAGAAGCATCTCTCCCCGGAAGCGCTGTCCTGGCTCCAGCCAGTCATCCGAAAAGGAGCTCAGCTGTACATCCACCTTTCGCCCGTTCAGCTCCAGCTCCGCTTCATAGCGGACTCCGCCGGAAAAGGGGCTGCTGGCGGTGATCAGCCCTTCCGCCGTCAGGGACTGGCCGTCCAAAGCCAGTACGGAGGCGGAGCGCCAGCTCCACAAAGCCGCTGACAGGCAGGCCAGAGCCAGACTGAAGCTGACCAGAGCCAGCACAGCGGCTCTTTTCCCGGCAAAAAGCCAAAAAACCAGAGTCAAAAGCAGGAAAAACAAAGTCAGCCACCGGGAAAAAGGACAAAAAACAGCGGCCGTTACGCCGGCAAGATAGACAAATCCTGCCAGAAATAAAGGTCGCTGTATTCGTTTCATCTTATTTCGTTTTTAGTGTGGAAAAACAGGAAGTTCTTCCAGGAAAATAATGTCGTTTCTCTTTGCCGCGTCGCCCTCCGCCAAAACGGCAGCTTTGCCGACAAGGATGCCGCCGGCCGTTTCAACCAGCTTTTCCAGGGCGCGCAAAGATTCGCCGGTGGAGATCACGTCATCCACGATCAGCACCTTTTTCCCCTTCATCCGCTCCATATCGGCGCCGGCAAGGTATAGCTTCTGCACCGCGTCGGTGGTAATGGACTTAACCTCTACACAGACGGCGTTGGTCATATAGAGTTTCTGGCTTTTGCGAGCCGGGATGTAGGTTTTTCCGCACTGGCGGGACATTTCGTAGGCCAGCGGGATGCCCTTGGACTCGGCGGTGACGATCAGGTCAAAGTCCGGCGCCTTGGCCAGCAATTCCCGGGCACAGGCCACGGTCAGCTCCACATCGGAAAACATAACAAACGCCGCGATGGACAGGTGTTCCCCGATGGGACACAGAGGCAGCTCCCTCTCCAGACCGGCAACGGTTAAATGATAGCACTCCATGGTTCTTTCCTCCCTTTTTATTCGATCTGCTCCGTTCATCAGCAGGTCCAGTTCATCTCTTTGCCGCCCAGCACATGGAAGTGCAGGTGGGGCACGGTCTGACCGGCGTCCGCCTTACAGTTGGAGATTACCCGGTAGCCGTTGGTAATACCCGCTTTTTTCGCCAGCTCCGGCAGTTTTTCGAAGATATAGGCGACGATGGCGCTGTTTTCCGGAGTGATATCGTCAATGCTGGCGATATGCTCCTTGGGGATCACCAAAAAATGCACCGGCGCAATGGGAGAAATGTCATAAAAAGCCAGGATCTTCTCGTCCTCATACAGTTTTTTGGACGGGATCTCACCGGCGATGATTTTGCAGAACAGACAATCCATACTGTCAACTCCTTTGCAGGAAGATTCTATTTATTTTGTTTTCATAAAAGACCGATTTCTGGCAGAAAATATCTTATTCAATTGTATCAATATTATATAAAATCCCCTGTGATTCGTCAAGGGAAAACAGGAAAATTGCGTAAACACTTTGGATTTTGGCAAAAAAGCAGGCCCTCCATTGGGGGGCCTGCCGGAAAATCGCTTTTTTATAGGCTCATTTTTGCCCGGAGATACTGAAGGTCGGAGCAATTCTGGAGGGTGATAACGGTAACGCGCTCCATCTGCTGCTGAACGCCGTCGATCTCTTTTCCGGTTTCTTCCACAATATTGCACACTTCACTGGTAACTTCCCGAATTGCCTGGGTCAGATTCTGTTCCAGACAATCCATACGCTGCTCCATGTGATCCATGCGCTGTTCCATGCGGTCCATACGCTGTTCCATGCGGTCCATGCGCTCTTCCATGCGGTCCATACGCTGCTCCATGTGATCCATGCGCTGTTCCATGTGGTCCATGCGCTGTTCCATGCGGTCCATGCGCTGTTCCATGCGGTCCATGCGCTCTTCCATGCGGTCCATGCGCTGTTCCAGACGGCGCTGGCCCTCCTTCAGCTCGTCAACGTCTGCGGACAGGGTCTCCACCTTATCCGAGAGAGTCTCTACCTTCGCTGAGATGGTCTCCACTTTATTCGAGAGAGTCTCCACCTTCTCCGTCAGTTTTTCCATGTTAACGGTGAGCGTCTCCAATACCTGTAAAATTCTGGACTCGTTTTCCATCATCCCGCCCCCTTCTTGTGTTTTGCGGCAGCCGCTTTTTATAATACCAGTATAACACAGCTTTCCGCCTTGGGCAAGAGCCGGAGAAAGCAAAAGCAGACCCTCCGTTGGGAGGGCCTGCCGGAAAACAAAATGACAGGAAGCCGGAAACAGCCTATTTGGACAGCTGCTGCTCCAACAGCTCTACGGTTTTCGCCTTGATCGCGTCCACTTTGGACAGATCGGCAATGCCGCCCATGGCGCTGTCGGGACGGCCGCCGCCTTTGCCGCCCAGCAGAGCGGTCAGCTCCTTCACCAGCTTGCCCGCGTGAGCGCCGGCTTTCACAGCCTCGCTGCCGCAGACAGCCAGCAGGGTGCCTTTGCCGCCGTCAATGCCGGCAAATACGGCAACCACATCGTTGGCCCGGGATTTTACCTGGTCGCCGATGGTGCGCAGCTCCTCCGCGCTGCAGCCCTCCAGTTTGGCGCAAATCAGCTTCATGCCGCCCACCGGATCGCAGTTTTTGAACAGGTTTTCCACCTGTCCGCCGGCGATTTTGGCGTTGAGGGCCTCGATGGTGCGTTCTTTTTCCTTCAGTTCCTTCACAACGGAGGCAACTTTTGCCGGAACCTCGCTGCGGTTTTCCAGTTTCAGCTCTTTGGCGCAGGCGCCCAGCTGATTTTCAGTCTCCTGAAGCAGCTCCAGCACGCCCATACCGGTTGCGGCCTCGATGCGGCGCACACCGGCGGCAACGGAGGACTCGCTGATGATCTTGAACACGCCCAGTTGGCCGGTTTTGCTTACATGGGTACCGCCGCAGAACTCAATGCAGTCGTCGCCCATGGTGACAACCCGGACAATATCGCCGTATTTCTCTCCGAAGAGGGCCATTGCGCCCTTATTTTTCGCCTCGTTGATGGGCAGCTCCTCCACAACAACATTCCAGTCTGCCAGGATCATTTCGTTGACCATGGCTTCCACCTTGGCGATCTCCTCCGCAGTCATGGCGCTGAAGTGGGAGAAGTCGAAGCGGCAGCGGTGCTCGTCATACATGGAGCCGGACTGGTGCACATGATTGCCCAGAACGCTGCGCAGAGCGTACTGCAGCAGGTGGCAGGCGGAGTGGTTGGACATAATGCGGTGGCGGCGCAGAGCGTCGATCTGGGCGGATACCACGCTGCCCACAGAGATGGAGCCTTTGCTCATCACGCCGCTGTGCAGGAAGTGACCGGCGTTGTCCTTTTTGGTATCGGTGACGGTGAACACATTGTCCCCGTCCAGCAGCAGGCCGGTATCGCCCACTTGGCCGCCGCTTTCGCCGTAGAATGGGGTGGCGGACAGGATAACGGTGGCGCTGTCCCCTTCTTCCAGGGTCTCCACCAGCTCGCCGCCGGAAATAATGGCCTGAATGGAGCCGTCGCAGATTTTTTCGCTGTAGCCGCGGAAATCGGTGGCTTCAATATGGCTCAGGTCGATTTCATCGGTGCTCCAGCCGCTGACATCCTTGCGGGAGGTTCTGGCGCGGACTTTCTGCTCGTTCATCAAAGCGGCGAATTTCTCCTCGTCGATGGAAATGCCCTTCTCCGCCAGAATTTCCCGGGTCAGGTCGATGGGGAAGCCGAAGGTATCATAGAGCTTGAAGGCATCCTCGCCGGAAAGCTGGTTGTTTTCGCAGGAATCCATCAGTTCTTTCAGCATTTCCATGCCGGAGTTGATGGTTTTCGCGAAGCGTTCCTCCTCGGCGTGGATCACTTTCACAATATATTCCTCGTTTTCCACCAGCTCCGGGTAAGCGCTGCGGTTTTCGTTGATTACGGTTCTGGCTACATCAGACAGGAACAGGTCGTTAATGCCCAAAAGCTTGCCGTGGCGGGCAGCCCGGCGCAGCAGGCGGCGGAGCACATAGCCCCGGCCTTCGTTGGAAGGCAGAATCCCGTCGCTGATCATGAAGGTGGTGCTGCGGATATGGTCGGTGATGACACGCAGGGAAATATCCGATTTCGCATCGGCGCCGTAGGTAACGCCGGCAATGTTCATGATGTGCTTCATAATGTTCTGGACCGTATCCACCTCGAACAGGTTGTTTACGCCCTGCATGACGCAGGCCAGACGCTCCAGACCCATGCCGGTATCGATGTTTTTATGCTCCATCTCGGCGTAGTGGCCCTGGCCGTCGCTGTCAAACTGGGAGAATACCAGGTTCCAGATCTCCATAAAGCGGTCGCAGTCGCAGCCCACGCAGCAGTCGGGACGGCCGCAGCCCACACCTTCGCCCCGGTCAAAGTAGATCTCGGAGCAGGGGCCGCAGGGACCGGTGCCGTGTTCCCAGAAGTTATCTTCCCGGCCCAGACGGACAATGCGCTCCGGCGGAATGCCCACTTTCTGGGTCCAGATGTCAAAGGCCTCGTCGTCATCCTCAAAAATGGAGATCCAAAGCCGGTCGGCCGGGATCTCCAGCACCTGAGTCAGGAATTCCCAGGCCCAGGCGGTCGCCTCCTCCTTGAAGTAATCGCCGAAGGAGAAGTTGCCCAGCATCTCGAAGAAGGTGCCGTGGCGGGCGGTGATGCCGACCCGCTCAATATCCGGGGTGCGGATGCACTTCTGGCAGGTGGTCACACGGTGGTTCGGCGGTTCCTCCAAACCGAGGAAGTATTTTTTCATAGGAGCCATACCGGAGTTGATCAGCAGCAGGCTCTTGTCGTTTTTCGGCACGAGAGAAAAGCTGGGCAGGCGGGTGTGCATTTTGCTCTCGAAGAAGGAAAGGTACTGCTCACGCAGTTCGTTGAGTCCAGTCCATTTCATCGTATACATCTCCTTATAATTGTGAAGTCTGTTCTGACAAAAAAGGCGCCGTGGCGAAGGAAAGGGGGCTTTGGTGTGACTTTGGCTTTGTCAGCAACAAAAAAGCCTTCCGTCCCATATAAATGGGACGGAAGGCAAATATCTTTCCGCGGTACCACCCAAATTACCTGCGCTTTGTTTTGTGGAAAACACAGGTCCCTTGAAGCCCGTTAACGCCGGATTACGCCGCTGTTCCTCACAGCAGGGCTCGGAGGCGGCCCTCATTCCGTCCATGGCAGGAGTTTTTCAGCCAACAACTCCCTCTCTGCAAGCCTGTGCGGAAGATTCTTCTCGTCAACGCCTTATAAAAATTCTTTTGTCAGAAGTATGCCCTTAGTATAAGCGCAGAAAAGCGCCTTTGTCAAGAGGTTTTTTGGAAAAATCCGTTCCCTTTCGGGAAAAAGCCCCTTAATCCCGGTTTTTCCACTTTTCCCACAGCTCCGCCAGGGCAAACCGGGGCTCATAGACACTTTTCTGCTCCAGCACCGTCAGCTGATGGCTGGAAAACCAGTCCGCCGTCTCCTCATCAAAGGCCGCCGGCAGACACAGAGGCGGAAACATGACGCACCACCAGTTCTGCCCGGCCCCCTCGCCGATCAACACCCGCAGCGCGTCGTAATCCCCGGCGGGCAGAGTGAAGGTCTGGTAATCCCGGGTGGGGAAAGCGCTGTGGCAGAGCTGCACCCTCACCGGCAGCTTACAGCCGTTTTTTCGCAGCTCATCCTGGGCAATGGCGGCGATCTGAGGCAGCCGGCTTTGCAAAGCCGCTTCCGCCTCCTCCTTGTCCTCCACCTGCCCGAACCACTGCTCCGACTCCGCCAGCAGCCGGTCCCGCACCTTCCCCTTCAGCTCCTGATCCTCTTGGGAGTCGGAGTTGGCCAGAATATGCAGCCGCAGAAACTCCTGCCGGGCTGTGGCACAGTCCTGCAAAAACTGCCCGCAGCAGGCGCAGAGCATGGTCAGCAGCAAGGCCAGGGCCAGGGCGATCTCTATGCCGTATTTTTTGGCGTATTTTCCGTAAGCTATGGATTTTTTCTCTCTCATCGGTCCGCTCTCCTGTTGTTTGATACCATTTGATACCAGAAGTTTGGCCCGATCCCAGGCTTTTATTCAGCCATTTCCTCACAGAGGGCGAAAATTCCCCTGGACAGCGGCTTAGCCAAAGCCACCTGCTCCATATCCGGGCTCAGAAGCTCCCCGCAGCGTCCCGCCTCCTCCGGCCGGAGGAAAAGACCGAACACCGCGCTGCCGCTGCCGCTCATCAGGGCGCCCACCGCGCCGCAGGAGCGCATTTTGTCCTTGATTTCCCCGATGGCGCTTCTCTGCTCCCCTTGGCAGTAAGGCTCGAACACGTTTTCCAGCTTTTCGCCGATCAAAGCCGGGTCGCCCTGTTCCAAAGCCAGCAGCATGGCCTCCACATCGGCATGAGCCGGGTTTTTTTGCCGGTCAAAGCCCTGGAAAGCCAGCTTTGTACTGACGGAGAAACGGGGTTTGACCAGCAGGACCGTCAGCTTTTCCGATAGCTTGGGCGCGGGCAGCAGGATCTCCCCCGCCCCCTGCACCCGGCAGGTGCCGCCCCGGATGCAGAAGGGGATATCCGCGCCCAGCGCAAAGCCAATGCGGCACAGCTCCTCCATGGACAGGCCCGCGCGGTGGAGCCGGTTCAGGCCGCAGAGCACTGCCGCGCCATCGGCGCTGCCTCCGCCAAGGCCGGCCTGCATGGGAATGTGCTTTTCCAGATAAATATCCGCCTGGGGCGAAATTTTTGTGTCATCGTAGAAGGCTTTGGCGCAGCGCAGGCAGAGGTTGCTTTCGTCACAGGCCAGCGCCGGAGCCGAGCCCCTCATCCGCAGTCCCGGCTCCCCTATGGTCAGGCGCACCCGGTCGCAAAGATCCACCGTCTGCATCACCATATCCATCCGGTGATAACCGTTGGGCAGCCTGCCGCAGATGTCCAGCGACAGATTGATCTTGCAGGGAGCCGCAAGGCACAGGCTTTTTCCTATGGTTTTCGTCATTTTTCCCTTTTCCTCCCCTTTTTTATGAAAAAAAGCCGCATGAAACACACGCGGCCTTGGGAAACGGCGTTTGGTCCGCCGTTTTGTTTACAGAATTTTCAGCAGCTTCGGCTCCCGGCGGTGGAACACGGTGAAGTAGCGGAAGCCCGCCTCCTCCAGCAGCGCCATGCCGTTCTCCAGATGGGAACCGATGTCATTGGCCCAGTGAGCGTCGGAACCCAGGGTCACATACTCGCCGCCCAGCTCCTTAAACAGCTTCACATAGGGCAGGTCCGGCATGGTCATACCCAGGCCCTGGCGCAGGGTGGAGGTATTGACCTCAATGGCCTTGCCGTTCTGGGCCACGGTTTTTAACAGCTCCCGGATCACGTCCTCATAAGGCTTCATATCCACCGGGATCTTCTGGATCCCCTGGATATAGCGCAGCGGGTAGGTGATATGGGCCAGAGAATCGAACTTGTTCCACTGGGCCAGCTTCAGCAGCTCCTCGTAGTAGCTGCGCAGCAGGGCGGGTACGTCCATTTTGGAAAAATCGAAGGTACAGAAGTCCTTCTGTCCCGGCAGGTTGTGCAGAGAGCCCAGCACAAAGTCGAATTTGAAGTTTTTCAGCATCTGCTCCGCCACGTCCGGATAGTAGGTGGCCTGCCCCAGCTCGATGCCGCTGGTGAGCATAAGCTGATCCCGGAAGGCCGCCTGCGCCTTCAAAATCTCAAACTCCAGCCCCCGGAACCGGTTCAGCAGGTTTAAGGTCGGGTCATCGCATTCGCAGTGGTCCGTAATACAGAACCCGGCCAGGTTTTTGGTCGTCACCGCCTCACACATCATGGAGATCGAATCATGTCCGTCGTGGGAATTATCGGAATGTGTGTGGCTGTCAAACAGGTTTTGGTACATTGTTTCTCTCCCCTTTTCCGCATTTTTTGCTTGTTTTCGATAATAATTTATCTTAGCATTAAACGAAGAAAAATGACAGTGTTTTTTTAAGATTTCGTGATTATTTCATCAAAGAATTTACAATTTTTGTGGATTTTGCTCGTATAGGCGGAGAGCTTTTCCACGCTTTGTGCCTTTTTGACGGATATTTGTCCTCTCCCCCTGTTTTTTTCTTGCAACTTGGCCCGCGCTGTATTAGACTATGACTATATAGACAAGCGAAACGCTTGCTTTCCAGACACCAATTCCAGATTTCATATTATTAAGGTTATTAAGGAGGAATGTTGATGAACTCGATCCTTCGTGTCAGCGCTATGGTCAACCGGGTAAAGCCGGGAAACCCGTCCTTCTGCTGTGAGCAGCTGCTGGAGCTGCTGGAGCAGAACCGGGACAAAGGCAGCGACCTGATCGTTTTTCCCCGGATGGCTCTCTGTCCGCCCAGCAGCGGCTCCCTGTTAAACAATTCCAGCGTCGCCGACGAGTGTGAGCGGGCTTTGGAGCAGCTGATGAAAGGCAGCGCCGCTTACAGCGGCTATATTCTGGCCGGAACCGTGAAAATGGTGGACAAGGTGCCCTTTGAAGTTTATGCCGTGCTCTGTCAGGGGCGGATCCTGGGCTACCTGCCCTGCGAAGAAACGCCGGAAGGCTTTGAGAATCTGCTTCCAGCGGACAGCATCTTCCGGGTCAATGACATGACCTTCACCGTGCTGCCCTGCCGGCTGGATGAGCTGGCTCTGCGCCTGCCGGAGGCGGCTGCCCGGGGCGCTCAGACGGTGATCTGCCCCAGCTACAGCCCGGTAACGGCGGAAACCTTCTCCGCCGCTTCCCTCTGCGCCAAAACCCTGTCCGCCGCCTACGGCATCGGGCTTGTGCTCTGCAACGGCGGCTCCGGCGACACCTCCTGTCCTCTGCTGTACAAGGGCCTGTGCGAGGTTTACGAGTGCGGTGAGCTGCTTGGCTCCGCCGACAGCAGTGTGGACAGTCCGGCCGTCACCTGCGACCTGGACAGCGACATTATCCGCAGTCAGCAGCGTTTCCTTATGAAAAAACGCTCCGATTTTGCTCTGGAAACCACCAATCATCATGAAAACCTGCTGCGCTTCGTGTCCAAAACCCCCTATCTGCCCCAAAATTCCCAGAAGGAGAAGCGTTATCTGGATCATCTCTTTGACCTGCAGGTACAGAGCCTGGCCGACCGGATGGCCAACACAGGATTGAGCCGGCTGGTGGTGGGTGTTTCCGGCGGTTTGGATTCCACGCTGGCTCTGCTGGTCTGCCAGAAGGCTTTGCAGCGGCTGGAGCTGCCGGCGCAGAACCTGATCGGCGTCACCATGCCCGGCTTCGGCACCAGCGACCGCACCTATTACAACGCCCTCAGCCTGATCGCGGCCCTGGGCGGGGAAAACCGGGATATTTCCATCCGGGCTTCTGTTCTGCAGCACTTTGAGGACATCGGCCACGACCCCTCCCTGCGGGACGTCACCTATGAAAACGCCCAGGCCCGGGAGCGCACCCAGATCCTCTTTGACATCGCCAACAGCGTGAAGGCTCTGGTGGTGGGCACCGGCGACATGAGCGAGGCGGCTTTGGGCTGGTGCACCTTCGGCGGCGACCATCTGGCCAGCTACAACGTGAACGTGTGCCTGAACAAGTCCGTTATCCGCCGCATGGTGACCCATCTGGCTCACAGCTACGAGCGGAAGGTGGGCGATGTGCTGCAGGATATTGTTGACACGCCGGTAAGCCCGGAGCTGCTCCCCCCGGACGAAAGCGGAAAGATCACCCAAAAGACCGAGGATATTTTAGGCAGCTACGACCTGCACGATTTCTTCCTCTATTATATGCTGAAGTACAACATGCGGCCGCAGAAAATCTATTACTACGCCTGCGTGGCCTTTGAAGGAAGATTCGAGGCGGCCTATATCAAGGAAAAGCTGTGTCTCTTCCTGCGCCGCTTTATCACCAGCCAGTTCAAGCGCTCCTGCGCGCCGGATTTTGCCAAGATCACCGATCTGTGTCTGGCGGACTACCATCTGCCCAGCGACTGCTCCCCTCAGACCCTGATCCATCAACTGGAGCGGATCGAAGCCCTGTCCCTGGAGGATGTGATGGCCAAATTATAGGCAGAAACAGAGGAAAATATGCAAAAAAGCACGGCAAACGCCGTGCTTTTTTGTTTTTTTCGGTTTTTCCGGCCTAATCTCTGGCGGTCGGGTCGCCGTAGTCCTGTTTTTTCGGCAGCGCCTCCCGGTAGGTCCGGGCAAGGCCGTTCAGCAGGATGGCAGGTACCGCCGGGATCAGCGCCAGCAGCGGATTCCAGTCGATGACCAGGCTCAGGATGGCCAGCACCATGGTCAGCACCGCCAGAACCATGCTGAGTACGGTGCAGGTTTTAAATTTCCGGATGATCTGTTCTTTGCTCTCCATTGTTGTTCCTCCCCTTCTGCTCCTCTATTTCTCGTTGGGAGCCTCAAAAACCTGGGTTTTGTCAAGATTCGGCCGCTCCGCCCCGTCCGGCTCCTCTTCCTCTGTCTCCGGGTCCAACGGCACGATCTGTGTGCTGCGGCAGTGCTGTTCCATCAGCACCCGGGCGTAGAGCATGGCGCTCATATTGTAGCAGGGCACCGCGTAGATCGCCGGGATCACCAGCAGACAGCTGAGAAACCAGGGCAGCCAGGACAGCTTAAAGAGAAAGATCTCCCCTCGTTTGTCCCGGGAGGCGTGGCGGGATTTTTTCAGCGCCTCCCAAACGCCCATGTCCTCATTGGCCACATAATATGGCGCCAGGAAGAAGCGCTGAACCGCGATGGCGTAGCACACTCCCAGCAGCAGCGCCAGCAGCAGGCTGAACAGCAGCCCCATGGAGCCCAGCACATAGCTCAGGTCGCTGCTCAGGTACCGGTCGCCGAAATCCAGGCACCAGACGGAGGCTGCCCCGGTCAGCGCAGGCAGCAGGAAGTAGAAAATTCCCAGTATCAGCTTTCTGCCCCAGATATTGACCTGTAACAGCAGCGCGCGGAAATAAGACTTCCAGCCGGAAAAGAAGCTGAAAATGTTCAGCACCTCGTCGGAGCGTCCCTCGCTCAGGCCGTAGTACCACTGGGTGATGCCCAGCTTCAGCGGGCTGTCGATCAAAAAGCCTCCCACCGCCAGGATCAGCGTCAGCAGCATGGACAGCAGGGTGGTTCCGGGCAGATAGCCGTCTTCCAGCATCCGGGAGCTGCCGAAGATCAGGGATAGGATCAGCTCCAGCAGGGCGAACAGCAGATAGATGGCCAGCTGCAGCAGGGCAATGGCCACCGCCTTGCCCCAGTTGTTGTACAGACAGCGTCTGCCGTTGGCTTTTACTTGTTTATGCAGTTTCATGGTAATCAGATCCTTCTTTTTTTGCGCTATTTTCGTTCTATTTGCGCTTTTTTGCGCTTATTTAAAGCGCGTCCTCGTGGTCAAAGTCGTAATCGCCGCCGTTTTCATAGGCCTTCTGTTCCAGCCAGTAGGGGTCGGTCTCATCCTGCTGGTAGGGAACGGTGCCGAAGGCCTCAAAGATCCGGTCACGGAGCCAGATCTGCGGCGTGATCAGAGCGGTGAAGCCGGCGCCGCAGGGGCAGTTCCACTCCCCCATGGGTTTTCTGGGGAAGGCCATCAGGGCCATAATGGTCATAATGGCGGTACCACTGACCACAACGGCGGCCTCAAAGATCTGCTCGTCCATCATGTCCCGCAGCACTTTGTCCAGCCCCTTCACCAGCCGGGCCACATAGTCCTTGCCGTTTTCCCCGTTGGGCGGGGGGTTGTTCATGTTGTCCCGCAGCCAGTTCTGGAAGGCCGGGTCATCCTTCATCTCCTCCAGAGTCTTTCCCTCAAAGTCGCCCAGGTTCATTTCCCGCAGCTCCGGCACGGTCAGCAGCTCCACACCCTCAAACAGGTAGAGGCCGGTCTGCAAACAGCGCTCCAGCGGGCCGGAGTAGACCTTTTCCACCTTGGGATAGGTGTAAGAGCGCATCTCCTCCAGCTGGTCGAAGCCCTCCGGGCAGACGGGCAGATCCGTAAGGCCGATATACTGGCCGTTCAGGTTGGCTTTGGTAAAGCCGTGGCGGATAAAGTGGATTTTATAGGATCTCATGGTTGCTGCTTCCTTTCCTGTGGCTGTGCCACGATTTGTAAAAATCAATCCAAACAACGGTTGATTCGGTTTTTTATGGTTTGAATGGTCAAAATGGTTTGGGCTGGGCTTTTTTCCCGCCGGTGGGGAAAAACGTCCAAAAAATCCAGGAAAATCATTCAAAAATGGTAAAAATTCTGCGTTTTCACAAAAGTTTCGACCTTTTGTTCATGGATTCGGCTGAAAATTTTTCTTTTCGCCAAAGCCTCTTTACATGAGGTTTTTCATGTAATATAATTTACAATACGTAAACAGCGCCGTCAAGGGGGCTTTTTCTCCCCGGCGGCAGAAGATAGAACAGGAGGCCACCTCTATGAACGCCGATTTTCCACGGCTTATCACTTTGCTGCGAAAAGAAAAAGGAGTCAGCCAGAAAAAGGCTGCCGCCGCTCTGGGCATCTCCCAGGCGCTGCTCTCCCACTACGAGAAGGGCATCCGGGAATGCGGACTGGACTTTCTGGTTCGCTGCTCAAAATTTTATGACGTATCCTGCGACTACCTGCTGGGGGTTTCCCCGGACCGCCACGGCTCCCAGCTCACCGTGGAGAACATCCCCGACCCCGACGGGATCAAGGACGAGGTCTTTCGGGGCAATGTTATGCCTGTGCTCAACAAAAAGCTGATCGCCAACTCCATGGGCGTGGTATTTGATCTGGTTGGCCGCAGCGAAAGCGACCAGCTCAACGACGAGATCTCCCGCTACCTGATGGCGGCGGTATACCGCTGCTTCCGCATCCTCTACCAGGCCAACCCGAAAAACGAGGAGAGCATGTTCTCCATCCCGGAGGAGTTGGTCAGCGGCTACGTTTCCGCAGCCATGAGCCTGTCCGAGGCCAGAGCCATGCAGCTGGTCAAAGGGCTGGGCAGCAAGGAGGAGCAGGTGCAGAACATTGACGAAGTGAAGCTGACCACCGATTACCTGTCGGAGCAGTATCCGCAGCAGTCCGCTTCCCTGCTCAATATGATCATGAACATTGAGGGCGAGCTGAATTTCCCCAAACCGGAGGAGGACTACTAAAGAAAGGATAAATCCTTTCTTTCCAAGAATAAAACCTTCGCCCCATAATCTTGGGGCGATTTTGCTGCGCAA
>CAMCOD010000031.1 GCA_945876435.1 uncultured Clostridia bacterium
ACATCCAGCCCGCACTTCCGCTTGACTTGGGAGATATACAGGCTGGACACCTTCAAACCGTACTTCTCCAGCACGTAGGCTTTGATCTCGTCATAGGTAGCCTTGCTCTCCGCAGCCGTTAAATCCAGTTCATCCATGCTCAGATCAATCTCGATATGTTGCTTCGCTTGAAGTTTGGACAATAAACATACCGTCTCGACGTGCTCTGTATGAGGGAAGAGGTCCACAGGCTGGATCTCTTTCACATTATAGTCCAGTTTGGTGATGAAGGCAAGGTCCCGCGCCTGAGTGGAGGGATCGCAGGAGATGTAAACGATTTTCTCCGGAGCCATTTTGGCGGCTGCCCGCAGAAATTCCGGCGTGCTGCCGCTGCGAGGCGGGTCCATGAAGATCACGTCCACCTTCTCTCCTTGAGCAGCCAGTTCCTTCATAAAATTGGTGGCATCCTGTTCAATAAAACGGGCGTTTTTGATGTGGTTGCGTTTGGCGTTATAAATGGCGTCGCCAACCGCATCTTTGTTGATCTCCACACCAAGCACCTGTCCGCAGCGGGCAGCGGCACACAGACCGATGGTTCCGATGCCGCAGTAGGTGTCCAACACCCGTTCCTGACCGCTTAAATCTGCCATTTCCATGGCTTTTTGGTAGAGCAGTTCCGTTTGCTCCGGGTTCACTTGATAGAAGGAGCGGGAAGAAATAGAAAAGTCCAGGCCGCAGAGCTTGTCAACGATGTAGCCGGGGCCATAAAGGGTTTTGGAATAGGGGCTGAGGACAGAGCTGGTTTTGGCCGGGTTGATATTTTGTACCACGGAAGTGACCTGCGGACTGAGAGAACGGAGGGTTTTGATAAACTGCCGGCTGCCGGGGAAGACTGGGGAGGCAGTAACAATGGTGCAGAGCACTTCACCGGTGGAACGGCTGTGGCGCAGCACCACATGGCGAAGCAAGCCGCTGCGCTTGTCTTCGTCGTAAGCAGGCAGGTGGCATTGAGCGGCCGCCTGCGCCACCGAATCCAGAACCTGGTTCAGACTCTCGTTCTGCAGCAGGCAATCCTTTACCGGGATTACCTTATGGCTGCCGCGGGCATAGATGCCCAGCTGGAATTTGTTTTTTTCCAAGGGAGCAAAGGTGGCGATGGCTTTGTTCCGGTAGTAATACGGCTCCTTCATGCCTAAAATAGGCCGGCATTTGCCATAAGGAGCCATCAGCTTGGCGACAGCAGCCTGTTTTTGTTCCAGTTGTTTTTCGTATGGAAGCGGAGGCTGCTGACAGCCGCCGCAGAGTTTGACATAGGGACAGGTTTTCTGCGTCATTCGATCAGTCCTTTGCAGTCAGAATAATGGGTTTTGTCTGTATTATAGCAAAAAATCGCCTATTTTACGAGAGATAGGGCAGAAAGGGAGACATAATTCCTACCTGCGCTGACGTAACGGACCTCCAGATAGGCTGTGGAGATACCATTGGGGACGAGTTCCGGCAAGACGTCAAGTTTCCAGCCCTGTTCACTGGGGCTGAGGTTTTGCTCCCACAAAATATCTCTGTTTTTATTATAAACCAAGGCATAGGGAGGCTGTTCCGGTTCCAAATTAACCCGATGGCTGTCCTGAAACACGAGGACAATGGGCTTTTCCTGCTCAAGGTGCAAGGCAGGCATATCCCCTTCTACCTGTCCGTCTACCGTATCCCACAATTTATACCGCTTGGCAGTGGAAAAGTTTTGGTAGCTTTCTGCGTCAAAGCTAAGGACAATGGCTCTGGAAGGGGTGGCGTCCGGCAGGTTTATATACATGGTGGCAGTGGTGCTTGTTTGATTCCGCAGATGGTGGGGTGTGGGCGAAAAAGCAGTCTGAATAAGCCCAAAAATGGCCAGCAGAAGAAGCAACAAAAGCAGCAGAGGAAGAAGAATATACAGCAGACGGACTTTCTGGTGGTTTTGATCCATGGTTTTGACCATGGTGGGGTCATCTCTGATTAGAGTATCCAGGGAAAGGCCAAAACGGTCGCTGATGTGGATAAGGGTCTGCAGGTCTGGGTAGCTTTTTTCCTTCTCCCAGTTGGAAACGGTCTGCCGTGTCACATGAAACAGCTCGCCAAATTGCTCCTGTGTCAGGTTTTGCTCCCTGCGGATGGATAGAATACGTTTTCCCACGTTCATGGGCTCACCTCCTGCTGCCATTATAGGAAAAAGGCAGGGGAATGGCAAGCAAAGTTTCTTTGACAGACTGAAGAAGCGGCCTTAACGGAAAAACAGGTCGATTTTTTCTTTCACATCGGTGTGCTTGAGATAGACTAGATTAAATTCCCGGATAATTGGCTCCCCCTGTATCCGGAAAGTTTCAATATTGGGATCACTGTCCGCCAAGATCCGGTAGACAAAGGATACACCGAAGCCTTCCCGCACCAGATCCAAAATCAGCTTGAAGCTGGAGATGCAGATGTGCCGCTTAAAGCGGTTCAGGGATTCGTTGTAGCCCTGAAGCTTTTGTTCCAAGATAGCCCGTGTACCGGAGCCTTCCTCCCGATGGATAATGGTTTCCTCCAACAGTTCTTCAATTGTAATCTCCCGGCCGGCGAAGGGGTGTCCTTTCCGGCAGATGCCCACAAAGGGTTCTTTTCGCAGGCACTGGCTGTTGAAGCGTTTTTTGTCAAAATAACCTTCCACAATAGCAAAATCCAGGCGGTTTTCTTCCAACAGCCGAAGCAGATGCTCCGTATTGTCCACGATCAGAGTCAGAGCGTTGTCTTTTTGGCTCAGGTAGTGGTGGATTTGTTGGGCGATCACATAATCACCGATGGTTTTGGTAGCGCCGATTTTCAGCTCCCGAATCCCGCTGCCCTGCAGCTTCCGGCGGATATCATTCTCCTGAAAGCGCATGGCCCGCACATATTCCTCCAGAATCTGAGCAGCTTCTGTCTTAATCAGGCGGCGGTTTTCGTAGGTGAACAGGCGGCATTGATACTCCCGCTCTAAAAAATGTATATGCTGTGTGACCGCTGGCTGAGAAATATGGAGAATTTCCGCGGTTTCCCGGTAATTCATGTGCTCGCACAGGGTCAAAAACGTGTCAATTCGATGGTCTAGCATAAAAAACCTCTTGATTACAAAAAATAATGGAACAATAAGGAACGATAAATTGATTTTATCATAACAGCTGTGCTATAATCAACTTATTAAAAGGAAAATCGCTCACATTTTTGACAAAAAAGGAGTCGAGAAATGATGAAAGTTATCGTTATCGGCGCAGTTGCCGCCGGAACAAAAACGGCTGCCAAGCTGAAACGCCAGAATCGGAGCGCCGATGTGGTGGTTTACAGCAAAAGCCGGGATATTTCCTATGCGGGCTGCGGCCTGCCCTACTATGTCGGCGGCAGTATTGCCAGTCGGGAAGAGCTGATCGTGAACACACCGGAAAAATACAGCGGTCTTACCGGCGTAACCGTAAAAACCGGCATGGAGGCCGTTGCGGTTGATGCCGCAGCCAAAACCGTTACCTTCCGCAATGTGGAGACTGGTGAGGAACAGCAGGACTGCTACGACAGCCTGGTTTTGGCTGTGGGCGCGGAACCTTTTGTCCCCTCTGTACCAGGAACCGGCTTAAAGGGCGTATTTACTATGCGCATCCCGGATGATGCCATTGCTCTGCGGGCTTATGTGGAAGAAAATCATTGCAGAAGCGCCGTGGTGGTAGGCGGCAGCTTCATTGGTCTGGAAATTGCGGAAAACCTGATGGCACAGGGCCTGAAAGTGACCGTTGCCGATATGGCTGATCAGATCATGCCGGGTCTTTTTGACAGTGAGATGGCGGACTATCTGCGCCGCCGCCTTCAGGAGAAGGGTCTGCGTATCGTAACCGGCGCTGCGCTGGAAGAAGTATTGGGTGAAGAAAAAGCCAGCGGTATTCGCAGCAGTGTAGGTGCGCTGGAGGGAGATCTGGTGGTTTTGGCTCTGGGTATCCGTCCGGCAACCGGATTCCTGAAAAATACCGGAATCGAGATGAACAAAGGCGCCATTGCAGTGGATGCTTACCAAAGAACCAACCTGCCGGATGTGTACGCGGTAGGCGACTGTGCTCAGGTACATAACCGCATCACCGGCCAGGGACAGTGGTCCGCCATGGGTTCTACCGCCAATATTACCGGTCGCTGCCTGGCAAAAAATCTCAGCGGAGCGAAATCGCCTTATGGTGGCTGTCTGGGTACCGGTGTTGTCCGTCTGGCAGACGATCTGAACGCAGGCCGCACCGGCCTCACCGAAGCGCAGGCAAAGGCTGCCGGCTTTGATCCGGTATCGGTAACCTGTGTCTGTGATGATAAAGCGCACTATTACCCCGGCGCCGCAACCTTTGTAACCAAACTGATCGCGGATCGGGCAAGCCATAAGCTGCTGGGTATTCAGGTTGCAGGTGCGGGAAATGTGGATAAAATGGTGGATATCGCCGTTACCGGCGTTTCCCTGAATGCAAAAGTGGAAGATTTTGATACCATGGACTTCGCTTATGCTCCGCCCTTCTCCACAGCGATCCATCCTTTCGTTCAGGCTTGCTACATTCTGGAAAACAAACTATCCGGACAATTTGAGACCTTCACCCCGGCAGAATACGCCGCAGGCGCAGCCAAAGCTTATAAAGTGTTGGATGTTCAGCCTGTAGCCGGTATCCATGGGGCCAAATGGATCGACCTGTCGCAGATAAACGGCCCAATTGAAGGCTTGGACAAGGACGAAAAACTGCTTCTGGTCTGCGCAAAGGGCAAACGGGGCTACTTCCTGCAGAACCGACTCAAGGCTTTGGGCTATACCAACACTCGCGTGCTGGAAGGCGGCCTGTTTATCAACAAGGTTAAGGTAGCTTCCGCCGGCGGCAAGCTGAGCCCGGAGGAGATCAAACGGGTAAAAGGCTTGGGCTGCCTGCAGGACAAACGCTATCCCGATGTATTTAATGTTCGTGTTATAACCCGCAATGGCAGAATTTCCGCTCAGGAGCATCGCGCGATCGCGGAGGCTGCCGAAAAATTCGGCAGCGGCGCTGTGACCATGACAACTCGCTTGACGCTGGAGATCCAGGGCGTAAAATACGAAGATATCCCGGAACTGTTGGCTTTCCTGGAGGAAAACGGCCTGCAGACCGGCGGTACCGGTTCTCTGGTTCGTCCAGTGGTATCTTGCAAGGGTACGACTTGTCAGTACGGCCTGCTGGATACCTTTGACCTCAGCGAAAAACTCCATGAACGCTTCTATGTGGGCTATCATGGCGTAACACTTCCTCATAAATTCAAGATTGCTGTCGGGGGCTGTCCAAACAACTGTGTAAAACCGGATCTGAACGACTTGGGTATCATCGGACAGAAGGTTCCAATGGTGGACTACAGCAAATGCCGTGGCTGTGCAAAATGTCAGGTTGAAAGCGGCTGCCCGATCAAGATTGCCAAAGTGATTGACGGAAAAATTCAGATCGACCCGAAAGAATGTAACAACTGCGGCCGCTGCGCCAACAAGTGCCCCTTCGGCGCGCTGGAAGATTACCAGTATGGCTACAAGGTATATGTTGGCGGACGCTGGGGCAAGAAGGTTGCCCATGGCCGTCCGCTCAGCCGGATCTTCACCACAGAAGAGGAAGTTCTGGATGTTGTGGAGAAAGCGATCCTCTTCTTCCGCGATGAAGGTATTACCGGTGAACGCTTTGCCGATACCATCCAGCGTCTTGGCTTTGACTATGTGGAAGACAAGCTTCTGCATACGGAAATTGATAAGAAAGCAATTCTCAATAAGAACGTGACCGGCGGCGCAACCTGCTGATCCGTTTCATCTTTACCTTAAAGGAAACTGCCGGACCGCACAGACGGTGAAGGGCCTTAAAACGCTTTCCTCTCAGGGCAGAAACCAGAAACCTGAGGGGATTCGTTGGCTCTTTTTGCCGCTGTGCGGCCCTTTTTTCTGTGAATTTTTAAGTTTTGGAGGAATTTTTTATGAAAATCAAGGCATTTTCTCTGTTTTTGGCTCTGTGTCTGCTGCTGTCTGCCTGTGGTGTGGCTCCAGAAGAGAAAAAAGAAACGGAAACTCCGGTGGCAGAGGAAAACAGCATTTCCCAAGAGGTCACTTTTACCGATGCTTTGGGACGAAGCGTTACTGTTCAAGAGCCAAAACGGGTAGCGGCTCTGCTGGGCAGTTTTGCTCAGGTATGGACACTGGCCGGTGGAGAGGTTTGCGCTACAGCGGACGACGCTTGGGAGGATCTGCAGCTTGATCTGCCGGAGGATGCGGTCAATCTGGGCGGCATTGCGGATCTGAGCTTGGAAAAACTGTTGGAATCCCAGCCGGACCTGATTCTTGCCAGCAGCAATACCCGCCAGCACATGGAATGGAAAGAGACTCTGGAGGCAACCAATATTCCAACCGCTTACTTTGATGTCAGTGATTTTGATGATTATCTGCAAATGCTGGAGATTTGCACCCAGATCACCGGGCGGGAGGATCTGTATCAGCAGAACGGACTGGCTGTACGGGAACAGATCAACCAGGTTCGGGAAAAAAGCAAAGCCCGTTTGGAGCAGGAGGATGCCCCTACCGTGCTTTTCCTGCGGGCTTCCGCTGCCAGCATTCTGGCCAAAAACAGCGAGGGAACTGTACTGGGAGAGATGCTGAAGGATTTGGGCTGTATCAACATTGCGGATTCTGACGAAAGTCTATTGGAAAACCTAAGCATCGAGCACATCTTGCAGGCTGACCCGGATTACATCTTCTTTGTTCAGCGAGGGGACGATACGGAAGGCACCAAAGCCCATATTGAGAGCTTTATGAGTGAAAATCCGGCCTGGTCCCAGTTAAGCGCGGTAAAAAACGGAGAAGTTTACTATATGGATAAAACACTGTTTAATCTGAAACCAAACAACCGCTGGGGCGAGGCTTATGAGCAGCTTGAGGAGATTCTGAGCCATGCCGAAGGGTAAAAAGGTGATTTTTCTGGGAGCGGGGCTGCTGTGTATTGTTTCCGCTTTGCTCAGTTTGGGCCTTGGAGCGGCCAGTTTGTCTCCGCGGGATTTGTGGCAGGCCATCTGCGGCGGTCCAAAGGATACCGCCGGTTGGATTTTCTGGTATGCCAGACTGCCCAGGACGGCAGCCTGTCTGCTCTCTGGGGCAGCTTTGGCTACATCCGGAGCGGTGATCCAAGCAGTTCTGTCCAATAAACTGGCCTCCCCCAGTATTATCGGTGTCAATGCAGGAGCCGGTTTGGCTGTTACCCTGTGCTGCGCGCTGGGTTTTCTGTCCGGCTGGGCCATTGCGGCCTCCGCCTTTGGCGGAGCTTTGCTGGCAGTGCTGCTTGTGGTATTTGTGGCAGAGAAAACAGGAGCTTCCCGCACAACGGTGATTTTAGGCGGTGTGGCCATCAACAGTTTTCTCAACGCCCTGTCTGAAGCGGTTGTCACACTGGTCCCGGAGGCAGGAATGTCCAGAGGTGATTTTCGGGTCGGCGGTTTTTCTTCTGTGTCTCATACCCGACTGATCCCGGCAGGAATTCTCATAGTCGCCGCATTGGCACTGGTGTTGACTCTATGCAATGAACTGGATGTGCTGTCTCTGGGTGAGGACACGGCACAGGGGCTGGGTCTGTCAGTAAAGAAAATGCGGACCTTGTTTTTGATTCTGGCGGCTATGCTGGCGGGAGCCAGTGTCAGCTTTGCCGGTTTGCTGGGTTTTGTTGGGCTGATCGTTCCCCACGCAGTTCGGAAACTGGTGGGCAGTGAGAGCCGGTATCTGCTTCCGCTCTGTGTATTGGGTGGGGCAGGTTTCGTGACCTGCTGTGATTTGGCAGCCCGTTTGCTTTTTGTTCCATACGAGTTGCCGGTGGGGATCCTGATGTCGGTACTGGGCGGCCCATTCTTTATCCTTCTTTTATTGAAAAGAAAAGGAGGGAAAGATCATGATTAAAGTTGAAAATCTTTCATTATCCTATCCGGGACATCCTGTTTTGTCCGGCGTGAACCTTTCCATCCCGGCGGGAAAAGTAACGGTCATAGTTGGTCCAAACGGCTGCGGAAAATCAACATTTTTAAAGGCTTTGGTTAGCATCTGTCCCTGTGATTCCGGCACAATTCTGGTGGATGGACAGAATATCAGCCGTTACAGTACAAAGGAATTAGCCAGAAAGGTGGCCTATTTGGCCCAAAACAGGCAGGTTCCAGACATCAGCGTGCTACGAATGGTGCTTCACGGACGATTCCCTTATCTAAGCTACCCCCGCCGCTATAAAAAAGAGGATTTTTCCATTGCTTATGAGGCAATGGAGCAAATGGGAATCGAGGATTTAGCAGAAGAACCGCTGAATGCTCTGTCCGGCGGTACTCGGCAGAAAGTATATATCGCCATGGCGTTGGCTCAGGATACACCGGCGATTCTTCTGGACGAGCCAACAACCTTTCTGGATGTGGCGCACCAGCTGCAGATGATGGAGCACGCCCGCTTTCTGGCGGAAAAGGGGAAGGCCGTGGTAATGGTGCTTCACGATTTGTCGATGGCGATGCAGACTGCCGATCAGCTGGCCGTTATGGCGGAGGGAAGACTGCTTCGGTGCGGAGAGCCTGAAATGATTTTTAACAGCGGCTGCCTGGATTCGGTGTTTGGTATTCGTGTTTGCCGCTTTCAAACTCCGGAAGGCTGGCAGTATTACTACCAAAGCAATCATAAGCGAGCATAAAAACAGGGAGGATGGATTCATGAATTATTTTCCTTTGTGTATGGATATTGATGGAGCCAAAGTCTTTTTGGTGGGGCAGGGAAAGGAAGCACAAGTGAAATTGGAAAAGTTGTTGCCCTACGGCTGTGAGATATGGCATTTTTCCCGAAACGGTTTTGAAACAATGCAAGAACAGCCGCAGATCTGCCGGCTGCCGAGAGAGCTGAAGGAGGAAGATCTGCTTTCGGGACCTGCATTTGTCGTGGTTGCGGAGGAAGAACAGGAAGAAAAACAGCGGATCAGCCGACTTTGCCGGGAGAAACAAATCCCCGTCAATGTGGTGGATGAACCGCCTCTGTGCAGTTTTTATTTTCCTGCGCTGATCACCAGAGGAGCCTTTACTCTGGCGATTTCCACCAGCGGAAAGAGTCCAGCAGCCGCTTCGTTGCTGCGGCAGCGCTTCGAGAAGCAGATCCCTGATCGGATGGAGGAGCTTTTGGACTGGTCTCAGGCTCTGCGTCAGCAGCTTCGGGAGGAGTTTCCGGATGGAAATTTCCGACGGACAGTCCTGCGGCGGCTTGTAGCCCTGGCAATGGAGAAAGAACGTCCGCTGACTCAGGAAGAAACGAAAAAAATGGTTGATGAATTGGCGAAAGAAATGGAAATGCAGCCATAAAAAAGCGCTCCATCTGAGGATGGAGCGTGAGAAAAGCTTATTTTTTATTTTCCGGATCCAAAAAGATGCGGGAGCCGGTAGCTCCCCGCTGTCCTTGATACTTACCTCGATAGGGCTTCAGGGCACAAGCGTCCATTTTGGCGAAGACAAGCTGTCCGACCCGCCGTCCGGCTTTTAGCTGGATGGCGCAGCGATTGGCGTTGAACAGCTCCAAAGTGATTTCTCCTTCGAAACCGGGATCGACCCAACCGGCGTTCTGAATGAACAGCCCCATACGTCCCAAAGAGCTGCGTCCTTCCACAAAAGCAGTCAGGTCGTCAGGCAGACGGAAGTATTCCATGGTGCTTGCCAGCACGAACTGACCTGGTAAGAGCAGGTAGCTGTCAGTCTGTATGGTTTTGTAATGGATTTCCTTGTCCATAGAAATGATCCCACTGGAGGAATCCTCCACAATGGAAAAGGTGTCTCCAAGGCGGATATCCACACTGGCAGGTTGGATCTGTCCATCCTCCAGCGGGGTAATCGTCAGGCTGTTTTCCGCCAGCATGCGGCGGATGGTTTGATCGGAAAGGATCATGGATTCGTTCTCCTCCAGACATTTTATAAGGATTGTCTCCTCTAAATTGTTTCAAATTACAGATGTTTTCGTCTATGTGCTACCATATAGTTTATCAAAAGGATGAAGAAATGAAAAGACCCTGTTGACCTATATTTAATGTGTGTTGGGAAAGGATAAAAACAAATCGACCTTTCTCCTTTGCTGTTATTGCGGCTTGAAAGGGATAATTTCTTATCTGTTAACAAATTTTAAATAAAATATTGATATTTTTAAAACAAAAAAGTTGTAAAATGATGAAAAAACCAAAGGAATAGGAGATGTAAAGATGAGCAATTACATTTTGTTGGCCGAAACCGGTTCCGATATTCCAGCTGAGATTGCCGAACAGTACCAGATCCAAACGGTTCCTATGCATGTAACCCTCGGGGATGAAACACGGGATGACGGCACATTCCTTGTGGAGGAAATTTACAGCTACTTTGACCGTACGGGGAATCTGGCTCGGACCAGCGGCTGTACGGTAGGAGACTTTGAACAGGCTTTTGACCGTATTCAAAGCCAGTATCCCGGCAAACACATCCTGCATCTGGCCTATTCCGCCGCAACCACCTGTTCCTATCAAAGCGCATTGTTGGGCGCGGAGGGGCGGACAGGCATCAGCAGCATTGATACCAAACAGGTGAGCGCGGGCCAGTCATTGGTTCTGATTGAGATGGCACGTTATTTGGAGGAGCATCCGGACTGCTCGTTGGAGGAGGCGACCGCAAAGGCACAGGAGCTGGGACAGCGCTGCCATATGGGCTTTTTCCCAGGGGATTTGGCTTATCTGCGGGCAGGCGGACGGGTAAGCAATGCGGCTTATCTGGGCGCGAGGATCCTTTCCCTTCACCCGCTGATCGAAGTCCTGGATGGAAAGCTAAAGGTAACGCAAAAATATCGGGGCAAGATGCTAAAGGCGGCACCTAAGCTGCTGAACGATTTTGTGGAACAATACCAGCTTGACAGGGAACGGATCGTCTTTGTCTATTCTGCGGGATTAAACCAGAGCATAAAAGATGAAATGAACGCTTTGGCTCAGGAAATGGGCTTCCAGGAAATCCTGTGGATACAAACTGGCGGAGTTGTGACCACCCACTGCGGCCCGGGTGGATTCGGCGTCTGCGGCCTTTCCAAAAAGGTTTAAAATATCAAAAATACATGCCAAAAGCAGAAAAAGAGCCATTGGGGAGGTATCCCGGATGGCTCTTTTTCTATATTTGCTTTTTAACACTTATTGAATGGAACGAACTGCTTTCAGTTCAATATAACCCCGTTCTCCCCGTGGTTCCAACTGGATCCGGGGATTCTCAGGATCCCATTGATAACCGATCACAGTGGGGTCGTACTTGCTCATGGCGTTCTGTACCGCCTCAATGGCGCTGCAGTAATCCTCCTCGGCAAAAGGCTCACCCTGAAATACCAGGTATTCGGCCTCCGGCAGTGTCAGAACATCAAAGCCCTTCGGGATTGGACCGTTGTAATCAGCGGCAACCTCAATGCCCTGAACATAGATGGAGGTGTCGGGCTTCTGGTAACGCTCCGGCAGCCACAGACAAACCGGCTCTCCACAGAGAGAATCCATGCTGGTCAGCAGCCCCCAAAGATCACAGCCCACCTCCTCACAGTAAGAGAAATAATCGTCAGCTTTTCTGCCTCGTTTAAGGATGATTTTCCGTTCCGGTTTTCGCAAAAGCTGAATAAAAACACTTTGTACATCCTTCATGTCCGTGTTCTCCTTTCTGAGCTCTCTGAATTTAACGCCGTAGGGAATGAAGAGAGAGATGGGAACTTTTGTGCGGGCATATTCGCCGGGATTACAGCCGAATTCCCGTAAAAAAGCCCGTTGATAGCCGTCTACACTGCCGAAGCCCAGCTCATAAGCGGCATCGGCCACACGGCAGCTCCCGGCTTTCAACCGCAGAGCGGAGCGGGAAAGGCGAAGCCTGCGAATATATTCCGCAGGAGTCAGCCCGGTATACTGCCGGAACAAGCGGTAAGAGTGCCACGGGGAGAAAAGGGATACCCGCGCCAGAGTCGATAGGGTGATTTCCTCTTCCAGGTGCTGTTCAATATATTCCTGCATTCTTTGTACGGCTAAAATTTGTTCCTTCATTTCCTCATCTCCTGACATCTTCATTTTATCCTTTCCGGCAGAATTTTTCTCGACTTTCTTTGCTGTCCGGCTGTTGCAAGGTAGTATTGAGGTCAGTATAAGCGGAGAAACGAAAGATTTCAATCCCTTTTATTCCTGCGTTCTGCGTTTTCGGCCCAGACGGCGGCGATAAAGATGATAGAACAAAAGGGAAAGCAGTGCCATCGAAAAGGTAAGCAGGGAGGAGATCAGGAACATGGAAGATTTTGGGTCCTGAATGCTTTCACCAATCAAAGTTGCGAGAAACATCCGGGGGAAAAGACCGATTAAACCGGCAATCAGATTTTTCCAGTAGGGAATCTTTGTCGCTCCCAGGTACATGGTGACAACATCCCCGGGCAGACCGCCGGCAATGCGCAGAAAGAAGCAAAAGAAAAAAGAATTGTCCAGCTGCTTGTCGATCAGCTGTCCAAGGCGGGGGTATTTCTCCATCAGAGATTGAACAGCTTCCATGCCGGAAGTGCGGCCAATCCAGTAGGGAATGGTCAGAGCTGCTGAAAGTCCGAGCACATTGACGAATATGGCCGCACAGGGAGAAAACAGATGCCCCGCTGTAATTTCCAAAACCACCAGAGGGAAAAATATGGTCGCGCTTTTGAGAGCGTAAAGGAGACAGAGAACAACGGCAGCTAACAGTGGATTTTTTGGTGTATATTCCAGCAGAGTCTGTGCGGAGACCTCCCGGCCGCAGCATAAATATCCTACGGCGAAGACAGCACAGAACAACAGCGGCAAAAGCCGCAGTATCACGCTGTGTTTTTGATGTTTTTGCGGATTCATGCTTACCTCCAAAACAGGCGGTTTCGATCCTGTTTCATAATCAATTAACCATAAAGAAGAGAAAAACAGGCCTATGCGGCCCTTCTTTCCTATTATACACAAAATTCGATTTTTTTCATTGGTCAAAAACCTGCCTTCGTCCTACTTTTCCCCTTGGGAGGGCCTTTGTTACATTTTCAGACACAGTACTTTTTTTGTCCAAAGATTATTAAAAAAGGAGACGTTGAAAAAAGAGAAATTTTCTGCTAAACTTTTCTAAAAGCGAAAGGGAGGATATCATATGGCAGATTCCAATATAACAAAGCGTGCATTGGCTGCTGCTTTGAAAGAACTGATGATGGAGCTCCCCTTTGAGAAGATCAATGTAGCCCATATCTGTGAAAAGTGTGACATGAACCGAAAAAGTTTCTATTATCACTTTAAAGATAAGTATGATTTGGTGAACTGGATCTATGATACCGAGTTTATCGCGGTTGTTACACAAAAAAACTTCGCTAACAGCTGGGATTTTCTTTTGGAACTGTTCCAGTACCTCTATGAAAACCGGGATTTTTACTGTAAGGCACTGAAAATCAGAGGACAAAATTCTTTCCAAGACCACTTTCGGGAGATGCTTAACCCTTTGATTGAACACAAATTGCGCAGTGAGGTGCTGACGGGACAGGAAGTTCAGGAGTTTCAAATCAACTTTTTTGCGGATGCCATTGTTTGTGCCATTGAACGCTGGCTGTTGAACAAAAACTGTGTCCCTCCGGACCAGTTTCTGTCTTTGCTCAAATCCTGCGTTCAACAGACGGCAGTCAAAGTGTGCCGTGAAATGAATCCAAGCGAATAAAGCAGAATAAAAGCAAGAAAACAGGGCAGCCAGAACTTCGGCTGCCCTGTTTGTTTTGTTTTTTCTTAGCTTCTCTCTGAGAGAAAGGCGGGAATCTTCTCCCCATCGCGATAACCCTTTTGATATAGCTGGAGCAGGGCATCCCTGTTTCGCTTCAGCGTAGTTGCACCGCAGGTGCTGTCCGGCGCAACGATCAGCAGCTTTCCCTGCGCCGCATACTGTCTGGCCAATGATACGCTTTGGTTGTACAAGTTCGCCTTTCCCTCCAATTTCTTCGCCGCTAAGGGGTATTTTTTTCGAATACGGGCAGCCAGCCGTTTGTCCTTATCCGGCTGACGGACAGTATCCTCCGGAAGAGTTAAAATCAAGACGACCTTTTCACAGCCCATATCAAAGGCTTTTTGGACCGGGACCGGATCCGACAAGGCTCCATCATAATAAGCGATCCCGTTGACACGATATGGCTTGCAAACAAAGGGAATTGCGGAAGAAGCCTTAAAAATATCGTAGCAGTCCTGCTGAATATCATCTTTGCTAAAGTATCGGCAGCAGCCGGTTTCCGCATCCGTCGCCACCACAATCATATCCATGGGATTTTTCAGCAGAGCCGGGTAGTCCAACGGGGACTCTCCGCCGGAGTTGCTTAATGTTCCGTAAAAGTAATCCAGATCAATGAAAGATCTCTTGAGAAGAAAGCTTTCCAGCCCCATATATTCTTTTCTCAGGGCATATTCTGTATAGAAACGCAGATTGCGCCGCGGCTGTGCCGCAGCATAAGAGGCCAGGTTGGCGCTGCCGGCGGAGACGCCGATCCCCAGATCGAACGAAAGCCCCTGATCCATACAAAAATCCAGGACACCGGCTGCGTATACACCCCGCAGTCCGCCGCCTACATCAATAAAACCAATTTTTCCCTTCATGCTTTTACCTCAGCCAACTGCTTTTTGGGGAAGGCCTGCCGGAAAATAGACAGCAAATCGTTGTTCAGCAGGTTAAAGGAGGGTTCCGCAAGCTTTCTTTGTGAAGCGAGCAAAGAACCGTTGGAATCAAAAGCGGCAACATAAGCTTGTTGGGATATGATCTTGCTGACAAGCCGGCCATCTCCGTCAAGATCCCAGGCAATGGTCTGGAAAAGCTGCTGATCTCGGGCATCTTTGATAGAATGGTGTATGCTCTCCCGAAAAGAGGGGGAACAGGAAGGAGCAGGAAGCAGAGCGGTGAAAACCGGATGAAGCTGCTCCGCCTGGTGAAACAGGCGGCCGCTTCGGATCGTTTCCTCATCCGCTTCGGAGTAGATCCAATAGACAGAATACAGCAGTTCATGCTCCCGCAGCCGGCTGCATACCTTCGGGGCCGAGTTGTCAAGATAGAACGCCAGCATCAGGTTATCCAGCTCTGCCGCCTGGTTCAAAAAGGAAGCTGTGATATCTTTTTCCCCGCAAAACAGAACAAAAGCGCTGTCCGGATGCTGCTGTATTAGGGGGAGAAAGAGCTGAGGCTGTTGGTCAGGAAACAGCATCCAGGCATAAATACCCAAGTTTTCCCCTTGAGTGAAAGCGGATTGATAGCTTTCCTCACAGGAAGGAAAGCGCTGAGCCTGCAATTTCAGAAAAACAGTCCAGGGGATCTGGCACCCTTCCCGCTCTTCCAGCTCCCTGATCTTTGCGGCTCCGATGGTACAGCTGTTGTAACCAAGGTTCATGCCAAAACGAAGGATTTTTTGTTCCTTCACATGGGCCACAATGTCCTGGACCAAAGCGTAATAAGGACTACGTTCATTTTTCAGCATCGTTTGGGCAATTTCAAAAAAACTGTGTTGAAAACGCCCATAAGAGAAGGTTAGTGCCATATCAATCAAATTTCGGATGCTGCGTTCCGGCGAATCCTTAATGTCCCTCAGTGTTTTTTTTACAACGGTTTCGATTAGTATACGAGAAGTGTCATTTTCCATTGCATCCATTCCCTTCTGCGGAAGTATAGGCATAGTGTGCACCATTTCAATAATAAGGATACTGAGCGCGGCAAAAAGGAACAAGGGACATTTTGGTTTTCATGTCCCAAAAAGTAACAGAGTTTTTGCCTTGTCATAAATTTCGACAGCTTACTTCTGCTGTCCAATGACATTTCCACCGTAATTTTCTATAATCGTGGCATAACGAACCCTCTTTGGGTCAAAGAAAGGCGGAAAATATATGAGCAAATCCATCAAAGAAACTGTGCAGGCCTTTGCCATCAATCAGGCCCTGAATTATGTAGAGGGCAATCCGGAGGAAAACATTCCGAAACTGATGGCACTGGCGGATAAACTGCTGCCGGAGGGCTGGTACGAAGGCCAAAGGGCAGCGATCCGCAAGGTTATTGACGAAAAAAATAACTGGTATCAGCTGATTTTGAAGCTGTATGAGTTGGATCCTGGTGTCCGCAAAGCGTTTTTCCAAAACTTTATTTATAATTCGGCTCTGAAAGGCAGCGCAATTCAAAATGAAGTGAAGGAGAGGGAGGGCTGCAATGTTCCATGGGCCATTCTGCTGGACCCAACCTCTGCCTGCAACCTGCACTGTACCGGTTGTTGGGCGGCAGAATATGGCAATCATCTGAACCTGAGTCTGGAAACCATTGATTCCATCATCCGTCAGGGCAAGGAAATGGGAACCTATATGTATATCTACACCGGCGGTGAGCCATTGGTTCGGAAAAAGGATCTGATCAAGATCTGCGAAATGCATCCGGACTGTGAGTTTCTGTCCTTTACCAATGGTACCCTGATTGATGAAGATTTTTGTCAGGAAATGCTGCGGGTGAAGAACTTTGTTCCGGCCATTTCTCTGGAAGGCTTTGAGGAAGCCAACGACTCCCGCCGCGGCCAGGGCGTCTACGAGAAAGTCAAAAATGCGATGGAGCTGCTGAAAGCCCATAAGTTGCCCTTCGGTATCTCTACCTGCTACACCAGCTATAACTATGCGGACATTACCAGCGAAGAATTCTTTGACTATATGATCGACAGCGGCGCTCTCTTTGTGTGGTTCTTCCACTATATGCCGGTGGGTAACTCAGCTGCCCTGGAATTGCTGCCCACACCGGAGCAGAGGGAAGAGGTTTACCATCGGATCCGTGCTTTCCGCTCAACCAAGCCGATCTTCTCTATGGATTTCCAGAACGATGCGGAATATGTAGGCGGTTGTATCGCCGGCGGACGGAATTACCTGCATATCAATGCGAAAGGCGATGTGGAACCCTGCGTTTTCATCCATTATTCCAACGCCAATATTCACGAAGTTTCTCTGCTGGATGCACTGAAGAGCCCACTCTTTATGGCTTATCACGACAATCAGCCTTTTAACCGCAATATGCTTCGTCCATGCCCTATGCTGGAAAATCCGGAACGTCTGCGGGCCATGGTCAAAGAGACCGGAGCGGTAAACACAGACTACGAAAGCCCGGAAAGTGTGGATCATCTCTGTGATAAGACCATTCCTTACGCGGAAAACTGGAAGGATACTGCTGATAAGCTTTGGTCCAGCTGTACCAACTGCTCCGGCTGCCACGGCTGTGCCAAAGGAGAGTAAAAATGTCTGCTTATCAGATTTTTACCGATGCGACGGCGGATATGAATTTCTCTTTGCCTGCGGAGCTGCCTGCCGTAGGGTTTATTCCCATGAAGCTTGAAATCGGCGGAAGGGAATACACCTATGGCCCGTCCGGAACGATCAGCGCCGGGGAGTTTTACGCTCTCCAACGGGCAGGAAATTTTGGAACGACCTCCCAGATCAATCCCACCGTATATTCAGACTGTTTTGAGCCTTGTCTCCAACAGGGGAAAGACATCCTTTACCTTTGCTTTACCTCCGGCATGTCTGGAACCTTTCAGGCGGCACAGCTCTGCGCTGGCGAGCTACAGGAAAAATATCCGGATCAAAAAATAATCTGCGTGGATACGCTCTGTGCTTCCATCGGGGAAGGCCTTCTGGTACAGGAGGCTGCCCGAAAGCAGGGGGAAGGCTGCAGCATGGAAGAAGTAGGCCAATGGGTTATGGAACACCGTCTGCAGGTCTGCCATTGGTTTACGGTGGATATTTTTGATCATCTGCGCCATGGCGGACGGGTCAGTGCCGCTTCCGCTCTTGTGGGGACAGCTTTGCAGATCAAACCGCTGCTTCATGTCGATGAGCAGGGCAGATTAGCCGTTATGGAGAAACCTCGTGGGCGCAAACGGGCGATCGCGGCACAGATTGCCCGTATGGAGCAGGGCTGGCAGCCGGAAATATCCAGTTCCATCGTCATTGGACATGGCGACGATCCCGCTGCTGCTGCCGAGTTGAAGGAAGCCGTAGAAAAGCGTTTTCCACAGGCAAAAATTGACGTTGCAGAGATTGGCCCTATTATTGGATCGCACACCGGCCCAGGGATGCTGGCGCTGGTCTACTGGGGGAAAAACCGTTAAGCCGAAAAAACAATGTGGAACGGATCTTTCCATATTAAAATCAGTTCAAACAAAGAGCGGCTGTGTAAATCACAGCCGCTCTTTTGTCTTTTTTCCTGTTTTTTGTTATCAAAGAGTGAAAATATCCAGATCCTGTCCATTTATCACCTTACCGTCGTATCCGGCATCCCGAATCTCCTGAAGAATCGCTTCACAGCGCAGGGCCATTTCAGCATCCAGGTTTTTGGTATTGTCCTGAATTTCCATGTGATAGATCCGGTGATAGGTCACAAGCAGCTTTGGCTGAGCTTTTATGGCCAATTTGGCCAGATCCACGCTGAGGGTATGGACTTCACGGTGATATTTTTGCCACTTTGCTTCCCGAAAAGCCAGTCCTGCGGTATATTCCACCTCATGAAGCAGCAGATCACAGCTTTTCGCTTTTTCTGCCACAATGTCAAGAGGGGCCGTATCACCACTGATCAGAATGGTTTTATCTTCGGTCATGAATTTGTAAGCATAACATTCCAGTGTGCCATGGCTGACCGGAATGGCTTCAATCTGCACACGGTCATCGGTATAAAGAATCCCGGGCTCAATCTCTGTCACCTGCACCTGATAGCCTCTCTCGTTGGCTTTTTCAAAGCCATGGATACGGAAGTCAATATCGACCCGGTATGCGTCATGGATGCAGTCGGTCATATGTTTCAACCCTTTCGGCCCAAAAACAGTTAATGGCTGGGGCCGTTCCAACACCCAGGGAGAGAGGATCAAATCGGGATATCCTGCCGTATGATCAGAGTGTAAGTGGGTGCAGAACGCAGTTGTCAGCCGGTCCGGGCGAAGGGCATCGATTCCTTTGTAATAGGCTTTGGATGCCTGCCGGACAACGCCGGGGCCAAAATCCACCAAATAGGCCCGATCACCCACGATCACTGCTGTGGAAGGCCCGCTGGCGTTTGGACAGGCGTTAGGCGTGCCTGTTCCCAACAGAACAACTTTGGTGTCCATTGCTTTCCCTTCTTTCCTTATATTTTCTGATTTAAAGCGATAAAATAGATTGCGGTTTCTATTATAATCCTTATGATAAAAAAAGACAAGCCCTTTTGTGTCATGTGGAGAGGGGAGTGTTCGATTCGCTTTCCTTTTCATGTCACAATCATGTCACGGTGGGAGGAACAATCCAATGATGAGCATTTTAAGGCTCATTTGGTTGTTACAGCGTTGCGATAGCCCTTTATCCATGATAAAATGAAAGCTGTAATATGCGTTCAACATGCAAAGGAAGAACGGAACCGGAGCATTTTGGTCGAAGAGAATCCTTCCCAGTGGATCATTGTTGCCATAAAACAGGCCCTGCCAAAGATAAGGAGGTAATTTATGGGTATCACATTTAACGGGGAATCCGGAATATTCCATATTTTCACCAATAGGACCAGCTATCAGATTCTGTTGTACCAGAATACCTATCCGCTGCACCTGTATTGGGGGCATCGGGTCTACGATGACACCTGCAGCTGGCAGCTAGAGGCGCCGTACCGCCGAGCTGGTATCCTGCTGAATTCGCAGCCGGATGATGCCATGTTCTCCAGAGAGTATTTACCCTTTGAATATCCCTGCTACGGTACCTCTGATTTCCGTACGCCGGCTTATGACCTGACGGACAGCCGGGGCCACGGAATCAGCGATCCCCGTTTTGCAGACTGGAAGATCGTTTCGGGGAAACCGCAGTTGGAGGGGCTGCCTTCCAGCTACTGCGAGTCCCCAGAGGAGGCGCAGACACTGATCCTGACCTTGAAAGACTCTGTTTCCGGGCTGCAAATTGAGTTGTTTTATTCCGCGTTTGAAAGCAGCGATGTCATCACACGCCATGCCCGCATCACCAATGGCGGACAGGAGACCGTTATGCTCAATGGAGCAGCTTCCATGAGCCTGGATATGAAGCACGGTACGGATCAGATGATTCAGTTGTGCGGGACTGCTTTGCGGGAAACGCACATAGAAAAACGTGCTCTGGGCACTGGTGTCACTGCCATTGAAAGTTTGCGTGGCGTCTCCTCTCATCAAGCCAATCCCTTTGCTGCCTTTGTCAACCGGGATACCACGGAAACCCAGGGAGAGGTTTTCGCTGTCAGTCTTGTATACAGCGGTAATTTCCGTATTCAGGCGGAAAAGGACATGTATGGCAGTATGCGCATTCAGGCGGGAATAAATCCTTACCAGTTCCGCTGGCAGTTGGAGCCTGGCAGCAGCTTTACCACACCGGAAGCACTGCTGGTGTACAGCAGTGAAGGTCTGGGCGCCATGAGCTGCTGCTTCCATCGCTTTATGCGCAGGCATATTTCCCGTGGAGAATACCGGGATCAGGTTCGGCCCGTGCTTCTGAACACCTGGGAGGCATTTTATTTTTCTTTCAATCATGACAGGGTTTTGGAGCTGGCCCGCACCGCCAAACAGGCGGGCATTGAGCTTTTGGTATTGGATGATGGCTGGTTCGGGCACCGGGATAACGACCGCTCTTCCTTGGGTGACTGGTATCCGGATGCAAAAAAACTGCCCCGGGGAATACGGGGCCTTTGCGAGGATATCAATGCGATGGGTCTGAAAATGGGTCTGTGGTTTGAACCGGAAATGATCAGCCCGGACAGCGATCTTTACCGTGCTCATCCGGACTGGTGCATCCATGTTCCGGATCGAAAACGAACCCAGTGGCGCAGCCAGTTGGTGCTGGATATGGGACGTCTGGATGTGCAGCAGTACATTATTGACTCTCTGTCTGCTATTCTGGGCAGCTGTAACCTGTCCTATGTCAAGTGGGACTGCAACCGCCGCATTACGGAAGCTGGTTCTGCCGCTTTGCCGCCAGAACGGCAGGGAGAACTGATGCACCGCTATGTTCTGGGACTGTATGCGGTGATGAAAACCCTTACGGAACGCTTTCCGCATGTCCTGTTTGAAAACTGTGCCTCCGGCGGAGCACGTTTTGACCCAGGAATGATGTGCTATTTCGCGCAGAACTGGGCCAGTGATAACACCGATGCTATCAGCCGTCTGAAAATACAGCAAGGAGCGTCGATGGTCTATCCCCCTATCTGGATCACCTCGCACATTTCCGCTTCCCCAAACCATCAGTTGAACCGTTCCTGCTCACTGCAATTCCGGGAGCATGTCTGCCAACCGTTTAACCTGGGCTATGAACTGGACCTGCTGCAAATGCAGCCGGAAGAACTGGCTCAGTTAAATGAACAGATCAAAACCTACAAACAGCTGCGGCCTTTGATTCAGTTTGGTGATTTCTACCGGATTCTGAGCCCCTTTGAAGGCGACGATACCGCTTGGATGATTTCCGCGGAACAGGGAAAACACATCCTGGTTTGGTACTATAAGCCCTATGCCCAGCCAGAGGAGAGTTATCTGGGTTTCAAAATCCCCCATTTGGACGAGCAGGCCGCTTATCGTCTGGTAGGAAGCGACCGGATTTACCACGGCAGTGTTTTAGCGCACATGGGCTTGACCATTGATTGGAAAAATGGCGATCATTTCAGCCAGTTCTGGCATTTTGAGAAAATTTGATTTGCGGCACACGGTTTAGAGGTTACTCAGCAATTTTTTAATTTTTGGAGGTATCGATTATGGAAAAAACTTTCTTTATCGGGAATCGGCAGCGCTTTGCCGCTGCCATGAAGCCTGGCTCAGTTGCAGTACTCTTCGCCGGCCGGGAGATCCGCAAGACCCACGATGAGTACTACCCCTTCTTTGCTCAGCGGAATTTTGTGTATTTGACCGGAATTCAGCAGAAAAACTCCGTACTGGTCATCTGCAAGGACAGCAATACATCCGTATCCGAACGCTTGTATGTTCTTCCCAGCGATGCCATGGCCGAGCGTTGGACTGGCAGACGGCTGACCGCTCAGGAAGCATCAGAAATTTCCGGCGTTTCAGATATCCGCTCTGAAAGCCGGTTCTTGACGGATTTGCAGGCTTTGGCGATTTCCGGCAGCTATGAGAACCTGTATTTGGACCTGTTCCGCTATTCCGCTGATGACATTGATACGGCAGCCCATAGCGTAGCAGCTATCGCACAAAAAGAGTATCCTTATCTGAAGATCTGCAACGCCAACGCCATCATCCGTTCTCTGCGCACCATCAAACAGCCTTGCGAAATCGCTGCTCTGAGAGAGGCGGAAAAAATTACCGGAGCCGGTATTCTTGCCATGATGAAGGCTTCAAAGCCCGGTATGTTCGAGTACCAGTATAAAGCGGAATTTGACCGTGCCATTGGCCAGTTTGGCCCGGAAGGACCTGGTTTTCCTTCGATTATCTCTGCCGGTTCCAACAATTTCTGCATCCACTACTATTCCTATACCGGACAGGCCAACGATGGGGATATGATCCTCAATGATGTAGGTGCTCAATATGATAACCTGATCACTGACGTTTCCCGCGGTTTCCCCTGAAATGGCAAATTCACTGACAGACAGAAACTGCTCTATGAATGTGCCCTGCAGACCTCCAATTATATGTTCTCCATCATTCGTCCTGGTATGAAAATGAAGGATGTGGACGCAACCATCCGCAGCTACAACGCACAGCTGCTGCAGGAAGCAGGAGTGCTGAAGGATGTATCCGAGGTAGGAACCTATATGTGGCATGGAGGCGCCCACCATATTGGTTTTGATTGTCATGATGCCATTGCTGTTCCTGAGATTATCGCTCCCAATATGGTCTTCTGCGTAGATGTGGGTATCTACCATGAGGAGTGGGGCATCGGTTTCCGGGTTGAGGACAACTGCCTGGTTACGGAAACAGGCTGTGAAAATCTCTCCGGTGCCATTCCCCGAACGGTAGCTGATATTGAGGCTGTTATGCGAAAATAACAATAATAATCCGCATCCCCGCTCAAAGCAGGCTTTTGTCTGCTTTGAGCGGGGATTTCCCATTTTGTTTCATTCTGCTTTTTGGGGGGGGGATGGCCCATTTTTCTTGAAGAGTTTCGTTTTTATCTGTTCAGCCATGGGTGAAATACCCATGGAAAACAGAAAAATCCTATTCCAATTCAAAAGCGCCTGTATATAACTGATAATAAACGCCTTTTTCAGCGATTAAACTGTCATGCGTGCCGCACTCAATGATTTGACCGTGATCAAGAACCATAATGCAGTCAGAATTTCGCACGGTGGACAGACGGTGAGCAATGACGAATACCGTTCTGCCCTTCATCAATTTATCCATGCCGTCCTGCACCAGCGCTTCGGTGCGGGTATCAATGGAGGATGTTGCTTCGTCCAAGATCATTACAGGGGGATCGGAAACAGCGGCTCTTGCAATGGAAATCAGCTGCCTCTGGCCCTGAGACAGGCCGCTTCCGTCACCCTGGAGAACGGTGTGATAACCTTCCGGCAGCATCCGGATAAAACCATCGGCGTTTGCCAGCTTGGCGGCTTCCATACATTCCTCGTCGGTGGCATGGGGATTGCCGTAGCGAATATTCTCCATGACTGTTCCGGTAAACAGATTCACATCCTGCAATACAACACCCAGAGAACGCCGCAGATCCGCTTTCTTTATTTTATTGATATTGATGCCATCATACCGAACCTTGCCGTCATCGATATCGTAGAAACGGTTGATCAGGTTTGTGATGGTTGTTTTACCCGCGCCTGTGGCACCGACAAACGCAATTTTCTGCCCGGGATTTGCGTAAAGGGTAATGAAATTCCACGCGATTAGGTTCCATGTTCTCACCTCCTTTCGTGTTGAAAGGTG
>CAMCOD010000032.1 GCA_945876435.1 uncultured Clostridia bacterium
GCTCCCGGGATGGTGGAGCGTTTTTCTGCCCGGTTTCCCCTTTGTATCACCGGCTGCGAGCCGCAAGCGGCTCCCGGGATGATGGAGCGTTTTCCCGCGAGGGCCTTGCCGCCGTCATTTTCCGCCGAAGTTTGGGAGGGTGGCCCTTCGGGGCTGTTTTTCGGCCGGAAGAACTGGGCCGGAATAAGTGGGGATGATAGGGGGAGCGCAAGCTGTTAAAATGATAGAGAAGGATGGTGGGTGGTCCATCCGGAAAAGACTGGGCTTCGGCCAGTGCCG
Source organism: uncultured Clostridia bacterium (assembly GCA_945876435.1). GTDB lineage: Bacteria > Bacillota > Clostridia > Oscillospirales > Ruminococcaceae > Negativibacillus. Next base: position 280 of record CAMCOD010000032.1, read on the forward strand.
CGGCCGGACCCGGACATGAAAAAAATAAAAAAGAACCGAAAGCCGTCCCTTTGGGCGGCTTTTCTGCTGAGAGAGGTGAAAAAATGAACGTATTGTGGAGCTACGGCAAGGAAGGGGCGGCGGTCAGCGGCGTGGTGTCGGCTGTTGGTACCGCTTTGGTGGCGCTGATGGGCGGCTGGGACAGGCCGCTGAAGGCGCTGCTGCTGTTTATGGCCATGGATTTTGCTTTGGGGGTGCTGGCGGCGGCGAAAAACGGCCGGCTGGACAGCAAAGTGGCCTTCTGGGGCGGGGTGAATAAAATCGTCGTCCTGTGCTTTGTGGCGGTGGGGGTGGTTCTGGACGGGGTCCTGCCCCTCAGCGAGCCTTACTGCCGCACCGCCATTATCTTTTTCTACATCGCCAGGGAGGGCCTGTCCCTTATTGAAAATTACGGCAAGCTGGGCGGCGAGCTGCCCGCCTTCCTGAAGGAAATTTTGGCTCAGATGAAAAATCAGAACGACAAAGGAGAGAGCAAGCATGACTAACAAGCAATATGTATTGGACATCAGCGGTCACAACGGGGAAGTGGATTTTGAAAAGGTGAAAGCCGCCGGGATTTACGGTGTTATGCTGAAGTGCAGCGAGGGAAAGGGCTATCTGGCCCCAAAATTTAAGCCAAACTATGAGAAAGCTCTGGCCGCCGGGCTGAAGGTGGGGGCTTATCACTTCCTGCGCAGCGGCTGGACCACCGACGCCGCCAAGGAGGGCCGCTGGTTCGGCCAGTGCTGCGAAGGTTTGCGGCTGGAGCTGGGTTTGGCGCTGGATGTGGAGCACGAGGGCTGCAACTGGGACGCCGGGCGGGACGGTGAGCCGCTGCGTGCCACCGACGCCTACAACGTGGTCAACGCCTTCGCCCAGAATGTGGCCAAATACGGCAGACCGGAGCTGTATGAGGGAAAGAAGCTGCTGCTTTACGCCAGCAAGGATTATTTCAGCCGCTTTTTAACGGATTCCGACTTGCAGGCTTACCCAAAATGGCTGGCCAATCCGGATAAACTGGACTTTGATAAGCCGGTGCAGATGCTGCAGTACAGCTGGGAGGGCGAAGTTTACGGCGTGGAGAAGGCGGTGGACCTGAATGTTCGCTACGATAAGGGGCAGAAGGTGGATTCCGCGGCGCTGAGGCAGGAGCCGGGCCGCTTTGAAGCGGGGCTTGTTCCGGCCAAACCGGAATCCGAAGGCCCGGACGCTTCCGAATCCCAGCCCGAATCCCAGCCGGGACCCCTGGTTTACCGCGTCACCGGCACCATTGGCGAAGCGCCGGTGGATTTGCGGGTGGAGAAGGAGTAGGGGGAGATGGGGCTTGCGCCGCTGGTAGTGGCTGGAAGTGACGCGGCCAGCTAGGGAACTGACGTTCCCATAGCTGGCCCTACGGTGGTCTGCACATTTCCTTCCTTATTGTTCAGCAGGATTGTTCAGCAGGCTGTTTTGTGCTACAATTAGACTGTAATCTTGTTTGCCGGGGGCAAGAAGGACGAAGGAGGAAGATGGATATGATCGTAACGTCCAAACAAATGAAGCAGATCGAGAAAAACGCCAACGATTTGGCGATCCCCTACCTGACCATGATGGAAAACGCGGGCAGCCAGGCGGCGGAATACATCCGCCGCACCCTGAAACAGCTGGAAGGGCTGAAGGTGGCGGCCTTCTGCGGCAAGGGAAACAACGGCGGCGACGGGCTGGTGGCGGCCAGAAGGCTGTTCCAGATGGGCTGTCAGGTGAAGGTCATCCTCACCGACGGCATCCCCTCCACCCCGGACGCCCAGGCTATGTACAACCAGGCGGCGGAGCTGGGCATTCCACTGCTCCACATGGACAGCGACGGGCAGGAGATTTTGGACTGCATGGAGGAGGTGGATGTGGTGGTGGATGCCATCTACGGCAGCGGCTTCCACGGGGAGCTGGATGAGCTGCACGGAGCGGTGGCCACGCTGATCAACCGGGCCATTGCCGCCGTATTCTCCCTGGATATCCCCAGCGGCATCGGCTGCGACACCGGCGAGATCAGCCAGAACGCCGTTATGGCGGACTTTACCATTGTGTTCGACAGCCTGAAGCCGGCCCACCTGCTGAGCAAGCTGATCCCCAACATGGGGCGGATCGTGGTGGCGGATATCGGCATCCCCCAGTCCGCCCACGAGGGAATTGAGGAGACGGTTTCCACCATCGGGGAGGAAATTGTGGAGAAGATCCCGAAAAAGAAGCTGAACTGCCACAAAACCTCCACCGGACGGCTGATCAACTTCGCCGGCAGCTTCGGTATGGCGGGAGCGGCCATCCTGTCCGGCATGGGCGCCCTGCGCAGCGGCGCCGGCTATGTGGTGACGGTGTGCCCAAGGGACGTTTACCCCATTATCGCCGGGCAGCTGATCCAGTCCACCTTTAAATTTGTGGACGGGAACATGGATGTACGGCCGCTTTTGGGCGGCGCGTCGGCGGTGGCGGTGGGCTGCGGCCTGGGACAGGGGGAAAACCAGCGGCTGCTGTTAAAAAACATCCTGTCCACGGCGAAATGTCCGGTGCTCATCGACGCCGACGGCATAAATAACCTGTGCCGCGACATAGATATGTTAAGGGATCGAAGCTGTCCGGTGATTCTGACCCCACACGCCGGGGAAATGGCGAGCCTGTGCCGCTGCAAGGCGGGAGATATTCTGCGCCGGCCCATCGGCTACGCCGCGGATTTCGCCCGGGAGCAGGGGGTCATCCTGGTGCTGAAGGGGGCCAACACCATTGTGGCCTCCCCGGACGGGGCAATCGCCGTCAACAGCACGGGAAATCCCGGTCTGGCCAAGGCGGGCAGCGGCGATGTGCTCACCGGCATGATCGCCTCCTTCCTGAGCCAGGGGATGGAGCCGCTGGACGCGGCGAAATGCGGCGTATACCTGCACGGAGCCGCCGCCGACCGCTGTCAGCAGCGGCTGGGGCAGGCCTATATGCAGCCGGATGACATCCTGCTGGATCTGGCGGAGATCCTCCAATAAAAGTTGGAGTTGATGCTTGTTGCGAAAGGTGTTGCTTTTGACGTTGGCGGCGGGATTGCTGCTGGGAGGCTGTTCTCTGGCGGAAAAACCGGAGGATACCCTGGAAAAAACGGCGAACCGGCTGTCCGCCGGCTGGGAAACGGCGCTGCAGATCAGCGCCGGAGAAACCCAGGCTGCCGGAAGGCTGTACTGGATGGAGGAGGAGCAGACCCTGTGCTATGACAGCCCGGAAACCATCGCCGGACTGTGCTTCAGCCGCTCGCCCAGCGGGGTGACGGTATCCATGGAGGGCTTGTCCCAGAAGATGGACGCCGGGGAGCTGCTGGATTCGGCGGTGGCAAGAGGGATCTTCGCCGCCTTTGACTGTCTGGTTCTGCAGGCCGACCCGGCCCAGCCGGAGCAGCTTGCCCAGGAAGGCCTGTCCGGCACCAGGGACGGCTGTATTCTTCTGTCCGGCAAGGGGGAGGCGGGGGAATTCCGCCTGCTGATCGACGAGGAAAGCGCCCTGCCCCGGCGGCTGGAGCTGGAGGCGGCGGCGGTGGACTTCCTGCCGGAGGGGTAAAAAAGAAAACTCCGCCTAAGCGGAGCTTTTGTTGACATTTTTGGGAAAACAGCCTATAATAAAAGAAGAAAAGGCACTGCCGCACAGTTGGCTTTGCCCATATGTTTCAGTTAAAGAAATAACCGCGACACTGGGGAGTGAGGGCGGTTATTTCTTTTTATTTATGGAAGTGATCAGGGTCACGGTGAACATGGCCACGCTGACCAGAACAGCGGTATAAGCGAATAGGTCGCTGTAGGTCACATACATCAGCATCCACCCCCTTTCCCGCTTGGAGAAAGGAGCGAAGAAATTCCCCATTCTCCGTAGAGTAGGGGCAAAACCGCCTGCCCTTTTGGGCAGTGCCTCAATGAAATTATAGCATAAGTGGGAAAGACTGGCAAGAGAGGGTAAACCCATGTATTTTTTTCTGAAAATATGCGCCGCGGAGGCGATTTTGTGTTATACTAAGGCACATAACAGGCTGGGAAGCCGAGTTTTTGCTTCCGGAGCCTGGATTTCACAGGAAAGAGGGTCGTTTTTTGAGCGTTAAATCGGAATTTATGGACATATTCAGAGAAAATGTCACCCGGGAGGGTGCGGACCGGCTGCTGGAATGGCTGGAAAAGACGGATTTCTTCATCGCTCCCGCCTCCACCCGCTACCACTGCGCCTTTGAAGGCGGGCTGGCGCTGCACAGCATGAACGTGTACCGGGTGCTGATGGAGAAGCATTTTGACCCGGAGACGGATAACCGGGAGAGCTTCGCCCTGTGCGCCCTGCTCCACGACGTGTGCAAGGCCCAGTTTTACAAAGTGAGCTGCCGCAACGTGAAGGACCCGGCCACCGGCCGCTGGGAGCCTCAGCCTTATTACAGCATCGAGGACGAATTTCCCTACGGCCACGGGGAAAAATCCGTGTTCCTCATCGAGCGCTTTCTCCGGCTGAAGCCTTCGGAGGCTATGGCCATCCGCTGGCACATGGGCGGCTTTGACGACGCCGCCCAGGGGGGCAGCCGGGCCATCTCCCAGGCCTACGAGCGCTATCCGCTGGCGGTGAAGCTTCATCTGGCGGATCTGGAGGCTACCTATCTGCTGGAAAAAGACATCCAGCCCAAGGGGATCTAAGTGGAAAAGGAGTGGAGTTTTCCCCTGCCGCCGCAGGTGGAGGCGGTTCTGGAGCGGCTGGAGCGGGCCGGATATCCGGCCTACGCCGTAGGCGGCTGCGTGCGGGATGTCCTTCGTGGGGAGACGGTTCACGACTGGGACCTGTGCTCCGCCGCCAGTCCCCAGCAGGTGATGGAGCTGTTCGCCGACGGCCGGGTGCTGCCCACGGGAATCCGCCATGGCACCGTGACCCTGCTGCGGCAGGGGGAGGCCTTTGAAGTGACCATGTTCCGCCGGGAGGGGCACTACGATGGGCGCAGGCCGGGGATCGTCCTTCCCGCGCGGACGATTCAGGAGGATTTGGCCCGACGGGATTTTACTGTAAACGCCATGGCCTACAGCCCTTACCGGGGCTTCGAGGACCCCTGCGGCGGGCGGCGGGATCTGGAAGCGGGGCTGCTGCGGGCAGTGGGAGAGCCGGAGGAGCGCTTCCGGGAGGACGCTTTGCGCATCCTGCGGGGGCTGCGGTTTTCCGCCTGTTTTGGCTATAAAATCGAGGAAAAAACCGCCGGCGCCATGGTTTCCCAGGCTTCGGGGCTGGGGAAACTGTCCGGGGAGCGGGTCTGGCAGGAGCTTTGGAAGCTGCTGGCAGGGGACTTTGCCGGAGAGGTGCTGGTGCGGGGACAGGAGATCCTGCGGCGGCTCCGTCCCGGCTGGGAAAGTTTGAATTTGTCCGCGGAGGATGGACTGCTTTTCCGTCAGATGGGCGGCCCCTGGGGGCGGCTGGCGCTGCTGCTGAGCCGTCTGGAGGAGCCGGAGGCGGCGCTTCTGGAGCTGCGCTGCCCGGCGGAAGGAAAAAAACGGGTTGCGCGGCTGCTGCGGCAGGGAAAATCCGTGGGTCATGGACCGTTTCCGGCGTGGCTGGGGGAATTTCCCCGGGAGCTTCGCCGGGAGGATGCCCGTTCTGCCCTGATTTTGTCGGGAAATCAGGGGAAAATGGGAGAAATGGCGGAGATCCTGGACAGCGGGCTGCCGCTGACCGTTGGGGAATTGTCCATAAACGGCGCACAGCTTCAGCAGTTGGGTGTTCCGCCCGGGCCGGCGCTGGGGCAGCTGCTGCGGGAGCTGCTGGCGTGCGTCTGGCGCGGACAGGCGGACAATGAGGCAGGAGCCTTGGCGGCACTGGCGAAGGAGCTGCTGTGAGGACGTGGGGATTGTGTGTTTTTTATGAGGAAAGTTTGTGGCCTTTGTGGCTGACCACCTTGTGCCATGGGAAAGCCCCATGGTGGGCCACCCCATTCTTTGCCCGTCCAAAGAATGGGGGAAGAAATGCGTTGCGAGACTCGCGAAGCGATTCTCGAACAACCTTTTCGACAGGTTTTCCGGACCTTTCCCCAACGACACAAAGGGGTTCCACCCCTTTGGAATCCCCGGAAAACAGACACTTTGCGGCTGTTTTTAAGCCGATGCGCACCGGCGCGCCTCTTTGGAAACACCCTTTTGCCGAAAGAACGTATTCCGTAGGGGTCGATACAGACGGAGAAAAGAGAAATTGATTGAGGAAAAAAGGAGAGTATGGATATGTTGATGAAAGCGGTACTGTTTTTCTGTGTATTTTTGGCGGGGTTTGTGGATTCCATCGCCGGAGGCGGCGGGCTGATCAGCCTGCCGGCTTACTACGCTGTGGGTATCCCGCCCCACATGGCGCTGGGAACCAATAAATTCTCCGCCACCATCGGGACCCTGTTTGCTTCGCTTCGCTTTATCCGGAGCAAAAGCGTGGAGTGGAAAGCGGCGCTGACGGCGGCGGTATTCGCTCTGGCCGGCTCCGCCTGGGGCGCGCATATGGCGCTGCTGGTCAGCGAGCGGGCGCTGCAGGTGGTTCTGCTGGTGCTGGTACCGGTGCTGGCGGTGTTCGTGCTGGCGAAAAAGGACATGGGCGAGCATAAGGAGCCGATGAGCGGCAAGGCGCTGCTGCTGGTATCCGCCCTGACAGGACTGCTGGTGGGGGCTTATGACGGCTTCTTCGGCCCGGCGGCGGGAACCTTCTACACTCTGGCCTTCGCGTCGGTGGTGGGCATGTGCATGACCCGGGCCTGCGGCACCACCAAGATCGTCAACCTGTCCTCCGGGACGGCAGCGCTGATCACCTTTATCATCAATGGAAAAATCGACTACTCCCTGGCCATTCCCTGCACCATTCTGGCCATTGCGGGCAACTGGCTGGGCAGCGGGCTGGCCATCAAAAACGGCGCCAAGCTGGTGCGGCCGGTGATGGTGGCGGCTATGGCGCTGCTGCTGCTGAAGGTTGGCGGGGATCTGTTTTTGTAGGACATAGGGGCTGGCCGAAAGCGTTTTGCAGGGTGATGATGACCCTGTCAGACGCTGCGGAAGGTCCGCCACCGGCGAAAAGGGCTGGAAATGCGGCGGCGTTTGGGGTAAAATAGGGAGTAGAACAGAAGGAAAGAGCGAGGAATTGACGCGAAAGCGGAGAAACGCGGAGAAAATCCGAGCCGGAGAAAGGATGGTGGGCGTATGCCTGCGTTTGTAAGCCATGTGCTGTTTGGAGAAATGGTGTGTCAATGTCTGCCGGAGGAGCCCCGGCTGCTGGCTCAGGCCCATCCCGCGGCCTTTTACTGGGGGCTGCAGGGGCCGGACCTGCTGTTTTTCCGGGATGCTGTTGGGGGAAAAAGCCCGCTGCCTGCCATTGGCGGGCGGATGCACCGGGAAAAAACGGCCCAGCTGCTGGAGACCATGGCCAAGTACATCCGCCTGCGCAAAAAACAGGCAAAAGGCGACGACGAGCTGCTGGAGGCCTATTTTATGGGCTTTTTGTGCCATTATGTGCTGGACAGCTGCGCCCATCCCTACATCTATTACTTGCAGGAGCGGCGCAAGCTGCGTACGGAGAAAAAGGCCTGGGGCGGGCTGCACAATCAGATCGAAAGCCAGATCGACAGCGCCCTGTACCGCCGGATAAAGGGCGGGGAGGTCAGCGGCTACCGCATCCCCAAAGCCTACCGGGACCGGCTGACGGAGCTTTCCGTGTCCCGGCTGTACCGGCAGGTGCTGTGGCATGTTTACGGCATCCAGGTGGACAGCTTCCAGGTGGCCAAGGCCTTCGACGACTGCCATCGGCTGATGGGGCTGCTGGTTCGGGGGCGGCTGCTGCCGGCGGTGGAGGCCGGGGAACGGCTGCTGCTGGGGAAGGAAAACGCTTTCAGCGCCCATATCCGACCGCTTCAGGAGCCAGGGGATGTGCTGAACCTGGACCACGGGCTGTGGGCGCCTCTCAATGACCCGGATCATGGGAAAAACCAGTCCTTCCCGGAGCTGATGGAGGAGGCCCTGGAGCTGGCGGTGGAGGGAATCTGCGCCTGGGGACAGGGCATTGCCAGCGGCGTTCTGCCGGATTGGCGGGGCTGTGAGAACTTCGACAACGGCTGTCCGCAGGAGGCTTAGGTTCGATGGTTGAGAAGCGAAGCTTCTCCCTTCGGCCCGTCAGCATCGTAGAAAACCGGCGTCAGAAGCCGGAAAAGCAGGAACTTTCAGCGGATTTTTGAAATAGACACAGGTCAAAGATGAAAATGGAGGAAAAAAGGATGGAACTGAACTGGAAAGAAGAACGGAACCTGACCATGCTCACCGACTATTACGAGTTTACCATGGCCAACGGCTACTGGCTCAACGGTCTGCGGGACAAGGTGGCTGTATTCGACATGTTCTTCCGCAAAATCCCCGACGACGGCGGCTTCGCCATTTTCGCCGGGCTGGAGCAGGTGATCGACTACCTGAAAAATCTGAAATTTACCCCGGAGGATATTGCCTATTTCCGGAAAAAGGGCGGCTTCTGCCAGGAGTTTCTGGATTATCTGGCGGATTTCAAGTTTGAGTGCGACGTTTGGGCTATGAAGGAGGGCACCGTCATGTTCCCCGGCGAGCCGATCCTGACGGTGCGTGGGCCGGTGATCCAGGCGCAGCTGGTGGAGACCATGATCCTGCTGACCATCAACCACCAGTCCATGATCTGTACCAAGGCCAACCGGATGGTCCGCGCCGCTGAGGGACGAACCATTATGGAGTTCGGCTCCCGCCGCGCCCAAAGCTACGACGCCGCCATTCTGGGCGCCAGAGCCACCTACATCGGCGGCTGCGGCGCTACGGCCTGCGCCATGGCGGACCGGGATTACGGCATTCCTGCCGTGGGCACCATGGCCCACAGCTGGGTACAGATGTTCGACAGCGAGCTGGAGGCCTTCCAGAATTACGCCCGCATCTATCCCGACAACTGCACGCTGCTCATCGACACCTACAACGTGCTGAAATCCGGTGTTCCCAACGCCATCAAGGTCTTTGACGAGATCGTGGTTCCCGCCGGCTTCCGGCCCAAGGGCGTGCGCATCGACAGCGGCGACATCGCCTACCTGTCCAAAAAGGTGCGGAAAATGCTGGACGAGGCCGGTTATCCCGACTGCGCCATTGTGGCTTCCAACTCCCTGGACGAGTACATCATCCGGGATCTGGCTTTGCAGGGGGCCAGGGTGGACAGCTTCGGCATCGGCGAGCGGCTGATCACCTCCAAATCCGACCCGGTGTTCGGCGGCGTGTACAAGCTGGTGGCAGTGGAGAAGGATGGGGCCTATGCTCCCCGCATCAAGGTCAGCGAATCCATTGAAAAAATCACCAACCCCTGCTTCAAGCGGCTGTACCGCTTCTACAACGCGGAGACCGGCAAGGCCGAGGCGGACTACATCTGCACCCGGGACGAGGAATTGTACACCAAAAAGCCCATCAGCATCACCATTTTTGACCCGGTTGCCACCTGGAAGAAGAAAACCCTGGAAAATGTGTGGGCAGTGGAGCTGCTGCGGCCGATTTTCGTCAAGGGACAGTGCGTTTATGAGAATCCGCCCATCCGGGAGATCCGGGCCTACTGCGCCCAGCAGGTGGACAGCCTGTGGGACGAGGTAAAGCGCTTCGAAAATCCCCACAGCTACTATGTGGACCTGTCCGAGAAGCTGTGGACCATCAAGCACCAGCTTCTGGAGGAGATTCAGAAGTAAAAACAACCGAAAAACAACCGAAAAACCTCTTATCCATTTTGGATAAGAGGTTTTTTTCTGCCTTCTTCTGCCGTTACCGCGCCAGTATCTTCTTCAGATGGGTGGCCAGTGGCAGGGCGGGGATGCTCAGCAGGTACCAGCAGCCCAAAAAGGTCAGGCTCACCTGCCCCAGCAGGTTCATGGGCAGAGAGGAGTAATCCCACACGTTCCAGCCCAGCAGCAGGTTCACCACGCAGCCGGTCAAAAATTCCAGACCGGTGATCACATAAGCGCAGGGCACCGCGCAAAGATAAAGAGGAAGGCGCAGATGGCTGCCGATCTGGCCGATGAGATAAAAGCATACGCCCCCCAGAAGGACCATGGTCCAGTGGGTGTGGCCCCGCCACAGCACCTCCACCAGCCCGTAGGCCGTGCCGCCAATGGGGATCAGCAGATATTCCCCCAGAGGGTGTTTTGGTCGTTTCATGAAATCATCCTTTGTTGAGGGCAGGCGCTTTTAGCCTGCCCATGGGTTTTCTTTTTTTAGGATGCGCTCTCGGGCGGGGATTATGCAGAAGGTAGGGTGGGAGATGTTGTAAAAAAGCAATAATTTGACGAGAATTTCCGCAAAAAGGGGAGTTTGCAAAAAGGCGCGCGGGTGTCGTTCCTTTCTACGAAAAACAGCCGCGGACGGCTGCTTTGGGGGGCTGGATCCGCCTGCTCCACTGGGTTTCCGCTGATTTTGCGGGTCGAAGGGAGAAGCTTCGCTTCTCAACCATCGACCCCTACACAATGGTTGTATCTTTCCGGAAAATGTCGGGATGCGCGCCGGTGGGCGATTTTGTGCGAAAAATTACTTTGTGACACCGGCTTATGAGCCGCAAGCGGCTCCGGAAAATGTCAGGATGAATGAAAGCCCTTCCTGTGGTATGCTGATAACGTGGAAAAAGGGTCGAGGCGGGGCGAAACCGCCCCCCAAGGTCCCCAAACGCTCTTGCTTGAGAAAGTAAGGGCGTTTTTTCCGCCAAAATTCGGGAAAGGAGGAGTCGTTTCAACATGGAGGAGCAGGATTTTGACCTGCGGGAAGGGCTGAAACACCTGCTGCGCCTGTCCGTCACCGACGAAGGGCAGAAGCAGCGGGCGGCGGCGCTTGGCTTGGACCCGGAAAAACTGTGCAACGGGATGCTGGTGGCGGTCAGCCTGTTTGAGTCCGCCGTAGGCGGAAATACCACCGCTCTGCGGGAGCTGTGCAGCCTGCTGGAGGAGGGCGGCTCCGGAGGGGAGGTGATCATTCTTGACGATGTTTCGCCTTAGCGAAAGCATGGCGCCGTCCTTCCACAGCGTACACGATGCCATCCGGCGGGAGGACTGCGGCGAGGCGCTGCTTTTCGGCGGCCGCGGCTCCGCCAAAAGCAGCTTTGTATCCATGGAGCTGATTTTGCAGCTGATCCGCCACCCGAACATTCACGCCGTCATCCTGCGCAAGCGGGAAAACCGGCTGCGGACCTCGGTTTACGCCCAGATGCAGTGGGCGGTGGAGCAGATGGGGCTGGGAGGACGGTTTAAAATGACCGTGTCGCCCATGGAGATGCTGTACATCCCCAGCGGACAGAAAATCCTGTTTTTCGGCATGGACGACCCGGAAAAAATCAAGTCCATCAAGGCGCCCTTCGGCCATTTCGGCCTCTTATGGTTCGAGGAATACGACCAGTTCGGCGGCCCGGAGGAGGTGCGCAGCGTGGAGCAATCGGTGCTGCGAGGCGGGGATTATTCCCTGGTGTTTAAAACCTTCAACCCGCCGCAGGCTCCCTCCCACTGGGCGAATCTGGAGCTGAATCAGGAGAAAAAAGGCCGCATCATCAGCCGGAGCTGCTATCTGGATGTGCCGGAAAAATGGCTTGGAAAGCGGTTTTTGGAGGATGCAAGGCACCTGGCGGAGAAAAATCCCCGGGCCTACGAGCACGAGTATCTGGGCCTTGCCAACGGCAGCGGCGGACAGGTTTTCCACAACATCACCCTGCGGAAAATCCACGAAAGCGAGCGGGAAAAGCTCAGCGACCGGCTGTACCGGGGCATCGACTGGGGCTGGTATCCCGACCCCTTCGTGTACGAAAAAATGGCCTATCTGCCGGGGGAGGAGCGGCTGTTCCTGCTGGACGAGATCAGCGGAAACCGTCTTTCCAACACGGACATTTGCCGTCTGCTCCGTCAGCACGGCGTCCGCGGCGGCGACCGGATCCTCTGCGACAGCGGCGGCGAGGGGATGAAGTCGGCGGCGGAGCTGCGCAGCCGGGGTTTTCACGTTCAGCCCGCCCAAAAAGGCCCGGGCAGCGTGGATTACTCCATGAAGTGGCTGGCCAGTCTGCGGGAGATCGTCATCGATCCGGAAACTTGTCCGCTGGCGGCGGACGAATTCAGCCGCTATGAATTTGAGAAAGGCCGGGACGGCTCCTACGAGAGCGGCTTCCCCGACCGGGACAACCACGCCATTGATTCCGTCCGGTATGGACTGGAGCGGATCTGGCAGCGACCCTTCCACAGGGAAAAAGCAGTTTAGCTTGCCTAAACGGTTCAGGAAAGGAATGATTTTGTGCAATTTTGGAAAGCAAAGCTCAGCGCCGATCCAAGGCCGCTGCTGCCGGAAAGTGTCCGCAGCAGAGAGATGGAGCAGGCCATTGCCCAGTGGCAGGCGATCTTCCACGGAAGGCCTGACTGGCGCAGCGGCAAACGGCCCAGAACGCTGAATCTGGCGGCGGCCAGCACCCAGTATCTGGCCCGGCTGGTCTGCGCGGAGCTAAGGGTGGAGCTTGGCGGCTCCAAGCGGGGAAAATGGCTTGCTGACGCGGTAAATTCGCAGGTTTTGCCACAGCTTCCCATGGCGGTGCAGCAGGCGATGGCCGGCGGCTGCGTGGCGCTGAAGCCTTATGTGCAGGACGGGGAGCTGCGGTTGGAATGGCTGCGCGCCGACCAGTTTTACCCCGTGGAGTTGGAGGCCTCCGGGCAGGTCAGCAAGGCGGTTTTTCTTAGTTTTGTCCATGAGCAGAAGACAGACTACCTGCGGGCGGAATTTCACCGCTTTGAGGACGGCCTTTACCGCATCAGCAGCTGCGCCTTCGAGTGCGACGGCAACGGCTGTCCCAAGCGGCCGGTAAACCTGGATAAAATTCCACAATGGGCGGACATTCCCGAGGAGATCGCCATCGAAAATCTGGAAAAACCGCTGTTCGCCATCTGGCGCATGCCCTTCGCCAATACGGTGGACGGCTCCGCCGAGGCGGTGTCACTGTACGCCGCCGGCGCACAGACGCTGGAGGATATTGACCGGCTGTACAACGATTACTGCTTCGAATTTCTCAGCGCAAGGCGAAAAATGATCCTTCGGGAGGACGCTTTGCGGCTGCGCAGCGACGGTTCGCCGGTTCTGCCTCACAGCGAGCAGGCGGAGGATGTGTATTTGCCCCTGGATCTGCCCGGCGACAGCGCTCCCTTTGGGGATTATACCCCGAAAATTCGTGAAAATGACTATAGAAACGCTATGAATCAGCTGCTTCGTTTGTACGAAATGCAGTGCGGCGTGTCCAGCGGCACCTTTTCCCTGGACGAAAAGGGCGCGCTGACGGCCACGGAGGTGCTGTCTCAGGATCGGAAAACCTACTACGCGGTGGCCGAGATCCAGCAGCAGGGCCGGGTGGCTCTGGAGGATTTAGTGTCCGCCATGGACGCACTGTGCGACCTGTACGGCATCGGCGGAGAAGGGGATTGGAAGCTGAACATCCAGTTCGGCGACAGCCTGTTCGAGGACTGCGGCACCGAATTTGAGCGCCGGAGAAAACTGGTGGAAATGGGCATGAAACCGGAACTTTTGCTGGCCTGGTACTTTGGCAAGGACGAGGACGAGGCGGCAAAAATGTTAGCTAAGGAGGCAAAAAAAGATGAATGACGCGGGGATTCTGGCCTATCTGGAGGGGGAGAAACTGTCTCTCACGGATGAACAGAAGGCGGTGATCCGGCAGTATGACCAGCTGCTGGAGGAATGGAAGGATCAGGCGGAGCGCCTGCAGAAAGAGGCGGATCAGGCGGCTATGGCCCAGCTTGTGGAGGAGGAAATGAACCGTCAGGGCGTGAAAAATCAGAAGCTGATTTGGGCGCTGCTGGACAAGGACCGTCTTTCACTGGCGGACGGAGAACTGCAGGGGCTGGCGGAGCAACTGGAGAAGCTGCGTGCCGACGAGGAGACCGCCTTCCTCTTTCGGGAGCGGCGCAGACAGCCCAGATTTGTCCCTGTGGGACGGACAAGCCGCCATCGAGAGGACGGCGCGCGCAAGGTTATGGGTCTGAATCGAAAATAATTTGTTAGAAAGAGGGAGATTTTATGTCAAATACCATCAATAAATTCACAAAATACATCAATCTTTTGGACGAAGTCTATCAGGAAGCCTCTCTCACCGCCGTTTTGGACGGTGACGCCGCGCTGACTTCTGCCGGCGCCAACGCCAATGAGCTGGTGATCCCCAAGCTGGAGATGGACGGTCTGGCCAATTATGACCGCGCGGGCGGCTATGTGGAGGGCGATGTGCGCCTGACCAGCGAAACCGTCAAGTTCAACTATGACCGCGGCCGTGCGTTCAGCGTGGACAGCATGGACGACGAGGAGACCGCCGGCGTGGCCTTCGGCCGCCTGTCCAGCGAGTTTATCCGCACCAAAACCGTGCCGGAAATGGACGCTTTCCGCTTCGCCACCTACTTCGACCGCGCCACCAACACCGCCTCCGCCACCTTCACCACCGGCGAAGCGGTTGTCTCTGCCCTGCGCACAGCCACCAGCAAAATGGACGCGGAGGAGGTGCCTTACGAGGACCGCTACCTGTTTATTTCTCCGGTGGTTTACGGTCTGGTGCAGGATCTGGACGAGACCAAATCCCGCGCGGTTCTCAGCCGCTTCGCAGACATTATCATGGTGCCGCAGAGCCGCTTCTACACCGCCATTGACCTGCTGGACGGCTCCACCAGCGGCCAGACTGCCGGCGGTTTTGTGAAATCCTCCACAGCGAAGGAGCTGAATTTCATGATTATTCACAAAGGTGCGGTGATTCAGTACCCGAAACATACCGTCAACAAGGTCATCCGCCCGGAGGACAACCAGAAGGCCGACGCCTGGAAATTCTATTTCCGCGCCTACGGTCTGGCGGATGTGTACGAAAACCGCATCGCCGGCATCTACGCCCATCAGAAAGCGTAGGTGTCCGCTATGGAAAGACAGTTAGCCTTCTACGCCGAGGATTACGGGGGGAGTAAAATCCCCCTTTCCCAGCGAAAACGGCTGCTTTATCGGGCGACCTGCTGGCTGAATCTGCTGACCAACCCCTGTCCGGCCCTGCGGGTGGAGCAGGAGGAGGCCCTTCTTTTCGCCATCTGCGCGGCGGCGGAGGCCATTTACGACCTGGAGCAGGGTGGGGTCCTGCGGCAGACCAACGGGGATCTGACCGTGACCTATCAGGCCAGAATGTCCGCCACTGAAAGACAGCAGGTGGCATTGGCGGCCTTCCCCTATCTTTGCGGAACCGGCCTGCTTTACTGTGGGGTGCGGCCATGGTAGGCATGGAGCGGCAGGTGACTCTCTATCGGAAGGCCGACGGCTGGGCAGGGGTTGAGCTGGCGGGTGTGTCCGTCAGTTACGCACAGATTCGCAAAAGCACCGACAGCCGGGACAAGGCGGGCCGCCACCGTATTGACCAAGGTGTTCTGCGGAAAAAGGCGGCGAAGATCCGGATCCCCGCCGGCTCCATTCCGGAGGAGCTGACAGTGGAGGTGGGGGATGTGATCCTGCTGGGCCAAGGGCCGCAGGCTTTGAACTCCCCGTCCCAGCCCCGCAGCCAGGGCTGGCCTTATGTGATCGTGGAGCAGGTGGAGGACCGGCGCTGGGTGCCGTTTTTGCCCCACATCGCCGTCACCGGCTGTTAGGGAGGTGAGGAAAAGAATGTTGGAAGCCATGTTGGATTTCCTTGCTCTGTGTCCGTCGCTGGCGGACATGGAGGGGGAAGTGGATTACAGTGAGATGGAGGCCGGCTGGACCCTGTACGACGGCGGCGAGGAGCTGGAGCAGGTCTATTGGGACGGCACGAGACGAAAAAAACACAGCTATTCTCTGGAAGTTCGTGCTAATTCCGGCAGCAGCGGCCAGCGCATCCAAAACGCCCAGCGCATGAAGGCCATCGGGGATTGGCTGCTGGAACAAAGCGAGCTGGAGCAGTTTCCGGAGCTGGGGGAGGGGAGGATTCCCCTGTGCATCCAGTGCCAATCCGGCGCCTTGGGCGTCATGGATCCGGACGGGATCAGCGGTACTTACCACCTGCAGCTCTATCTGATTTACGAAGAAAGGGGGGCCAGCCTTGGTTCTTAACCGAAAGAGAAAGTTCCTGTTCTGCACGGATTATGAAAGTTCGGCGCCAAATTGGCTGCCGCTTTCCGCCGGATTTTTTCAGCGAAGCATGAGCCGCAGCAGCGAGAAGCTGGCCTTTTTCCCCATTGGTGAGGAGGAGAATCCAAGGGAAGAAATCCTGTCCAGTGTAAAGGCAGTGAGCTTTCGCGGACAGCGGGTCCCCGGGGATGCGGCGCAGGAAAAAATCCTGTCCCTCCATGGAGAAACCGTTGGATTTTTGGAATATATTCCGGCGAAAAATGGCGAAAATAAGGGAATTTTTTCCCTTGCGACGGTGGAGGTGGCCGATGACGGCTCCGGGGACAGCGACCAGGAGCAGCAGATCCTCCTCCGCTTCCTCTGCGGCGGCGAAAAACAGGGGATTGTGTCGCTTAATGGAAAGGAAGTCACCTTTACACAGCAGGAAGAGGAGGCGTAGATCCATGTTGGATGAGAAACAGTCGCTTTCATCGGAGAAAGTACAGGAAATGCAGGAAAAACTGCAAAAATTGGACAGCGGCGTGCTGCTCTCCCCGGAGGAATACAGCGCTCTGCTCCGGCTGCTGGCGCAGGCGGAGCTGGCCCGGCAGCAGGCGCGAATGCAGCGGGCGCAGTAGGCGTCGCCGGGAAAAAATCGCGAAGAAAGGAATGATCGTTTATGGCAGAAGCCCTTCCTTCCCTGCGCTGCAGGGTCTACGCCGACTATACGGAGGGCGGCGACCTGGGCGGGGGAAGCAACAATACCTGGGTCAATGAAGAGGGCGGCAGCGCTCAGGAGCGCTGCTACATCAAGTACGATTTTGTCACCTCCAGCGGCTACTCGGACCGGGGGGATGACTGCTCCGTTGAGGGTCAGGCCATCCATTTTGACTATGACCTGAGCAAAAGTGTGTACGCCAACAAAAGACAGTTTGTCCTTGGAGCATACGCCTATGTGCTGAGCAAAAACCTGGATTACAGCGGTATGCTGCCCTCCGGAGACGTGGTGGCCTTCCTGACCGGAACCGGCAACCCGGAGCCGAAAAAGCTGCTGCGGGCCATGCAGTACTACGACGAGTACACGGTCACCGACCGACCCTTCGACAGCATGGAGACCAATGCCTACAACCGGGTGTCTCAGCTGTATCTCTACCCCCAGCCGGGCATTGAGGCCACCGGTTTTTACGCCGACAACGCCTATACCGTGGACGCGGAAGTGGTGCTTTGCGGCGTCAAGGGCGCCTATCCGCCCTACCTGGATGTGGTGGCGGAGGATGTGGTACCGTCCGTGGCTGACGTACAGCCCAACGGCACGTTTGTGGATAAAAATGATGACATTCGGCTGTCCTGGAACTTGAGCTATGAGGATATCCGCTACGCCACCTTCGAGGGAATTGACAGTCCAACGGCCATCGGCGGTCGGGTGTTTGGAGAAATTACCCAGAAAAATGCCCTTGTACGGTGGACAGAGGACGGAGGCAGCACCATTCATGAAATCACGGTGGGCACGGAGAGCGCCTGCGTCATCCCGGCTGGCTCCGTAACGGCGGACAGCTTCCAGTGGCAGGTAAAAGTGTGCACGCAGGATGGAATCTGGTCGGAGGATGACGGGGTCTGGTACACGGCGACCACCGATAACGACAGCCTGAGCACCGCCGTTGCTGTCCGTCCACAGCGGATTGTCATCGATGGCACCGGTGAAAACACCTTCGTCTGGGAACATGAGAATCCCAGCGGCAGCAAGCCCACCGGCGCGGATCTTCAGTGGAGCGCGGACGGCGAAAGCGGCTGGACCACCTTCCTGGAGTACCGGGGCAGGGAGAGCCAGTGTGTGGTGCCGCCGGATTCTCTCCCAGCCGGCGCGATTTTCTGGCGGGTGCGCACTTACAACGCCAGCGGCGTGGCGGGAAGCTGGAGCGAGGGGGTCCCGCTGACGGTGCGCAACGCCCCGGCCATGCCGGAGATTGTCTCCGTAGGAGAGACACCGCTGCCGGAGATTCGCTGGGAGGCGGAGGAACAGTATGTGGCGGAGATCGCCATTGACGGCCTGTGCAAACGAGTCTACGGCTCGGCGAAAACCTATCAGTGGCCGGAGATCCTGGAGGCGGGCAGCCACAGCCTGAAGCTGCGGGTGCAGAACCAGTACGGCCTGTGGAGCCAGTGGGCGGAAATGACGGTGGAAACCGTGAACCAGCCCAGAGAAAGCTTCCTTCTCAGCGGGGAGGAAGTGGCCTTCGGAGTCCGTCTGTCATGGACAGAGGCCTTCCCACGGGTGCAGGTATTCCGCAATGGCGAGCGGATCGCAAAACTGGAAAATCAAGAGCGGGAATTTACCGACTGGAACAGCGTGAAAGAAGCCCAATACCGGCTGCGCGGCATTGACGAAAACGGCTCTTATACGGATTCCAACGTGGTTTCGCTGGCGCCGGCGATCCGCGGGGCCGGCTTGGGGCAAAATGGGGTCTGGATCGGCTTAAAAGGCCGCTATAAGGCCGCTCCCATCCACCGCTGCCACACGGAAAAGCGGCTGCACTACCGCAATTTCAGCGGATTTTCCCTGCCGGTGGCCTTTGCGGGCAGCCACTGGGAAAGGGTGCATCGCTTCGTCTTTTCCCTGGAGGCCGGAGAGATGGAAAAACTGGAAAAAATCAAAAGCTTTTCCGGCGGAAGGGTGGTCTATAAGGACTGCCGGGGCAGTATGGTCTGTGGCGTTTTCGGCGCGGTGGAGTCCATACACTACGGACGGTATCTGGATGTGGAATTCAGCATCACCGAGGCGGCGGAAGGAGGGGAGAGCTGATGGAGGTTCGTTTCTATCTGCTTCGGGACGGGATGCTGCGGCAGGATCTGGAGCTGGCGGCGGTGGGCACGCCGAAAGTGCTGATGAACGCTGCCGGCGACATCAAAACCTCCCTTCGCGGCTGCTTTCGGGAGAATCCGGAGGCCCGGCTCCTGACCGACCATATTGTGTGCGTCATAGACGGACAATCCTGCGGGGAATTTGTGGTCAGCGGCTGCGAGAGCATTCTGGATGGCGACTGCAGCCTTTGGCAGATTGAGGCCTACGACCAGGCGCTGCTGGTGAGCCGGAACCGGCAGGAGAGCCGCCGGAGCGCTTTGGCGGGCAGCTCCTATATGGAGCTGATCCAGGGCCTGCTGGGGGACTGCGGCATCTACCGGATCCTGGCCGACCGCTGTGACGAGGTGCTGGCGGCTGACCGGGAGTGGGAGTTGGGAGCGGTGACGCTGGACATTGTCAACCAGCTTCTGGAGGAGATCGGCTTCGATTCCCTCTGGTTCGACAGCGACGGCAATGCCCGCCTGCAAAAATATTGTCCGCCCACCGGGGACAGCGTCCGCCACATCTACGGCCCGGGAGATTGTGCGCCGGAGATGGACTGCCGCAGCAGCTGGGATGTGTTCACAGCGAAAAATGTGTTTGTGGTGGTGGCGGATTCCCCGGACCGGAGCCAAACCCTCACCGCCTCCGCCTCCAACGACGACAAAAACAGCCCGGTTTCCACCGTCCACCTGGGGCGGATCATGGCGCCGGTGACGGTGGTGGAAAACGTGGCCTCCCAGGAGGCGCTGCAAACCTGCGCCGACCGGCTGCGGGACGAGAGCATGCTCTCCGCCCAGACCGTCACCTTCTACACCCTGCCGAACATCCATCAGGTGGGGGAGCTGGTGGCCCTGGAACATCCGCAGCTGGAGGGAATTTTCCGGGAGATCCGCTGGGAGCTGGAGCTGGGGGAGAGCGGCCGCATGTGTCATGAAGGAAGGAGAGTGTTGTTCCTGTGAGGACAGTGGAGAAAAAGCCCCACACTGCCGTTGTGGCCTCTGTGGAGGAGGACGGGCTGCGTCTGCGCTTCCCCGGCAGCGAGGAAGTCAGCATAAAACGCTATAAATACAACAAATCCGTCACATTTGCCGCCGGAGACCGGGTCTTTCTGCTCCCCAGCGGCAGCAGTTATGTGGTGGCTTTCAAAATTTAAGAAAGACTTAACGAAAAAAGGGCTGTCCTTCTGTAAAGGACAGCCCTTGCCGGCGTATTTACTGAGAAATCCGGCTTTTTCCTTCCCAATCGGCGGGAGCCTTCAGCCCCATCACCGCCAGAACCGTGGGAGCGATGTCCAAAATGGACAGCTGTTCCAGCTTTCTGCCGCCGGGGAAGTCCCCGCCACGGAACAGCAGGGGGATTGTCATGTCTTCGGGGAGCTGGGTGCCGTGGGTGCGGTCATGGCCACCGTGGTCGGCGGTGATGATCACGCTGTAGTCCTCTCCGCAGCTTTCAATGACCTGCCGCACGCAGGAAATGGCATCGCTGACGCAGCGCAGATAAGCCGGACTCATCCAGCCCTGGCTGTGGCCCTCCTCATCGGTCTGCCCCAGATAAAGGAACAGGAAGTCCGGCGCCGTTTCCCGGATGCAGTCCAGGGCCTGACGGGTCAGGCAGCGGTCGCTGTCCACCCCCGGCTCCATCTTCCGGTAAAAGCTGTAGGCCAGAGAGCCGGGACGGGCAATGTCCCGCAGCTCATCCCAGTTGTAGAAGAAGGCGCAGCGTCCTCCGGCGGCGGACACCGTCTCAAAGATCCCCGGAACCGGGCGCACCTGGGGCATGTAAAGGTTGGTGAGGATGCCGTGGCGCTCCGGGGGAACGCTGTGGAACATGGACATGTGGCAGGGCAGGGTGACGGAGGGGAAAACTGTCTTCCCGCCCAGACAATGGGCACATTCCCGCAGGAGAACGTCCACATAAGGATTGCCGCAGGCCAGCAGCCCGTCCGGGCGCAGGCCGTCGATGGAGATCAGGATAACTTTGTTCATGAAAAGGCCTCCTTGCCTGGGTAAAATTTTTTCCGCCTCCAGTATAGCACCGCCGCAGGCGGGAGACAAGCGAGAAAAAGCAGAAAACAGCCCGAAATTTTCCCGAAAAGCCCTTGACAAACCGGACAAGTAAGGCTATAATAATACAGTCGGCTCAAGCAGCCGGGAAAAGAATAGGGCATGGAGAGATGGCTGAGCTGGTCTAAGGCGCACGACTGGAAATCGTGTAAGG
>CAMCOD010000033.1 GCA_945876435.1 uncultured Clostridia bacterium
TTCATGTTATTATAGCGCCTCCATTTCAACTATTCCTCATTTTCTGATAAATTCCGATTTATTGAATTCATTATACAATACTATGGAACTGCCTGCAACAAAGATCATTGATGAAATTGACGGATTTTTTCATATTAGGCAAAATGGTAAAGCGGTCTCCGCTCCATCAGCTTGCTAATCCGGGCGGAAGGTGTTATAATAAACAATTATCTCTCAATAATTTTCATTCCATGATTCTCATCAAAGCAGAAAGGAGTGTGGGGAGTATGGGAGAAAGTATCCGTGAGCTGCCCGATTATCAGGAGGAGGCGTCCTACCTTGCCCAAACCAAAAAGGTGCTGAAGCAGATTTTGGCCCAGGAAAAGGGCAGTGTCTCCAACCAGGACGAAAGCCTGCTGGAAGCCAAGCGGGAATGGTGGGAAAACTCCCGCATGGGTAAATTCATGGACGCCAACCAGTATCTGGAGTCCATCCAGATGAAGGCTTCCACCCAGTACGCCACTCTTCAGCGGGTCCAGAATTACGAAGAAGCCCTGAAAAGCCCGTATTTTGCCCGGGTGGACTTTAAGGAAAGCGGCTATCCTTTGGAAAAAATCTACATCGGCCTTCATTCCGTCAGCGACGAGGAAAACTATCAGACCTATGTTTACGACTGGCGCGCGCCCATCTCCAGCATTTTCTACCGCTATGAGCTTGGGCCGGCCCAATATCAGGCTCCTGCCGGAGTCATTCAGGGCGAGATCAGCAAAAAGCGGCAGTACGAGATCAAGAGCGGCCAGCTTTGCTACTACTTTGATTCCAGCATCAACATTCAGGATGAGATCCTGCGCTCTGTGCTGTCCCAGAACGCTTCCCCCCAAATGAAAACCATTGTGGAAACCATCCAGCGGCAGCAGGATGAGATCATCCGGGACACGGAGCACGAGCTTCTCATGGTTCAGGGCGTTGCCGGCAGCGGAAAAACCTCCGTTGCCCTTCACCGCATCGCTTACCTGATGTACCAGGGCTTGAGTCAGTCCCTATCCGCTCAGAACGTGCTGATCCTCTCCCCCAATACGCTGTTTGGACGCTATATTGCCAATGTTTTGCCGGAATTGGGCGAGGAAGCCATTATGAGCGTCACCTTTGAGGAGATCTTCCGCCGGAATGTCCACTGGGACGGACGGCTGGAAAACAAAAATGACGTGCTGGAAAGCCTGACCTCCGCTCTTCCGGAAGAAGAAAAACAGGCAAAGCGGGAACGCAACGCTTTCTTCGCTTCGCCGGCTTTTTCCCGGATCCTGGACAACTATCTTGCCTATATCAAGGCCAATATTCCCTTTGCGGACCTGTACTACAACAACAAGGTGCTGATTACCCGCCAGCAAATGACGGACTTTCTCTACAGCAGCAACCGCTCCGTTCCTTTGGAAAAGGCTTTGGAGCTGATTTCCAGCCGAATATGGGCCGCTGTCCATGAGGAGCGGAAAGCCCGCATGGAAAAACTGGTGGCCTTTTACCGGCCCACCAACGAGCATCGCTACGATTACCGCACTTTTGCCCGCTACACCTCCATTCGGGAATCGGCTCGCCTGAAACAGCAGGTGGATGCCTTCACCATTCTGGATCCCTCTGCCCTGTTCCGCCGCCTGCTCAGTGACCGGAAGCTGTTCCGCCGCATGGCACGGGAGCTAACGCTGCCGGAAGACTGGGAAAACCATCTTTCCGCCGCTGTAACGGCTATGGACGAGGGACTGCTGGAATACGGCGCCTCCATTGCGCTGATGGATCTGAAAATCCGCCTCAGCGGCAGCAATTACCCGGATATTCGTCAGGTCGTGGTGGACGAGGCGCAGGACTACTACCCGCTCCACTTCCGTATTCTGGCCTCCCTCTTCCCCAATGCCCGCTTTACGGTGTTGGGCGACATCAACCAGACCATCGAAAAAGAGGCAGGACCGGACTTTTACGATCAGGTATCCGCCGCGCTGGACAAAAAGAGCGCCGCTCTGATCACTTTGAACAAAGGCTTCCGCTGTTCCTACGAGATCAGCCGCTTCAGCGAGCATTTTCTGGAGACCCGCTACCCGGTTGAAGCCTTCGACCGCCACGGCAAGGAGCCGCAGATCACCAAAGCGGCCAATCAGAAGGAGCTGTCCCGGGAAATCGCCGCCGCCATTCACAGCTGCGAAGAGGATGGCTGCCAGTCCATCGCTATTATCTGCAAAACCATGGAGCGGGCCAAGAAGCTCCGGCAGCAGATGAAGGATCTTGTGGACTGCAAGGTCATCACCGACCACAGCAGCTCCATTTCCGGCGTAACCATCCTTCCCCTGTACCTGGCGAAGGGTTTGGAGTTTGACGCTGCGATCCTGGACGAGGTCAACGAGGAAAATTATCACAGTCCTCTGGACAAAAAACTGCTTTATGTGTGCTCCACCCGGCCTTTGCACCGCCTGGAGGTATTTTACACTGGAAAACCCAGCCCATTTTTAAAGGAGATGCTGTAAAATGAGTGAACTGAAATTGCTGCTGCCGGACGAAAGCTGGCGCGGTGCCATCGAGGAATTGAAACAGGAATATGTGCAGGCCAACAGCGCCATGGATGGCACCTCCGGCCTGTCCTCTCAGGACTTCGATTCGTGGTTGGAAAAAAACATCCGTAACCGCTCTCCGGAAACGGTGGCTCCCGGCCTTGTTCCGTCTACCACCTACCTGTCGGTTCGTCTGTCTGACGGCAGGCTTATCGGCATGATCGACATCCGCCACTATCTCAACGAGGGTCTGCGGCTGCATGGCGGTCACATCGGCTACTCCATCCGTCCTTCCGAGCGCCGAAAAGGCTATGCCAAGGAGCAGCTCCGCCTTGCCTTGGAGAAATGCAGGGAGCTGGGCATTGAAAAGGCCCTTGTCACCTGCGACAAGAAAAATCTCGGCTCCGCCCGCACCATTCTGGCCAACGGCGGCGTTTTGGAAAACGAAGTGGAGGACGGAGAACGCATCACCCAGCGCTACTGGATCCAGGTAAAATAGACAGGAGGACTTTCCATGGATACGTTAAAACTGTTTTTGCCGGAGGAAGTGGAGCGAAAAGAGATTGAGGACTTTCAACAGGAGTATCTTCGTCTGGACGGTGAGCTGCTTTTCGGCAGATTGGGTACCCGTGATGTGGAAAGCTGGCTGGCCTATTGCATTGATTTGCGAAACGGAAAGAATCTGCCCGAAGGCTGGGTGCCGGGAACCGTATTTCTGTCCGTTCGGTTGGCGGACAGAAAGGTGATCGGTCTGGTGGACATCCGTCACCGGCTTACGGAAAGCCTGCTGCAATATGGCGGTCACATCGGCTACTCCATCCGTCCTTCCGAGCGCCGAAAAGGCTATGCCAAGGAGCAGCTCCGCCTTGCCTTGGAGAAATGCAGGGAGCTGGGCATTGAAAAGGCCCTTGTCACCTGCGACAAGAAAAATCTCGGCTCCGCCCGCACCATTCTGGCCAACGGCGGCGTTTTGGAAAACGAAGTGGAGGACGGAGAACGCATCACCCAGCGCTACTGGATCCAGGTAAAATAACAGACAAAAACAGCGTACATCAGGTGATGTACGCTGTTTTTTCATGTTCGCGAAAGACTCACGAAAGGAAGTTAACGGAATTTATGAAAAAGGCTGCAGAACAGCGGCTGGATCAAAGGCGCAATGACCCATACCAGCCAGGTTCGATCCCAGCGCATGGTGGTAAAGCTGATCAAAAGATAGATTGCCGTCACCAAAGGCCAGTAAATACTGCCGAAACCGCTGCTTTTCTTCGCACGTTTTTTGCTGGAAAGGCTGTATTCCCCTTCCTGCAGCAGTTTTTCGTAGCTTCCCCAGATGATGCCCACTTCAATGAAGCGGTTCACGGCTACGGCAATGATCAGCAGCAGCAGACAAACCCCGCCAACCATCAGCAGTTCATTTTCTTCCGCCACAATGATTGAAGCGAACAGAGGCAGTGTGGACAGGATGCACAGACAGGTGGCAAGCATATTGTTTTTGCTGTAGGTGTCCCGGAAGCGGGCTTTCATTTCCTGCACCATGCCGCTGACCCCATAGGCAGTATCGATGGGCTCCCGATCCAGGTAATCAAACTCCGCCGTATAGTTTCGGCAGGACAGATAGAGCGCCACCGCTGCTGTACAAATCAGGGCCAGCATGATCAGACCAATACCGGCAGCAACATTTTCTGTGATCCAAAGGGGCCGGTTGTTCCAATTGCCGCTTTCCGCCAAAGCACCCAGGAAAAGCAGAGGCACCGGCGAAAGGATGCACAGAGAAGTGGCGATGGCGACTCTCGGAGCGGTGATCTCCTTGGCACCAAGAAAGCGGTTGGCCTCCTCCATGGAAACAAAACGGGCTTCCGCGCTGCTGGGCTGCTGCTCCACAGGCAGCTGGTCGGACAATTCCTCCACCGCGTCATCCTTTAATAAGTAATCGGTGCTAACGCCGAAAAGCTGGCTCATTAACAAAATCTTGTTGAGATCCGGGATGGACTGGGCACTCTCCCACTTGGAGACAGACTGGCGGGATACATTCAGCTGCTCTGCCAGATCCTCCTGGGACCAGCCGTTTTTCTTCCGGAGCTGAGTAATTTTTTCTGCTAAGATCATACGATCACCTCAAATTCAAAGTCAAAGGATTCTTTTCTCCAAAACGTCTTGGTTTGGGTTTATAGTAGCATTTTTTCTGCTTTACAAACCACCAATTTTCCTTGGAAATCTGTCAACCAGCGGTTGCGATGGGCTTTTGGAGCCAATTTTTTCCCTTCTACCGCCATTTTAAAGGCTCGGGTCCGCTTTTGTCAAGGAGCAAAGGAAGCGGTTGACTTGTTTTCCCCGCCGTGGTAAGATTTTTTCAAAAAAACAGGAGGTTGTTTTATGTACCGGATCACCGCCATGACCCTCTCCTTTGCGGAGGAGATTTCTCACTGGAGCTATGAGGGAGAATATGCCATTTACAGCTTTGATGCTTCCCCGGAGACCCTAGACGAGCTGCTCTGCGGGGAATATGTGGCCTGTCTGGATGAAACAGAAAGGCTCGTTGGCTACTTCTGCTTCGGAAAATCGGCGCGGATCCCGACGGTGGAGGCGGAACCTTATGAAGAAGGCTGGCTGGATATCGGTCTGGGTCTGCGTCCTGATCTCTGCGGACAGGGCCGTGGGCGGGTTTTTCTGCAGGCCGGCATGGCTTATGCCGCTGAGCACTTCGCCTGCCCTTCTCTGCGTTTGACGGTAGCTGCCTTTAATCAGCGGGCCATCCGTCTCTACCGCAGCTGCGGCTTCCGCTTCCTGCGAACCGTCACCCATAAACACAGCAAGGCTCCTTTCCATCTGATGCTGCGCTGAACAGCGCTAACATCGGTGATTTTCCTTTGCTTTGCGTAAATAGGCAGCCCCTACTCCCACTCCTTGAAGTATTCGTAGCTGGTTTCCACGATTTCGAAGCCCATTTTGGCGTACATATCCTTGGGTGTGCGGTTGATGGCGGCGTGGACATAGATCAGGCCGTCAAAATTCTCCGCTACATACTTCATCAGGGTGGTGGCGATGTACTGCTTGCGGACTTCCTGGTCCACATTCAGGTCGTCCAACTCAATACAACCGTTATGGCAGAGGATGTAACAGCCCCCCACGATGTTTCCGTCCAGATAGGCTTCCAGCCAGTGATATTCCGGATGGGTTTTCGCCTCCTCCAAGGCTCTCGTCATGGAGATGCGGACAATCTCCTTCCACTTGGGTGCAGCCTTATTCACCGAATGGGCCAGAATATCGGCGTAAATGTCCTCCTTCTGACCGTCTTTGACCACGATTTTGTGGTTCGTTTTCCACTCCTTGCTTCTCTCCCGCTCCCGCAGAGCCATGATGTAGCTGTGATCCGGCTCCAGGCCAAAGCGCTCCACAATGGCTTCGTCCAAAGGCTGGCTCATTTTCAGCAGGAAGTGATGAACCCCCAGCTTTTTCTGGTGCTCCAGCGCTTGGGCCACATCCTCCATGGTCAGAGTGCCGGTGGAAGTGAAGAAATTCCGGTTATAATCCTCCGGATTGCTCTCGTCGCACCAACGGTTCATGTGAATGTTAAAGGGCTTCAGCACCGACTGCATAGCGATGCCGTAAGCATTGGTTTCGTGAATCTTTTTTGCCATATTTTCCATGGTTTTCTCCTGTTATTTCATCAAAAACGCGCCGCATCCGAGGATACGGCGCGTTTTCTATTGCGTTTATGGGGATTTAGAAGGCCCAGTTGCCCTGACGGAAAATAGGCACAACTCTGCCGTCCCGGCAGGCGGCGTCGATGGCCATGCTGTCGCAGCCGATCATAAAGTCGGTATGGATCATGGACTCGTTGATGCCCAGCGCGCGGCAATCGTCCAGGGATTTTTCCTGATAGCCGTTGATGGTGTCGGCAAAACCGGCGCCCAGCGCCAGATGGCAGGCGGCATTTTCGTCAAAGAGGGTGTTGTAGAACAGCAGGCCGCTGGCGGAAATGGGGCTGGACTGAGGAACCAGAGCCACTTCACCCAGATAAGCCGCGCCTTCGTCCATGGCGATCATGGCTTTCAGGGCTTCCTCATTTTTCTCCGCGTGAACCTCCACCGCTTTGCCTTCGTGGAAGCGGATGGAGAAATTTTCGATCAGCTGACCCTGATAGGACAGGGGTTTGGTAGCATAAACAATGCCCTCGGCTTTGCCTTTCATTGGAGAGATAAAACACTCCTCCGTCGGCATATTGGGGTTAAAGAACACGCCGCCGATGGTGGTATCACCGCCGCCGCACCAATGGGAGTCTTCGATCAGCTCAACAGTAAAGTCGGTGCCGTTGTCCGCGGTGATGTGGAGAGACTGGATGCCCAGCTCCGTCAGGCGTTTGCAGCGGTCGATCAGGTCGGCGTTATGTTCCTGCCATGCGCCGACGGAGTCGTCGGTGACTCTGGCGGTATAGAGAATGGCTTCCCAAAGCTTTTCCACTGCCTGCCGCTTGCTGACGCTGGGGAACATTTTCTTCGCCCAGGCTTCGCCGGGGACTGCGGCAATGGTCCACTGGTATTTGTTTTCCATTTGATCCCGGTAGGGCTTGACGACCTTGCGGGTAGCCTGCGAGGCTTTGGCGAATTTGGCCACGTTCATGCCCTTGAGACCATCCGGATCGTCGGAAATAATATGGATCATAGCCGGCAGACGGTCAACCATGTGCTGCCATTTTGCTTTTTCCCAGTCGTTTACCGTTGAAAGGGTCTCCATGGACTGATAGCGGACGTCCAGTTTCTTCAGCGGCAGGTAGGACCAGTTCACCTGAACATGGCGCGCCCCGGCTTTGTAGGCCTCCTCCACCAGCATTTTGATAAATTCAGGCTGATCCAGACCAGCATTGATCACCACATCCTGACCCTTCTGCACATTTGCGCCCACCTGGACGATCAGCTTGGCATATTCTTTCAGAATTGTTTTTTTCATGGCGGAATCTCCTTTTTATGATGATTGAACGCTTATTCTTGTTTCATATCCTGAGCCACTTTTTCCAGCATGGAGCGGATCGGCAGCTCGTATGGGCAGCGGCTTTCGCAGGCGCCGCATTTTACACAGTCCTGAGCGGTCTTTTCCATAGCCCAATAGCGCTGTTTTGCCCAATCAGCCAGCCCGTAGTGGCGCAGATAGTTGGCAAAGAGGAAATTGGATGGGATATTAATCCCCTGCGGACAGGGAGCACAGTAGCCGCAGCGGCGGCAGAAGTTTTTGCCAAGCTGGGAAACGATCTCCCGGCATTTTGCCTGCTCTTCCTCTGTCAGCGGGCCTGCGTCAACGGCGGCACAGTTTTCATAGACCTCTTTCGCTTCGCCCATGCCGGGGATGGCTATGGTACAGTCCGGATTGGCAAGGATATACTTCATGGCCAAGGTTCCATCCTCCAAATTGCCGCCGGCCAAAGGTTTCATGGCGATAAAACCGATGTTCTTCTCCGAACACTGCTTCATCAGCTCCAGACCCTGGGATTCCACAATGTTAAAGGGGAACATCATGGTTTCAATTTTGTCCTCAAATTCGGTGATTAACCGTTCAAATGCCTCCAAGCCGTGGGCTGTCGCACCGATATGGCCGATTTTACCCTGCTCTTTCGCCTCCAGCAGAGCGCGGTAAGCGCCGTTTTCCCCAAAACAACGGGCAAATTCCTCGTCGGTTTTGATGTTGTGGATCTGGTACAGGTCAATGTAGTCGGTACGAAGGTTGCGCAGGCTTTTTTCGATGTCGGCCTTCATGCTTTCATAGTCGCGAGCCATGGATTTTGTGGCCAGAATAAACTTGTCCCGTCTGCCTTCCAGAACTTCGCCCAGATATTCCTCGGAAACAGTATAGCCGCGGGCCGTGTCAATATAGTTGATACCGCAATCCACACAGGCATCAATCACCTTGCGGGTGCCTGCCACATCGGTTCTTTGGATCGGGATACCGCCCAGACCGACAACAGAAACGTTCAGGCCGGTTTTTCCTAATGTTGTGTATTTCATGATAGTTTCCTCCTGTTAGAATGATAAACATGGTGTATTTTTGTTGATTATGCCGTCATAGCCGCTTTGGGATCCGAATTTTTCCGATTTTTGTCTTTGAAAGAGGAAAGCTGGAACCTATTCCTCTCCCTTCAGGCTGACCACTGTCATATCATGATGGACGGCCTCCAAAAACGGACCGAAGGCAGCGGCTGTCAGGAGCTTAATGCTGGAGGTATTGACGCAGGGATGGCAGCCCAGCCATTCTTCTTTCAGCACATCCTCGTCCACCAGCAGCCGAACCTGGTTTTCCGGATCGTTGATCAGACCCATCAGACTCATAGAGCCGGGTGTGATGTCCAAATACTTTTCCATATCCTCCGGATCGGCGAAGGACAGGCGGGAACTTCCGATCTGGGCGGACAGCTCTTTGGTTTTAAACACTTTATCCCCCGGCAGCATCAGCAGATAAAACTTTGTTTTCTGACGGTTGCAGAGAAACAGATTCTTGCAGATAAGAGCGCCCAGCGCCTTGTCAATGTCCTTACAGACCTGCATATCAAAGGCCGGCTCATGATCCACCCGCCAATATTGGATCCCCAGCCGATCCAAAACATCATAGACCCGAATCTCCTTTGGCAAACGGCCTTCCTCATCCCTCGGCCTTCCTTTCTGCAGTTCCATTCCCGTCCTCATCTCCCCTGTTCGTTAAGCTTCCTTCTTTTGGTATGATTTTGCGTCTGTTCCTTCAAAAGAAGCTGTATTTACCAGTAATTATAGCGCACATCCCAAGCATTAGCAAGAAAAGCACTGGAAACTTTTCCGGAAATCCGCTATAATAGTAACTGTTATATGTAAAAACGGAAAGAAGGTATGTTATGCTGCAAACAATCAAGCGCAAATTCATCGGCGACAAAGCCTTTTACCATGCTTTGCTGGTGCTGATCGTTCCAATGATCATTCAGCAGGGCATTACAAACTTTGTCAGCCTGCTGGACAACATTATGGTGGGACGTTTAGGAACGGAATCCATGTCCGGTGTCGCCATTGTCAACCAACTGCTCTTTGTGTTTAACCTGAGTATTTTCGGCGGACTGGCCGGAGCTTCCATTTTCGGCGCTCAGTTCTACGGCAAAGGGGATCATCAGGGGGTTCGCTATGCCTTCCGCTTCAAGCTGATGTACGGAGCATTGATCACCATTCTGGCGACCGGCGTTCTGGTTCTTTTTCACCAGCCGCTGATTTCACTGTTTCTCACCGATACCGGTTCCGGCGGTGATTTGGCGCTGACTCTCAGCGAGGCCAGACAGTATCTGAAGGTGATGCTGGTAGGTCTGATCCCCTTCGCCCTGTCCCAGAGCTACTCCAGCAGCCTGCGGGAAACCGGCGAGACCAAAGCTCCGATGGTGGCCAGTGTGATCGCTATTTTTGTCAACCTGATTCTGAACTATGTTCTGATTTTCGGTCACTTCGGCGCGCCGAGGCTGGGCGTTGTCGGCGCCGCTGTAGCAACCGTCATTGCCCGTTACATTGAAACCGGCTATCTGATGTACATCACCCACGCCAACAGCGTCCGTTTCCAGTTTATTCAGGGCGCTTACCGCAGTTTAAGGATCCCGGCGGATATTGTGAAGCGCATCCTGATCACCGCCGCCCCTCTGATCGCCAACGAAGTTTTGTGGAGCATCGGCACCACCATGATCAACCAGAGCTATTCCACCCGGGGACTGACAGTAGTTGCCGCAACCAACATCACCAGTACCGTCTGGCACCTGTTCTGCGTAATCATGTTCGCTATGGGCAATGCCATCTCCATTATTATCGGCCAGCTTCTTGGCGCTGGAAAGATCGACGAGGCCAAGGACAGCGACAACAAGCTGCTGTTCTTCACCTTTGTCCTGCACATTGGCATCGGGCTTCTAATTGCTCTTTGCGCGCCTTTCATCCCTATGATTTACAACACCGAACAGGCGGTGCGGGATCTGACCACTCAGCTTCTGCTGGTTTCAGGCGCCGCCCTGCCCTTCCAGGCCCTGGCGCATGCCACCTACTTCACCCTTCGCTCCGGCGGCAAAACCTTTATCACCTTCCTCTTTGACTGTGTGTTCACCTGGGTGGTAAGCCTGCCCATTGCTTTCTTCCTCAGCCGTTTTACTGTGGTAAATGTAGTGTTTATCTACTTCTGTGTGCAGTTTGCTGACGCCATCAAAGTCGTGATCGGTATTCTGATGCTGAAATCCGGTATCTGGGCCAATAATATTGTCAATGAAAAATAGCAGAAAGGGCCCGGGGTAATCCCCGGGCCCTTTTTTATGCCTTTTTCCAGCTTTTCAGCTTTTCCAGAATCTCCACATCCGCAGGACAGAAGCGATAATCGTCGATTTCCTCCACGGTGATCCAGCGCAGATCCCGATGTTCCAGCCGTTTTGGCTCACCGGAGATAATCGCTCCATTGAACAGAGTCAAATGGACCGTAATATCCGGATAAGTGTGTACAACGTCCAGAAAGATAGACTCCGCTTTGATCTGGATCCCCAGCTCCTCCTCACATTCCCGGACAAGCGCCTGCTCTTTTGTCTCTCCAGGCTCCACCTTGCCGCCTACAAACTCCCAGAGCAGGCCTCTGGCCTTATTTTCCGGTCTCTGGCAGATAAGAAAGCGGTTTTCCCGCCAAAGCAGGGCCGCAACTACTTCAACCATTTCACTTCTCCTCCTGAAAAAAGCCGCCTCCTAAGGAAGCGGCTTGTCTTTTTAATATTAGAAATCTGCAGAACCGGTGGTTCTTGGGAAGGGCAGCACATCGCGGATGTTGGAAATACCGGTGATGTACATGATCAGCCGTTCAAAGCCCAAGCCGTAACCAGCATGGTGGGTACCGCCGTAGCGGCGAAGATCCAGATACCAGCTATAGTCCTCTTCCTTCAGGCCCAGCTCATGGATACGGTCCAGAAGAACGTCCAGACGCTCCTCACGCTGGCTGCCGCCGATGATTTCGCCAATGCCCGGAACCAGAAGGTCGGCTGCCGCAACGGTCTTATTGTCGTCGTTAAGGCGCATATAGAAGGCTTTGATCTCTTTGGGGTAATCGGTAACAAAGACAGGCTTGCCGAATACTTCCTCGGTCAGATAGCGTTCGTGCTCGGTTTGCAGGTCACAGCCCCAGGAAACAGGATAATCGAAGGTTTTTCCCGATTCCTCCAGCAGTTTCACAGCCTCGGTATAAGGCAGGCGGACAAAATCGGAAGAAACGATATTCTGCAAACGCTCGAGAAGGCCCTTGTCATAGAACTGGTTGAAGAACTTCATCTCTTCCGGGCACTGTTCCATCACATAAGCCAGAACGTATTTGATCATATCGGTCGCCAGATCCATATAGTCGTTTAAGTCAGCAAAGGCAATTTCCGGCTCAACCATCCAGAACTCAGCGGCATGACGGCCGGTATAGGATTTTTCAGCCCGGAAGGTTGGGCCAAAGGTATAAACATTGGAGAAGGCCATTGCCATGCATTCAGCGTTCAGCTGGCCGGAAACGGTCAGGCTGGTCTTTTTGCCGAAGAAGTCCTGGCTGTAATCCACCTTGCCGTCCTCGGTCAGCGGTGGATTCAAGTCATCCAGGGTGGTTACCCGGAACATCTCGCCGGCACCTTCACAGTCGGAGCCGGTGATCAGTGGGGTATGAACGTAAACAAAGCCGCGCTCATTGAAGAATTTGTGGATGGCGAAGGCCGCAACAGAGCGCACGCGGAACACGGCGTTGAAGGTGTTGGTTCTTGGGCGAAGATGGGCAATGGTGCGGAGAAATTCCACGGAATGTTTCTTTTTCTGCAAAGGATAATCCGGAGTGGACTGGCCTTCGATGGCGATCTCTTCCGCATGGATTTCATAAGGCTGTTTTGCTTCCGGAGTCATCAGGAGTTTACCCTTGACGATGACAGAAGCGCCAACATTCAGCTTGCCGATCTCGTTAAAGTTTTCTACTTTATTATCTTCAAATACAACCTGAAGATTTTTAAAGGCTGTACCATCATTCAATTCAATAAAACCAAGGTGTTTCGAAGTACGGAGGGTACGAACCCAACCGGCCACGGTAATGAGACTGTCGGCATAGGTGTTTGGGGATGCTGACAGCTCGCGCAGAGTAACTCGCTGCATAGTCTTTTCCTCCTTTAGCAATGATGAAAATGATCATATGAAATAATTACAGCTATTATAGTACAAAAGGAAGGGAAACGTCAAGACAATGAGCCAAAAATTGTGCTTTTCTTTTGATGATTCGGGACTTTCCGCTTGCTTTGGAATTGATTGCCTGTGGAAATCGCGGGATTCAGACTCAATTCAGCGCAGGGAGCGTCCGCAGTACTTGCAGAAGCGGTGATCCTGCTCCACCGGCTTGCCGCAATAAGAACAGAAACTGCCCTCTCTTTGAGCCGGAGCGTTCCTGCTCTCCCCTTTTTTCCTTTCGTAGTTTGGGGACCAAGGGTCCGGCTCCTCCAGGCTGTCCACAATGTCGTAGAGCGACATCCGATCTTCCCCATTGGCGTTTTTATAGCTGACGATTGCGTTGTAGACCCCCAATCCGATAAAAACGATACCAAACAGAGGAAAAAGAAGCCCAATGAACCCAAAGCCTGCGCCTATGCTTTCGAAAGCCATGCAGAAGGCTATAACTGTCCAAATAATTCCAAATACAATGCTGAAAATGGAGCCGACAAAGTTCCGTTTCGATGGTCCTCGACCGGGTTTGATGCTTTTCACGGAAGTTATTCTCCCTTCTATCTGTAAAGGTACATAACATTACATATATTTTCTTTCGCTATTTTCGCTTTAATAAAGCCATTTTTCAAGAATAAATTTTATTATCAAATAATTTACCACATTTTAGTGTAAAGCTATTTACCAGTTTTCCTATTTTTTCTACTTTTCTGCCTTTATGGTGTCTCCATCTATCGTCAGACAGATGCAGTCTCCATTTTTCACTTGCCAGTCATAAAAATCCGACGGGATCCGATGGGCCAGGATCGCCATAATGGTTCCACCATGGGCAACGATTGCGGCTGTCCGGACGTTGTCTTTCTGCCACTGTTCTGACAAAGACTGAAAAGCGGCAGCACAACGCTTGCAAAAAGCCTCGTGATTCTCCCCTTCCGGAAATGGAAGGGTCCCGTTGCTGTCCAGCCAGCGCTGATACGCCGGGTCGTGGGAAAGCTCCAGATAATTTTTGTTTTCAAAGCGTCCGAAGTCGGTTTCCCGAAAATCCGGAATGACCGCCTGCTCCACACCGGGAAAAAGCAGCTGTGCTGTCTGCCGGCAGCGCAGCATTGGACTGACAGCCAGCTTCTCTGGGGAGGCCGGATAGATCTTTAACGTCCGCTTTTGGAGCAGTTCCTCAATCCCTTGCGGACAAAGCGGCTCGTCGGTGGAGCCGATATACCGCCGCTCCAGATTTCCCTTGGTTTTTCCATGACGAATCAGATAAATCTTCATTTTATCTCCTTGATCCTCTGACACAGGCCGCAGAACACCCGGTCCACGATCTCCGCCTGTGCCGCAATGTCACAGCAGAGGCGGCCAGTATCCTCCCGCCACTGTTCCTCCGCTTTATCAATGGGAACAATGCCGCTGCCGATCTCGTCACAGAGAATGACCGGAATGCCGCTCTGAAAAATTCTCTTTTTTAGTTCGTCCAAAGGCTTTCCGCTTGCTGTCCAGCGGCGAACCAGAAGGTGCAGATGGTTCAGCACCGGCCGGGATCCCAAGTCCTCCAGAGGACAATCCGCGCCATCTGTCACCTGCTCCTGTACATACTTCCCCTCAGACAGCAGCAGCTGCAGCTTACCCTGCCCTTTTCCACCAACAATCAGTCTCATTTTAGCCTCCAATCAGCACCGCAGCTGTCATCAACAGCTCGCAGAGCTGCAAAAAATAACCGGCCAGATCCCCGGTAATGCCGCCAAACTCCTTCAAGCTGATAAAACGATAGTAGGCGAAGGTCAGGAAAGCTCCCGCAAAGCAGCAGGCGGCTGTCCACGGCTGAAGCAGCGACATCAGCAGAGACAATACAATAAGCCAAAGGCTCAGAATAATGCGAGCCTTCTTTTTGTCAGCGGCTTGGGCGAACATAGCGGCCAAGCCGCTGTTCTTGGCGCAGGGGAAGCTGACCACGGATAAACCGCTGAGGCTGCGGGACAGGCCGTAAGCCAGCATCATTACGATCAGCGCCCTGGGGTTCGCGCACAGGCGGCTGTACAAGGATTCCCACAGAGCAAAATCCAGCAGAAAGTACAGCACACAGCCCATCACCGCAAAGGCTCCCGCGTTGGAGTCCTTCAGAATCTCCAGCTTTTTCTCCTTGGACTGATGGGAACCCAAGGCGTCCATTGTATCACAGAAGCCGTCCACATGGATGCCGCCGGTGAGCAGCACCGGCAAAAGCACAGCTACCGCTGCTGCCAGTATCGTGGAACAGCCCTGCAGATTCCACAAAACGATCCCTTGAAGCAGACCGATGACCAGACCCACCAGCGGGAAGAAGCACAGGGCAAATTTCATGTTTTTTTCGTTCCAGTCCACCCGTGGCATGGGGATGCGGGAGTACATGGAGAAGGCAATATTCATGGATTCCAATAGTGTTTTCATAATGTTTTCCTCGTTGCTATCGCGAATGTAGAATGGGGATGCCGCAGACCACCTCAATGACGCTGTCCACGAGCTGTGCCAACTGACTGTTGAGCCAGCCAAGACCCTGGATATAGTCCTCCGTCTCCGGATCATAGGTCACGCCATCGTCAAACACGTTGTTGGACACGATGACCCCATGAGTCACCGGCTCAAGGACGGCTTTGATCCCCTCCAGGGAGCGTTTGGCGGCCTCCATACCGGAAATCGGCGGATATGCGGCGTACATTTCGTTGGCGAACAGGTTGGAAACACACTCCAGCAGCAGCACCTGTCCAGCCGGAAGGTTGAGCTGCCCCAAATTTCGGGGACATTCCACTGTGGTGAAGCCCTTTTCCGCGCGCAGCGTTCGGTGGCGGGCAATTCTCCGCTGAGCGGCAGCGCCGCTGTTTTCCATGGTGGCCAGATAGATTTTGGGCAGGCCGTAAGATAGAGACACAGTCTCTGCGTATTCGGATTTTCCGCTGGCGGCTCCGCCAAGAACCAAAGTGAGCATGATGCTTCCTCTCTAAACCAAAGGCTGATAAGCCTCAATCTCCACCTGCTCAAAGGTGCTCATGTTGTGGTAAACCGCCGCTGCCATATCCAGGATTGGCATGACCGCAGCAGTTCCCGTCCCTTCGCCCAGACACATTTCTCCATAGAGGAAAGGCTGTAAGCCCAGAGCATCCATCAAAATCTGACCAGCCGGCTCCTTGGAAGCGTGGGAGGGAAGGATATAATCCTTCACCTGGGGACAAATGCGCACAGCAACCAGAGCCGCCACCGAGGAGATCAGACCATCCACCAGCACCGGCACATGGTAAACGGCCCCACCCAGGAAGGTACCAGCCAGAGCGGCAATGTCAAAGCCGCCTACTTTTCGGAGAACGTCGATGGGATCGTTTTCATCCGGCACCAGATCCCGAATCGCCTGGTTGATGACCTGGATTTTCCGTTCCAAACCGGCGGAGGACAGGCCTGCCCCCCGTCCTGTCACCTCTTCCACAGACTGATGAAGCAAAACCGCGGCAATGGCGGAGGATGTTGTGGTATTTCCAATGCCCATTTCGCCGGTACCCAGCAGATGATAGCCCTGTTCCCGGCAGTCTTTTACCATGTTGATGCCCACTTCGATGGCTTCAACGGCCTGTTCCCGGGTCATTGCCGGCTCTTGGGAAAAGTCCCGGGTACCATAAGCAATTTTCCGGTGGATCATACCGGGGCCGTCCACATCACAGGCCACGCCCACGTCCACCGGAATAATGTCCGCGCCGGCACATTTTGCCATGTGGCAGACGCTGGTGGCGCATTTTGTCAGGTTTTCGCTGACAATGGCGGTTACATCCTGCTGGGACTGGCTGACCCCCTGGGCAACAACACCGTTATCGGCACAGTAGACCAGGATCGCTTTTTTCTCCAGATGGATAGCGGGATCACCGGTGATCCCGGCGATTTTAACCAATGCTTTTTCCAACAGGCCAAGGCTGTTTAATGGTTTGGCAAGGGAGCTCCAGTGTTTACGGCTCTGCTCCATTGCTCCCTCGTCCAACGGTTGGATCCGGGAAAGCGCTTCATCCAATTTCATTCTCTTTACCCTTCTTTTCATAAAATATCATAAAAATAAACGCCTGCCGCAAAGCTTGCAGCAGACGGAATCAGGCGCAAAAGCTGCGCAAGCTCCAGGTTCCGCAGAGTTGCCGCAAATAGACAGACGGTTCCTGACTGATGGCAGCTGCCAAACACAGTAGCGTCCCTGTGCAGGATTTTCACCTGCTTCCCGTTTTCTGTCATTTTTATGTTTTTTTTGTTCTGTTTTTATCCCAATTGATTTAGACCAAACCGCTTAGTCTGGCGCGGATCCAGTTGCTCTCTGTCAGAGGCACATCCCAAAGCCCGCCTTCCCCCTGGACGATCACATGGTTGTCCAGAGTAAAATTGACCCAGATGCCGTATGATTTTTCAACACCCAGCATGGTGGAAAAGCGAACATCAAAGTCATAGGGCCGGATGTCCAACGTGTCAAATTCCTCGTGGACGATTTGCAGCGCGTCATAGAAGCTTTGCGACAACACCGCATCCTCAGAC
Organism: uncultured Clostridia bacterium; assembly: GCA_945876435.1. Taxonomy (GTDB): domain Bacteria; phylum Bacillota; class Clostridia; order Oscillospirales; family Ruminococcaceae; genus Negativibacillus. The sequence goes on from CAMCOD010000033.1 coordinate 17,231, forward strand.
TGGTAGATCAGCTCTCCTCTGGCTGCGTCTGTAACGGTAACGCTGTTCACTTCCCGAATACAGCTCCGCAGCGCCTGGCCCAGAGAGCTTTGGGTCAAAGGCGTAAGATCCGCTTCCGGGATATTGCCGCCGGCTGTACTGCTTCCGGCTTCCGGAACTGCTTCCTCCGAGGCCGGCTGCACCGAAAAAGCAGCGGAGGCAGGCAAGGAACGCTTGCTGCAGCCGCTCAGAACCAGCAGAAAAGCCAGCAAACAGATGATCATTCTTGTGCTTTTCATGTTTTCCCTCTTCATCGCTTGATGCTTCTATTTTAACACCTTTCGACAGCTCTCACAAGAGATATTTCCCCATTTTTCTACGGTTCCAGCTCCTCCCGGCGGAAATTCCCCTCCTCATCCCGGATAAAGGCCGTCCCTACGGGAGTGTTCAGCAGAGGCAGAATGGATGGGTCGTAGTTGCAGAGGGTATTCAGGTGGAAAACACCCACCTTATCCGGGTCGGATGTATAGGCGTCGTCCTCGTCCCCGGCAAAAAAGCGCCAGCCGCTGTCTCCGGCATTGACCGCTTCCACCCGGTACAGATAACCCACCTTGCAGCCGTCCACCATAATTCGATCGGTAGCCAAACAGCCTACCGGCCCCTGCCAATCCGTCAGAATGGGCTTGATTTGCGGGCCGGGGATGACCCAGTTTTTCACCGGGAACTGGTACCAGCCCCAGCGGGTCCAGTGGCCGTCATTGAGGAAAAGCTTGTGAAGCAGCATATTGTTGATGGCGTAAAACTGCTTCAGCTCCTCCCCTTCTTTGCAGCCATACTGGCAGTACATGAAGTAAACCGCTCCGCAGAACGCGCTGAGAGCATATTCCTTCCAGGAATGATAAAGCTGGCAGGCTTTTCGAGCTAGCGGCTCGGTCAGGTTCCAGAATTCGTCCTCGGAGATCAGCTCGCAGGCGCAGGCTGCCCGAAACAGACAGATCCGCTCGTTGCAGTCCCAGGCATAAAAGCCCCGGTTTTCCACCAAGGGGCGGAACAGCTCCGCGAAGGCTTTGCATTTCTGGAAGGCTCCCCGGCCTTCGGCGGTAAGATCCTTCTCGTTAAACAGTGGACGTCTTTCCCAGAAGCTGAGAAACTGGTCATATTCATCGCCGCTGTGATAAAAGCCGTTAGCGGTCTGCAGAAGGCTCGCCTTATCGGTGACACCCATGAATTTTTCCAGATAATCTCTGGTTTCCCTGACGGCGTTGCGGCCCTTGCAGTGATACAGCCCGTCAAAGCCCATGTGCTCCTCCACACCGGGCACCTTCCGGTAGGAGGACAGCCCGCCCAGCAGCAGAATAAAGCGCCGTTTGTCCGGCATTTGGATATCTGCCTCCGGCAGAGTGTTCACCTCCCGCCAAAACTGCTCAATACCCTGTAAAATATCCTTGGTTTCCTGGGAAATATCCTGTTTCATCGATTCAAAACCTCCTGAACTGACGCGTTTTTCGTCAAAAAAGGCCAAAAACAGCCAAACATACAGGGTAATGGTATCACGCTTTCCGCACCTTGTCAACGAAAAGCCACTTTTTCCTTCTTCCTTGCCTTTTCCGGTGTTTTATGCTAAGCTGTTGGTAAATCATAAGGAGGGGTTTGGATGAAAAAATGGACGGTGCTCTGTTACGGCTGCGCACCTTGGCTGGTCGGTTATCTGTTGGGATTGCTTGGCCTGGATGAAAACTTCGTGGGACTTGGGCTTATTCATGGGCTCATGCTTTTGTTTTGGCTTTGGCTCAGCGGCGTGGCGTGGAAGCAGTTGGGAAACTGGAAAAGCGCAGTCCTATGGCTGAATCTGCCTGCCATGGTTTTATCCCTCGGCACTTTTCTGTGCATGGGGAGCAGTATGGGCTTTTGGGGCGACCTGTTTATTGTTCCGGGGGATGTTTTTTTCCTGCCCATCCACTGGCTTGGCCATCTTTTTACCCCTTGGTGTCAATTGGCCTATGTGCTTTCCGCCGCTATGATGGTGGGCGTTTCCGCGCTGACCTGCGAGCTTCTTGAAAAAAAGAAAAAAGCGGTATAATCGCCTTCATCTTCGGAAATGCTATTTCTGGAGGTGATTTTTTTATGAACCATTTGAACCAGCTTCTCAGCGAAAACCCACAGGCCAAAAGCTACTATTTGTCCCTCAGTGAGCAGGAACAGGCTATTCTGATGCAGTCTTCCGACGCGGTACGTTCTTTGTCGGATATGAAGCAGGTGATTTACCGCTCCCATACCAATCCCTCCGCAGACGCAAACGATGCGGAATCAAAACCACTAGTAAACTAGTGGTTTGCTCAGACCCTAGAAGGGTCAACCCG
>CAMCOD010000034.1 GCA_945876435.1 uncultured Clostridia bacterium
TTGAGCAAAAGTCCGCGTGGGATTGATGTGGTATCTTTAACTTTGGGAAACTCCACACTCCCACTTGGAAACGTTTTTTTCACTGATCCCCAATTTTGCCGCAATGTCTTTTTGTAAAAAACCACGTTCTTTTCTACGCTCTGCAATAAATTTGCCGATCTTAATTTGATCCATTTTTTATCTCCTTTCATATTGTCTGAGATGTTGCTCCCGATAAAGTAATCATATAATTTGACAATATGAATTGGAACCCACGCTCCGCAGGGTTGACGCGGAGCCGGTATTTATCATTCAAAAATTATGATTTATCACGCTCTTTCGCTGAATAAAGAATATCAGAAAAATATAAAAAATACTACCTCCGCATGAAGAAACGCCCGATGATTTTGACGGCTTTTTCGGTGTTCCTTTCTGTATTCCAACACGTTTTTCGTGGCTTCCGTATTATACTGCGCCGGTTTCCTTTGGAGAGACTGTTATTTGCAGTCCTTCGTACAACGTGGTAAAATAACGGAAAGCAAAAACATGAAAAAGATCGGAGGAAACATTATGTTGGAAGTTGGAATGAAAGCCCCTGCCTTTACTTTGCCGGATCAAAACGGAAACAGCGTCAGCCTGTCTGATTTTGCCGGAAAGAAAGTGGTTCTTTATTTTTATCCAAAGGATAATACACCCGGCTGCACCCGTCAGGCCTGCGCCTTTGCCCAGAATTATGCGCAGTTTCAAGCCAAGGATGTGATGGTTATCGGCATCAGCAAGGACTCCACGGCATCGCATTTGAAGTTTGCGCAGAAATATGAGCTGCCTTTCGTCCTGCTTTCGGACCCGGAACGGCAGGCCATTGAGGCCTACGGTGTCTGGCAGGAGAAAAAGCTTTACGGCAAGGTGAGTATGGGCGTTGTGCGCAGCACTTATCTGATCAATGAGCAGGGTGTTATCGAAAAAGTGATGCCTAAGGTAAAACCGGACAGCAACGCGGAGCAGATTTTGGCCTATCTCAATGGCGAGGAATAAGGATATGAGGATCATCATCTCCCCGGCAAAAAAAATGAATCGGGACGATGGGCTGCCCTGGCGGGAATTGCCCTGTTTTCTTTCCCAAACGGAGGAATTGTTCCGGAAAATGAAGGAAATGGATGAGCAAGCCCTGCAAAAGCTGTGGAAATGCAACGATTCCATTGCCCAGCAGAACGTGCTGCGCCTGGAGCACATGGATCTGCGCCGGAACCTGACGCCGGCGATTTTGGCTTATGAGGGGATACAATATCAGTATATGGCTCCCGGCATATTTTCGGACAAGGAGTTTGCTTATATTCAGGAGCATCTGCGCATTCTATCCGGTTTTTATGGCATTTTGCGGCCTTTTGATGGGGTGACGCCCTACCGCTTGGAAATGCAGGCCAAGCTGTCGGTAGGCCAAGCGAAGGATCTCTACGCTTTTTGGGGCGATCGGATCGCCCAGGCTCTTTTTGCCGAAAGCGACTGCGTCGTCAATCTGGCCTCCAAGGAGTACAGCGTCTGTGTTTCCCGCTATCTGACGCCGAGAATCCGCTGGATCAACTGTGTGTTCGGGGAGGAAAAGGACGGAAAGATCATTGAGAAGGGCACCATGTGTAAAATGGCCCGCGGGGAGATGGTCCGCTATATGGCGCAGGAGCGGATTCAGGACCCGGAACAGCTTCGAAAGTTTGAGGGCCGGAATCACCGCTACGCGCCGGAATATTCTGGGGAAAATACGCTTGTCTTTCTGCGGAAGAAAGCGTCCAGACTGACCGACTGGGAGGAATGAAGAAGAAAAGGCGGCGGCTTTTGCAGGGATCAGACTGTTATACCAATGTTGGCGATAATCTTCCGAAATCGGCACATACTAAAGTCCGTAATCCCGCCACAGACCAAAGGAAGAGGTGATGCTTTTGTATAACCATCTGAAAAACGCCACAAGTCCCTATCTGCTGCAGCATGCGCAGAACCCGGTGGATTGGTATCCCTGGGGCAAAGAGGCTTTCCGGAAGGCAAAAGACGAGAATAAGCCGATTTTTCTCAGCATCGGCTACAGCACCTGCCACTGGTGCCATGTGATGGCCCATGAAAGCTTTGAAGATCCCCAAATTGCCCGGCTGCTGAACGACTGGTTCGTTGCCGTCAAGGTGGATAAGGAGGAGAGGCCGGATATTGACAGCGTTTATATGGCAGTGTGCCAGGCCCTGACCGGCAGCGGAGGCTGGCCCACCAGTATTTTTCTTACTCCGGAGCAAAAGCCCTTTTTCGCCGGGACCTATTTCCCCAAGGACAGCCTAGAAGCGCTGCTGCGCATCATACACGAAAAGTGGCAGAGCGGCCGGGAGGATCTGCTGCGGCAGGCGGATGACATTACGGCCTATTTGAACCAACAGCAAAGGGAAAAGGGAAGAAGCGACAAAAAGCTGGCGGATTCCGCGGTTGTGTTCTATCGCCGCAGCTTTGACCAAAGGTACGGCGGCTTCGGCCAAGCCCCAAAATTCCCGGCGGCACACAATTTGCTGTTTTTGCTGACTTATTATCAGCGCTATCAGGACAAAAACTGTCTGGATATGGCGGAAAAGACCCTGATGAGCCTGTATCAGGGCGGCTTGTTCGACCATATTGGCTATGGCTTCTGCCGCTATTCCACCGATGAGCGTTTTCTGGTGCCTCATTTTGAGAAAATGCTTTATGACAACGCGCTGCTGATCATGGCCTATGTCAAGGCCTATGAGGTTACGGGGAGAGTGCTGTACCGTTCCATCGCGGAAAAAACGGCAGACTATATTCTGCGGGAAATGACCGCTCCCGACGGCGCATTTTACAGCGCGCAGGATGCGGACAGCGACGGCGAAGAAGGAAAATTCTATGTTTTTACCCCCGATGAGCTGCTTGACCTGCTGGGTGAGAAGGAAGGAACGGCCTTCAACCGCCATTTGGGGATCAGCTACAAGGGCAACTTTGAGGGAAAAAGCATCCCGAACCTGCTGAACAGCAATGCCGCGGACGACACCTTCGACGCGCTGCTGCCCAAGATCCGCCAGTACCGGAAAAAACGCTGCCGTCTGCATCTGGACGACAAGATCCTGACCGCGTGGAACGGCTTGATGATCGCAGCTATGTGCCGCCTGTACCACGCCAGCAAAAAGAAAAAGTATCTCTTTGTAGCGAAACAGGCGGATGGCTTCCTCAAGCATTATCATAAAGAAAAAGAGAAGCTTTTTGTCAGCAGCCGTTACGGGATCCGGGGCGTATTGGGGCTTTTGGATGATTATGCCAGCGTTATTTTTGCCCAGCTTGCGCTGTATCAGGTCACTTTGGAGGAAAGCTTCCTGAAGCAGGCGAAAGACTTATGCAAAACGGTTCTGGAACAGTTCCAAGATCCCAGCGGGGGCGGATTTTATCTTTATGCGCAGGGAGGGGAGCAGCTGATCTCCCGTCCCAAGGAGACTTATGACGGAGCGATGCCCAGCGGAAACTCGCTGATGGCGTGGAATCTGCTGCGGATCGCCCAACTGACCCAGGAAGAAGAGGACGAAAAAGAGGCGCAAAAGCAGTTGGATTTTATGGCAGCACAGGCAGAGCACTATCCGCCGGGTTACGCCATGTATCTGCTGGCGCTGCTGGATCAGATCGAGCCGCCGGCGAAAATTACCGTGGTTCCCGGAGAAAAGGAGGAGCGTCTTCAGCTGGCGCTGACCCTCCCAGCAGATTCGGCGGCGGTTTTGCGGCAGGAATCCAAGCAATTTCCGCTGAAGGATGGCAAAACCTCCTTTTATATTTGCCAAAATCACCGCTGTCTGCCGCCGGTCAATGACCTGTGTGAATGGCAGAAATCGTGATCAGCCCGTGAGGGCTGCGGTTTGGCTGAAAATCCTGCGGTGGAGCCGCGCACAGGATCTGGATTGGGAAAGCAGCAATCGGCCCTGCCGCCTACCCATTCCATCCGCTTTTATCCGCCGCATATGGTTTTCCTGGCTCCAGTTGTGCTTATGCTTTGGAATTTTTCACAATAGGGGCCAGGGATATTTTTCACAAAGCGTCAAAAAAAGAAAAAACCATGTCGTTTCATGTATTTTTTTTCGTACTTGAAATGACATGGTTTTTGTTTTGAGTTTGTTATAATATTAATGTAAATATGTTAAGGAGTGCTGAAAATGAAAAAATTGCTTTCTGTTTTACTGTCGGCCATGTTATGCGCATCCATTCTTGTGGCGAACCCTGGAATGATTGATGTACCGGAAAATGGGCAGGACGATGATACGACCATCGAAGTTGAGTATGGCGCTGGAGAGCCAGGCGAAGGGAATGTTGTTCAACCTCTTGATGACGGTACCCCTCCATTTGGTGGAGACGGATTATAATTTTATATGGGGGAAGTGATCCTCAATATTTTCACGCACATCATCGCAGCTTTGGCTGTCCTTTGACAGGGAAAAGGCATAATACGATTGAAGATAATATTGTTCACTTTCCGTAATCTTCCCTAATTGGTAGGAAGACTCACCCAGAACATACAGCAATCCACCGACATAAGTGGATCTGCCCCAGTGAACCGCCACGTCCCAGCCCCAATTGGCGATTTCCATCGCCTCTTCATAATGCTGTTTTTTACAAAGCAGGAGGGAGTAATTGTAAGCCACTAAAATAGCGACAGGAACATTGTCGTTGTTGATCTGAAATTTGCTTTTCTGAATGTATTTCAGAAACTGGTAATAAATATCAATGGCCTGAAGTTCCTGTTGATGCTCCCCATAGGTAATTCCGATCTGGTTGATGATCTTCATCTCGTCCAGGCTGTACCAGTGCTTGCCGATTTCGTTGATATCAAAAGCAGGTATGGTCAATCGAATGGCCTGATACAACAGATCCAATTTCTCCTCAAAGCAATAGGGGACAATTTCTCCCTTTTCTTCTTTGCCCAGGAGTGCCTTGGAACGTAAAATGAATTGTTTCGTTAAATGATCATCAGCGTCGACGAGTTCCGAAAGAGACTGAAGCTTCCGAAGCCCTTCACGGCTGTCCCGGCGCATATTGCAGGATATGATCTCGGTTTTCAGCTGCTCGATGGCCAGCTCATTTTCGCTCATCAGAGCATAGTATTTATTCCCCGGCAAAGCGAGACGCTGCAGCAGAACATTTAATTTGCTGCGGGAGGGGGTTTGTCTTCCGCTTTCGATGCGGGACAAGGTAGGCGCTTCACAAATACCTTCACAAAGTTCTTCCTGTGTCAGGCCAAGCTCCATCCGGCGCTGCTTGATGATCTCACCGATGAGGATCTCTCTCATTCTGTAACCTCCTGCGTGATTTTCGGTAAAGCAAGAACGTACAGACAGCGTTGATTATTTGTCTGTACGTTCTTTTAGTTCTCTTGACAAATTTTCCGAATTGCTGAGCAGGACGCGCCGATTGGCTTTGGTGCTGCTCAGGTAACAGTTGATCCACCTTTGAAAGTGGGAGTCGTCTTCGCTGGTTACAGATGGAAGCAGGCTTTCGAAGGAAAGATTCAAGGCATGTAATAAATCACATAAATTATCAAAGGTTGGATTGCCATGTCCGTTTTCAATATCACTGATGCTTTTTTTGAGACAATCCGAACGCTTCACTCAGCTGTTCCTGGGTCAGTTTGCAGTCTTTTCTTGCTTGTTTTATGCGCTGGGCCAGATATTTTCGTGCGGCTTCGTTCATGGCTCTCACCTCAATAATACTCTACCCTAAGTTATAACAATTTAGAAGGAAATATATTATATGAACATGAGTAATATGTTGCTTGATAATGTGTAAGAAATATCGTAAAATCAGGACCAATCCAGAAATATTGGGATTGGTCTTAATTTTTTACAAGCATAATATCCCAAATCAGGCATTTATTTTCTCATTTTCAACTTTTTATATAGAAAACCATTAAAATTTACAGGAAGAGGAGAGTTCAGAACGTGCTGCTCTACTTGCAAATGATCGATTCGGCGGAGGATCGGTCGAAATTTGAACAAATCTATCATCAATATCGAAATTTGATGTATTATGAGGCCTATCAGGTTTTAAAAAATGAGCAGGACGCAGAGGATGCGGTGCAAAGCTCGTTGGTGAAAATATCGAAAAATATTCATAAGATCGGGGAAGCGAACAGCCCGAAGACCACCGGTTATATTGTTACCATCGTTCGGAACAGCGCCATCGACCTGCATCGGAAGAAGAACCGCCGCTCCGCTCTCAGGCTGTCGGAGGAATTGGGCGCTGTGGAGTACAAAAGTGACGAGGGTTTAGGAAAGTGCCTGCTGCAGCTTCCGGAGCGTTACCGGAAAGTGCTGCTTCTGAAGCATTATCATGGCTACCGCAACAAAGAAATCGCCCAGCTTCTGGACATGACCCCAGCCAATGTGGCAAGAGTTGCTCAGAGGGCAAAGACCAGACTGCGGGAATTATGCGAAAAGGAGAACGTAATCTGATCAGGGAGATGAGCCGCCGTATCAACACCTGCCGACAGAAAGGACTTGCTTCCGGCGGTTGACACACAATATTTCCCGTGATAGAATGAAGCCGCAAGCGGCGGGAAGCAGAAAAACAGCGCCAGTTTGAATGAAAACAGCAAAAACGAAAGGAGAAGCATCGGGGCAGATAATGCCCCCTTGCTTTTCTCCTGTTTTTGAACACAGCGGAGGCATAAAGGTGAAGGAAGTCAATTTAACGGAAGGGTCCATCTTCCAAAAGCTCATCCAGTTTTCTCTGCCGATGATTGCGGGAAATCTGCTGCAGCAGGTCTATAATCTGGTGGATACCCTGATTGTCGGCAAGTGTATCGGAGCGGATGCTCTGGCGGCCGTAGGCTCCGCTTATACCCTGATGATTTTTATTACCTCGATTATCATTGGGCTTTGCATGGGCAGCGGCGCCTTCTTTTCCGCGGATTACGGCGGGGGAGAGGAAAGCAAACTGCGCCAGGATGTGCGCCTTTCCTTCTGGTTCATCCTTGGGGTCTCAGTCATGATTGATCTGCTTATCTATCCGGGAATGCAGCTGATTTTGGATCTGCTGCAAACGCCTCCCGAACTGATGGAAATAACCCGGAAATATGTATCCGTTGTGTTTGTTGGTATTTTTTTCGTGTTTCTTTCTAATTTCTTTTCCTATTTGCTCCGGGCTATGGGAAACTCGCTGATACCGCTCCTATTCCTGGCGGTTTCCGCTGTTATGAACATTGTACTGGATCTTTGGTTTGTTCTGGGACGGAAAATGGGCGTCGGCGGCGCTGCGTGGGCGACCGTCCTTGCACAGGCGGCTGCCGGAATCGGAATCACGCTGTACGCCGCGGCCAAAATTCCTCTGTTGCGCGGGAAAAAGACCGGAACTGGATGGAATGGCCGTAGATTATGGGAGATTATAGTGAACGATGTGGCAACAGGCATCCAACAGTCGGTCATGAACTTCGGAATTTTAATGATCCAGGGTCTGGTCAACAGCTTCGGCGCAACTGTTATGGCCTCCTTTGCCGCTGCTGTGAAAATTGATACCATCGCTTATATGCCGGCACAGGAGTTTGGAAACGCGTATTCATTGTTTGTCTCCCAAAATCATGGTGCGAAGAAGTCTGAGCGGATCCAAAAAGGCACACGCATTGCTTTCCGGACAGCGGCCGGATTCTGCCTGATGATTTCCGCTTTGATTTTTGCCTTTGCCGGCGATCTGATGCGGTTCTTCATAGATGCCAGTGAGGTGGAAATTATCGCAGAAGGCGCAAGATACCTGCGGATCGAAGGCACTGCGTATGTGGGAATCGGCATTTTGTTCCTTTGGTACGGATATTTCAGAGGAATCGGAAAACCGCACATTTCGCTGATCCTTACGATCATTTCCCTTGGAACGCGTGTGGCGCTGTCCTATACGCTGGCGCCGCACACACCGTTGGGAGTTGTCGCGATTTGGTGTTCCATCCCCATCGGCTGGCTTCTTGCGGACATAGCGGGTCTGATTTTTTACCGCAAAAACAGAAAAATCGTGTAAAATAATTGTTTTATACGGATAGGAATTTATAGTCGGGTTTCCACAAAACAAATAAGCCTCCGTCTGGCTGTGACCATACGGAGGCTTATTTCATCAATCAACGGATTTTTATGGGGCCTATCTTGGTTCTAAGCCGCCGCATCGAATGGCGTCCAGTTCCTCTGCCGTTAAGCGTCCCGCTTCATACAGGCGCAGGTATTCTTTGGATACATCCGAATCAAAAATCAGGATGTCATCTGAGTTGATGGTAACATCAACGCCGCTGCGGTAAAGCCGGCCGATTGGATGGCTCGCCATGGCGGGCACTCTTCCCAACAGCACGTTGCTTGTTGGGGTTATGTTAAGGCGGATGTGATTGTCCGCAAGAAAACGAACAACGCTTTCGTCCTTGACTGCGGCAATTCCATGCTGGACCTCATCCAGTTCCAGCTCTTCTACCGCCCTTCTCACATCCTCTGCCGTTCCCCATTCGCCAACATGCGCTTTCAGACGAAGTCCCTCGCTTTTTGCCCTGCGGTAAATACCCTTGAAGTTTTCAATGGGATGGGCAAGCTCGTCTCCGTACAAATCAATGGAGTAGAACGCTTTGCTGCCCCAGAAGTGGGATAAGCAGTCTTCCAGATAGCCAATGGAGCAGTGCCTTGACAAACCGATCTGCAGCCGCAGTTCGGTATTTGGGGCAATTTCTTTTTGTGCTGTCAAAAATGCTTCAATCAGTTGGTCAATATCATTATGAAAATACGCACCAAGCCCCCAAACGTCCTCTCCAATCTCTAATAAAGTGACGCCGTCTTCCTTTGCCTGCTGAAAGGTGGCCCGGATCAGGATCTTCCGCATCTGAGTCGTTTCAAAAGCCTCTCCCAGATTGGCCTGATTCCATGCGTGCATCTCGTCCATGGATGACAAAGGACTTTTGATCGCTTGGATCTTTGTCCCGGTGGTCTGCCGCAAATATTGCCGGCTTCCTCCCAGCACGAAATGATTGTGTAAGTCAGCTTTGGGGAATGACCTGATTTTCTTGAGATCCCGCTGCTTCAATGCGGTCATAAAATCCTCCACTTTCCCTCTTCCTTTCTGCCGCGGACCGCCGCTGGGTCGCTGTCTCCCAATATTTCTCCGGCTTTTCACAAACAGTATATCAGGGCAGAAGGAGAAAAGCAAACCGGTGTTGACGCGGCGGAAAGGGTATTGTTTTGAAAGCTGTAAAATTGACACATTTGCCTGTAAAACCAGCCTATTGGCCGGACAGAGGAATCTGGTATAATCCAAGCGAGGGCATACGCAAGGAACCCGGCGGCCGTGCGGAACAACGAAAAAACGGCCAAACGCAGAATTTACCCCTTGACTCTCCCACAATGGCAGATACTACAATGATGGTGAGCTCAAAAACCGACAGATCTGGAGGAACGCTATGTTAAGAATCGGAGATTTTTCAAAATTATCCAGAGTCAGTATTCGTATGCTGCGCCATTATGACGAGATTGGCCTGCTTCGTCCGGTCAAAATCGACCCGGAGTCCGGTTATCGCTATTACAACGAAAACCAGCTCCCCATTGCCGGCAGGATCACAGCCCTGAAGGATATGGGCTTTGGGCTGACGGCCATCGGCGAGGTCCTTGCCTGTTACGGGGAAAAAGAAAGGCTGGAGCATCACCTGCGTCTGAAGCAGGCAGAGCTTCTGGAACAATCCCGGCAGACGGCATACCGGCTGCGGCTCCTGGATACAGCTTTGGAACGGCTGAGAAAGGATGACGAAACCATGAAATATGATGTAACTTTAAAAACTTTTCCGGAGCGCTATGCCGCTACGGTCCGTATGCACATTCCCGCCTACGAGATGGAGGGGATGCTCTGGAGCCTGCTGATCAGCGAGACCGCTTCTCTGCATCTGATCCCCGATGACCCCTGCTATTGCAGCGTCGTGTTCTATGATCAGGAGTTCAAGGAGTCCGATGTGGATGTGGAAGCGCAAAAAACGGTGAAAGGACAGTATCCGGACACGGAACATGTGAAATTCAAAACACTGCCGGAAATCACCGTGGCGTCCGCAACCTGCCGGGGCTCCTACGATCAGATGAGCGATATCATGGCAGCTGTGGCAGGCTGGATCAGGGACAACGGCTATGAGTTTGACGGTCCAGCCTTTAATATCTATCATGTCAGCCCCCATGAAACTTCCGATCCCAACGAGTTTGTGACCGAAGTCTGCTATCCTGTGAGAAGAAAATAATTCCTCCGGACACGCCGCAGCCTGTGCGGCGTGTCCCTTTCTCATTTGGCAAGGAACATCGAGAAAAAATATCCCTGTGGATGCATGATAAAGAAGAAAGCGAGGCGGTTTTTATGATGAACCAAGATAAAATTGTGATCCGGGGTCTTCGGCAGAACAATCTGAAAAATGTCTCTTTGGATATTCCCAAGGGGAAAATCGTGGTGTTTACCGGGGTTTCCGGCTCCGGGAAGTCCAGCATTGTTTTTGATACCATTGCCGCCGAAAGTCAGCGGCAGATGAACGAGACCTACACCGCTTTCATGCGGGGACGGCTGCCCAAATACGAAAAGCCCAAGGTGGAGCGCATCGACAACCTCTCCGCCTCGGTCATTGTGGACCAATCCCGGTTGGGCGGCAACGCCCGTTCTACCGTAGGTACCATCAGCGATATGTATGCCGCTTTGCGGCTGCTCTACTCCCGCATCGGGGAACCCTATGTGGGAACGGCCTCCTACTTCTCCTTCAACGATCCCAACGGTATGTGCAAGACCTGCTCCGGCATTGGAAAAATTCTGGATCTGGACATCGAACGGGCCATCGACCCGGACAAATCCTGGAACGAAAGCATGCTGAATCTCCCGGCCTTCGGTGTGGGAAACTACTACTGGAAGCAGTACACAAGTTCGGGCCTGTTCGACCTGGATAAAAAGTACCGGGATTATACACCGGAAGAGCGGAATCTCCTCCTGTTTGGCAGCAGGGAACCGGGCGGACCTCGAGTACATAAGCGAGTTGAGGGGATCAAAACACAGTTTCAGCGCCTGTGCCTGATGAAAGGCCCTGAGGAGCAGAATGACCACACGCTGCGTAAACTGAATCAATTTATGGAGGAAAAGATCTGCCCGGTCTGCCATGGCAGGCGGCTGAATGAAAAGAGCCTCTCCTGCAAGGTGGCGGGATACAGCATTGATGAGCTGTGCGCCATGGAGTTTACCCAGCTGGTACAGGTGCTCGGCGCCATTGACGACCCCAGAGCAGCCACCATTGTGGACGCTTTGATCGCCTCCCTGACCCGAATGATCGACATCGGCCTGCCGTACCTGTCCATGGACCGGGAATCCTCCACGCTCTCCGGCGGCGAGGCCCAGCGTTTAAAGCTGGTGCGCTACATGGGCAGCAGCCTTACCGGCATGACCTACATCTTCGACGAGCCAAGTACCGGTATGCATCCGCGGGATGTGTACCGCATGACAAAGCTGCTGCAAAGCCTGCGGGACAAGGGAAACACGGTTCTTGTGGTGGAGCACGACAAGGATGTGATTTCCATTGCCGATGAAGTCATCGATGTGGGGCCGTTGGCGGGGAAGAACGGTGGTCAGATCCTGTTCCAGGGGAGCTATGAAGCCCTGCTGCTCTCCGGCACCCTCACCGGAAACGCTCTGAAGCAGATTGTACCTCTCAAGGACAAACCTCGGACGCCGCAGGCGTTCCTTCCTGTGCGGGAAGCCTGCGTCCACAATCTAAAAAATGTGTCAGTGGATATTCCGCTGAACGTGCTGACAGTGGTAACAGGCGTGGCGGGGTCGGGAAAAAGCTCCCTCATCCGGGATGTGTTCGCCAAACAGTATGCTGACCGGGTGGTGTTGGTGGACCAGTCGCCGGTGACGGCCACAGGCAGGTCTACTCCCTCTACCTTCCTGGGTTTCTTTGATGAAATCCGCAAGGTGATGGCGGCGGAGAACGGTGTGGATACCTCCCTGTTCTCCTTCAACAGCAAGGGTGCCTGCCCGGTCTGCGGCGGGCGGGGCCAGATCGTTACGGAGCTGGTGTTTATGGACCCGGTCACCACAGTCTGCGAAGCCTGTGAGGGCAAACGGTACAGCAAAGAGGCTTTGTCCTACCGTTATCACGGCAAAAACATCGTGGAGATCTTGGATATGTCCGCCGGGGAAGCCTATGAATTCTTCAAAGAAAACAAAAAGCTGCGCAAAGCGCTGGGAGCCATGCTGGAGGTGGGACTGCCCTACCTGTCCCTGGGCCAGCCCCTGTCCACTCTCTCCGGTGGTGAGCGTCAGCGGGTAAAGCTGGCCAAATATTTGGACAAGAAGGGCAACATCTATGTGCTGGACGAGCCCACCACCGGTCTCCACGCCTCGGATGTTCAGAAGGTCATGGAGCTGTTGGACCGTCTGGTGGATCGAGGCAACACCGTCATTGTCATTGAACACAATCTGGATGTAATGAAGCAGGCGGACTGGCTCATCGACGTGGGACCGGACGGCGGCACAGCCGGAGGGGAAATCGTTTTTGCCGGAACGCCGAAGGAAATGACGGAGCAAGCATCCACCATAACGGCGGAATATCTGAGAAAATCGCTGTAAGGAATACGGAAGAACAAATGGAGGAAATCTCATGGAGGAAAGGCATCCAGGCGCACATATGCACATAGATCCTTTGATTTTACCGGTTAATTCCTGGAATATCTTATGGATTTGGAGAAAAATAATGAAATCTTGTTCAAAAGTGTCCCCAAAAGAGAATATTTTTCGTTATATTTATAGAAAGAGTAAAAGAGCTGCTGTTGGGATTTTTGATAAAATTACGGAGCGGCGGTTTGATATCCCACTTTCAGGGTGAATTGCATATTCAGTGGGATGCTTATTCACAAGTTTGGATCTGTTTGTGTATGGTCCTTTTGATGCAGGGCCTTATACCGCCATACTGGTGGTACCCTCCTGATTCAGCCGGGTGAATTCCGCCATCACTTCCTGTGCCGCGGTCTGATTGAGGGCTCCGGTGGGTTCATCGGCGAACAGAATTTTCGGCTGATTGCTTATGCTTCGGCAGATGCAGGCCCGCTGGAGCTGTCCACCGGATACCTCTGTAATGCTCCGCTGCGACAGGTCTTCAATTCCCGTTTTCCGCATCAGCGACCGGGCGCGGCTCTCCAGTTCCTTTCCGGAGACCTTTCCTCTGTTCAGGTGGGTGGCAGGCAGCAGGATATTGTCCAGCAGGTTCAGATTTTTCAGCATTCTAACCCAAGATACCTTTATTAACTTGTTATTAATAAAAATTTGACAAATCATATAAAAAAAGGTATATTGTAACCAACAGATAGTCGGTAATCAACCTGACGGTAAAGGAAAAGGACTATGCGGATTGTAAAGGAAGCCGAAGTAAGAAGAGAGGAGATCCTGAACGCGGCGGAAAAGCTGTTTGCCGCCAAGGGCTTCGACAACACCAGTACCGGCGACATCCTGGATGCGGTGGGAATCGCCAGAGGTACGCGCTATTATCATTTCAAGTCGAAAGAGGATATTCTGGACGGGGTGATCCAGCGAATCACTGGCCAACTGATGCAGGATGCCAGCGAGATCGTCCGGAAAAAGGAACTGCCTGTGCTGGAACGCCTGACAAAAGCGATCCTGTCTTTGAACGTGGAGTCAAAGATCGGGTATGAGCTCATGGAGCAGGTACACCGTCCGCAAAACTCGCTGATGCACCAGTATGATATTCTTCAAGGCGCAGCGATCGGATCAATAACATAGGAGGGACAGGGATTATGAAAAAGATTTTACTTCTTATAATGAGCTTGGTGTTTTCTCTGCAATGTGCATGTAGTTCAGGTCAGAATACCCAACCGTATCCTCCAACCTCATTGGAAGATTTGGGTTACAGCATAGATTTGCAAATGATCCCAGAAACCATGAGGCAGGATACAATGCTGCGGAATGAGGATGAATTACGTATTCAGTGGGATGGTTCATTCACAAGTTTGGATATGTTAGTATATGGTCCTCTGGATGCAGAACCTTATACCGCCATGCTGTTACAAGCTGTTCCTGCGAATACAATTGAACTTCAGATAGGCTCGGAAATATTCCCCATAGAAAAGTGGGCTGATTACATCGTTTTCCAAGATGCCGATATCATGGTATTCGATGTGTATTCTTTGGCCTTTGATACCAATGACTCGATACCAGAACGCGTTCAGCAAAAATACGAAGAAGAGGAGGTAAATCTGACTGAGAAATTGAATTTGCTTCTTGCAGAGACAGTGGAAGATTCAGCAGAATTTAGAGATATTCGTCTTGGATTGTCCGTTACATCTGAAACAAGATACCTTGATTACCTGTGGGAGTATTATCATGAAAATATAGGAAGGCTTATTCAAAAAATGGAATAAGATAAGAGTGTGAGGTATTGTGATGATTCAGTCCATAGAGTTAAAAACGGAGCCCCTATGGATTCGCTGTCAGCCCTGTACGGCCTTGCTCAATTTCCCGCTGCATTGCCTCAAATGCAAACAGGAGTTTCGGGTCAATGTAGTACAACTTAAAATGCTGCGAAGCAAAGAGCCAAAAGAGTAGAAAGAGTCTGCTTCTCTCGAGGAGAGACAGGCTCTTTTGCTTTTTGAGACAGAATGCTGTTCTTATTGATGTAAAAAACAGGCAAAAATCCCTGCGATTTTTCCCGAATAATGGTTGTGTTCTTCCACATACTAACTCCAAACGAAAATTATGCTCAATTTGATATAGAGAACAGTAGTTATGGAGGTTAAAAGAATGAAAGCAACCGGTATTGTGAGAAGAATTGATGATTTGGGCAGGGTCGTGATCCCAAAAGAGATCCGAAGAACCATGCGGATCCGGGAAGGCGACCCACTGGAGATTTATACGGACACCGAAGGGGAGGTTATTTTCAAAAAATACTCCCCAATTGGGGAGTTGTCGGACTTTGCGGGCCAGTATGCGGAGGTATTGTTTAAAACGGCGGGAACGCCGGTGCTGGTTTGCGACCGGGATCATGTTGTTGCGGTGTCCGGACTGCCGAAAAAAGAAATTTTGGAACGGCGGATCTCTCCGGCGCTGGAGGAAATGATCGAACAGAGAAAGCCCTATGTGTTTGAGCGGGGCAGCGGACGGCGTTTCCAGCCGGTGGAAGGCGTAGAACGCTGCGCTTCCGTTCAGTATCCCATTGTAGCCGCCGGCGATGTCTGCGGTTCCATTATGTTTTTGGCTTCCGAAGACGGCGAGGAGCCCAGCGAGGCGGAAGAAAAGCTGATCCAGACTGCGGCGGGCTTTTTGGGCAAGCAGATGGAGGAATAAGTGGAGAAAAACAGGCCGCGGATAGGAACTTTCACGTGAAATCCAGCAAAATTCTCCAAAACACAGAAAAAGGGCTTGCAAATCCTTGCGATCTATGGTACAGTATTATACAGTTAGGATAAGAAAGTCGAGGAAGAGTGAGGTCAATGGCCTCGCTCTTTTGTTTATGTTGGGAAAGGATGGATCCGATTTGGCAGGAAATAAAAAAGGCAACACCGTGGAGATCGTGAGCGACATTGTAAGACCAATTGTCGAGGGAATGGGGCTGACGCTGTGGGATGTGCGCTTTGAAAAAGAGGGCGCAAGCTGGTATCTCCGGGTCTTTATTGATAAGGAAGGCGGCGTGACCATTGATGACTGCGAAAACGTCAGCCGGGCTGCCGATCCGCTGATTGATGAGGCTGACCCCATCAGCCAGGCCTATTATTTCGAGGTATCCTCGCCGGGCATCGGCCGGGATCTGGTTCGTCCCTGGCATTTTGACCGCTATTTGGGACAGGAGATCGAACTGCGCCTGATCCGTGGAGAAAACGGACAGAGGGACTTTATGGGCGCTCTGGTCCGCCACGATCCGGAGTCCGTAACCATTCAGGTGGGAGAGGAAGAACGCAGCTTTGCCAAAAAGGACTGCGCTTTTATCCGTCTGCACGAAGAAATCGACCTGTCCAGAGACTTGGATTAAACGAATATTCAGAAGGGAAGTTGGAAGTCAAATGAAAATGAACAATGAGTTCTTTGAAGCGCTGAATCTGCTGGCCAGCGACAAGGGGATCCCTGTGGATTACCTGATCGAAAAAATCAGCAGCGCCATCGCCATCGCCGTAAAACGGGATATGGGCGGCACCGAAAACAATATCGTGGAGATCGATCCGGAAAAACGCCGCTTCTATGTGGCGATCCGCAAATATCTTGTGGATGAGGTGGAAGCTCCGGAGACCGAGATATCTGTCAGCGACGCGATGAAGTACAGCAAACACGCCGCAGTGGGCGGTCAGGTGGAAATTCCGCTGGAAACCAAGGAATTCGGCCGCATCGCCGCTCAGTCTGCCAAGCATGTGATCCGTCAGGGCATCAGTGAGGCGGAAAAAGAGCAGACTCTGAAAAAATATGAGAACCATAAATTTGAGATCCTGTCCGCGCCGATTCTGCGGATCGACCCGGACAACGGAAATATTACCCTGGAAATCGACAAAACGGAAGTGATCCTGCCCAAGTCCGAGCAGATCCCCGGTGAAAATCTGGTGGAAGGACAGCGGATCATGGTTTATGTGGCCGATGTAATGGCAGGAGGCCGCCGTCCCAAGCTGATGATCTCCCGCACCCATCCCGGACTGATCAAACGCCTCTTTGAGCTGCATACGCCGGAGATTAAGGACGGTACCGTTGAGATCAAGGCGGTTTCCCGCGAGGCCGGTTCCAGAAGTAAGATCGCTGTTTGGAGCAAGGACGAGAACGTGGATGCCGTAGGCGCCTGCATCGGTCCAAAAGGCTCCCGTGTTTCCGCCATTGTGGAGGAACTGGGCGGCGAGAAGATCGACGTGATCAAATACAGCGAAAATCCGGAGGAGCTGATCGCCGCTGCCCTGTCCCCGGCGGAAGTTCTTTCCGTGACCGTTGATCCGGAAGGACAGAAAAGCTGCCGCGTTATCGTTCCGGACCATCAGCTTTCCCTGGCCATTGGCAACAAAGGCCAGAATGTTCGTCTGGCTGCCCGCCTGACCGGCTGGAAGATCGATATCGGCTCCGAGAGCAGCGCTCATGAAAGCGCAAAGGCCGCAGAGGACGAAGAATAATCATTCTTTTGCTTTTGAAAGCATAGGTAAGGAAAAGGAGTGTGACATCGGGCATGCCAGCCAATAACGCGCCAAGCAAAAAGATACCTATGAGAATGTGTACCGGCTGTCGGGTACATAAACCCAAGAAAGAGCTGATCCGTGTGGTGAAATCGCCGGACGGCGAGATCAGCATTGATTTCCACGGCAAAAAATCCGGACGCGGCGCCTATGTGTGCAACGACATTTCCTGTCTGGAAAAAGCCATTAAAACACGGCAGCTGGAGCGGGCGTTTTCCTGTGCCATCCCGGCAGAGATCGTGGAAAAGCTGCGAGAGGAGCTGAAGAAGGGTGAATAACCGACTCCAGTCCACCATTTCCCTCTGCCGCAGAGCCGGTAAACTGCTTCTGGGCTTCGATCAGGTGAAGGAAGCGGTGGAAGCCGGCCAGGTAAAAGCGGTTTTTGTAAGTACTGACCTTTCCGATAAGTCAAAAAAAGAAGTGAGCTTCTTCTGCGGCAAGCACAATGTCCCGGCAGCCCGGCTGCCTCTGAGTAAGGACGAGATCAAGGAAGCTGTCAGCAAAGGCAGCGGTATCCTTGGCGTTACCGAGGATGGTTTCGCCAAGATTCTGCTGCAGCAGGGAGAAGCGCTTCCAGTAAGGGAGGATTGATTTCATGACGATTAACAATAAATATAAACTGGGCGATGTGGCAAAAGATCTTAATGTGCCGGTAAAGGAACTGGTGGATCTGTTGAGCACCGCCGATAACGAGAAAAAACGTACCACTGCCCTGAGCGCAGAGGAACTGAACCGGGTCTTTGAGACCTATACCAGAAAAAACAGTGTGGAGAATTTCGACTCTTACTTCGCTTCCGGTAAAAAAGAGGAAAAGAAGGCGGAAAAAACAGAGGAGAAACAGGACGAAAAGAAAGTGGAGGCAGTAAGAGAAGTGAAAGAAACGCCAAAACAGAACAAAACACAGACTGAAAAACCACAGAAAGCACAGAATGACCGTCCCCAGGGTGAGAAACCACAGCGTCAGGACCGCCCACAGGGTGAGCGCAGACCGGCCGCTGACAGAGCGCCCCGTCAGGACCGCCCCCAGGGCGAACGCAAGCCCTTCGGCGACAAAGCGCCCCGTCAGGACCGTCCCCAGGGCGAGCGCAAAGCCTTCGGCGATCGTCCCCAGGGCAATCGGGATGGCCGATTCAATGATAAAAACGACAAAAACGATCGCAATGAGCGAGGCGACAGAAGAAACGACCGTCCCCAGGGCGACAGAAAGCCCTTTGGCGACAAAGCCCAGAACCAGCAGCCAAAACAGGCTCCCAAGGCTCCCGCAAAACCGGCTCCAAGCCGTCCGGTCATCGACCCGTCCAAACGTACCGACGACGGTACCGGTGTGCGCCGGGTGGATATGCGTGCCGCAAACGTGGATCTGGACAAATACAACGAGCGTTATGAAAATATTGCCCCGGGCAATATGACCCCCAAGGGCCAGGATATCCGCAAGCAGAAATTTACCGGCCGCAACGCCAAGAAAAACAACTTCAAGTCCAAAAAGGATAAGGAAGCGGAGAAGATGCGCAAGCTGGAGATGGAGCGGGAGCGCCGTCAGAAGCTGTCCATCACCATTCCGGAGGAAATCACCGTTGGCGAGCTGGCGCTGAAGCTGAAGATCCAGGCTGCTGAGATCATCAAACGTCTGATGATGCTGGGCGTTATGGCGGCAGTTTCCGATGTGATCGACTTCGATACCGCCGCTATGGTCGCTATGGAGATCGGCGCCAAGGTTGAAAAAGAAGTGGTTGTTACCATTGAGGACCGTCTTTTCGATGTGGAAGAGGACGACGAGGATTCTCTGGTAGAGCGTCCGCCGGTTGTTGTTGTTATGGGTCACGTTGACCATGGCAAGACCTCCATTCTGGACGCCATCCGCCATGCTTCCGTTACCTCCACAGAGGCCGGCGGCATTACCCAGCACATCGGCGCTTATCAGGTAACCAGCAACGGCAAGCTGATCACCTTCCTGGATACCCCGGGCCATGAGGCCTTCACCGCCATGCGTGCCCGCGGCGCG
>CAMCOD010000035.1 GCA_945876435.1 uncultured Clostridia bacterium
AAAAAACGAAAAAAACGCAGACAAAAAGACCTCCCATTGGGAGGTCTTTTTGTTTTGAAGAATTTTGAGAAACGAAAGAATTTGGAATAATTGAAAGAAATTAGCGGGAGATGGCTTTGCAGGCGTTCTCCAGCCAAGCTTTCGCTCTTGGGGAAACGTGAGGAGCAACGGTTTCGTAAACGTGTTTGTGGTAATCGTTGATCCACTGGATATGGCGGTCCTCCAGCAGGGACAGATCCAGGCAGCGGGTGTCGATAGGAACAACGGTGAAGATCTCGAAGTAGTAGAACTGGCCGTATTCGGTCTTTTCACCCTTGCGGATAACGGCGGTATTCTCGGTGCGGACGCCGTGAGAGCCTTCGGTGTAAACGCCTGGTTCGATGGTGAGGACCATGCCCTCTTTCAGAGGAACGGTGCTCTTCAGACCCTGTGGGCCTTCATGGACGTTGAGCAGGTAACCAACGCCGTGGCCGGTGCCGCAGCGGTAGTTGATGCCCAGCTGCCACAGGTTGTTGCGGGCCAGAATGTCCAGATCCCGGCCGGTGGTGCCTTCCAGCCAGCGGGCGCAGCTCAGGTCGATGACAGAGCGGACAACCAGAGTGAAGTCCCGGCGCTCCTCATCGGTGAGAGGGCCTACCGCGATGGTACGGGTGGTATCGGTGGTGCCGCAGAGGTACTGGCCGCCGGAGTCATTGAGCAGCAGGCCCTCTTTCTCCAGTTTTTTGGATTTTGCGGCGGTAGGGGCGTAGTGCATCATGGCAGCGTTCTCTTTGTAGCCCATGATGGTGGTGAAGCTGTCGCCTTTGAAGCCAGGCTGCTGGGCACGGAAGGAATGGAGCTTTTCCGCCAGTTCCCATTCGTTGAACTGGGTGCCTTTTTCCCATTCCTCGGTGAACCAGCCGTAGAATTCGGCTTCGGCACAGCCGTCGTACAGGTAAGCCTTAAAGGTATTGGCAGTTTCGGTCTCGTTTTTCATGGCCTTCATCAGAGGAATTGGGTTGGTTTTGTTGATGACGGTCAGGTTTTTGTTGCCGGCAGCAGCCTCATAGAGGTTGAAGTTGGCCTCTTTTTCGTCGCAGAGGACGGTCTGGGCCTGGGACAGGGAGGCAAGGTCGCTGAAAATATCCTCGTAAGGCTTCAGCTCCACGCCGTTGGCACGGAGATCTTCAACCACAGAGGCAGGTACACGGCTCTCCTCGGTGTAGAGGGTGGCGCTGTCCTGGGAAACGAAGGCGTAGGCGATGACAACCGGGTTGTTGAGCACGTCGTCAGCGCGGATGTTTAAGAGCCAGGCCACGTTGTCCAGACGGCTGACGATCAGGGAGTCGGCGCCTTCTTCTTTTACTTTGGCGCGAACTTCCGCCAGCTTGTCAGCGGTGGATTTGCCGGCGTAGCATACATCCAGGGTGTAAACCTGGGTCAGGTTCTCGGCGGGACGCTCGGTCCAGATCTCGTTGGCGTAGTCAACGTGGGTGTTGACGGTGATATTTTTCTTGCCGTATTCCTCCTGCATGGCTTTGACAGCGGCGGCGGAGAACAGGCGGCCGTTCAGGCCCACAACAGAGCCCTCGGGCAGGTGCTGGGACAGGTATTTGGGGATGGTAGGAGTCTCCGGCTCGGAAGCGCGGAACAGCTGTACCTCACTGCCGGACAGCTCGATATCGGCCTGGGTGTAGTAACGGCCGTCGGTCCAGAGACCGGACATATCGGTGGCGATGGCAACGGTGCCGGCCTCGCCGGTGAAGCCGGAAATATAAGTAACGGTACCCCAGTGGTGGGAGAAGTATTCGCTCAGGTGCGGGTCAGCGCCCGGAATCACACAGGCAGCGATCTGGTTCTCGGCCATCCGCTGGCGGACTTTGGCGATTTTTTCATTGACAGTCATGGTTTGCTACCTCCAAAGAGTAAATTTTGGGTTCAAGGACAGTATAGCACAACGGCGAAAATAGGCAAGTATTCAGCTTTGACAAACTTATTCCCCCAAATGTAGCAGTTTTGTAGGGAATTTGGAGGATTTTTTGGATTTTTGTTCACTGCTGTGAAAAAACTGGGGAAAAAGGAGGAGTTTGTTCGGAAAAATGAATCTATTTTGCCTTGCCCGGGGCAAAAAGATCCAGCCGGAGGCTGGGCTCCGGCTGGATCCGGGTCTGCTGCGGAAACTTGGGGAAAACAGAAAAGCTTCCTACAGCTTGTTGGCGTCCACGCCGTCCAGGTAGGCGCTGACGGAGTTCATCACTTCGCCCAGGATCCCCTTCTGGAAGGGTTCGCGGAGGTGGCCCACCTTCAGCAGCTTGCGGAAGGGCAGGGTGCCGCCGCACTGGCACATAGCCAGATAGTCCGGCCAGGCCTGTGGGTCATGATCCACCTGAGAGCGTTTCCAGAACTGGAGAGCGCAGATCTGGGCCAGGGTGTAGTCAATATAATAGAAGGGAGAGCCGAAGATGTGGCCCTGCTGGTACCACCAGCCGCCACGCTCCAGAATGTCGCAGCCTTCGTAATCCTTGTGAGGCAGGTACATTTTCTCCAGTCTTCTCCAGGTTGCCTTCCGCTCTGCCGGGCTCATGTCCGGATGGGCGTAGACCTCATGCTGGAAGTGGTCCACCAGCACGCCGTAAGGCACGAATTTTACCGCCGCGCCCAGGTGGAGGAAGTGGTATTTGTCCGTATCCTCCTTGAAGAAGCCCTTGCTCCAGGGCCAGGCGAAGAATTCCATGCTCATGGAGAAGATCTCGCAGCTTTCCATGGTTGGCCACAGGCACTCCGGCACCGGAATGTTCCGGCTCTGGTACACCTGGAAGGCGTGGCCGGCCTCGTGGGTCAGCACATCGGCGTCGCCGGAGGTGCCGTTAAAGTTGGCGAAGATGAAGGGAACCTTGTAGTCCGGGATGGAGGTGCAGTAGCCGCCGCCGGCTTTGCCGGGCTTGCTCACCAGATCCAGCAGCTGGCCTTCCACCATGACGTCGATAAACTCGCCGGTTTCCGGGGACATTTCGTGGTACATTTTCTGCGCTGCGGCCACCAATTCTTCGGGCGTACCCTTGGGGGTGGGGTTGCCGCTGAGAAATTCCACGGATTCGTCAAAATAGCGCAGCCGGTCCAGACCCAGGCGCTGCTGCTGTTCCTTGTACAGACGGCTGGCAACGGGAACGATGTGCTCCAGAACCTCCTGCCGGTAGGCGGCAACATCGTTTTCGTCGTAATCATAGCGGCCCATGCGGATGTAACCCAGCTCCACAAAGTTGCGGAAGCCCAGTTTCTTGGCGATGGAATCCCGCAGGTGGACCATTTTATCGTAAATCCCGTCGATTTTTTCTTCATTTTCCACAAAGAAGCTCATGCGCGCGTCATAAGCCCGCTGACGGAGAGCGCGATCCGGGTTCTGGGTCAGGGCTTTCAGCTGGGGCAGGTTGTAGGTTTTGCCCTCGAACTCAATTTCCGCGCCGGCGATCAGCTTTTCATACTCGGTGGACAGGCGGTTTTCCTCCTGCAGGTCGGGGATGATCTCCTCCCGGAAGGATTTTTCGCTGTATTCCGCCTCTTTGAAGTAGGTTTCGGGGATGACGCTTTTCAGCTCATCGGCGAAGGGGCAGTGGAGCACCAGCTTAAACAGCTTGCTCTCCAGATTCTGGTACAAAGGGCTGTATTCGTCCCAGTAGTTGGTTTCGGCGTCATAAAATTCGTCCTTGGTGTTGATGCTGTGGCGGATGCTGCACAGGGTCGCCATGGTGTTGCAGTGGTTGCGCAGCTCATTGATGCGGCCGAACACTTCCAGGAAGGTTTGGGGCTCCTTGGCGGCGGCCAGCTGGTCCAGCATAGCCTCCATCTGAGCCTTCACGGCCTCATAATCCGGTCTTTCGTAGGGAAATTCGCTGAATTTCATGGTTTTTTCCTCCAATCACAGTTTTTGCGTCGGGTATGACAAAGCTTACCATGACAACTTTAGCAAATTTCAGGTATAAATTCAAGTATAATTTGTTAATCCTAGCAAGGCGGGGCCTTTCTCCCAAAATCCGTCCAGTGTTAAGGGCGAAAAAAGAGCGGCCTCCCCCTGGGGCCGCTCTTTTTTCGATTCGTTCTGTTTCCCTAAATTCTTCCTTGAGAAAGATTGGTGGTGTATGCCGGAAATCCGGCGCAAGGGGGAAATTACTTCCCGCCGAGGTTTTTAATGTCGTCGTTGTCCGCGAAAGCGCATGGGCGTTTTCGCCTTTATGCGCCGCAGGGTTTGCCTACGCCCATGCCGAGCCGCAGGCGGCTCCGAAAATTCTGCCTTTTGTGCCACAGCGGAAATTACTTGGCGCCGAGGGTTTTCATGTCGTCGTTATCCGCGAAAGCGACCAGCGCAAAGCCCTGGGCCTCCAGAACGCCCAGCTGTTTGCCCAGCTTCTTGGCCTGGGGCAGGATGGAAACGCTGTAGCTTTCCCGCAGAGCCGCTGCCTTCTTCATCACCGCGGCAAAATCCGCCTCCGGCCGGTACAGCAGAGCCATTTTGGCCTTCTGCTCCGGCACGGTGAAGCCCTGTTCCTGCAAAATATCGCAGATGCGCTCGAAGCCGATGGAGAAGCCCACCGCCGGCACCTGCTGGCCGATGAATTTGCCGATCATGCCGTCGTAACGGCCGCCGCCGCCCACGGCTCCGTGAAAGGCCGGGCAGGTCACTTCAAAGACCATGCCGGTGTAGTAGCCCTGGCCGCGAACCAGGCTGGGGCAGTAGGAAATCTCATAGGCGCCGCCGGCGATTTGACCCACGGTGGCGATGACTTTGGCCAGATTTTCGCCCAAAGCTTGGTCCTCACAGAGGGAAGCCACCTTTTCCAGACGGAAATCCCCCTCCTTCAGGAAGGTTTCCAAGGCGGAGACTGCTTCCGGCGGGCAGTTTTTCTCCGTCAGCTCGGAGCAAACGCCTTCCACGCCGATTTTATCCAGCTTGTCGAAGGTGATGCACACGCTGTCCAGGGTGTCGGCGGCGAAGCCCATGCTCTCCAGCATCCCCCGCAGCAGCCGGCGGTCGTTGATATTGACGCAGAAATCCCGGAAGCCGATGGCCAGAAGGGCTCTGGCGGTGACGTCGATGAGCTCGATCTCCGCGTTGCAGCTTTCGTCGCCCAGAATATCAATATCGCACTGGACAAATTCCCGCATACGGCCCTTCTGGGGACGCTCCGCCCGGAAGACCCGGTCGGTCTGGATCACCTTGAAGGGAGCGGGGAGCTTGTCCCGGTTGGCGGCGTAGTAGCGGCTCAAAGGCAGGGTCAGGTCATAGCGCAGGCCCATATCGCTCAGGTCCTTCTCTGCGCCGCTGTCCAAAGCGGCCTTCAGCTTGTCCCCCCGCTTGAGGACCTTGAAGATCAGGTTCAGGTTGTCGCCGCCGTCGCTTTTGTCCAGGTTCTCCATATCCTCCAGCATGGGGGTGGAGATGCGCTCGAAGCCGTTGGCCCGGTAAACCGACAGGATCTGTCCCTGCACATAGTCCCGCAGCCGCTGCTCCGCCGGCAGATAATCCTTCATACCCTTTAAGGGATTGATTTTCATGGCAAACATTCCTCCTTGGTTTCGGGGAAGATCCCGTCTTTTTCCATTGAATATGATATATAGTATAGCATATTTCCACTTTCCCTTCAAGCTGTTGTGAAAAACGGGAAAAAAAGTCTGCGTAACGGAAAAAAAGCCTGCAAAATCCGAAAAAAGCCTGCAAAAACCGAAAAAAAGCCCCTCCGCAGGCGGGCGGAAGGGCTTTTTGGGGCTATTTCTGCGGCTCCGGGCCGCTTTCCGGCAGGGGGAGGCTGAGATCCAGCTCATAGACCTGCAGGGGACGGCCCCGGGAGGCGGAGGTCTGGGTATAGACGGGAGCCGCGAAGCCGGCCTCCTTCAAATGGGAGAGGATGCGGTTGGCGTTGCGGACGGTGGTACCGAAGCGGCTGGCCAGCTCCGGGGTGGTGACCCGGTTGGAGCCGCTCTGCTCCATACAGGCCATCAGCTTCTGCACCGTCAGGGTGGACAGGCCGCAGCGCCGGGCCAGCAGGCTCACATCCGGCAGGGGCTGGGTGTTGACCACCAGCCGGCGGGGGGAGCCGAGAGGGCCGATCAGGCTGCCGCTTTCATCCTTAATAAAGCTGCCGCCGCTGGATTTGGCTTCGCGGACGGCGCTGATGGCGTTGCTCAGGGCCTGATTCACCGTGGCGCCCACGCCGTAGCCCAGCACAATGGGGCAGCCCAGCTCCTCGCTGAGCCGGGAGCCAAGGGGACAGCTTTCCCCGTTGGCGGTGATGGAGCGGAGGGTCTGCACGGTGGTCATCAGCTGGAAAAAGCCCTCGTCCTGCTGCAGGACGCACTCCAGCAGGTTGTCCTTGAGAAACTGGCGCAGCTTCTGGCCCAGCCGCTCCATATGCTCCGGGGTGGCCTGGGAGCGGTGGCGGGGGAGCACATGAATGATGGCGGGAAGGTTTTCCCGAAGCTGCTGCAGCTCCGCCTTGGCCAGCACCTGATGGACCAGAGTTTCCAGCTGGTGGTCGGAGAGGAAGGGGCAGCGGTAGGGGATGTTCAGGGCCTCCAGCGCCGGGACGATGGAGCTGTAGGCGCAGATCACCATGTCGATGGATTTATTGATCCACAGCTCCAGGATCTTGGCCATGATGGCGTTTTCCGCGCCGCCCAGTTCCTGGACGCCGGTTTCGGCGATCCAGCGGTTGATCTGCTCGTAAACGGACTTGATCTCGCTGCGGTGGACAAAGTCCTCCACCGTATAGCCCTCCCCCAGAGGCAGCAGAAAGTCCAGCACCACCCGGCTGAAGTCCTGCTGCCGGTTTTCCAGCGCCAGCAGCAGCATCTCCCGGTACAGGGAGTCGGAATCCACCTGGAAGGCGGCGATGGGCTTTTGAATCCTGGGTTTGGAGAGGACGATGGCGGAGCGGGCGCTGGAACCGCTGACCAGAAAGCCGTCGGCCTCGGGGGCGTAGCGCTCGTAAACCTGGGAAATATGTTCAAAATTGTCGTAGGGGACCAGCGTGATGTCACAGTCCAGGTTCAGCCGCCGGAAGGCCTCCTGGGCGGGCTGCTGGAAGTAGTGGCTGGTGATGACGACCACCTTTTTCTTCAAGGAAAATCACCTCGGCTTGTGTTCTGCTTTTGATTGTAGCAGAAGATGTACCAAAATTCAAGAGACTATTCCATAAATAAGCATGCCTTTATGGAATATTTGTATTTTTTATAGGAATAAATGCTAAATCCTACAAAATTGAAGAAGAATTCAGCCTTTTTCAGGGAAAATCATTGACAGAAAGGCGGAAATCCAGTATTCTTTAGCTAAGAAAAGTGTTCCATAAATCTTCTTTATTTGTGGACCTTGCGGAAGTGGACGGCGTTTTCCCCGGTTTTTGGGGAAAAGGCCCTTTTACGATGAAAAAAGGAAGGAAAAAACGACAAAAGGAGGAAAATCCATGAACTTCTACGAAAGAGCTTTGGAGCTGAATGACGAGCTGGTTGCCAACCGCCGTTACCTGCACACCAACGCGGAAGTGGGCCTGCACATGCCGGTGGCGAAGGCCTATGTGATGAATAAACTGAAGGAATACGGCCTGGAGCCAAAGGACTGCGGCGAAGGCGTCACCGCCTGCCTGGGCAATGGGGAAGGCAAAGTGCTGCTGCTGCGGGCGGATATGGACGCGCTGCCAATGGCGGAGGAGTCCGGTCTGGACTTCGCCTGCCCAAGCGGCAAGGCGGCCCACACCTGCGGCCACGACTTCCACGCGGCCATGCTGCTGACCGCGGCGAAAATGCTGAAGGAGCATGAGGACCAGATCGAAGGTACGGTCAAATTCATGTTCCAGCCGGCGGAGGAGACCTTTGAAGGCTCTGCCAACATGATCGAACACGGAATTTTGGAGAATCCGGCGGTTGATGCGGCTTTGGCCGTCCATGTGGGGCCGGGTAAAATGCCGGTGGGCCTGTATATTTACAACGCCAAGAACACCATGATGTTCTCCTCCGACGGGTTCCGCATCCATGTGCAGGGAAAAGGCGCACACGGCGCTTATCCCCAGAATGCCATCGACCCTATTAACATCGGCGCCCACATTCATCTGGCTTTGCAGGAGCTGATCGCAAGGGAATGTAACCCTTCCAACAGCTGTGTCCTGACTGTGGGCCAGTTTGCGGCAGGCTCCGCCCCCAATATCATTCCGGACAGCGCGGTTCTGGCCGGCACCATCCGCACCAACAACAAGGACGAACGAGAAAAACTGGTGCGCCGGGTGCGGGAAGTCTCCCAAAAGACCGCCGAAGTCTTTGGCGGCAGCGCTGAGGTAGAGGATCTGGGCGGCACACCGCCGCTGACCTGCGATCCGGCTATGGTAAACGAGATTGTGGGCTACATCCGGGAGCTGAATGTGCCCGGCTCCATGCCGTATCCGGACATGGTGGCCTCCGCATCCGAGGACTTTGCTCTCATCGCCGACCGGGTGCCCAGCACCTATATCTTCCTTTCCGCCGGTTATCTGGACGAGAGAGGCGAGGCTCCGTCCCATCATCCGAAGGTACAGTTCAACGAGGACGTACTGCCCTTCGGCGCCGCCTGTCTGGCACACAGCGCCGTGCGCTGGCTGAAGGAGCATAAGTAAGCCCATTGTAGGGCCTGCTCCAGAGGGCCGAAGGTTCTCAAAGCGGGCCGCGGGCAGTCCCAGGAACGAACACGGCCAGTTGGGGAACTTCGTTCCCATAACTGGCCCTACGAAGTGGGACACCCCGGCGTGACCCCATCCAAAACGACACAAAGGGGTTCCCCCCCCTTTGGAATCCCCGGAAAACAGACGCTTTGCGGCTGTTTTCAAGCCGGTGCGCACCGGCGTTTTACCCGGTACAAGACAAAACCTTATTTGCGCCGGTTGCAAAGAGCCGTTTTACGGCTCTTTCCGGATGAGAGAAAACATTGGGAAAGGGGATTTTTCGCAGGAAGAAACGACACCGGCGTGCCTCTTTGGAAACACCCCTTTGCTGGCGGAACGTATTCCGTAGGGGGCGATGGTTGAGAAGCGAAGCTTCTCCCTTCGACCCGTGGGTGTTGCAGAGGGTCGGCGGAGAGGGCACCACGAACCCCCGGACACCGGCGCTTTGCGGCGGGGTCAAGGGTGCGCCACAAAAACCAAAGAAGGTACAATGTGGCGGCACACCCGAAAAGTTACCTAAAACAGGGAAAAACAGCACCGCTATGAGGAAGGATTCCCTGTTTATATAGGAAAAAAAGAGAAAAAACACACTGTCTTCCGGCGGGAGGGGCCAAAATCCCCGGAAAAACCCGCCGGAGACAAACAGAAAAGGGAGGAAAACTTTTATGGCAACAATGAAACAAATTGCTACCAGTCCGTTGCTGCTGGCCGGCGTTATCATCGGTCTGCTGTACATCACTCTGTTCTCTCTGGCTTACTTCAAGAAGGCCTATGACCGCTGCCTTCAGTTCGGTATGACCAAAGAAGAGCTGAAATCCGTTATCAAATCCAGCGCCATCTTCTCCATCGTGCCCAGCCTGTCCATCGTAATCGGTCTGTTCACCCTGATCGCCGTTCTGGGCACCACCTGGTCCTGGTGGAGACTGTCCGTTATCGGTTCCCTGTCTTACGAGACGATGATCTCCAGCTCCATCGCTTCCATCATGAACTACAGCTCCGCTGCTGATATGATGGCAAACGCAAGCGGTCAGGAGTTCGGCGTTATCATGATCCTCATGTCCATCGGTATGCTGGCCGGCTTCTTCATTCTGATCCCGCTGGGCCGCAAGCTGTGCACCTCCGTTGACCAGACCTCCAACGACGTCAACGACACCTCCAAAGACTGGAACTCCGTTCTGTCCGGCACCTTCATGCTGACCATGCTGGCAGTTTACATTCCGATCATCCTCATCGGCGATACCATTCAGGCTCTGGTTATGATCACCGGTCTGATCATCGCCATCGCCCTGGGCGTTCTGGCCGCGAAACCAAAGCTGAGATGGCTCAACGAGTTCATCATGGCCTTCTCCATGATCGGCGGTATGGTTTCTGCGCTGCTGTGGACCAAGATCTTCTAATTTTCCACGAAGGAGGATATGATTATGTCTAAAAATACCAAAGTTAAAGTTCAGCTGGACCCCTTCCAGGAGTGGTGTCATAAATGGGGCCGCATCGGCACCGTTCTCGCTCTGGCTTACATGGTCGCTCTGCCCTTTGTCGTTTTGGCTTACTACAACTGCATCCCATCCGCCGGCCAGGTACTGAACCTGGGCTCCCTGGGTATTCTGATGATCTACATTCCGGTTGGTATCTCCGAGGCCATTTCCTATACCCCAATTATGGGTTCCGCCTCTTACCTGGCCTTCATCACCGGCAACATTATGAACCTGAAGCTGCCGGTAGCCGTTAACGCTATGAAGCTCTCCGGCAAACAGCAGAACACCGCCGAGGGCGAGGCTGTGGCTTCCATCGCCATCGCTGTTTGCTCCGTGATGACCATCGCCATCCTGACTCTGGCCGCTCTGCTGGGCGCGATGATCGCTCCTGTTTTTGAGCTGGAGGCTGTTAAGACCATGTCCAACTACCTGGTACCAGCTCTGTTCGGTTCCATGACGCTGGGTCTGTTCGCTTCCACCGCCAACGGCAAGAAAGTGGTGAAAAACGGCATCATGGGCGTTGTACCGGTTCTGATCATCGTGTCCATTCTGTCCCTGTTCGTCCGCATCACCAGCGGCGGCTCCCTGTTCGGCATGGTTGGCTTCCTGATTCTGGGTATGCTGCCGGTTGCCATCATCTCTTCCCGCATTATGTACAAAAAAGGCATCATCAAGGTTGTTCCAAAGGAAGAGAAATAGGACGGGAAGGGATCGTTCCATACGCTCACATCTTTCTCCCCATAATGAGAGGGCCCGGCGCAATGCCGGGCCTTCTTTTTTTGTATTTTTTGCGTTTTTTTGGGGGTTCGGCGGTTTTTAGCGTTTTTTGGGAAGGGAAGGGGGATCTTGGGCAAAAAAAATCAGCCGCTGCGTTTTTTGCAGCGGCTGGTTTTGGAGCTGTTAGCCGGAATCGAACCGGCGACCTCGTCCTTACCAAGGACGTGCTCTACCGACTGAGCCATAACAGCGAGTGTTGTTGTCAACGTGGACTATTATAGCGCATTGGGAGGGATTTGTCAACAGGATTTGGGTGAAAAAGTGAAAAAAAGGCGAAAGCGGGAAAAGGACAGGGGGATTTTTGGCGGGGGGAGCGATTTACAGGAAAAAGAAACTGTGCTACAATAAAAGAAAAAGAAAATATACCGTTTTTATCCTGTTATCAGGGGAAAGGAAGGATCGTTATGGAATACGAAGGTCAAATCTGCCGTCCGCCGATGGAACGGGCGTCCTATATGCTGCCGGTGGCGGTGGGCTGTTCCTACAACGCCTGCACCTTCTGCACCCTGTTCAAACATCTGACCTACCGCAAGCTGCCCCAGGAGCAGATCGAGGCGGAGCTGCAGCGGGTATCTGCCGCGGGAGGCAACCCGGAGAGCGTCTTTCTCGGCGACGGGAACGCCTTCGGCCTGTCCATGGAGGAGCTGCGCTGGATCTTGGGGAAGATCCGCCAGTATTTCCCCGGCTGCAAAGGGGTGAATATGGACGCCACCGTTACCAATATCAGCCAGAAGTCCGACCAGGAGCTGCGGGAGCTGTATGAGCTGGGGGTGCGCCGCCTGTATCTGGGCATTGAAAGCGGGCTGGACGATGTGCTGCGCTTTATGAAAAAGGATCATACCCTGGCCCAGGCCTACGAGCAGATCGGGCGGATGCAGCAGGCGGGGCTGATCTTCTGCGCCCATATGATGACCGGCATCGCCGGAAAGGGCCGGGGCTTGGAGAACGGGCAGGCCACCGCGGAATTTTTCAACCGGACCAAGCCGGAGCGGGTCATCAACTTCTCCATTTTCCATCACCGGCGCGCGCCGCTGTACCGGGACATTGAGGCCGGGCGCTATGTTCCCGCCGACGAGCAGGAAAATCTCCGGGAAGAGCGGCGTTTTCTGGAGTGTCTGGACGTGGAGGGTCTGGTGTACGACGGCTTCCACGACGTTATTGAGCTGCGGGTGCGGGGAAAACTGCCTGCCGACCGGGAAAAAATGCTGCGGAAGGTGGACGACGCCATCCAAATCTGGGAGCAGCGGCCCTCCGAGCTGAAAATATTTCGCTGATCTGTGGGATTATGTGGCCTACACCGGCAGCTATAAACAGCTATAAACAACGATAGCTTCTCTTTTTCATTTTTTTCTTCTTTCTAAGGGAACAGCTCCCCGCGTAAGCGGGGAGCTGTTCTGCTTTGCGGTTCTATTTTCGCCTTCCGTCCTTGTCGAAGGTGGCGCGCAGGGCCTTCTCCACCGGCAGGATGGACAGAAGAATGGCCCCGGTCTGCCCCAGCACCAGCGCCAGGGACAGCCAGCCGGCGGCATCCTCCTCCAGCCGGAACAGGGGCAGGCTGAGCAGAAGGCTCAGCAGCAGCAGAATGGCCCCCCATTTGCTCCAAAGCCGGCCCATGCAATCTTGGGCGAAGCGCCAGGTGTCGTCATTTTTCATGGACAGGCCGGTTCGGTAGCCGAACAGGTGGTTGCGGGGAGGACAGTGGCGGCGAAAATACAGGCCGAAACCCAGCATGGTCAGGGGGATCAGCAGGTTCATGGCCAAAAGAAAGAGAGAAAAGAACAGGATCAAGACCTCCTTTCCGGGAATCCGGCGCTTCTTTCTTATGAATCCCTATAGCCAGTATAGCACAAAAGGGTGGATCCGTACAGCGGGGGGAGGAGAAGGCCGGAGGGGTAAAAAATCCGTAAGGCGGTATATTTTTTGGGCGGAGCGTGTTATAATAGGTTGACAATCGGTGAAGATCAAATCTGTTGATGGGAGAAATGCGCAATGAACGGCTTGAAAGCGATAAAAAATCTGCTCTGCGGAGCGGCGGTGGGGGTGGCCAACATTATCCCCGGCGTCAGCGGCGGCACCATGGCGGTGGTTTTGGGGGTTTATCCCCAGCTTCTGGAGGCCATGGGCCTGAAAAACCTGCGGAAAAACATCCCCTTCCTCATCCCCTTCGGGCTGGGCTGCGGGGGAGGGATCCTGGCCTTCAGCCGGGTGATCCGCTTTTTGCTGGAGCGGTATCCCATGGCCACCAATTTCACCTTTCTGGGGCTGATTCTGGGTTCCCTGCCCATGATCTGGAGAAAGGCGTCGGGGGCGGAGGAAAAGCTGCGGAATTCCAGCCTGGCGGCGCTGCTGGGCTGTTTTCTGCTGCTGTTGTGGATGAATTCCATGCGGACGGGGGAGGCGGCTGTGTTGACCGGCCTGGACGGCGCAACGGCGCTGTGGCTGGCGGCCGCGGGAGCGGTCAGCGCCTTCGCCATGATCCTGCCCGGAGTCAGCGGCAGCTTTGTTCTGCTGCTGCTGGGGGCCTATCCCACGGTGCTGGCGGCGGTTTCCCGGCTGGATATCCGGATGCTGCTGCCGGTGGCGGCCGGCATGGCCGTTGGGCTGCTGCTGGGCTGCCGGCTGGTGAGCCGCCTGCTGGAAAAGTGGCCGCAGCAGACCTATTTCGGCATTTTGGGGCTGATTTTCGGCTCTTTGGGAGGAATCTTCCCCGGCTTTGCCCTGAATGGGGAGGGGCTGTTGTCCCTGCTTCTGCTGGCGGGGGCGGCTGTGCTGACGGCGCGGCTGGCCGGCCGGGATTAAGACGGGGAGGAGAGAAAAATGGGAAATTTTGTTGTATTTGACTTGGAGATGAACCAGGGCTACAAGCCCTATGTTTTTCGCTACCAGGGGGTGGAGCAGACCCTGCGGGGGGAGATCATTCAGATCGGCGCCGCCAGGGTGGACGGGGAATTTCGGGTGCTGGAGAGCTTTTCTCTCACGCTGAAGCCCCGGATCTTCCGGAAGCTGCACCATCATGTGGCCAAAGTAACCGGCCTGACCCAGCAGGACATCAACCGGGGCCTGTCCATGGAGGAAGGACTGGAGCGTTTTCTGCGCTGGTGCGGTGAGGACGCGGTGCTGCTGGAATGGGGCATGGACGATGTGCCGGTGCTGAAGCAGAATCTGGTTTTGCTGGGCATGGACGAGAATTTTCCGGCAAAATGGTACGATTTGCAGCAGATGGTGGCGGAGCAGTTTCCGCCCCAGGCGGACGAAAAGATGAATCTGGAGGCGGTGGTCCAGCGGATGGGTCTGGTGGGGGAACGGCCCTTCCACGACGCCCTGTGCGATGTGCTCTACACCTGTGAGGTGGCACAGAAGCTGGACATTCCCCGGGCCTTCCGGAACTATCCCAGCGAGGAAAGCCAGCTTTACGAGAGCCTGAGCCGCAAAGGGGAGATCCACGATTTTTCCCTGTTCCACGGACATGTGGACGCCATGGACTGGCGAAACGATCCGGCGATCTGCCGGGGGAGCTGCCCGCTTTGCGGCGGCGAGCTGGAGCCGGACGAGCTGTGGCTGAAGCTGGCCAGCAACAGCTACTACTCCCTGTGCCGCTGCCGGGAGTGCCGGCGGGAGGTGTTCCTGCTCTTTAAGCTGTCCCGCAGGGACGGACTGCATTGGAGCTTCGCCCGGGCCACCCGTCTCGCGGACGAGGACAGCTCCGCCAAGTGGAACAAGGAGAAAAAGGCGGCCCTCCAGCGGAAAAACCGGAAGGAAGAGGCCGAAAAAGCATGATGGGACGGCGGATCGTCTTTGATTTGGAATGGAATCAGGATTACTGCGCCAATCAGTACGATTATTACGGCTTTCCGGAGCGTTTTCGGGGGGAAATTGTGCAGATTGGCGCAGTTTGCCTGGAAGATATGCAGCCGTTTAACCTGATTTTGCGGCCGAAATTCTTCCCGCGGCTTCATGAGCAGGTGGCCGGCCTGACCGGTCTGCGCCAGCAGGATGTGGACGGCGGCGTGGAGCCTAGGGAGGGTCTGCGGCGTTTTCTGGACTGGTGCGGGGAGGGGGCTGTCCTTCTCCAGTGGAGCGGCTGCGACGTGCTGGTGCTGAAGCAGAACCTGTATCTTTACGGCCTGGGGGAGGATTTTCCGGCGGAAAGCTACGACATTCAGCGAATGTTTTATGAGCAGCTGGGCGGGGATAAGCCGGAGCCGTCCCTGATGGAGGCGGTGGAACGGCTGGGGATCCCCAGAAAGCGGGACTATCACGACGCGCTGGCGGACGCCGGGTACACGGCGGAGGTCTTGGGGCGGCTGGACCTGAAAAAGGGCATCAATAAGGCAAAAAAACCGCTGCGCGCCTTGCGGCGCTACGGAGAAAAATGGGGCGAGGGACAGGAGCTGCGTCTGTTTACGGGCTGTCTGTCCCGGGAGAGCTGGCGGCTGTCGCCGGGGCTGTGCCGGGTGGAATGTCCGGTGTGCAAGGGAGTGCTGGAGGAGCCGGAGCACTGGCAGAAAAGTCCGGATAACCGGGGCTGGTATGGGCTGTGTCGCTGTCCGCAGTGTGCGGACAGTGACAGTCCGGCGGCGAATGGCGTGGTGCTTCGCTGGAAGGGGAGCCAGACGGAGCAACTTTACAGCTTTATCCGGGGGGTGAGCCTGCCGGACGGGGAGCTGCTGGCGGAGTGGCAGCGGCGGCTGGCGGCGGCGCGAAAACGGCGCGGAAAGCAGAGTTGTCCCCAGGTGACGGAATCCGCCGGAAGGCTTTACCGGCCGCTGTACACAGCTCAAACACAGATGGAGGAGGAAAAATGAGCAAGAGGATCGCGATCTGGGACGAGAAAATCATCGGCTGGATCCAGAGAAACTGCCGCCGGGAGGGTTTGGACCGGGTGATGGCTCTGGCCACCCATTTGGGGGATCTGGGGCTGGTGTGGGTGCTGTGGGGGACGGTATTGTTCGTCACCCAGAGACAGAAGGGCATCCTGCTTCTGGGGAGCATCGCGGTTTGCGCGCTGGTGTGCAACCTGACGCTGAAGCCCCTGTTCCGGCGGCAGCGGCCTTTCCAGCTGCAGGAGGAGGCGGAGCTGCTGATCCGGGAGCCCCAGGACCCATCCTTCCCCTCCGGCCACACCATGGCCAGCTTTACGGCGGCGGCGGTGCTGCTATCTGTCTGCGGTGGGTGGACAGGTGCGCTGGCGCTGGCTTTGGCGCTGCTCATCGGCTGGACAAGGCTGTATCTGTTCGTTCATCATCCCTCGGACGTGGCGGCGGGAGCGGTTTTCGGGCTGCTGCTGGGGAAAGTGTGCGTGCTGTGGGGACAGCAGCCTGCCCAGAGGCTGGCGCAGTGGAGTGTTTGGTTTTTGGGGTTTTGATGGAAGCGAAAGTGGCGTGTGCTGTTTGTCATGGGGCGGTTTGTGGGCCTTATGGCTGAGCGAAAGCGTTTCCCAGGGGTCGAAGGGAGCGGCAAAACCTTGATTCAGGAGGAATTTTGGCGTATACTGTAAGAAAAGATGCTTTGATGGGAGGCTCAGACATGGAGAATGCCAGGGAAACAGGGAAAAAGGTTAAGGAATCCGGTCTGCGGCTGCTGAAAAAGGGCAAGCGGGGGCTGCTGCGGGTGCTGTTCAGCCGCACCGGCATTGTGGTGCTGATGCTGCTGTTTAACCTGGTGCTGCTGATCGCGGGGGTGCGCTGGCTGCGGGGGCTGCTGGCTCCCTATTTGGCGGCCTTCGCCATGCTGTTCGGGCTGGTGACGGTGGTTTATCTGCTGAACACCCGGATGGACGCCAGCGCCAAGCTGACCTGGCTGATGCTGATCATGCTGGTGCCCACGGTGTGCGCGCCGCTGTTCTTTTACATCCGCAGCGACCTGGGCCATCGGGCTTTGAAGGAGCGGATCCGGAAGCTGAATTTTAAGACCAAGTCCATGCTGCCTCAGCGGGAGGAGGTCCGGCAGGCGCTGGCGGCTCAGGACCCGGGGGAGATCGCCCTGCTGAACTACTTGCAGCGGGTGGGCAACTTCCCGGTGTACGACCAGTGCCGGGTGCAATACTTCCCCTGCGGGGAAGCCAAGTTTGAGGAGCTGAAAAACCAGCTGCGCGGCGCCAAACGCTTTATTTTTATGGAATATTTTATTGTGGATGAGGGCCGGATGTGGGGCGAGGTGCTGGAGATCCTGGCGGAAAAGGCCGCTCAGGGGGTGACGGTCCGCTTCCTGTACGACGGAAGCTGCGAATTTACCACCCTGACCCGGGATTATCCGGAGCGGCTGAAGAAGCTGGGCATTGAGTGCCGGGTCTTTTCCCCGGCTACGCCCTTTGTATCCACCTACTACAACTACCGGGATCACCGGAAAATCGCCGTCATCGACGGGCACACCGCCTTCACCGGCGGGGTGAACCTGGCGGACGAGTACATCAACGAATGTGCCAAGTACGGCCACTGGAAGGACGCGGCGCTGATGGTGCAGGGGGAGGCGGCCAGAAGCTTTACCCTGCTGTTTCTGCAGATGTGGAACCTGCCGGAGCGGGGGCCAGAGTTTACCCGCTATCTGATGGCCCAATGTCCCCGCTATTCGGAGGAAAAGGGCTATGTGATCCCCTATGGGGACTGTCCGCTGGATGAGTACCGGGTGGGGGAGATGGTGTACATGGACATTCTGAACCGGGCCACCCGCTATGTCCACATTATGTCCCCCTACCTGATCCTGGACGGGGAGCTGGAGACGGCGCTGTGCTTTGCTGCCCAGCGGGGGGTTCAGGTCAGCCTGATCCTGCCGGGGATTCCGGACAAAAAATGGCCCTACGCTCTGGCCAAAACCCACTACAAGTCCCTGATGGAGGCGGGGGTGGAGATCTACGAGTACGAGCCGGGCTTTGTGCACTCCAAGGTCTTTGTCAGCGACGACATCCGGGGGGTGGTGGGCACCATCAACCTGGATTACCGCAGCCTGTACCATCATTTTGAGTGCGCCGCCTATTTGTACCGCTGCGACTGTCTGGCGGACATGGAAAAGGACTTTCAGCAGACCAAAAAGCGGTGCCGCCGGGTGACGGAGGAGCAGCTGAAGGCCCGTCCTCTGGGAATGAAGCTGCGGGGCTGGCTGATGAAGGTGATGGCGCCGCTGTTTTAGGGGAAATTTCCGGAGAAACAGGAGGGAAAAAGAAAAACCACCCGGAAGGGTGGTTTTCATAAGACCGTTTCCGTCCCGGCAACCGTGTTTACCGAGACGCTCTTGTATCGATCGTAGTTATAGGATAGAACATACCAAACAGTTAGCAAGATTTGTCGAATCGTCAAGCGCGCGCTTCCATACACTGTTCGGTGTCGTGCATAGTGCGCGATTTTCCACCGCGCCCAAGCCTCCCTTGTGCAAAGGGAGGAGGCACGGCGAAGCCGTGACGGAGGGATTGTCATGCAGTCGAAACACAATAAACAGTTGGTTCCATTGGCAAAGCAACTGCGAAAAGAAATGACAAAAGAAGAACGTCATCTGTGGTATGACTTTTTGCGCGGTTATCCTGTCCGTTTTTCCAGACAAAAGGTACTTGGAAAATATATCGCTGATTTTTATAGTGCAGAGGCAAAACTCGTCATTGAGTTAGACGGCTCCCAACACTATGAGGAAGATGAAATGCAAAAAGATGCAGACCGCACTGCTTTTCTGGAAGGTTATGGCCTTACCGTTATTCGTATTCCCAACAACGAAGTCGGCAGAAATTTCCGTGGAGTTTGTGAGTATATTGATTCTGCGGTAAAACAATCCCTCCGTCAGCTTCGCTGACAGCTCCCTTTGCACAAGGGAGCCTTGGGCGCTGGCGCGCCATGGCGTCGATGACAGCGGAGCGGAAGGCGGAGCGCTCCAAAGTGGACACACCGACGATGGTGGTGCCGCCGGGGGAGCAGACCGTATCCTAAAACAATCCCTCCGTCAGCTTCGCTGACAGCTCCCTTTGCACAAGGGAGCCTT
>CAMCOD010000036.1 GCA_945876435.1 uncultured Clostridia bacterium
TAGCTCGTCGGGCTCATAACCCGAAGGTCGTTGGTTCAAATCCAGCTCCCGCAACCACTAAA
Source organism: uncultured Clostridia bacterium (assembly GCA_945876435.1). Lineage (GTDB taxonomy): Bacteria > Bacillota > Clostridia > Oscillospirales > Ruminococcaceae > Negativibacillus. Next base: position 63 of record CAMCOD010000036.1, read on the forward strand.
AACGTCGTTTTCTTCGTGAAAACGGCGTTTTTCTTTTATCTTGAATTTGGTTTTAGTCGCGTTTAGATCGAACAAGTCAGGTCTATTTGGGCGTCAAAAGGACGTCCAAACATAAAAATAGAGGTCAAAATGGGTTAATAGAAATGTCCGAGGCGACGTCGCAGCCGACGACTTCCCTGACAAAGATTATTATGGCAAGAAAATTTTCTGCTCTGGGAAAGCTGTTGGTAAACTATACTGCTGTCAATAACCAGGGAATTTAAGAGCAAAACCAGTGCTCGGCGTTGAAATTCCCAGTTTCCCATAAAATTTTTCCTTGCTGCCCATTCTGATATTTGGCTCTATTCTGTACTCCTGTACCTATGCCCGTCCTTCAACGGCAGTTTTGTGGCTTATCTATGCAGTTTATAGGCAGAAAGCTTTCCTCTCTGACGCCCTGGTGACGTCCAGCATAGCAAAAAAAGCGCCGTATGGCAGTCAACCATACGACGCTTATGTTCACATTATGCGATGGAGAAAATCACGTCATCAATTTTCTGAGCAGCGGCCTTGTCCATTTCAGGGGTGCAGTGGGCGTAAGTGTTCATGGTAATGCTAATATCGGCATGGCCAAGACGATGCTGTACGGTTTTTGGGTCTACGCCGGATGCAATCATCATGGTAGCGCAACTGTGCCGTAAATCATGAAGGCGGATGTTTTTAAGGCCTTGTTTTTCACGGAACCGCTCCCACTTTTGTGTGATGGAGTCAGGATTGTAAGGATCGCCATTCTGTTTGTGGACAACATAACCAGAAGCGTTGAAGCCAGGTTTCATGGACATGTCATTAAAATAGTCAAGTCTTGCTCGCTTTAGGATGCCCGTTAACTCTGGACCAATCGTTATCATACGTTTTCCAGCCTCACTTTTTGGAGGCTTCTTTACAGCCTTGCCATTGACGGTGACTATGGTATCGCAGATAGTGATGGTGTGTTTATTCAGATCAATATGCTCCCATTTTAGACCGACCAGTTCCCCGCGACGCAGACCTACTGTTACCATCAGTAAGAGAGCAAGGTAAAAATCCGTACCCTGTGCTGCATGGAGCATTTGGTCGATCTCTGCTTTGTTGTAAACATTGGTTATCATTTTCCTAGCCTTAGGAAGAACCACATTTTTGCAAGGATTCGTTGGAATCATCTGCAGAGCCACAGCCTTTTCCAAAGCAGCATTGAGATTCTGATAGGCGTTTTTAATGGTTTTGGGGGACAACCCCTTACCGGTGGACAGCTCATTTACCCACTGCTGAATGGTAGCGGTTTTGAGAGCATTGACTGGAATGTGGCCTAGATTTGGTTTAATGTAGTTTCGTATTTTTTCTTCGTAGCCAGCTTTTGTAGTAGCTTCCACATTAATGACGTATAGGTTTGCCATTGTGGTCTTGAACCTTTGTAAATCCCCAGTCCATCTGGTAAGCTTCACCGGCCTCTGTCAGGAACCTCCTGCCACGGTTTCCCTGTGGTGCAACCATCTGCCGTTTGGCAGGAACAAGGTGCTTATGGGATGAAATATAGTCTTTCACCGTTGTTAAGCCACCAGTATATCCAATTTCCTGCAGTCTTCTCAGACAGACCGAAGAGTTTGTCACTCCCTTGCCAAGCAGATCATCCAGATATGCAGTATATCCGTTTAGAATGGTATACTTAGCTTTCTTGCCTTCGGATTTGTGACATTTGAAAGTGAATCCATTCTTCTTCCATCGGCGCAGTCTGGCTCTGGTTATTCCAGTTCGCCGTTCTAACTCAGCAAGATTGACATGCTCCAATAAAAAGCTGCTTCCTTGCTCTGACTTCATTTCTTCTATTGTTTGTGCTATAATTTCCTCGAAACCATTACTTTTTATTTCTTTCATAAGACTCCTTTCCTGGGTTGTTGACACTTCCAGTATAAAGGGTTTAAAAGCGAAAGTAATGGTTTTTCTTTTTCGGCTGTCACTGGCTATTCTCGCCCGGCTTTATATGGTTTTTGTGGCCGGCGCTAACAGCCGATACCATTATTTATGCTCCGGGTGTGGGCAAAGCAAAAAATAAAACATTTCAAAGGTTACAGGAGGAAGTCGCTGAATTACTGCGTCCTCATGAATCCAAACTGAAATGCTTATGTGACGTAAAAGGTAACAGCCGCCTGCAGCACCCTCTGTCCCCTGCTGTACGGACTTGGTATCTGTCTCCTCTTGCTGTGGAAGAATTACTACCGGAGAGGTCTATGGTCATTGAAGCAAACAAAAATAAGCCCAAGGCTAAGGCTACGACTAAAAAGAATCAATGAAATGGCAAAAAAATACCCTGCCTTCACGGGCAGGGCTAATGTGTGTGGATCATAGAAAAAGCCGAGGCTTTTGTGTGATCCGGGTATTAGGATGCGTTAGTTTGATTTGAGTATTGTGGGTCAAAGTAATAGGAAAACAAATCCCAATCAATATCTTTCTCTGGTGAATAGTGATGGTAGAGCCAGTCAGCCGGGACAAGCGAGTAAAATACTGTTTCGCTGTCACGGTAAATATCCTGATTGTAATCACGTAGGCGGATAGTTTCCAGCAATATATCCTCTTTATCAAATAAGTCGATATAAATGAAAGGAGAATACCCACTTGTAAGAATTCCCTTATATTTAAATTCTACAAACTCATAATGATTGTAAAGATATGTGCCGCTAAGGGACTCTAGCAGCCATTGAACCTTTTCGCTATCCTCGCCAGCCAAGTCATATCTTATTGCTTGACCTCGGTATGGAATAAAAACAGTAATGTATGACAATTCCTCACAATAAGACGCAAGGTCAACAGTAATTGTTTCTTCGTGATTAAATTCTTCATGTGTTTTCGGTGTTGGGGTGTCAACGGTTTTCTGAATGGTACATCCAGAGGCAGCTATAATTAAAATCAGAAGAAGACTAGGAATGATTGTTTTGAGTTTCATGGTTTTAATAAATATTGACATAGAAACCGCGATTAATCTCCTTTCATAACGATGTTTGATGAGAAAAATATCTGATCTAGTAATTTTTGGATTTATTATAGCATAGTTTATAAAAATATTGAATAGCCTACGCTGCGTTTTCTGTTACCCTTTAGGAATAGGCGTCGCCCAGAGATTTTTTTCTTAGCCACGGTGAAAAAATGGGAACTTGGGGGTAAGGATGTCGGTTTGCTGTTGTTTTGCCTGACTATTTCAGATGTAGAATTTTCCCTGCGGATTTCCCTCCCTTGTCGCATTTTACCTAAAATCTCCGTGAGCGGGTTGTAAACAAGAGGGTTTTACAGGCCAAATAAGGTTTACCAAAGAGCTTTTTTAAATATGGGTTGCCCTCTGGTCGTCTTTGAGGGATGAAGAGTCTGACTTCTTCCTTTATTCAATTAAAAAATCCGAAGAACCTCCATGCTCTCATAACGGTGATTTCGAAAGGGTTCTTTTTTATCCGTGATGACCGGCTGCTTGTTTTGCTTACAATAGAATAAAAAGGCAGGCTTTTCACCTGCCTTTTTTATTCTATATGATTTTACACTATGCTTTCATGGTTTTCCATTTTCCCCGTTTGTACTGAAGGATAAACAACAGACAGCGAACCACATTATCCGTACACATTGCCACACATACGGAGTAAAGGCCCAAGTGAAGGACACGCACAAAGAGCAGAACGCCCAAAATCCGTACGCCCCACATGGAGATCAAAGCGACATACAGTGGAGTTTTGGTGTCTCCTGCACCTTGAAGCGCACCGGAAATACAAAATGCGATCATCTGCGGAATTTGGATAATAGCCAGAATCTTTAGCAGAACGCTGCCGTGACGGATAACTTCCGCGTCTGGAGTAAAGATCCCCATTATTAGCTCTGAACCAAAGAATAAAACGCAGGTCATGAAGGCCATAACGACGGTGCCGATTTTAATGGTTCGGATCAAAAAGTCGTGGGCCATATCCGGTCGTCCAGCGCCTAAAGACTGGCCGAACAGCGTGGTGATTGCTGTGCCGAAAGCAAATCCGGGCATAAAGCTGAGAGATTCTGCAGTACCGGCCAGGCTTTGGGCCGCAACTGCAACGGTACCCAGAGAAGCTACTGTGCTGGTGACAATGATGGAGGCGCTGCTCATGGCAAAACGCTGGAGCATAGCGGGCAAGCCAAGGCGAACAACGGTTTTCAGTTCCTTCCAATTGGGTGCGAAACCATCTCTCACAGAGATGCGCATCTCAGATTTTACCGTGAAGCAGCGGATCAGCAGGATCATTGCTCCCAGGGTTGAGGACAGGGAGGTGGATACTGCCGCACCGGCAACGCCCCAGCCAAAACCGAACATGGTGAAACGGAAGCCCAATACAGTAAGCTCACGGGTTGGGAAGATCATCAGGAAGTTTCCCACTACATTCAGCAGATTGACCATCACATTAACCTTCATAGGGGTTTTGCTGTCACCGTAACCACGGTAGATGGAAGTGAGCACCATGGTAAGACAGCGGAAGCACAAAGACAGAGCGATGATCCGGTTATACGTTTCCGCGCTGTCCAGGATTTCCGGAGCACCACCCATCCAGATGGGAATTTTCCTTGCCAGGGAGAAGCAAAGAATGGTTAATGGGATGCCCAAGGAGAAGACGGTCAAAATCGCCTGGCGAACCAGCAGACGAGCCCGATTCATATCGTTGGCGCCAACGCTGCGGGCAATCATAGAGGTAAAACCTACGCCCAAAGCCATGATGACGCCGTTGATCAGCATATTGGGGGACTGACTGATGGAGATAGAAGCAGTTGCGATGGCGCCCATGGAACCAACCATAGCAGTATCCACTGCCTGTACCAGCGAAGTCAGAATCTGCTCAATAAGAATTGGCCATGCCAGAAGGATGATGGTCAGCCACGGGCTGCGTTGTTCATCCACAATTGTAAATTTGTCTTTGTTCACAAAACTCTCTCCTTCACTTCAAATTGCATGACCTATTTTATCACAATTTTTATACCAATTCTATCTATTTTTATACGTTTGTAAGCTCTCACAATTTCTGTTTAGCATCTTACCACAAATGAACCAAGAAACTTTGTGCGGACTTCAGCTTTTGATGACTGTCCCGATAGTCCGGCAGACGCTCGTCCAGAAGGGAATAAAAGGCAGGACTGTGGTTGGGAACCATCATATGAGCTAATTCATGAGCGGCAACGGCTATTTGACAATCGACAGGTGTACCGATCAAGACGCTGTTCAGGGTGATCTGTCCTTTTGCGGGAATACAACTGCCCCAGCGGGATCTCATTTTTTGAAGGCGAAGCTGGGGTTTTGAGAAGCCATCGTTTTGGAACAACGCCCAGGCTTGCTCGTAGGCAGAAGGCAGGATCTCTTCCGCCATGCGCCGCAGCCATTCGTCTGGTTTTTCCTCCGGTGGGATAGGGACGGGTTTTCCGAATAAATATCCGCATTGCTGAGGAAAAGCTGCTTCCAGGAGCTTTTGTTTCTCCAAAGCCTGACAGATCCACATGGCCTTGCGGTAAAGAAAATCCTCGATCTGCCAAAGTGGAACCGAACTGGGAGCGGATACATGGATGCTTCCATCCCGATGGATGCGAAGATTGATATTTTTTACTTTTTTGCGGGTCAGTCGATACCTTTGTTTCTGTCCGCACAAAACAATGCTGTAGCTGCAGCTATTCATGGTGATTCTCCTGTTTCTGCGTCTGGGGATAATAAGAAATGCCTGCCTTTTGAGACTGCTTATGCTGGAATTTGCGGGGAATATGGTATTTTACCCCGTCTTTTATAAAGTAAGCACCGGTTTGTTTGAAGGTGAAGCTTACGTCTGCTTCCACACACTGCTGCCGTAGGGATAAGATCCAGTCGTAATCACAGGGTCGCACATTTTTTCCGGATTCACCGCCGGCGACTACCTGCTCCACCCATGGACCAAGCCATGGACGTAAATCCAATGCTTCTAAAAGAGGCTCGCAGATGATGGTTTTGCTCTGGATCGGGACGGCTTGGAAAATAGGCAAGCGAAACGACGCCATAGCCTGATTTTCCACGGTGCAGCCAATTCCAACATTGGAGTAGCCTTTGCCCCAGTCAGCGGGTATACAGTCCCAGAAGCGGTGGATACGTTTGGTGATAAAGAAAAATTGCAGATCCTGCCTTTCGCGGATCATTGCCCAGGCCTGTGGCCGCCATGGATCCGCGTCCTCCAAAAAGAAATCGGAGGTGAAACAGGTGTAAACGGTTGTTCCCGCCGGTATCACGAACTCGCCCCGACTATTTTTGCGGATAGGAAGGTCAAATACCCTGGTTTTTCTTACTTGGGAGCTGTCCCGGCCATAGCGGGCGTCGGAGCGGTAAACGTAACAATGCAGGCAGCCGGGGCTGACTTTGTGACAACCATGCCACAGATTCCAGGATGCGCTATGGGGGAATGCCTCCTTTTTTTCTGGTTCAAACTTTCCCAGCAGATTCAACTGTTCCATTTCTGTTCCCACCTTTCATCGTAGCTTTATGGTAGCACAGAGCGGGAGAAAATAGCAAGGCGGCTTTTCAGGGATAAAAACTTTTCTTCCGACCCGAAACGCCTTGACTTTATGTTAGACAGCATTTAAAATAGAAGTAGTATGCTGAAACGCATGCTCTTTGTGAGATTTCACAGCAATTTCCCAGCGGTTTGGGCAAAATTGCTGTTCCAACCCATACGGATTTTTCTTTGATGCGAAAAATCCGCTGTTTTCTGTGATGCCCCAATGGGCATGGATATTTTTATTTTCATTTCCTTTATATAGAGCAAAAACCTGAGCAAACTGAATGAAAGACAGATGATAGATAAGAACTTGAAATGTTAATTGGCGGCATGATCAGAATAATTCTCACTAATTTCATTTTGAAAGGAGAACTATTAGGATATGCTCGAAAACATCCTGCCGTATGCTGTGTCCCTGGCGCTGATTGTCGCAGCCTTTTTCAGTGGCATCAAATACCGGAAAAATGTAGCGGAAGCCGAACTTGGTTCCGCTGAGGAGGAAGCAAAACGCATCCTCAGCGACGCCATTAAGGAGGCGGAAAGCCAAAAAAAGGAATCCCTGGTAGAGGCTCGCGAAGAGATCCATCGCAGCCGCACTGAAACAGAAAAGGAACTGAAGGAGCGCCGCAATGAAGTACAGCGTTTGGAACGCCGTATTCAGCAAAAAGAAGAATCCATCGACCGAAAGATGGATAATCTGGAGAAAAAAGAAGAGAACCTGCAGAATAAACTGAAAGAAGCAGAAAAACGCCTGGCCGAAGCCAATCAGGTAAAAGCCAACCAGTTCGAAATGTTGGAGAAAATTTCCGGTTACACCGCTGAACAGGCAAAGGAATATCTGCTTTCCAGCCTGGAAAATGAGTTGATTCATGAAAAAGCGGTAAAAATCAACGAATACAACCAGAAATTTAAAGATGAAGCTGACCAGAAGGCCAAAGAGATCATCGCTACCGCTATTCAGAAATGTGCTTCTGACTATGTGGGTGAGGTTACGGTTTCCGTTGTGCCTTTGCCGAATGATGAGATGAAGGGTCGTATTATCGGCCGTGAGGGTCGCAACATCCGTACACTGGAGACCCTGACCGGTGTTGATCTGATCATTGACGATACCCCGGAAGCCATCACCCTGTCCAGCCACGACGCTGTAAAGCGTGAGGTGGCTCGTCTGGCACTGGTGCGCTTGATTCAGGATGGCCGTATCCACCCTGCCCGTATCGAAGAAACGGTAGAAAAGGCCCAGAGGGAAATCGAAGCCAAGATCAAACAGGACGGCGAAAATGCTGTTTTGGAGACAAATGTACATACGATGCATCCGGAAATGGTGAAGCTGCTGGGCCGTATGCGCTATCGCTCCAGCTATGGACAAAATGTGCTGCAGCATTCCATTGAAGTGGCCAATCTTGCCGGCGTTATGGCGGCGGAACTGGGCGCGGATGTTGCTTTGGCCCGCAGAGCCGGCCTGATCCATGATATCGGTAAAGCCTTGACCCATGAGATCGAAGGCTCCCATGTAAAGATCGGTGTGGATATTGCTCGTAAGTACAAAGAGAATCCGGCCGTTATCCATGCCATTGAAGCCCACCACGGGGATGTAGAGCCGAAGACTTTGGTTGCCTGTATCGTACAGGCTGCAGATGCCATCTCCGCAGCCCGTCCCGGCGCCCGCAGAGAAAATATTGAAAACTACATCAAGCGTCTGGAGAAACTGGAGGAGATCACAAGCTCCTTCGAAGGCGTTGAGAAATGCTTCGCGATCCAGGCTGGCCGTGAGATCCGCGTAATGGTTCGTCCGGAAATCATTTCGGATGATAAGATGACCATTCTGGCCCGCGAGATTGTCAATAAGATCGAGTCCGAGCTGGAATACCCCGGTCAGATCAAGGTCAATATGATCCGCGAAAGCCGTGCCATCGACTACGCGAAATAAACCGAGCCGTGAACAGCGGGCAGCACTGCTGCCTGCTGTTTTTCTTCTTTGCGGCTGGATGAAGGAAAGCAAAGAAGCCGCTGCGGAATAAAATTTTTGCTCAAAGGAAACACTAAACCAAAACAAGTTTTGGAGGTGTTTTCATGGAAAAAGAGACAAAAACAAAAGACAAACAGGAATCTTCTGAAAATGAGGAGGAATTGCAGGATCAGCTGCTGGAAACCGGCTCGGTGACGCTGCGTCGGGCCAAGCATGTGATCCATTGTCTGACCATTATCGGTCAGGTGGAGGGGCACTATATCCTCCCACCTCAAAATAAAACCACAAAATATGAGCATGTCATTCCCCAACTTGTGGCCATTGAACAGGATCCCCAGATCGAAGGACTGCTGATCATTCTCAATACGGTGGGCGGCGATGTGGAGGCCGGTCTTGCCATTGCGGAGCTGATTTCCGGTATGAAAAAGCCTACGGTTTCCCTAGTGTTGGGCGGCGGACATTCCATTGGCGTACCTTTGGCCTGCAGCGCGCGGCAGTCTTTCATCGCTCCTTCCGCTACCATGACGGTCCATCCGGTGAGAATGAACGGTTTGGTGCTGGGGGTGCCGCAGACCCTGTCCTATTTTGATAAAATGCAGGAACGTATTGTCCGCTTTGTGGTGGATAATTCCCGTATCGACTCGGAGACCTTCCGCAAGCTGATGATGAATACCGGTGAGCTGGTTATGGATATGGGAACGGTGCTGGACGGAGAGAATGCGGTGGAATGTGGTCTGATCGACCATCTTGGCGGACTGCATGAGGCGATCCGCAGCCTCTATTCCATGATTGAGGAGGGAGACCATGCTGATTCATTCCGTGATGATGCTTGACGCCCTGCTGCCGCAGCAGGAAATGACCCAAACCAGCTTGTTGCGCATGGGAAACTGCTGGATCCAAGGAAACGAACAAAACGGAAAGCGGTATATAGAGCGCATTATTTCTACCAACCCGGCGGATTATCTGGATCCCCGGTTGAACCCAGGACAGCCCTTTCCGAATAATGACGCAAATAATCCGTCTGATTTTTTCAATGGGACGGATAATACAAAAAAATAACAAATAGGATAAAGAGATGCTTCCTCTCACAGCAGAGGAAGCGCTCTAAACAAGGAGGAAGAAGCGTATGACCATTTGGGATGCACTGATTCAGGGAATTGTGCAGGGATTGACGGAGTTTTTGCCGGTGTCCAGTTCCGGCCATCTGTCACTGGTGCAGTATTTTACGGGAAATTCCGGAGAAACAGGAGCGATGTTCTCAATTTTGCTCCACTTAGGTACGTTGATTGCTGTTTTTATTGCCTTCCGTAAAACCATTTGGGAGCTGATCGTAGAAGCTTTCGCCATGTTAGGGGACATTTTCCGGGGGAAATTCTCTTTTAAGACCATGAATCCCCAGCGCCGCATGATTTGGATGCTGCTGCTGTCACTGGTCCCTCTGCTGTTCTTTGTACTTATTAAAGATGTTTATTCCAGTGTAGCCTCCGACAACGATATAGTAGTGGAGGGAGTCTGCTTTGTTGTAACCGGTATTCTGCTGCTTCTCTCCGATAAGTTAGGCAGCGGAAAAACGGATATGGCTACCATGCGGCCAAGAGACGCGCTGGCTATGGGTATTGCCCAGGGGATCGCACCTTTGCCGGGAATTTCCCGCTCCGGTTCTACTGTTGCCACCGGTTTGCTTATGGGGCTGGATCGCAGCTATGCGGTAACATTCTCCTTTATCATGGGTGTACCGGCGGTATTGGGTGCCAATGTTCTGGAGTTGGGGGATGCGTTGGGTGAACCTTTTCCTCTCTCTATGAGCGTGGTGCTGGTGGGTGTACTTGCCGCAGTGGTGTTCGGACTTTTGGCGATTAAAATGGTTCAGTGGCTGATCCACACGGACAAATACAAGTATTTTGGCTATTACACCTTGATACTGGGCGCGGCTGCGATCATTATTGGGCTGGTGGAATGGAAAAGCGGACACTGGATCCAGCGGATGCTGCTGGGCTAAATTTGGGCGAGAAAGGCGATTTTTATGGCAACGACCAAAGGAAGTATAAAAAAGAAAACAAGTTCAAAAAAACCAAGCGCGAAACAGCTTGAAGCGCAGCAGAAAGCCAGAAAGCAGCTTTTAGCCATCGTGCTTTTTGCGGCAGGGATCCTGCTGTTCTTTATGACGGTGATTAAGGGACAGAATGTGTGGTTGTGGTTCCACGATCTGCTTTTGGGAACCTTTGGCTGGAGCGCTTACCTGATCTCTCCGCTGTTTCTTTACATAGCTATCATGGCCACTGCCGATAAACCATTGGATATTGTGAGCCATAAAGTGTGGCAGAGCATGGTTCTGGTCTGTCTGATCAGCGGTGCCACACAGATTTTTGGGGATGGCATTCCTCCGGTCAGCGGTATTTTCCGAAAAATCGGTTATCTTTATTCCGAAGGAACGGCGCTGAACGGCGGCGGAGTGGTTTCCGCCATCACCGGTCTACCCCTTCTCCATTGGTTTGGCGCCACTGGAGCCAAAATTACGATTATTTTGCTGATTTTTGTGTTTACGATGATCGTAACAGGTGCTACCCTGTACGACCTTTACCGAAGCGCTACAAAGCCAGTGAAGAAAATCGAGGAGGTTTATACGGCTCATGTGGAAAATCGGGAGCTTTCCCGTTCAGCCGACCCTGAGCCTCCCAAGCGCCGTTTCAATATAGATATTCCGGTGGCGGAAGGCGTTCTGCCGGATCATTTGATGGACGATCAGGAAACGAAAGAAAGTGAAAAAGCCTCTCCGGCACCGGTAATAGAGAAAGAAGAAATCGCCCCCAGCGTTATCAGTTTCCAGAAAGCGAAGGAACAGCGCGATCAGTATCTCAGCAGCCATCAGAAGGCCGAAGAACATAGCCAGTCCATCAAAGACCTGCTGCCTCCGGCAATGAAAGAACCGCCTGAGGAAACAAAAGCGGAGAAAAAGAAAGACCCTATCATCGAAGCGCTGATCAAGCGGGCGGTGCAGCCTCCTAAAATCACAAATCCGGAGGAATCCTTCCTGAAAACCCTGAATGAGCAGGAGAAGGTCATGAGCCAGATCACCGATAAAAATCTGGCCGCAGACTTGATTCAGCCTGAGAAAAATTCTACGAAATTAGAAGAAACCGATGATTTATACAAAGAGGAATTAGAACTTGCTGCTATCTCCGATGAAATGCCGCCTATGCCGTCGATGGATCAGGAGGACCAGGGCTTCCGCTTCGATTTTAAAGAGCCGGAGCCAATGGCTGATAAAGGCGAAGCTCAGGAGCAAGCAACAGAGGAGCCTGTTCCGGAGGAACAGCCTGTGTTGGAGGGAGCCGAGGAAGCACAGGAGGAAGAAGAACCTTATACCCCACCCCCTATCGAGATTCTCAATGAAGTTCCTCAGGTGGTGGATGAAAACCTGCAGGAAGAACTTTGGATCAACGCGGAAAAACTGGTGGATACCCTGTGCAGCTTCGGTGTGCAGACCCGCATTGTGGACATCGCCAGAGGTCCTGCAGTGACCCGCTATGAGCTTCAGCCTTCCGCCGGTGTAAAAATCAGCAAAATTACCGGTTTGGCAGACGATATTGCCCTGAATCTGGCGGCATCCGGCGTCCGTATTGAAGCGCCGATTCCGAATAAGCCCGCGGTGGGCATTGAGGTGCCCAATAAGGTGGTCAGCACCGTCAGCATCCGGGAAGTTTTGGATTCGGAAGAATTTAAAAACGCGAAAAGTAAGCTGTCGGTGGCTCTGGGCCGGGATATTGCCGGTAAAATCGTGGTGGCGGATCTGGCAAAAATGCCGCATACTTTGATTGCCGGCGCCACTGGCTCCGGTAAATCTGTCTGCATCAATTCGCTGATCGTCAGCATCTTGTATAAGGCCACGCCAGATGAGGTCAAACTGCTGATGGTAGATCCCAAAATGGTGGAGCTGGGTATTTACAACGGCATTCCCCACCTGCTGGTGCCGGTAGTCACCGATCCGAAAAAGGCCGCAGGCGCGCTGGCCTGGGCGGTCAATGAAATGCTGAACCGCTACCAAATGTTCAAAGATTATGGTGTGCGGGATTTGGCTGGCTTTAACCGGATAGCGCCGGAACATGAACTGAAGCCTATGCCCCAGATTGTCATTATTATCGACGAGTTGGCTGACCTGATGATGGCGGCTCCCGGCGAAGTAGAGGATTCCATCTTCCGTTTGGCACAGATGGCCCGTGCCGCCGGGATGTACCTGGTTATCGCCACTCAGCGACCGTCTGTCGATGTTATCACCGGTGTTATCAAAGCCAATATCCCTTCTCGAATCGCCTTTGCCGTGTCCTCTCAGGTGGACTCCAGAACGATTCTGGATGCTGCCGGTGCGGAAAAATTGCTGGGTCGAGGCGATATGCTCTTCAGCCCAGTAGGAGCAACCAAGCCGATCCGTGTGCAAGGCTGCTTTGTGACGGATGCTGAAGTGGAGCGCATCATTACCTTCATTAAAGAATCCATGAAAAAGATGACTTATGATGAAAAAATCATGGAGGAGATCGAGCGTCAGGCTGTTACCGAGAAGAAAAAAGGCGGCGACAAGGACTCCGGCGGTGGTTTTATGGACGAGGATGAAATGCTGCCCAGCGCCATCGAGTGTGTAGTGGAACAGGGACAGGCCTCCACTTCCCTGCTGCAGCGCCGCTTGAAGCTGGGATACGCCCGTGCTGCCCGCATCATGGATATGATGGAGGAAAAAGGCATAATCGGGCCTTACGAGGGCAGTAAGCCCCGTCAAGTGCTGATCAGCAAAGAGCGTTGGATCGAAATGAAGATGATCGCCCAGCAAAAAGCCGAGGATGAGCGGAGAAACTACTAAAGTAAAGTCCTAAAAAATTATGCTGTTTCTTTTGAAATAAGGGAAAAGCCTCTGTTGGAACCAATCCGGTTCCAACAGAGGCTTTTTTATGCTTCATAGGGTGGTCGTATTTCCTTCCAATGCCCGTTATGGGTTTCCAGAAGGATAAGTTCCGTATGTTTAATGGGGCGAAAATGTCCGGTGTTGGAGTAAGGGATGCCGCTGATAAGACTGAGGATCACGTGGATCACGCCGCTGTGAGTCACAAGAGCGGTGTTTTCTCTTAAATTTTGCTGAAATTGCTGCCAGGCAGAGGAGATCCGCTCATAAAACTCCTGCGGGCTTTCACCACCGGGATATTTTTCGTCCCATTTCAGGGTGTTCCAATATAAACCAGGATATAATTGCTCCGCCAATTCATGCTTCAGGCCCGCTAAGGCTCCATTGTTGGCTTCCCGGAAGGCGGCAAGGGTGTGAAGCGGCAGTTTCAGCGCCTCTGCCAACGTTTGTGCAGTTTGAAGCGCCCTTGGAAGGTCGCTGGAGTAAATCTGCCGGATCTGGAGTGCAGGTTGCTTTTTCAGCATGGACTCCGCCAGCACTTGGGCTTGACGCAGCCCTTCTTCCGTTAATGGCTGCTGGCTCCAGCCGCCCCGCAGCGAGGGATCATCCTTTCCATGCCGGATCAAACAACAGATCATTACTCGAACCTCCTTAAAAAGGCAAAATAAAAAACCCGAACGCAATTGCATTCGGGTTTTTTGGTGGGCGAGGGTGGATTCGGACCACCGAAGTCACTGACAACAGATTTACAGTCTGCCCCCTTTGGCCACTCGGGAACTCGCCCATATTAAAATGTTTGATAAGGATAGTGGAGCTGGTGGACGGACTTGAACCCCCGACCTGCTGATTACAAATCAGCTGCTCTACCAACTGAGCTACACCAGCGCGTTAGTTGACAAATGCAACTCATTATCCTTTGAAGAAATGGTCGAGGCGACAGGACTTGAACCTGCGGCATCTTGGTCCCAAACCAAGCACTCTACCAAACTGAGCTACGCCTCGATTCCTCAATGTCATCTGTTCCTGACGACGTTGTTTATTATATCACCACTTTTTTATTCTGTCAACATATTTTAAAAGATTTTTTTAAAAATTTTTTGCTTTGTTTTTTGCGGCCATAAATAAGGCTTTTCAGCCGTTTTCTGATTATTGCACGAAAAAGTCCCTATATTGGCGAAAAAAGTGCTTTTTCCTATGGTAAATTTGGCCTGAATTCTGTTAAAACCTTGACTTATTTTCCTATAATGTTTACAATAATTCTATTAAGTTATTTCCTGTATTTTTTATACTGCTTTGGGAATAAATTTGGTTTGAGGAGGAATTTCTATGAATCATTCTGACAAAACGATGGATAAAGTAGTTGCTCTGTGCAAGGGCAGAGGATTTATTTTTGCCGGCTCTGAAATTTACGGCGGTCTGTCTAACACTTGGGACTATGGTCCTTTGGGTGTGGAGCTGAAAAACAATGTAAAACGGGCATGGTGGAAGGCCTTTGTTCAGGAAAGTCCAACCAATGTGGGTCTGGACGCCGCTATCCTGATGAATCCACAGGTATGGGTAGCTTCCGGCCATGTAGGCGGCTTCTCTGACCCGCTGATGGACTGCAAAGACTGCAAGACTCGTCATCGTGCCGATAAGCTGATTGAGGAATTTACCGGCAGCTCCGCTGATGGCTGGTCCAACGAGAAAATGATGGAGTTTATCCGGGAGAACAATATTAAATGTCCGGCATGCGGCAGCACAAACTTTACTGATATCCGGCAATTTAACCTGATGTTCAAAACCTATCAGGGTGTTACTGAGGACGCCAAAAACGAAGTATACCTCCGTCCGGAGACCGCGCAGGGTATTTTTGTAAACTTCCAGAATGTACAGCGCACCACTCGTAGAAAACTGCCATTCGGTATTTGCCAGATTGGTAAATCCTTCCGTAATGAGATTACTCCCGGTAACTTTACCTTCCGTACCCGGGAATTTGAGCAGATGGAGATGGAATTCTTCTGCAAACCAGACACCGACTTGGAGTGGTTTGCTTACTGGAAAGACTTCTGTCACAAATGGCTGCTGAATTTGGGTATGAATGACGAGCATCTCCGCCTGCGTGACCATGAAAAAGAGGAGCTGTCCTTCTACTCCAAGGCTACCACAGACTTTGAGTTCCTCTTCCCCTTCGGCTGGGGCGAGCTGTGGGGCATTGCTGACCGTACCAACTATGACCTGGGCCGTCATCAGGAGGTTTCCGGCAAGGATATGACCTACTTCGATCAGGAAACCAACGAACATTATCTCCCATATGTAATCGAGCCTTCTCTGGGCGCTGACCGTGTGGTTCTGGCCTTTCTTTGCGATGCCTATGATGAAGAAGTGATCGACGCGGAGAAAAATGATGTCCGCACAGTTATGCACCTGCATCCGGCTCTGGCTCCGTTCAAGTGCGCAATTCTGCCTCTGTCTAAGAAATTGGGCGACAAAGCAAACGAGATCTATGCACAGTTGAGCAAACACTTTATGGTGGATTATGATGATGCCGGCTCCATTGGTAAACGCTACCGCCGTCAGGATGAGATCGGCACTCCGTTCTGCATTACCGTAGACTTTGAGACCGTAGGTGATCCGGAAAAAGGTATTGAAGCCGACAACTGCGTCACTGTCCGTGACCGTGACACCATGGAACAGGTTCGCCTGCCCATTAGCCAGCTGGTTTCTTATATTGAGGATAAAATGCAGTTTTAATTACGAAACGTAGAAAAACAGCCTCCCATCGGGAGGCTGTTTTTCTGCTGCTAAACCGGTATGATCGGCTTTTTTATTCCTTTTCTTCCTCCATCTTCAGCCCGTGGAGGAAGCCTCCTTGAACCTTGAGGGAACAAATGTCCCCTCCAACCACCCTGTTTTTGCAGATCAGCAGGTTGGCCCGCACATACTCCGGCTCATCCGGGTAGTTGGTGACCACATAAGTGTAGCGTTTTACCCGCTGACCCTTCTGTTTCTCAAGATCAAAGCCCTGCTGTTTCTGGATCTCATTGTACTTGGTAAAAACGTTGTTGAACTCCTCGGGAACAACAATTTCCTCGATTGCTTCCGGTTCCTCCTCCACCTCCCAGCCGTAGGAGCGGAGATATTCCACCCGAGCGTCATTATCCGCCACCTTTTGGCTTTGCAGAATCAGGCTGACGCTGGTACTTTCCGGTGCCAATACCCGTGGGAGCAGTCCGGCGGCCACAATCGCCATCAGCAGGACCATACAGCACAGAACGACCTTTCCTCTAGAAAAGCGTACAGAACAAACAAACATGATATTCCCTCCTTTGTTTCCACTGTATGAGGAAAACAGGAAAAAAAGAATTTTTACCGGATAACTTTTATGCTATAATAGCAGCATAGCTGATTTTTTGATGGCGAAGGGCTAAAATGAAAGGATTTGATACAATGGCAAAAGTTAATTGGAAGGGCTCCACTTTATTGGGCCCTGTTCCTCCTACTATGGTTTCCTGTGGTACCGTGGAAGCCCCCAATGTTCTCTGTGTGGCATGGACTGGAATTGTGAATTCAAACCCGCCGATGACTTATGTATCCATCCGCCCAGAGCGTTACTCTCACGATCTGATCCAGGCTTCCGGTGAATTTGTCATCAACCTGACACCCAGCCGGCTGGTGCGAAGCTGCGATTATGTGGGTGTTCGATCCGGCCGGGATGAAAATAAGTTTGAAACATGCAAACTGACAGCGCTGCCTTGCAGCAAGGTGACGGCTCCGCAGATCGCAGAATGTCCGGTAAGCCTGGAGTGCCGGGTGAAGGAGATAAAACCCTTGGGCAGCCACGACATGTTCCTAGCGGAAATCGTAGGTGTTAATGTGGATGAGGAACTGCTGGACGAGGAAGGCAAGCTTCATCTGGAAAAGGCGGGACTTCTGTCCTACATCCACGGGGAATATTTCGCGCAGGGAAAAAAAGTGGGTAGTTTTGGTTATTCTGTCCGCAAACGTCCCAATCCCAAGAAAAAAACAGAGGGTAAAAAGCGGCGTAAATAAAGTGTTTTTTCCGGCGGGAGGAGGTTTTCTCCCGCCTTTTTTTCATCTTTTTTAAAAAGATGAAAAAAAGTATTGACAAAAGACGAATGCCGCGCTATAATAATAAAGCAGTCTGCGGGTGTGGTGGAATTGGCAGACACGTATGATTCAGGTTCATATGCCCACAAGCATGCAGGTTCAAGTCCTGTCACCCGCACCACAAAAAGCTCAACGCAAAGCGTTGAGCTTTTTGTTTTATCTGAGACGATTTAAAAAACAGGCTTTCTTTCGGAAGCTTGTTTTTTTCTGTTTTATCCCTTGACAACTTGAGACTACTATTGTAAACTTAAATTAAGACTACAGATGTAATCTCAAAGGAGGGGATTGTATGAAAGAGAAGATAAAAATCGCCGATGCGGAGCTGCCTATCATGAAAGTTCTCTGGGAACAGGGGGAGCTGACCTCGCCGGAGATTTTCGCTCACTTAGAAGGCAACAAAAGTACCCTGAAAACTCTGCTGCAGCGTTTGGTCGGCAAAGGAGCGGTCAAAGCAACGGAAATCAACTCCCGCAGTTACCGTTATTCACCTATTCTTTCCCGACAGGACTATATTAATCAGGAGCGCAGCGGTTTTCTCCAAAAGGTTTTTGACGGCTCCGCCCAGAAAATGCTGCTGAATTTTGTGAAGGAAGAAAAAATTACTCGGGACGACCTGCAAAAGCTGCTGGATATCATTGAGGAGGATGAGTAATGCACTGGATTCTCTCTGAAATCAATAAATTGGCTTTTGTAATCGCGCCCCTGTTTTATAAGCTGCTGTATTTATCTTTGACTGCCTCCTGTATTGGACTTGTGATCCTGCTGATTCGGCGGCTGGCGGATAAAAAGATCCCCCCTGTTTGGAAATATGTTATGTGGGTTTTGGTTCTTGTAGCTTTGGTTCTTCCCTACCGCCCGCAAAGCAAGGCGGCGGTACTGCCGCAGGCGCCCATCGAAGAAATTTCTTTCCGGCAAGAGTATGATGAAATACGCAGCCAGACCCATCTGGCACTCCAATCGGAGGAGACGGGTCCGGAGGAGGCAGAGAGGCTGCAAACGCAGCAAAATAAGCTGTACTGGAAATCCCTGCTTGTTGATGTTGTCATCCCTCTGTTCTGGCTCAGTCGGTCATTTTTTGCGGACAGTTCATACATGCTATCCTTTTCTGTTCTCTG
>CAMCOD010000037.1 GCA_945876435.1 uncultured Clostridia bacterium
TACCTCCACATTCTTTTTTATTTTGAATGTCCGCAAAATCCGTCCTACATCTGTGGGGCAGTGGGACTGTTGGGAGTTTTTGCTCTATCCGCCTGGCGTTTATCCAGAAACATCCGACGCCACACACTGCCAGCGGACAGCCGCTGCCGGCAGCTATTGGCTCAATGCGCAGAAAGTCTGAAGTTCCGCCGGCCAGTGGAATTGATTTCGAAGGATACCATAGGCTCACCTGCCGTTACCGGTTTGCGGAAGCCAAAAATCTTGCTGCCTGCCTACGCGCCGGATATGAGCGATGAAAATCTGCGCTTCATTCTTCTTCACGAGCTCTCTCACTTGAAAAGGGGAGATGTGCTGCTGAACGCTTTGCTCCTTCTTTTGCAGGCAGTTTACTGGTTCAATCCCCTGATTTGGCTGCTTTTCCGCACCATGCGGGAGGATATGGAGCTGCTGAATGACGCATATGTGCTGCGCTGCATTGGGCAGGAGCAGGGCAAGGCCTATTCCCGGGCCTTGGTGGAGGTTTTAGCCAAAAGTTCCCGCCTGTCTCTGGCACCGAAGCTTCTTTGCATGTGTGATGAGGGCAGAAATATAGAGCGGCGCATTCGCATGATCAAGCTTTAGGAGAGCTTTCGAAAGCGGAAAGCTTTTATTGCGCTGTTTTGCGTCCTGCTGATGGCTGCAATGGCCGTGCTTTTCCTGACGCAAAACGGAAAAGAAGCGGAAGAATTTGCAGAAAACCGTTTGGCAGAAGCCCAGGAAGAACAGAGCCAGCCGGAACCTGTCCCGGTTGAGCTTCAGGTGGGTTTGTACCACAGTTTGCGTTTGGAATGTCCCGCCTTTGATCTGCCCTCCGGGCAGGAAAATGAGGAAAGCCGCTCGGAACCTTTCCTCCTGACCATGCAGACACCATCCCAGTGGCGTATGGAGCAAGCAGCGAGTGAAAGAATGGGTGACAGCCAGGATGAACAGTGGCACAACCAACTGCCTTCCAGAGACTTTCCCTGCGGCGGCGTTTACCTTTATGATGGAGAAGGGGAAAAAGCTGTTGGTTATATTGGCATCAGCACTTTCCTACCCTTCCAGTACAAGGAACTGCCCTTCCCCAGTGAAGATTACTACAAAGGCGTATTCCCGGAGCTGCGTCTGGGTTCCCTGTGTACATGGGATCCCTTTCACTCGGTGAAGGTCAGTGAAAGCGGCGAAGTGGGCATCTGCGATATCTATTTCCACGACACTGATTTTATGTCGGAGAATCCGTCAGCCAGTTTGGCTCAGGTGCCGACCTTTGAATCCGTAGGCATTCTGGCCTATGACAATGAGTTAAAGGTGTATATTGCCATTGCTTTTTCCGCCGATTCCGGCATTACGAAAGAACAGGCGGAAGAAATGGCAAAGACATTGGAGCTGGTGAAAAAGCCGGATATGCCCACCATCACCGAAGATCAGTTCAGCATGGATTTTACTCTCTTTGAGGAGCATTTTTACGGTCACTGGCAGAATTCCCAGAATGGGGTACAGAGCTTTGACTATCAGAGCAGCTCACTGGTGGATGGTTTTAGCCATTGTTTGGGTATGGCGGAGGACAGCGACAGCTGGTATGTTCTTTTCGTGGGCGGAGGGACAGGACAGCTGTTCCGCATCCGGAAGGATGACCCGGATCGGCTGTATTATTACATGGACTGGAACTCGATCATGCCGGATATGGCGCTTCTCTATGTCTATGATGCCGTAGGAACCCTCTCTGACGATTCCACCAAGATTGTTCCAGGAAGCCTGAGCCTGATGGGCCGGGAAAAGCTGGAGGAACAGTATCCCGGCCTGGATTTTAGCGCCCTTGGCGTGGAAGTTACACTGCAGGATGGAAGTCAATGGGTGGCCAACAATGCGCTTATGCTGCCACTGGAGCAGTATTACCTGTTGGAAGAGCCTTCGGCCAATAAAATCTCCTTTGTCCGTCAGCTTTATCCGGTAGACTTTGATGCGGAAGCCTATGCTGATGGGGAAATCACCGAATTTCCCAGGCAGAATATTGCGCTGACTGCGGAAAATATCGCCGGAGAGTGGATCATTGCCTCCGCGGAGAAGGCCGAATTGGTCTGGAATCCGTAAAACAGAGAAAAACCGCCGGACCAGATGGTCCGGCGGTTTTTTTAGTCTACTGCTTCAGCAAGAACCTTACCGATGGGTTCCCGAATGATGAGATCAGCATCACTGTCATAGCTGGTGGCGGTTTTATTGATCAAAATCAGTTTATTTCCGCGGAAATAGCGGATCAGCCCTGCCGCTGGGTACACCGCCAAGGAAGTTCCTCCCACAATCATACAGTCCGCGTTGTGGATATGCCAGATGGCCTCCTCCAGCACCGCCTGATCCAGCCCCTCCTCATAGAGTACCACGTCCGGTTTTATGATACCGCCGCAGGAACAGGTGGGCACAGAGCCTTTCCGGGCCATCATATCCGCAAGACTGTACGCTTTGCCGCAGTTCATGCAGCTGTTCCGCAGAACCGAACCATGCAGTTCCAGCACCTTCCGGCTGCCGGCAGCCTGATGAAGCCCGTCAATATTCTGGGTGATCACCGCGGTCAGTTTTCCCTGTTGTTCCAAGCGGGCAAGGGCAAAATGGGCCGGATTGGGTTTGGCGTTGGGATAAATCATTTTGTCAAAGTAAAAGTCATAAAATTCTTGGGGATAGCGGAGAAAAAAGCTGTGACTCAGCATGGTTTCCGGAGGAAAACGGTATTTTTTCTCCTGATAAATCCCCTGGTCGCTGCGGAAATCCGGAATATTGCTCTCTGTGCTGACACCGGCTCCGCCAAAAAAGACAATGCGGCGGCTGTTTTGGATGATTTCTTTGAGAGTTTGGCTCATCATAGGTCCCTCCTTTGCTCTCAGTATAGCACAAAAAACGATTTTTTTGTAAATTTTAAGCTTTCCTGCTGTTTTTCCGGAAAATTATGCTATACTATAAGCAATGACTTGCAATAAAAAGGAGAGCAGAATCATGTTTTATTTATTTGGTATGATAGGCAGACTGTTTAGTTCCCTGGTCTTTTCCCTGATTTCTTTGGCTATCTATCTGATCAGCAGTTATGCGTTCTATAAAGTAGCCAAGATCCGTTCACTGCCCAACGCGTGGCTGGCTTTTATTCCATTCTTCGGGCTGTATATGACTGGTTTGATTGCGGACAGCATGAAGTATAACCACTATAAGATCAACCGATACATCAGTGATATTCCGCTGGCATATGCTCTGCCTATTGCCGCGCTGGCCACCAACATCCTGCCGCTGATTCCGCTGATTGGCGGACTTGCGACCATGGTGGTAGAGTTTGCCCTGTGGGCAGCGGAACTGATGGTGTATTACTTTGTATTCAGCCTCTATGGTGAGCCGAAAATGGTTCTTCCGTTTACTGCCCTCTCCATTATCCCAGTGGTGGGTCCATGCCTGGTGCTCTATGTGCTGAAGGACAGAAGATATTAAGAAACAAAAAGCTCCCTGATTCAGGGAGCTTTTTCGATGGGATATTATTTTCCGAAGTAGCTGTAAGCCAGCACCTGTTTGCCATCCACCATTTGCCTGCCCTTGGCAAATACAGTATCAATGTCCAGATTTTCGTCCAGCAGAACAAGATCCGCATCGCTGTTTACGGCCAGACAGCCCTTTTTCGGGTAAATCTCCAGCCCTTTGGCCACGTTTGCGGTGATCAGGCTGATGGCGGATTCCAGCGGTACACCCTGCTCCTGTACCAAAGCCCGGATAGCCTGATACAGATTGCTGATGCTGCCGATTCCCATGCCGATCATTTCACGCTTTTCGTTCCACTTGGGCATGGAACCGTTGGAGTCAGAGGAACAGGTGATGTGCTCGTGATCGGAGATCCGTTCCAAAGCCTGTTTCAGCTGCTGGGCAGATTTGCTGGCGTCGTCATAGGTCGTAAAGTCCACATAGCCGCCCATGTCCGCAAATTTTACGGCATCCTCGAACTGGTTGCCGCAGTGAGTGGGGCGGAAATGCTTGATGGGAACGTCGGTATGTTCCACAATATCTATCACTTGAGAAAGGCCGACTTTGCCGCGGCCGGTATGCATGTGTACGACACCCACCTTGCCGGAGAACAGGGCTGCCTGACGCACATCGGCTGCCAAGCGCGCCAGTTCCTGTGTGGTGATGCAGGAGTTACGATGGTCGGAAATAGCGATTTTTACGCCGATACACTCGTTGAGGAAGGTCACATCCTTTTTCACAGAGCCGGTCAGTGTGGGGGACGGATATTCATAGGCGCCGGTAAGGAAGTAGGCGGTGATGCCATCCTCGTTCAGAGCTTTGGTTTTGGCTGCCAGATTTTCAACGCTGCGTGTCATGGAGTCGGTACCCAGCAAACCAACAACGGTGGTAACGCCGTTTTTAACCGTTTGGGAAAAATCCAGCTCGGGGCAGCGGCTGCGGAAACTTCCTTCGCCACCTCCGCCCAGAACATGTACATGCTGGTCAATAAAACCGGGAACCGCTTTTTTTCCGGCTGCGTCGATGACGGTCATCTCAGGAAAATCAAAGGCAATATTGGGTTCGATGGCGATAATTTTATCGTTGCACAGCAGAATGTCCTGTACACCCAGAGGCTGAGGAGCGTAAACGTCTGCATTTTTAATAAGAGTAAACATAAAATCATCCTTTCTTCTGCATCTTTCGGTTTTTTCGACTCCATTATAGCACTAAATCGAGGTAATGAGCGAAAAAAATCTGCAATTTACAAATTCTTTTTCTTGAACCAGTCCATCCCCTTTGATACAATAGACAGGGAAAAACCTGTGAGGGTGTTCACAGGAAAGAAAAGGAGAGATTCTATGAGCAAAAATAAGCATACATCCATCGGCCAGGAAGGCGTTTTTGATGCGCGCCGTTTGGGTGTTCCGAAGATGATTTTGCTGGGTATGCAGCATACCTTCGCCATGTTCGGAGCGACGGTTCTGGTGCCGATCATGACAGGACTTAACGTGTCCACTACCCTGCTGATGGCCGGTCTGGGAACATTACTGTTCCACTTGGTCACCAAAGGAAAAGTTCCGGCCTTTCTGGGTTCTTCCTTCGCCTTTCTGGGCGGTTATGCGGCAGTAGCTCCCATGCTTCTGGACGCCAACGGAGAAGCAACCATCGCCAACGCCGAAATGCTTCCTTACGCCTGCGGCGGCGTACTGGTGGCCGGCCTGGTTTATATTCTGATGGCGGGGATCATTTCGGTCTGCGGCGTATCCGCCATTATGAAGCTGTTTCCACCAGTGGTGACCGGCCCGATCATCATTTCAATCGGTTTGATCCTTGCGCCAACAGCGATCAGCAGCGCCAGCCAGAACTGGGCACTTGCTTTGATCGCATTGGGTGTTATCGTTGTCTGCAACATCTGGGGCAAAGGTATGGTTAAAATCGTGCCGATTCTTATTGGTATCTTTGTTTCTTATCTTGCGGCAATTTTAATGGGTGAGGTGGATTTTGCAGCCATTGCGCAAGCGGATCTTCTGGCCCCTGCCCCCATTGCCCTGCCTAAGTTCAGCGTCAGCGCCTGTGTATCCATCGTGCCCATCGCTCTGGCTACTATGATGGAGCACATCGGCGACATGGCGGCAATCAGCGCCACCACCGGCCGCAACTACCTGAACGATCCCGGTCTGAACCGCACGCTGATGGGCGACGGTTTGGCTACCTGCCTGTCTGCTCTGGGCGGTGGTCCCGCCAATACCACTTATGGTGAAAATACTGGTGTTCTGGCATTGACCAGAGTATATGATCCCCGGGTCATGCGGATCGCGGCTGTATTTGCCATTCTTCTGTCCTTCCTGCCCAAATTCGGCGCTGTGATTGAAACAATTCCTTCCGCGATCATTGGCGGCGTATCCTTCATGCTTTATGGTATGATCTCCGCGATTGGTGTCCGTAATGTGGTGGAGAATAAGGTTGATTTTACTCAGTCTCGGAATTTGATTATTGCCGCTGTGATTTTGGTCAGCGCGCTGGGCTTCAGTTCCACCGGTGGAATTACCTTCAGCCTGCCGGGCGGCGTGACTCTGAATCTGTCGGGCTTGGCCATCGCAGCCATTGCCGGTATTCTTCTGAATATGATTATTCCAGGCAATGATTACGAGTTTGAGTCAAAAGAAGAGCCCATCGTTATTGATATGGAAGATAAATAATATCTAGAAAAAAGGCGTCTGCCATTGGCAGCCGCCTTTTCCTGTGAGTGAAACTGTGCTATACTGTGCCTGTAGGAAAATCAACGGCATTTGCCGTGGTTTATCGGCTTAACAAGGAGGAGAATGACCTATGAAATATGAGCTTCAAGGAGAAACCCTTCCGGTGGTGATCTGTCATTTGGAAAATGGCGAAACCATGATCACGGAGAAAGGATCGATGGCATGGATGAGCCCGAATATGCGTATGGAAACCAGTACCAACGGCGGTTTGGGAAAGGCCTTCGGACGGATGTTTTCCGGGGAAAGCCTGTTTCAGAACAATTATACCGCCATGGGCGGACCGGGCATGATTGCGTTTGCGTCCAGTTTTCCGGGAACCATTATCCCTTTCCGTATTGAGCCGGGTCAGGAGATGATTTTCCAAAAATCCGCTTTTCTTGCTTCTGAAGCAGGGGTCCGGCTGTCCATCCATTTCCAGAAAAAGCTGGGTTCCGGTCTGTTCGGCGGCGAGGGCTTTATTATGCAGCGGGTTTCCGGTCAAGGTATGGTCTTTGCTGAGTTTGACGGTCATGTTGTGGAGTACGATCTGGCTCCAGGCCAGCAGATTGTTGTTGATACCGGCTATTTGGCCGCCATGACCGCCTCCTGTCAGATGGATATCCAAACTGTTCCGGGCGTGAAAAACATGCTTTTCGGTGGAGAAGGGCTGTTTAATACGATCATTACCGGTCCGGGCCATATTTGGCTCCAGACCATGCCGCTGAACAACATTGCCGGAGTTCTGGCGCCATATTTGGTCACCGGAAAATAGGAATTGAAACCGAGAAACGGGGTATGCAGCTTACTGCATACCCCGTTGGTTTTCTTATATACCGCCCCGGAAGCCTTTGCCGATGATCTCGCTGGTATTGGTGATCATAACAAAAGCGTGAGGATCAACAGTTTGGATCAGTTTTTGCAGACGGATGCCCTGTGGTCGGGAAACTGCCGTTATAATAACCGTTTTATTGGTGTGATTGAACATGCCCTGCGCTTGATGGAAGGTTGCGCCCCGATGCAGATCCACTTTGATAAAGTCCAGAATGGGCAGCGCCTGATCGGTGATAATGGTGAAGGATTTGTACATATTCATTCCCTCCATCACATAGTTGACAATGATGGATTTAATGCCAAGACCGAAAACAGAAAACAGGCCGGTTTCCGGGCCAAAGGCGAAGAAGGTGGAAACGGCGATGAGGGAATCCACTGCGAAAAGCGCGTTGCCGATGTTGATGCTGCTGTACTTTTTCAGGATCATGGCCACGATGTCTGTACCGCCGGTGGAGGCGTTGATGTTAAACAGCATAGCCGAACCGATAGCGGGAAGAAGCACACCAAAAATCAACTCAAGGAACGGCTGATCGGTGAGAGGCCGCTCCATCGGGAACAGTTTTTCAAAGAGATCCAGCAAAGTTGACAGAATGATGGTCACATAACCGGTGGTCAGTCCAAATTCCCTGCCCAGAGTAAAAATACCCAGGATCAGCAAGGCGATATTGATGACCCAGTTGATCGCGCCAAGGGACAAATTGGGCAGATAATGGCCAAGCACAACGGTAATACCGCTGACGCCGCCAGTGGAGAAGTGGTTGGGGTACTTGAAAAAGTACACGCCCATTGCGGTCAGCAGAGTTGCAAGGTTTAAAATGGCAAAATTTTTTAAACCGCCTTTCGTGATAGGAAAGCCGGCTTCCTTTTGGATGGCAGACATACGCTCATCCTCCTTCATATAAAAATGTTGGAGCCATGCCTTCATTATATGCATCTCATCGGTCAAATGCAAGAAGGCACCATAAAAATGGCGCCTTCTTTCTGTTTCTCTGCTTATTTATAAGGCAGGAAGCCAATTTTTTTGTAAACCTTGTCCAAGGTCCGCTGAGAGAAGTGAAGGGCTTTATCAGCGCCGCCACGGTAGCATTCTTCCAGATAAGCCTTGTCTTTCATCAGCTGTTCGTATTTTTCACGAACCGGGCGCAGCTCCTCTGCAACGGCTTCCCCCACCGCCTGTTTGAAATCGCCGTAGCCTTTTCCGGCGAAATCCTGCTGGATCTGTTCCGCAGTAAGTCCGGTTACGGCGGAGTAAATGGAGATCAGGTTGTTGATGCCGTCCTTTCCTTCCCGATAAACCACTTCCGCCTCGGAGTCCGTGATGGCCCGTTTGAACTTTTTGACAATGGTTTCCGGTGGATCCAGAACAAACACAGTAGCGTTGGTATTTTCATCGGATTTGGACATTTTTTTGCTTGGATCAGCCAGAGACATGATGCGAGCCGCGGTTTGTGGGATATAAGCTTCCGGAACCGTGAAAGTATTGCCGTATAAGCCGTTAAAGCGCAGCGCAATATCCCTTGCCAGCTCCAAGTGTTGTTTCTGGTCATTGCCCACTGGCACAAGATTGGTCTGGTACAACAGAATATCCGCGGCCATCAGAGAGGGGTAAGTGAACAGACCGGCATTGATGTTGTCTGCGTGTTTGGCGGATTTGTCCTTGAACTGGGTCATGCGGGACAACTCACCGAACTGGGTGTAGCAGTTGAGGACCCAGGCCAATTCAGCGTGGGTTTTTACATGGCTCTGGATAAAAGCGATGCTTTTATCCGGGTCAACGCCGCAGGCCAGCATAAGGGCGTAGGCGGAAAGGGTATTTTTTTTCAGTTCCTGGGGATTCTGGCGGACGGTGATGGCGTGCTGATTGACGATACAATAAGCACAGTTGCAGTCATCCTGCAGTTTCCCCCAATTTTTCACTGCCCCCAGATAGTTGCCCAGGGTGAAAGAGCCGCTGGTAGGTTGGATACCGGAAAAGACGATAGGTTTTTTGGCTGGTTTTTCTTCTGCTGCCGGAACAGCAGCCTGTGTGGATTCATTCATCATAAAACTCCCTTTCTTCAAGATTTATAAAGGCTGTTCAGCCGGCAGGCTTGTTATACTGTGCCGCCGAACAGCAAAAAGAAAAGCACCTGTCCATTGCAGTATGCAAGGACAGATGCTGTGATCTGCGGTACCACCTTGATTGGCACAAATTGCGCCCACCTCAATGCCTATAACGGAGGCAAGCCGTCGGTGGATACTTGAAATTTCGTTCCCCACCACCCTGCAGGGTCCATTTGCCGGCGCGCCGCTGTCGAATTTTCAGCCTCTTCGACTCTCTGTGAACCCGCTTTCCGGTTTGATCTCCCTGTTGATCGGTTTGATTGGATTTGTGCTTATTAAAGCACAGTTTTTGCCTGTTGTCAAGTCTGCCAGCAGGGCTTATTCTGGGGAAAAACATGGTTTTTGGAAGCAGCTTGCAAAAATCCCGGCCTGCCATTCCGTCGGGCGGGGATTTATCTGTTTGGCTGTTATTTTTTATTCAGCAGATACTCCCGCATGATCAGGGCAATATCCTGGGAGCAGCATTTCCCGCTGGGGTTCATCTCCTTGCACTTGCAGCTGCTGCACGCGCCAGTCATCCGGCGGATATCGGCAAGGGTTTTAGCCCCCTGCTCCATTGCCTCCAAGATCTCTCCCTTGGTCACATGGTCGCAATAGCATACCAACTCATGATTCTCCATACCAATTCCCCCTTTCCTACAGTTTCTTCAGATTCGGAATGATCAAAACCAACAGCGTCCAGAAGAGCTGGTAGATGATCAGGTGAGTAAAGCTCAGCATACCCAAATCGCCGACCAGAGAGAATACAGCAATGATCCCGTAGCCAATGATCAGGGAAGCCATTTGAATGACAACACCTTTGGCAATGGAGGATTTCACGGTCATACAGTCGCAGATGGCACGGATCATGGTTTTCGCACCGCCAATAAAGCCGATGCGGGCCGGGGCCTGACTGTGTTCCTCCGTCATGGAGCGGTATTGACTGTTGGTTTTGGCCGGCATGATCTGGAGCTGTTCCAGAGGGAAGTCATAGGCTTCGTGAATTTTTTCCGCTGTGATATTGGGGTCGGAGGTTTCCACGATCAGGAACATACCGTTATCGGCCAGCTTATCCAGCTCATTCATCACCGCGTTGTTGGGGTTGTAGCTGATGACGAACATGGCGGACAGTTCACCGGAATTGGACAGATAGATGATATTTTTGGAATCCTTCACAAAGCGGTTTTCATAATCCATGCTGGGAACTTCAACGCCATGATTGATCATCAGTTCCCGGTTGCCGATCAGCACCCGTTTGCCGTTGACCCAGGCGGAAAGCCCCATACAATCCTCATAAGTAACATTTTCTACTGGATGGAGCAGGGTCTTGTCAGAACCGATGATTTTAGTAAACACACCGGTAAGCATGCCCTGTGTGCTGCACACCACACTGGCCGCATCCAGAATCACCGAGTCGATTTTGCTTTGATCAAAGGCCTTGATGGCATGGAGCGTCACATTTTCCGGTGGGAAAATATCGCTGGCCTTTACGACAATGCCTTCGGTATCCGCAAATTTGCTGATGGATTCATAGCCTGCCACCATGGCACCGTTGGGAGTCAGCTTATTGGACAGGCGGAGCATTGGCCAGTTAGCAGCAATGGTGGAGGTCAGAGGGGTACAGACACACATCACAGCCGCAAAAGTGGAAATGGCGATACCTACGTTCTGGTTAAACACATAGGACAGAACGGAGATCAGGATCGCCGCCAGAATACTTACCGGAGCCAGAATGGCGCTCATGCTTTCCGCATAATCCTCCGAGTAAGAGTATTCTAGGAACTTGGACAGAAAGCGGGTTTTTACCGGGTAGGCTACCAGATATTCCTCCATATCCAGGTTGGCGCACCATTCTTTCAGCAGACCCTTGTTTTCCATCATATTGATTGAATATTTGCTTCTGTCGCTGGCTACCATCTTGAAGTTATTCTGAATACGAAGAACGATCATGATCTTGCCGATCAGGTTGAAAAGAAGGATCAGCATAGCAACCGGGAAGAACAGGGAAACAGCGGTTGTGATCGTGTATTCGCTGTCGCTGAGAGTGGTCAGGGTCATTTGCAGCAGGTCTGGTTTTACGATAAAGCATACACCCTGGGCCAGCGTAGCGATTACTGCCATGGACGGCAGAGCGTCACAGTCCGCTTTCAGTTTCAGCAGGGAGATCAAACCGCCGCCTACTGTATTGCTGCAAATCAAAGCACCCAGCGCCGCTACGGCGGTGTTGGCGATCATAAAGTTCCGCAGCTGGGATTCCGGATGGATCACACTGGGGAGGGCAAGTAAGGGATCGGTAGCGGACAAAGCCAAATACAAAGAAACGCCAAAGACCACCAGCATCAGCAGGAAACGGATGATTAGCCCGGTTTTGATCAGCTTCATATCCCGGATCACCGATTCTTTATCGGCAGAGGAGGAATAGTCCTCCAGGTCGCTGTCATCCTCCTCGGACGCGCGGTCTGTTTTGGATTTTTCCGCGGAGTCCAAAGGCTCCATGCCCTCATTCCGGCCTTGTTTTTTGGCTTTTCTTCTGGCAAAGAAGCCTTTTTCCGGTTCCTCCTCCAGCATTTCCTGCGGGAAAAGACCCTTCGGTTTCTGAGAAACGGATTCAAGAGGCTCCTGAGGGGTTTCATCCTCTTCATCAAAGTTGAAATTTAAGCGGAAAGGTGCTTTCTGGGCCGGTTTTTCTGGAGAACTGCCGCTGTCGGGAAGAGAAACTTCCCGAGTCGCTTCCATTGGGCTGCGATCAGCGGCCGGCGCTGCGGTGTTGAAACGGAAGGTGTCCTCATCCTCTTCTTTCAGGTTGGTAAAGTATTTCTGATAGTCCAGAGGCCCTTCCTCTGCTTCGTCGGGAAGCGTTACTTTAAAGGTTTCCTTCTTTTTGACCGGATTGACCGGAGCCGCAGGTTCCTGAACCGGGATTTTCTCCTGCTTTCCGGGAATTTTTGCTTGGCCAAAGGAGAAACCGCCAACTTCTCCATCATCTTCTTCCAGATTTTGCTTCAGTTCCGGGAAAAGAGGTTCCTTTTTTGTTTCTGTTTTTCCTACTTCCGACTGCTTGGAAACGGAATTGGGAACGGAAGCGCTGTGAAAGACGAAGCTGTCCATGGACTGCTTGTTCTGATTTTCCTGTTTTTCCGACTCTGTTTTGTCGCTTTTCGGCTGTTTTTCATCGGATGAAACAGAGAACTTCTCCGCTGGATCCGCTGCTTTTACCGGCTGCGGCTCTGCGGAAACCGGCGCAGACGGAATTTCCGCTTTTTTTATTGGCGGAAAACCTGCCGGAACAGAAGCTTTCTGCTGTCCGGTGCTGCCGCTTTGACCTTGCTTGCTTTTTTTGGCTTTGATCTCAAGCAGAATATCATCTACATTGTATTCTTTATTCATATTGATTCCTCTTTCAGCATAGTGCTTGCGCGCTTATTTGGCACGAATATCATTTCTCTGTCGGACGGCCTCATAGAGGATGATGCCTGCTGCAACAGAGGCATTCAGCGAGTTTACATGGCCGTTCATAGGCAGAGAAACCACGAAATCGCAATGTTCTTTCGTCAGGCGGCTGATGCCAAAGCCTTCGGAACCAACAACTACGCCGATTTTTCCTTTCATGTCGGCTTGACACCAGGTTTCACCATCCATATCGGCGCAGAAAATCCAAAATCCTTGTTCTTTCAGCTCGTCAATGGTGCTGACAATATTGGCAACACGGACAACCGGCATATATTCCACTGCGCCGGCGGAGGTTTTCGCTACGGTTGCGGTCAGTCCAACACCCCGGCGTTTGGGGATGATGACGCCGTGAGCACCGGCCGCTTCGGCGGTACGGATGATCGCGCCAAGATTGTGGGGGTCTTCGATGTTGTCGCAAATGACGATGAAAGGCGGTTCATCGCCGGCTTTTGCCATAATGTCCTCCATAGTGGAGAAGTCACGGCAGGCAACGATGGCAGCCACGCCCTGATGGTTCAGATTGCCGCACAGAGTCTCGAATTTCTGGGGACTTGCGTCCTTGACGGGAATGTTTTCATCCTTCGCCATGGCGATGATCTTGCCCAGAGAGCCTTTTGCGCTGCCTTTTAATATGTATATGCTGTCAATGGGGCGGCCGCTGCGCAAAGCTTCCATAACCGCATTGCGTCCGGCAAGAACGTCATTTTTGGGGGCTTCCTGTTGGACTTCCTGGTATTCTTCCGGATAACGGTTCCATTCTTTCTGATTTGTGCCATCCCGCTTTTGGGTATCCCTGCGGGGGCTTTTTCCTCTTTGGTACTCACTCACTTGCCTGATTCCTCCATATTACATTGGACAAAAGAATGCCACACTTTGGAGCATGGCATTCTATGATTCTTTTCTTCCAGTGGGTACAGCCAAAAGGCTATACTTTCATATCATCCATTATAGCACAAAAAGCCTGTAAAAGCTTGTACCGTGAAGAATTTTTTACAAAAAATTATAAAGCGCTATAAAAGGGTGAGGAGCAGGAGAGAAACTGCCCCGCTGGACAGCGCGGCTAACCAGAATTTCCAGTTGAGCCAACTTTTCAAAGGAGGACGTCCGGACCAGCGGACCTTCTGAATGGTTGCCAGATAACGCCGTGCCTCCTCCTCCATTTTCCCGTCATCCTGTTTTTCCTTATCGGTCATATATAAAACCGCCCGGTCAAAATAAGGATTTCCAGTTTCGTTGATTTCGATAACCCGCTTATTGATTCCCCGTACCATAATGATTCCACTTCCTCTTGTTCAATTTACGATATCCATAAAAATATTTTGTCAAATCCACTTCTTTTGGTCAATATGTTGAAAAAACTGTGGAAATTGTTTAATTCCTCTGTTTCTTACGTTCTATTCCAATTTGTATAATCCGCTTTTTCACTTTCCACCTCCCATTTGCGAGAATATGTTGAAAACCCTGTTGAATCTGTTGAAACCATTTGATTTCATCCTGTTTTTCACGTTCAAACAGCCATGTTTATAACTTGTGGCCTGCGGTTGCAGGATTGTACAAATTGTAATAAGGCGTCGGAAAAGGCCTCCATTTGTCGCAGGGCTTTTGTCATGGTATAATATTTTGCCGAAGGGCCTTTGCTATTAAAATGCCCCTTTGATTTGGCTTTATGCTGATTTTTCCTGAGAAAGCGGTGATGCGATGGCAGAATATAAAGCAATACCATGCAGAGATGGCGTGAAGGTATCGGATTTGAAAGACTTTTCTTTGCTGGAGACGTTAGATTGTGGACAGTGTTTTCGCTGGATGCCGGATGAAAACGGAATTTGGCAAGGGATCGCAATGGGTCATTACCTGCGGATCCGCCAGTTGGGTGAGACAGATTTTCTATTTATGGATACAAATATGGAGCAATTTAAGCAAATTTGGGAGCCTTATTTTGATTTGAATGTGGATTACGGTGCCATCAAAACAGCTTTGGCGGCGGATCCAGTTATGGCACAAGCGACTCGCTACGCTCCGGGGCTCCGTATCCTGCGGCAGGACGGCTGGGAGGCTCTGTGCACTTTTATCATCAGCCAAAACAACAATATTAAGCGGATACGGGGTATTGTGGAACGGCTCTGCCAGTGTTTTGGTGAGCCCATTGAGGGCGGCTATGATTTTCCAACACCACAGCGGTTGGCCGAAGCCTCTCTGGAGGATCTGGCTCCCCTGCGGAGCGGCTTTCGGGCGAAATATCTATTGGATGCGGCACGGAAAGTGGCCGGCGGACAGGTAGATTTGTCACGAGTTCCCCAACTATCATATGAAGAGGCTCAAAACTATTTGCAGCAGATCAAAGGCGTGGGTCCCAAGGTGGCGGACTGCGCTCTGCTTTTTGGTTTTTATCGGATGGAGGCTTTCCCTATGGATGTTTGGATGAAGCGGGCCATGAAAAGTCTTTATCCAGAGGGTCTGCCGGAAGCGGTACAACCTTATCGGGGAATTGCACAGCAGTATCTTTTCCACTATGCACGGACAAATCCGCAGCTATTATAAGGTTTCTCCTGTAAATCTGCCAAAATTATTCTCCTATAGACCAGGAAATTTTGTTGCTTTTTCCAGAGTTACGTTTTATAATAAAAATAAGGAAAAATTTGATTTCCGTATCTAAAGGAGGATGTTCCAAATGTTAGTTTCTGCAAAAGAGATGCTTGATAAGGCGAAGGCCGGTAAATATGCCATTGGCCACTTCAATATCAACAATTTGGAGTGGACCAAAGCGATCCTGCTTACCGCGCAGGAGTGCAACTCTCCGGTAATCCTTGGCGTTTCGGAAGGCGCCGGCAAATACATGGGCGGCTATAAAACCGTTGTAGGAATGGTCAATGGTATGCTGGAAGAGCTGAATATTACGGTTCCGGTTGCTCTCCATCTGGATCATGGCAGCTATGAGGGCGCCATTGAGTGCTTGGAAAAGGGCTTTTCCTCCGTTATGTTTGACGGTTCCAAATATCCAATCGAAGAAAACATTGAAAAAACCAAAGACATTATCCGCCGCGCAAGAGAGCTGGGCTGTTCCGTGGAAGCGGAAGTTGGCGCAATCGGCGGCGAAGAAGATGGCGTAAGCGGCAACGGCGAATTCGCGGATCCAAAGGAATGTCAGATGATCGCGGAGCTGGGTGTGGATATGCTGGCTGCCGGTATCGGCAATATTCATGGCGTCTATCCGGCAAACTGGAAGGGCTTGAACTTTGAGGTTCTGGCTGATGTTCAGAAATTGACTGGAACCATGCCTCTGGTGCTCCATGGCGGTACCGGTATTCCGGATGAAATGGTTAAAGAAGCCATTCGCCTGGGCGTTTCCAAGATCAATGTTAATACGGAGTGCCAGCTGGTCTTCGCGGAAGCCACCCGCAAATACATTGAAGCCGGTAAGGATCATGAAAAGAAGGGCTATGATCCCCGCAAGCTGCTGAAACCTGGTTTTGAAGCGATCAAAGAAAAAGTAAAAGAAAAAATGATTCTTTTCGGCTCTGTAGACAAAGCATAATTTCTGCGAAAAGGCTCCTGCCGGAGCCTTTTTCTGTATTTTTGTATTTGTTAAAAAAATATCAGGATTCTGCTGGAAAAGCAGTGTCCTTTCTTGTATTGCACAGCTGTTTTTTGTATAATAAAAATAACAAATCCTTTGGGAAAACGGTGTTTTCCAATTTTTCCGAAGGGTTGCTTTGGAAAAGGTTGAAAGGAGTTTTTATCATGACTTATTCCCATGAAGTTGAGAGAATGTGTCCCGTAACCAAGGGACCGCATCATGGACCTGCTCCAATTCCGGAGGAGGGTCGTTGGGTAAAACCGTATCAGATTTCCGACATCTCCGGCCTGTCCCACGGCATTGGCTGGTGTGCTCCTCAGCAGGGCTGCTGCAAATTGACGCTGAATGTGAAAGACGGCATCATTCAGGAGGCTCTTGTGGAGACTTTGGGCTGCTCCGGTATGACCCATTCCGCTGCTATGGCCGGTGAGATCCTTCCGGGCAAAACCATTTTGGAAGCTCTGAATACAGACTTGGTTTGCGATGCCATCAATGTCGCCATGCGCGAAATTTTTAAACAGTTGGTTTACGGCAGAACGCAGACGGCCTTTTCCGAAGGCGGTCTGCCTATCGGCGCAGGCTTGGAGGATCTGGGCAAAGGGCTGCGCTCTCAGGTTGGTACGATCTTTTCTACCGGGGCGAAGGGTGTTCGTTATCTGGAGTTGGCAGAAGGATATATCCTTTCTGTTGCGCTGGATGAAAACAACGAGACCATCGGTTATAAATTTGTAAAAGTGGGCAAAATGCTGGAGGATATCCGCCACGGCATGGATCCAAAAGAAGCATACGAAAAGAATATCGGTACTTACGGTCGTTACGAAAACGCAGCGAAGTATATCGATCCGCGTGAAGAATAGGTAGGGAGGGGATCAAACATGGCAGTTTTTGAAGGTCAGAGCCGCAGAACGCCCAAGATCGAGGCGTGTCTGAAGGAATATGGCATGAATTCTCTGGAGGAAGCAAGAGAACTTTGCCTTTCCAAAGGGATCGATGTAGAAAGCATCGTAAAAGGTATCCAGCCAATCGCGTTTGAAAATGCGGTTTGGGCTTATACGCTGGGCTGCGCTGTCGCTCTGAAAAAAGGCGTTTCCGGCGCCGCAGACGCGGCGGAGGCCATTGGTATCGGTCTGCAGGCCTTTTGTGTACCTGGTTCCGTAGCTGAACAGAGAGCAGTTGGTCAGGGCCATGGCAATCTGGGCGCAATGCTTCTGAGAGAGGAAACCAATTGCTTCTGCTTCCTGGCAGGACATGAGTCCTTTGCTGCGGCAGAGGGTGCCATCGGCATCGCCCGCACCGCCAACAAAGCCCGTAAAAAACCTCTGCGCGTAATCCTCAACGGCCTTGGTAAGGATGCGGCTTATATTATCTCCAGAATAAACGGTTTCACCTATGTGGAAACCGATTATGATTTCTATACCGGCGAGCTGAAGATCGTTCGGGAGGTTCCTTTCTCCGACGGTGATAAAGCTAAGGTAAAATGCTATGGCTGCAACGATGTTTCCGAAGGTGTTGCCGTTATGCGTGCGGAAAAAGTGGATGTTTCCATCACCGGTAACTCCACCAACCCGACCCGTTTCCAGCATCCGGTGGCTGGCACCTATAAAAAATGGTGCTGGGAAAATGGCGTGAAATACTTCTCCGTTGCTTCCGGCGGCGGTACAGGCCGTACTCTGCATCCGGACAACATGGCTGCCGGTCCTGCTTCCTACGGCATGACCGATACCATGGGCCGTATGCACAGCGACGCCCAGTTTGCCGGCTCCTCCTCCGTTCCCGCTCATGTTGAGATGATGGGCCTCATCGGCATGGGCAACAACCCCATGGTCGGCGCCACCGTAGCTTGTGCTGTTGCCGTTGAGGAAGCAAATAAATAAGCCGATTTTCTGTATCTTGGCACATAAATTTCTGAACTAATCGTTAGACCCGTCATTTTGAGCAAAACTCGGATGATGGGTCTAATCTTTTTATAAGCAAAAAGTGTTCAAGAAAGGAGCAAAAAAGTGTCAAGAAAAATAAAACTTATAATCAACAATGAAACATCTTTTAAGCAAGGTTGTGAAGAGTATTTATTGGTTTGTCTTGCCATAATAAAAGGCCCTCCTATGATTTTTATTTTATCATAGAAGAACCTTCTAAATACTATTTTACAGAAAAAGTTTCACACACTCACGGCTTAGCTTTTGGTTATGTACAGTCGGGAAAAACAGCGCACTATTTAGGTGT
>CAMCOD010000038.1 GCA_945876435.1 uncultured Clostridia bacterium
CACCAGCATAGCCCGGGAGGCGGCGGCGGTGAACCAGCCCCGGTCCAGGGTCTCCTCCGGCTCACAGGCGCCCAGATAGTGCCATTTTCCGTCGCAGCACACCTCCACCCAGGCGTGGTTATCGTCACAGTGGGGCCATTTTGGGCTGTAGACCTGCCGGGCGGGGATGCCCACGCTGCGCAAAGCGGTGACGGCGAAGGTAGATTCCTCGCCGCAGCGGCCGAAGGCGCAGCGCAGCACCGTCAGCGGAGAGGCGGTGCGCTCGTCGGTCAGGCGGTAGGTGGCTTCCTCCAGGCACCAGTAGTTGATGCGCTTGGCAGCTTCCTCCATGGTGCAGCCCTGCACCAGCGGCCAGAGCCGCTCATAGAACAGCCCGCGGCAGTCGCTGATATCCTCGGAATTGACCCGGTGGTAAAGCACATCGTTGAGATACTGTTCCGGGCTGAGAGCTTTGCACCAGTCCACGTTTTCCCGCAGGAAACGGCCATGGGCGGCATAGCGCTCAAACAGCTCCGGCGGATAGTTTGCGGCGTCGCTGAGGGGCATGGTGGCGTAGAGAAACTCCATTTCCTCCCGGCAGGGGCTGTTCTCCACAGCGGCGCGGATCAGCCCTTCCCGGCTGCCGAACAGGCGGCAGCGCTCTTCAAATGTCATCATAAAAAGCACCTGCTTTCTTCTGGTTTCTTTTTCCTGTATTGGTCCTGCCTGCTTTCAGGCTGCTTTTCCGGCTGCCGGGCGCTTAGTCCGCAGCGTCCAGAATGGCCCGGGCGCGGGCAAGCTCGTCCCCGTCGCAGCGCCAGAGGGTAAACTCGCTCATCATGGGCAGACCCATGGAAACCCCCTCCCGGCGGTAGGTCATGGGGCTTTCCACCACCTTTTTGGCAGACATGTGGTAGGATTTCGCGCCGGTCTGCAGCAGGGTTGGCAGATTTTTGGAGTTGACGCCGCTGCCCACCAGAATATCCACATCGCCGGCCTTCTCCACCAGCTCCTTCAGCAGCTCCCGGCCCTCCATGGCGGAATTCTGCTGGCCGGAGGTAAGAATGGTAGCCACGCCCAGCCGTTTGCAGGCCTCCAGCGCCTCCATGGCGTCTCTGGTCACGTCGAAGGCCCGGTGGAAGGTAACGGGCAGCCCGCCGGCCGCCTTCATCAGCCGCTCCATCCGCGGCTCGTCAACGGTTCCGTCCGGATTCAGCACGCCGATAACGATGCCGTCGGCTCCCGCCTCGGCAAACAGGCGCACATCCGCCTCCAAAATGGCAAATTCCTCGTCCGTGTAGCAGAAATCGCCGAAGCGGGGCCGCAGCAGCACATTCACCTTGGCTTTTACCTGCCGTTTTACCCGGTAAAACAGGTTGATATCCGGCGTTGTTCCGCCGATAAGCAGATTGGCGCAAAGTTCCAGCCGGTCCGCGCCGCCCCGGTCCGCCTCCAGAGCGGATTCCACACAGTCAACACAACATTCCAGCAACATAAGCATACCTCTTTTCGCAAATTAACAGTGGTTTCAGGACGAAAGGCTTTTCCTGCCGTTTTATCCCTGGGGGTTTTGGGATCATACTTTTCCTAAGTATAACAAAATCCCGCTGAGGATTCAACATTTTAGCTGGAGAAAGAGGAAAAAGTACCTTTCCCGCTGCTGCCGGAGCGGATTTGCGGAGAAATACAAACAAAAAACCTCCGCGGCGGGAAAGCCGCGGAGGTTTTCGCTCAACAAGGGAGAGATTGTCAAGCTAAAAATGAATTTGAGAAAGGGACTTGCGCTTATTTTGCAGCGGAAGCAGCGATTTCTTCGGTGGTGAAGCCGTTGGCGTTGGTTACCCAGTTCTTCATCTTGTCGTTCTGGCAGCCGAAGATTGCGTACATCTGGCTGTATGGATCGATCTTGGTCAGGCACCAGGATACGTTGTAGTTGCAAGGCAGAACCAGTACATTGTCGATCATGTAAGCTTCTGCTTCAGCGAAGGCCTGGAGACGAGCGTCCGTATCGGTGATCTCGTTGGCTTTGTTGACCATTTCGGTGAAGGTGCGGTAAGTATCCAGCAGTTCTTTGGTGTTCTCGTTCTCTTCTACGGTGTTGATGTAGCTGTAGGAGTTTGCGTAGTAAGCGCCGTCGTCGCCCATGATCTCCTGACCCAGGTAGTTGATCGGGTCGCCGAAGTCAGCGCCCCAGCCGTTGATGTTGAAGGACATCAGTCTTGGGGTACGAACTTCCTGAGAGTAAGAGGAAACGTAGGTCTTGATGTTCAGAACAACGTAATCGTCGCCCAGGCTGTTGGAGAATACCTGTTTCAGAACGTTTGCGCTGTCCAGAGCGGTCTGGGAGGAACCGGAGATGTAGTAGTCGAACTCAACCGGGAAGGTAACGCCTGCTGCGGTCAGTTCTTCGATGGCCTGTGCTTTGTACTCGTTGAACTTGTCAGCGTTCAGACGAACTGGGGTTTCGCCGTTATGCTCCGGCAGACCCATAGCCTGGCGAACCAGCTCGGTGTACTCGGTGCCCTTGGTATCGTAGATCAGGCCCTTCATAGTGTAGAAGTCGTTTTCACAGCTCATTGGGTTGATGCTGTTGGTTCTCTTGAAGTAGTCGGTCAGATTCAGGCCGTAGTACAGGGATTTGCGGAAGGCGGTGTTGGCGATGGCGGTGTTGTAGTTTACGTCAGGAGTGCCGTCTTCTTTGTTCTTGTTGAAGTTCCAGTGGAATGGATAAGCGTATTTTGCTGGACGCAGCTCTACCAGGTAATCGTAGTACGCATTGTTCGGGTCGCTGGAGATGGTCTGCAGGTTGGACTCGGTAAGAGCAACGTAGTCGATCTCGCCATTCTGATACAGCTGGAAGGCAACATCGTTGGATTCTACCATTTTAATGGTAACGGTGTCGAAGCGGGTGCACTCAGTATCCCAGTATTTCGGGTTCTTGGTGAACACTTTTTCGTTGCCCTGAATGTAAGAGGTCATCAGGTAGCAGCCGTTGTACCAGTAGTTGGTGTTATCCATGGCTTTAACGCCATCGATACCCAGTTCATCGATCATGCCCTGTGCCATTGGGTACAGGCCAGCCCATGCTGGGAAGGATTCAAAGTATGGGGTTGGGCCGGTGCAGGTGTAAACCAGAGTGTTGGCGTCCGGGCAGGAAATGCCGACCATTTCCAGGAACTTGGAGCCTTCGCCGGCGGTGAGAGCGCGGCCTTCTTCTTCGCTCAGGCCCTTGGTGTACTCATAGTACTCAGCGGCGCCTTTGATCAGCTGGCTTGGCTGAGAAATATGAGAGGACTCGTTCTTGTAGAAGTTCATTACCCACTCCAGAGCGGTAGCCCAGTCGTAAGAGGTAACGTCGCCTTTTTCGTTGCCGTTTACGTCTACCCATTTAACGCCTTCACGGATGTGGAAGGTCCAAACGGTAGCGTCCTCGTTGGATTCCCAGGATTCTGCGATAGCCGGAACAACTTTACCATCGGGATCAACCTCAACCAGAGAGTCGATCATGTTGGTCAGGAAGTAGAAGTCAGAGAAGTTCTGGCTGTACAGAATGTTGAAGGTTTCCATTTCCTGAGTAGCCAGACGGGTGAGAACCAGATCGGTGATCGGTTCAGCCTCGGTTTTTTCCGGTTCTGCAGGAGTGGTGCTTTCGGTGGTCTGATTTTCAGCAGGCTTCGTGGTCTCTCCGTTGTTGTTGGAAGAACCGCTGCTGCAGGCGGTGAGGGTCATGGCAGCAGCCAGAACCAGTGCCAGCGCCTTGGTCAGTTTGTTGGACATAGAATAATTCCTCCTTATTCTTTTTTCCCATTCTTCCGCCCCCAATCTCCCTGGGCGGAAGGCCTTTAGAGTGCAGAAAAATGAATTTTTTCTGAATTTCTAAAGGATATTTGCATTTTAGCACCGTGAAAAAACAATGTCAACATGAATTACAGGATTTTAACGAATTTTGAACGAAACATAAAAAGCGCCTGTTGATAACTGTACAGCTTTCATAAATGAAAGTGTTAAAAAATCGGCATATTTATGCCATTTTTTGAGCTTTTCTACCAGTATTATGTTTTTCAGGGCATAGGTTGAAAGTTTTGAAGCCTGTGGGATAAGGAGAAAAAAACGGCGGGTTTTCGGTTTTTTTCGGGTTCCAGGTTTTTCTCTTCTTTTTTCATAAATGTAAAAAAAGAACGGTCCCCGCTTTCCGCGGGGGCCGTTCTTAAAAGAAGGTTTCGGGAAGATTATTCAAAGTCAGAAGTCTTGTAGCCTTCGGAATTGGTCTCCCAGTTGATCATTTTCTCGTTGCAGCAGCCGAAGCGGGCGTTGATCTTGCTGTTGGGGTCGATCTTGGTCAGTACCCAGCCCACAGAGTAGTTGCAAGGAATGGTCAGGCAGTGCTGGATCAGGTAAGCCTCGGCCTCAGCGTAAGCCTCGTAACGGGCATCCAGATCGTCGCAGATGGCGTTGGCAGCCTCAACCAGAGCGGTGTATTCTTTGTAGGAATCCAGCAGAGCTTTGGTAGCCTCGGTTTCCTCTACATCGTTGATCTTGGAGAGCTGTCTGGAGTAGTAAGCGTTGTCGTTGCCGTAGGTCTCCTGGCCCAGGTAGTTCTGCGGATCGCCGTAGTCAGCGGACCAGCCGGAGATGTTGAAGGAGTGGAGTTTTGGCGTGTAAACTTCCTTGGAAGCGGAAGAAACGTAGGTGCAGATGTTCAGGGTTACATAATCCTCGCCCAGAGACTGCTCAAAGATCTGTTTCAGCACGTTGGCGCTGTCCAGAGCGGTCTGAGAGGAAGCGGAGATGTAGTAGTCGATCTCAACCGGGAAGGTAACGCCCAGAGCGGTCAGCTCTTCCATAGCCTGTGCCTTCAGCTCATTGAATTTATCGGCGTTCAGGCGGACTGGAGTCTCGCCGTTGTTCTCCGGCAGGCCCAGTTTTTCACGAACAAGCTGGGTGTACTCGGTGCCGTCGGAGCAGAAGATCAGATCCGGAGTGGTGTAGAAGTTATTCTCACAGCTCATTGGATTGATGGTGTTGCTTCTCTTGAAGTAATCGGT
Organism: uncultured Clostridia bacterium; assembly: GCA_945876435.1. Lineage (GTDB taxonomy): Bacteria > Bacillota > Clostridia > Oscillospirales > Ruminococcaceae > Negativibacillus. The sequence goes on from CAMCOD010000038.1 coordinate 5,025, forward strand.
GAGATTCAGGCCGTAGTACCAGCTCTGACGGAAAGCTTCGTTGGCGATAGCGGTGTTCCAGTTGGTATCCGGTGTGCCGTCCTCGTTGTTCTTGGAGTAGTTCAGGTGGAACTGGTAAGAACGGTAGTCGGATGGCCACTCAACCAGGTAGTCATAGAACTTGTGGTTCGGGTCGCTGACGATGGTCTGCAGGTTGGACTCGGTGAGGGTGCAGTAGTCGATCTCGCCGTTTTCGTACAGCTGGTAAGCCACGTCATTGGATTCTACCATTTTAACGGTAACGGAATCAAAGCGGCTGCAGTCGGTATCCCAGTACAGAGGGTTCGGGGTGAAGACTTTTTCGTTGCCCTGAACGTAGGTGGTCATGGTGTAAGCACCGTTGTACCACATATTTTCGTTGTTCATGGCTTTTACGCCGTCAACGCCCAGCTCGTCAACCATGCCCTGTGCCATTGGGTACAGGCAGGCGTAGCCGCAAACGGTGTCGAAGTATGGTTTTGCTTCGATGCAGGTGTAGGTCAGGTTGTAGTCATCGGAGGCTTCGATGCCGACCAGCTCACGGAATTTGGAGCCTTCGCCGGCGTCAAGAGCGTAAGCCTCTTCCGGAGACAGGTTCTTGGTGTACTCGTAGTACTCAGCAGCGCCTTTGATCATTTCCATTGGCATGGAGGTGTTGGCGGAGTCGTTCTTGTGGAAGTTCAGGATCCATTCCAGACCGGTGAGGAAGTCCTGAGCGGTAACGTCCGCTTTTTCGTTGCCGTTAACGTCAACCCATTTTGCGCCCTGACGCAGTTTGAAGTGCCAGGTCAGGCCGCCGTCCTCGGTGCCCCACTCCTCGGCCAGTGCCGGAGAGAGCTGTGCCTGTGGGTTGGTCTGGAGCAGGCCGTCAACCAGGTTGGACAGGTTTTCAAAGCCGGCAGCTGTCTCGCAGGACAGGATGTTGAAGCTTTCCAGTTCACGGGTAGCCAGACGGGCGATAACCAGGTCGGTGATCGGCTGGCCTTCGGATTTGGTATCCTCGGTGTTTTCCGCAGGAGCGGTCGTTTCCGTATTGGTATTGGTGTTGGATTCGGTCTCTTTGCCGTTATTGGTGCTGCCGCTGCAGGCGCCAAGGGTCATAGCAGCCGCCAGAGCCAGGGCAAGAGCCTTTTTCATCTGTTCGGACATAATGTTTTCCTCCTTTTATCCTCGATTGGGGCTATTGGCAAGTTCCCCAAAACGATGTCTGCATTTTAGCACTGTAGTGCAGGAATGTCAATCGTCCATCGGTAAAACTCCCAAGTTTTTTTACGATTTTCTGTTAATTTACACAAAGTGGTGGAATAGACTTAGGCAATTTGGGGATTTTCTTTTCAGCTTCTGTTCATAATTTATGAAATATCATACAGAATTGGGATACAGCGGATTTGTTCGCGACAGCGGCGGGATTTTTCCCCGCTTTCCCACCGCTTTCCCGCTTGAAAGGAGGCGGAGGATTTTGTATAATAAGATGATAAGCCTGTTTTTTACGGAAACTACACTTGAAATAGAGAAATCGTCAAAGGAAAGGTGCGAAAAAGCCTATGAAAAAATCCGATTTCTGGTTCGACCTGCCCCAGGAGCAGATCGCCCAGACGCCTATTGAGCCGCGGGACCACTCCCGCCTGCTCCGGCTGGACAAAACCACCGGTCAGTGCAGCCATCATCATTTTTACGATATTGTGGATATGCTCCGCCCCGGCGACCTGCTGGTGGTCAACGACTCCCGGGTGCTGCCGGCCCGGCTGTACGGCAGCAAAAAGGACAGCGGCGCCAAGGTGGAGCTGCTGCTGTTGCAGCAGAAAGAGAAGGATCTGTGGGAGACTTTGGTGAAGCCGGGGAAAAAGTGCCGGCCCGGCGCCCAGCTTTGCTTCGGGGACGGTCTTCTGGAGGCCACGGTGGAGCAGGTGCTGGAGGGCGGCAACCGGCTGGTCCGCTTCCGCCACGACCCGGACAAAACCATTTACGAGATTTTGGAGCAGATCGGCCAGATGCCTCTGCCCCCTTACATCACCGCCAAGCTGGAGGACAAGGAGCGTTACCAGACGGTGTACAGCCATGAGCTGGGCTCCGCCGCCGCTCCCACCGCCGGCCTGCATTTTACCAAGGAACTGCTGGCCAAGCTGGAGGAGAAGGGCGTGAAGATTGCCAAAGTGACCCTCCATGTGGGACTGGGCACCTTCCGTCCGGTGAAGGAGGAGGAGATCACCGACCACAAAATGCATTCGGAACACTACCACCTGCCGGCGGAAACCGCCGCCCTCATCAACGAAACCAAGGAAAACGGCGGCCGGGTCATCGCGGTGGGCACCACAAGCTGCCGCACTTTGGAAACTGTGGGCCAGCTGCAAAGCTATCCCCTTCAGGAGGCGGAGGGCTGGACCCAGATCTTCATCTACCCCGGCTATGAATTTAAGGTGCTGGACGGGCTGATCACCAACTTCCACCTGCCGGAGAGCACCCTGATCATGCTGGTCAGCGCGCTGGCCGGCTACGAGCATACCATGGCGGCCTACAAGCTGGCGGTGGAGGAAAAATACCGCTTCTTCAGCTTCGGGGACGCGATGGCCATTCTTTAAGCCGGAAAGCATCCTATTAAGATATGTAAGAAATAGAAAATTTTCAGATAATTGGAGGAAAATCCATGTACCAGCTTCTCAAGCAGGAGGGCACGGCCCGCCGGGGCGTCTTTACCACCGTCCACGGCACGGTCCAGACCCCGGCTTTCATGAACGTCGGCACTTCCGCCGCCATCAAGGGCGGCATCTCGTCCTATGACCTGAAGGACTTAAAATGTCAGGTCGAGCTGTGCAACACCTATCACCTGCACATTCGCCCCGGCGACGAAAAAATCAAGGCGCTGGGCGGCCTGCACAAGTTTATGGGCTGGGACGGCCCCATCCTCACCGACTCCGGCGGCTTCCAGGTGTTCTCCCTGGCCAAGCTGCGGACCATCGAGGAGCTGGGCGTGAAATTCCAGTCCCATGTGGACGGCAAACGCATCTTCATGGGTCCGGAGGAAAGCATGCGCATCCAGTCCAACCTGGGTTCCACCATCGCCATGGCCTTCGACGAGTGCATTGAGAACCCGTCTACCCGGGAATACACTCAGAAATCCATCAACCGCACCGTCCGCTGGCTGGTTCGCTGCAAGGCGGAGATGGAGCGGCTCAATGCTCTGCCGGATACCATCAACCCCCACCAGCTTCTGTTCGGCATCAACCAGGGTTCCACCTTCCAGGATCTGCGCATCCAGCACATGCAGCAGATCGCCGAGCTGGATCTGGACGGCTACGCCATCGGCGGCCTGGCTGTGGGCGAGACCGCCGCTGAAATGTACGACATCATCCAGGCGGTGGAGCCTTACATGCCCAAGGACAAGATCCGCTACCTGATGGGCGTGGGCACACCGGTGAATATTCTGGAGGCGGTGCACCGGGGCGTGGACCTGTTCGACTGCGTAATGCCCTCCCGCAACGCCCGCCACGGCCACCTGTTCACCTGGAACGGCATCATCAACATCAACAACGCCAAGTACGAGCTGGATGAGTCCCCCATTGACCCGCTCTGCGACTGTCCGGTGTGCCGCCGGCACTCCCGGGCCTATATCCGCCACCTGTTCAAGGCCGGCGAGATGCTGGGTATGCGGCTGGCGGTGATGCACAACCTGTACTTCTACAACACCCTGATGGAGCGCATCCGTCTGGCGCTGGACGAGGGACGCTACGAGGCCTTTTACCGGGAAATGGTTCCTGTGCTGGGCCGGAGGATCTAAGATCCTCTCTCATTTTTGTGATTTTTCTGTTTTTTGCGAAAGGAGCTGCGCCATGAGCGAAGAAAAGTACCTTAATTCTCCGGAAGAGCCTTGCATGGACGGCTGGAACGCCATTACAGCGGCCTTTTCCGCCCTTTATCCCGGGCAGGAGCCCCGCCATTTCGCCCCGGAGCTGCCCTATGCCCTGGGCGGCGACGAGCCTTTGGACGGGGTCAGCGCCTACGACGCCGGCGACTGCTGGCACATTGTGTCCTACGGCCTGTCGGAGCTGTACGCCAAGGAGTCCGACGACCCGGAAAACAGCGGCTTCGGCTTTGAGCTGACCATGAGGCTGTCCAAAAATGGCCTGCAGGATGCGGAGGCGGAGCTGGAAAACTGCGCCGCTCTGCTCCAGTCCTTGGCCCAGCTCTGCTTTGAGCAGGAGGAGGTCATCTCCCCTTACGAATACATTTACACCGGGCAGGAGCAGGGCGTGGACACCGATTCCCTGTCCAAAATCTGCGGCTTCATCACCCTGCCCGATCCTCTGGGCAGCCTGTCCACCCCCAACGGCAGGGTGGACTTTGTGGAGCTGGTGGGTGTCACCAACCGGGAGCTTCAGCCGGTGCTGGACGGCCACTGGTCGGTGCGGGACCTGGCGGACAAGCTGGGCAGCGACCGGACGGACTACAGCCGGAAGGGGATTTTGTAGGGCTGGCGGCGCTGGTCATGGGGGTAGTTTGTGCGAAGTTCAGCGCACACCTTCTGCCATGAAGTTTGCTCGCAAGTTGGCTGCCAATGTCTTTGCCCGCCCAAAGACATTGGATAGAAATGCGCCGCGAGACTCGCGAAGCGATTCTCGAACAACCTTTTCGACAGGTTTTCCGGACCTATCCCCGACGACTCAAAGGGGTTCCACCCCTTTGGAATCCCCGGTTGTTAACCGAAGGCATTTCGTAGGGGTCTATGGTTGAGAAGCAAAGCTTCTCCCTTCGACCCGTCGGTTTTGCAGGAAGCCGGTAAAAAGGGCGGATTGAACCCTTCGGGCCATGATCCGCCCCTACGGAGTGTGTCGAAAATGTGCTGTCGGGATCGATGATGACCCTGTCAGGCGTCGCAGAAGGGAACGACACCGGCGAATTACCCCATAACAAACGAAAAAGCACCCTTTCGGGTGCTTTTTTTCTGCTTTTGCCTCTGCTTTTGCTTCTGTTTTTGCCTTAGAAGATGCTGAGATAGAGCTTTTTGCTCAACAGCTCCAGCGCCTTGATGCCGGCGACGGAGTTGCCCTTCTGGTCCAGGGCGGGAGAAAAGATGCCGATGCCCATGCGGGTTGGGACCACGGCCATAATGCCGCCGCCAACGCCGCTTTTTGCCGGTACGCCCACTTTAACGGCGAACTCGCCGGAGCCGTCGTACATGCCGCAGGTCATCAGGATGGCGTTAACATAGCTGGCGTACTGCTCCGGGAAGAGGCGCTCCCCGCTGAAGGGCGCGCGGCCGTGGTTGGCCAGGGTGTAGCCGATCTTGGCCAGGTCGGCGCAGTTCACTTTAATGGAGCAGGCGCGGAAGTAGCAGTCCAGCACATCCTCCACATCGTCGGTGATCATGCCGTAGGTCTTAAGCAGGTAGGCCAGCGCCCGGTTTTTGCTGCCGGTGCGCTTCTCGGAAAGGTAGACCGCCTCGTCCAGCTGGATGGAGGGGTTGCCCGCCAGCTTCCGGGTCAGCTCCAGCAGGCGCTCAAAGCGCTCCAGATAGCTTTCGCCCTTGATCAGGGTGCACATGGCGATGGCGCCCATGTTGACCATTGGGTTCAGGTGGTCGCTGAGCAGGCTCTGCTCGCTGTAGTTGATGGCGTCGAAGGGTTTGCCGGTGGCCTCCACGCCCACATGCTCCCGCACCGTCTCAATGCCGTTGTCCATCAGCGCCAGCAGAAGGAGGATGGGCTTAACGATGGACTGGATGGTGAAGGTTTTGTTGTAGTCGCCGGCCCGGTTGATCCGATCGTCGCTGGAAATGATGTAGATACCGAAATCGTCGGGGTTGGCCTTCGCCAGCTCCGGAATATAGTTGGCAAGCTTGCCCTCGGTGGTGTAAGGGTGACAGTCCCGCAGGATCTGTTCCAAAAGCTCGTCCATTGAATCACACTCCTGTAGCTTTTTTTCCGCCAGATTGGCCTTATGCCAAAGCCTTTAGTTACAGAATAACAGCCCCCGCTCCCCTTGTCAAGGATTGTTTGGAAAATCACAGCAGAGGTGGGACTCTCCCCCTTCCCGCCCGGGGAAAAAGGGCGCAAAAAAGCCCCGGCGCGCCGGGGCTTTTCTTCGCTTTGTTTCGTTGGGTAGGCATGGCCTATTTTGCCGCGTCTTTATTGGCGCTGCTGCGCTCCAGGGCGGTGTTGTTCTGCTGGATGGACCAGCGGGCTACCCGCAGCTTGCTGCGCTCGCTGGACGTTTCGATCACCAGAGTATCCTCTTTGATGCTGACGATTCGGCCCACGATACCGCCGATGGTAACGACCTCGTCGCCTACCTCGATGGCTTCGCGCATTTTCTGGATCTCATTCTCTCTCTTTTTCTGCGGACGGATCAGCAGGAAGTAGAAAACAACAAACATCAGGGCAACCGGACCCAGGGTACCAAGCAGCACGCTGGCACTGGAAGTCTGGCTTTCTGCAGCGGTCAAAAGCTGACCAAACATCATAAAATGCACCTCCAAAATATTGCAATGCCTTTATTATAGCGGATTTTTCCCCCGCTTTCAAGACGCTTGGGAAAAAAACAGCGGCGGGACAGGAAATTTCTTCACTTTTCCCGCATAAACTGCTGTGATTTCCTGTTGAGAAAGGATGATTTTGCCATGAAACAGTATCAAGCGGCGGTCATCGGCGCCACCGGCATGGTGGGCCAGCGCTTTGTGTCCCTGCTCTGCGGCCATCCCTGGTTCCGTCTGGCGGCGGTGGCGGCCTCGGAGCGCTCCGCCGGACAGCGCTACGGCCAGGTCATGGAGGGCCGCTGGTCCCTGCAGGAGCCTTTGCCCGCTGAGGCGGCCGCCCTGCCGGTTTATGACGCCTTTGCCGACGCCAAAACCATTGCCGCCAAGGCGGATGTGGTGTTCTGCGCGGTGGATCTGCCCAAAAAGCAGGTCATCGCTTTGGAAGAGCTGTATGCCCGGCTGGAGTGCGCGGTGATCAGTAACAATTCCGCCTGCCGCGGACTGCCGGATGTGCCCATGCTGCTGCCGGAATTAAACGGCGGCCACGCGGCGGTGATCGACGCCCAGCGAAAGCGGCTGGGCACCCGAAAGGGCTTTATCGCCGTAAAACCCAACTGCTCCCTGCAAAGCTATGTGCCCGCTCTCCATCCCCTTCTGGGCTTTGGGCCCCAGCGGGTGCTGGTGGTCACCTGCCAGGCCATCTCCGGGGCGGGTAAAACCTTCGAAACCTGGCCGGAGATGGTAGATAACCTGATCCCCCGGATCCCCGGCGAGGAGGAAAAATCCCGGCTGGAGCCCTTAAAGATCTGGGGCAAGGTGCAGGGCGGACAGATCCTTCCCGCCCAAAAGCCGGAGATCTGCGCCCGCTGTCTGCGGGTGCCGGTGACGGACGGTCACATGGCCACGGTGTTCGTGGACTTTGCCCAAAAACCCAGCCGTGAGGAGATCCTGGCCGCCTGGGACCGATTTCCCGGTCTGGACCTTCCCTCCGCGCCCAAAAAGCCGCTGCTTTACTTCCCGGAGCCTGACCGGCCCCAGACCCGGCTGGACCGGGAGCGGGAGGGGGGCATGGGCATCTCCATCGGCCGGCTCCAGGAGGAAAGCCAGTACCAGTGGAGCTTCGTCTGCCTGAGCCACAACACCCTGCGGGGCGCGGCGGGAGGCGCTGTGCTGATGGCGGAGTACCTGGTACAGGAGGGGTGGATTGTTTAAGGGGGCGCAGGAGCTGCCAGGGAAGGCTTGGGGATGGGGAGATTGTGCCCTTTGTCATGGGGTAGATTCTACCAGTTGTGGCTGACCGCCCTCTGCCATAGGAAAGCCCCATGATTGGCCACCAATTTCTTTGCCCGCACAAAGAAATTGGATAGAAATGCGCTGCGGGGGAAACCTTTTCGACAGGTTTCCCTCCAGTCCCCCTTTCCCCAACGACACAAAGAGGGGGAACCCCCTCTTTGGAAACTCCCCCGGACGTCGGCACGGTTTTGCGAAGCAAAAAACCACAGCGATGTCCCGGGATTGAGGGAAAGGGGTGAAAGATTGGGAAAGCCTGTCGGCAGGTCGCATTCCCCTGCTGTAAGGGTCGGTCATGGCGGCGTCAGCCCTTGGATCGACCCGTCCGCTTCGCAGAAAACCCCAACAAAGTACATATAACGCACATTCCGGCTCAAATTCAAGCGAAATTTAACGTTATGAGGTGATATTGGATGGCAAATCCACTTTTCAGCGGCTCCGGCTGCGCTTTGGCGACCCCGATGCTGCCGGACGGCAGCCTGCATTTCGAGGCTTTGGGGCGGCTCATCGACTTCCAGCTGGACCATTCCACCGACGCGCTGATCATCTGCGGCACCACCGGCGAGGCCTCCACCCTGTCCGACAAGGAACAGCAGGCTTTGGTGGACTTTACGGTGAAAAAGGCCGCCGGCAAAGTGCCGGTCATTGCCGGGGCGGGCAGCAATGACACCGCCCACGCGGTGGAATTGTCCTTCGCCGCCCGGGAGGCCGGCGCCGACGGTATTCTGTCGGTGACGCCTTACTACAACAAAACCAGCCAGAGCGGCCTTGTGCGCCATTACTGCGCCATCGCCGACGCCGCCGGGCTGCCGCTGATCCTTTACAACGTGCCCAGCCGCACCGGCTGCAACCTTTCCCCGGAGACCTGCCGTATTCTCTCCCAGCACCCCAACATTGTGGGCATCAAGGAGGCCAGCGGCAACTTCAGTCAGATCGCCGAAATTTCCCGGCTCTGCGGGCCGGACTTCGCCATTTATTCCGGCAACGACGACCAGATCCTGCCGGTGCTCAGCCTGGGCGGGCAGGGAGTGATCTCGGTTTTGGCCAATGTTCTGCCCCAGGAGACCCACGACATCTGCGCTTTGTACCGCTCCCGGCTGCTGGCGGAGAGTCTGGATCTTCAGCTGCGGCTGCTGCCCCTGATCCACGCCCTGTTCAGCGACGTGAACCCCATTCCGGTGAAGGCGGCGCTGAACCTGCTGGGCTTCTCCGCCGGGCCCTGCCGTCTGCCGTTGGATCACCTGCCGGCGGAGAAGCGGGAGATCCTGGCGCAGGAGCTGCGGAAGGTAGGGGCCATGGCGGGGTAGTAAATTTGGAAAGCCCGTCATCTTCGTTACTCCCCGAAAACAGCCGCAAATGCGGCTGTTTTTAAGCCGGTGTTGCAAGGTCATTACTCGCACAAGGTCGGACACCGGCAAAAACCCCGAAAACACAAAAGGCTGCGGAAAATCCGCAGCCTTTTTGCCTTTATTTTCGTATGATTTATTGGTTGTCGGCCATGAGAGCCTCAATATCCTCCACGGTTTTCAGGATATTTTTGGACAGGTCAACGGCCTTATCCTCGGTGATGAGAATATCGTTCTCGATGCGGATGCCGATGGCCTCCTGCTCGATGTACAGGCCCGGTTCAACGGTGATGACCATGCCTGGTTTCAGCACGGCGGTTGCCGGGCAGTTGATATCGTGGCAGTCCAGACCCAGCTGGTGGGATACGCTGTGATAGTAGTAGTCCCGGACGGTGTCGCCATTCTGCAGCAGGCCCAGTTTGGGCAGCTCCTGCTCGTAGAATTTTACCACCATGTCGTTCAGATCCCGCAGGGTCAGGCCGGGACGGGCGTTTTCGATGATCATATCCTGCGCCGCCAGAACCACATTGTAGAAGTCCTTCTGCCGCTGGGTGAATTTGCCGTTCACCGGGAAGGTACGGGAAATATCGGCGCAGTAATGCTGGTACGCGCTGCCCAGGTCGATGAGCACCAGCTCCCCGTCCTCCACATTCTGGTTGTTGTCGCCGTAGTGAAGGGTGGTTCCTCTTACGCCGCCGGCGCAGATGGTGTGGAAGGCGTGCTCGGTGATGCCCTGTTTGGCCAGAGCAAAGTCAAAGGCTCCCGCCATCTCGCACTCGTTCATGCCGGGACGGGCGTGCTTCATCATGGCCTCGATGGCCACCCGGGTATGCTCCTGGGCCACCAGCATCTGGTCGATCTCCGCCTGGGATTTGATGATGCGTCCCTCCACGAAGCCGCGGTACAGGTCGTCGATGGCTACATAGGGGTAATCCCGCTGCACCTGATGGGCCAGCTTGTGGGCAAGGGTGTCCTCCTGGTCCGGGGTATGCTTCCACAGGTCAAGGCCAACGGTGGTATTGCTCTCGCTGCCCCGCATCATGCGGATAAAGGTATGGAAGGCGGCAGGAAAGTCGTCCACAAACTTGATGGTCTCGATGCCGGAAACTTCGGCAGCCTGTTTCGGCAGCATACGGGCGCCCACCCATTTGGCCTGTGTCTCGTCAAACGGCTCGATGTACAGCTCTTCGGACACCGTATCGCCCACTTTTTTCAGCACCAGGATCATGTTGCTGCGGTCGATGTTGGTAAGCCAGTAGAAGTTGCGGTCCACATGGAAGGGATGGGCTCCATCGGCGGAGGTTCTTGGGGAGCGGCCGGAGTAAACCACCGCGATGTAGGGGGATTTTTTGCCGTCCAGCAGCTTTTGGCGGCGCTGGCGCAGTTCTTCTGGGGTCGTGTACATGAAAAATCAGCTCCTTTTGGAATTTTTTACTGTTAAAAATCGTTTTTTGGGGGGATTTGCCGTGGGAAAGGGGCTTATTCCGGCAGAAGCTGGCCGTCCTGCAGCCGGATCCTGCCGTCCACCATCGCGAAGCGAACGTTTCCCTCGCCGTCTATGGCGATAATATGGGCGCGCTTACCTTTGGCGATGCTGCCCAGGCTCTGCTCCAGACCCAGCTCCCTGGCCGGGTTCCGGGAGGCCATCTTCACCGCCTCCGCCAGGCTGACGCCCAGCCAGCGGATCATATTGCTCACGCCGTCGATCAATTTCAGGGTACTGCCGGCGAGAGCGCCCTCCCCGGTGCGGGCCACGCCGTTTTTCACGAAGGTTTTGGTGTCGCCCAGCATATATTCCCCGTCCGCCATGCCGCCGGCGCGCATGCAGTCGGAGATCAGCACGATCTCATCGCTGCCTTTCGCCCGCAGCAGCACCCGGGCGGCCTCGGGATGGACATGGATCCCGTCAAAAATCAGCTCCGCCAGAACGCGGTCGCTGCCCAGCACCGCGCCCAGCACCGCCGGTTCCCGGTGATGCAGGCCCTTCATGCCGTTAAAGGTGTGGACAGAAACGCTGGCGCCCGCCTCCACACAGGCCATGGTCTGCTCCCAGGTTGCGGAGGTGTGGCCGATGGCGGGCAGGATGCCGTGCTCCTTCATCCAGCGGCAGCAGTCCGCCGCCTGGGGAATCTCCGGCGCGATGATCATCTTCCGCAGCGTGCCATGGGAGGATTTGACCATCTGCTCCAGCAGAGGGATATCCACCGGGGAAATGGCGTCCAGCGGCTGGGCGCCCCGATGCTCCACCGAAATAAAGGGACCTTCCGCGAAGGCGCCCAGAATTTTGGCGCCGCCGGTCTCCTGCTCCACCAGTCCGCCTACCGCGGACAGCGCTTTGTGTATATCCGGGGCGAAGGCGGTCATGGTGGTGGGAAGAAAGGCGGTAACGCCCGCCTTCAGCAGCTCCCGGCTCATGGCCCGCAGCGCCTGGGGGTCCCCATCCATGGTATCAAAGCCGGCGTAGCCGTGAATATGGGTGTCGATCAGCCCCGGCAGCACCGTCATGCCCGAAAGGTCGATAATCTCCTCTCCCCGCTCCGGCAGATGAGAGGCGATCTCGGTAATTTTTCCGTTTTCCACCCGGATCCAGCAGGCGCACAGCTCCTTTTCCGGCAGTCCGGCCTGCTCCACCAGCGCGGAACGACAGTTCAGTAACATTCCGATCCCTTCCTTTCCGATTTTTGCATCTGATCTGGGATGCTTTCATGGAAAGTGTAGCACATTTCGGCCGGAAAAACAATCCCGGAAGGGGGGCGCGCCGGTGACCGAAAAGAAGTACAAAAACGGAAACCATCTTCCAGATGATCTCCGTTTTTTTCATAAATCCCCTTAATTTCGCTGAATAAAGCCGTATTTCCGGTACAAGTTGTAAGCCGGTTTATTGTCCGTATGAACATCCAGAACAATTTCCCCAACCCTGTTCCGGTACAGATGGTTGATGCAGGCGGACAAAAGCAGAGAACCGACCCCCTGCCCCCGGTGCTCCGGCGCAACGTGCAGCGCGTAGAGATGGAAAACCGATTCCGGATCCGGCAGGCCGATCAGGATCCCCACCGTTTTCTCTCCATCACAGGCCACGAGGATATAGCGCTTGGAGAAATCCCCCAGCCGACCGCTTTGCAGATTGGAAACAAAGCGGTCCGGCTTTTTACCGGCAACATCCGGATCCAAAATTCCCACGGTAAACAGGGATAAATACTCGTTTAGCGCATCCTGCAGCGCCTGCCCTTCAAAAGCCAGCTCTTTTACGGTAAATCGGGAGGCGACCGGGACTTGCTCCGTCACCTTTTTGACCAGTTGTATTTTCATTTCTTCCGCTCCTTATAACAAAGATCAGCCGCCGTTTTATTTTATTGTAGCAGCAACGACATTTTCCCACAAGCCTGCCCAGACGGCGGCAGGGCCGGTCGGGGTGGGACAATCCACCCGCTTGCGGCTCGTAGCCGGTGATACAAAGGGGAAACCGGGCAGAAAAACGCTCCACCCTCCCGGGAGCCGCTTGCGGCTCGTAG
>CAMCOD010000039.1 GCA_945876435.1 uncultured Clostridia bacterium
TTATCTGAATGAGAGCCGCGGTTCTGCACCAAAATGGCGTAAAAATGGAGTAGACGCCGAAGACCCCAAACCCGGAAACCCTTGAAAATACAGAGAAAATAAAGGAGAATGAAGATATATGAAATTAGGTATCGTGGGTCTGCCGAATGTGGGCAAGAGCACCCTTTTTAATGCAATTACCAATGCGGGCGCACAGTCTGCAAACTATCCCTTCTGCACCATTGAACCCAACATCGGCACTGTTGCCGTTCCCGACAAGCGCCTGGATGTACTGGCGGAGATGTATCAGCCGGACAAGCTGACTCCGGCGGTGATCGAATTTGTGGATATTGCCGGCCTTGTGAAAGGTGCTTCCAAAGGCGAAGGTCTGGGCAATAAATTTTTGTCCAACATTCGAGAGGTAGACGCTATCGTTCATGTGGTACGCTGCTTTGAGAATAATGAGATCATCCACGTAGACGGTTCGATTGGACCAGCCCGCGATATTGAGACCATCAATTTGGAACTGATTTTCTCCGATATCGACATTCTGGACCGCCGCATCGACCGCGCCACCAAAGCTGCCAAGGGCGATAAAAAATATCTGGCGGAAGTTGCACTGCTGAACCGGGTAAAAGCCCATTTGGAAGAAGGCAAATCTGCCCGCAGTATGGAATTTGACGAGGAAGAGCAGGAGATCATGTCCGATATTCCGTTGCTGTCCAACAAGCCCATCATTTATGTTGCCAATATGAGCGAGGACGACTTCCATAACAACATTGACGGAAACCCCTTCTATAAACAGGTTCTGGATATCGCCGCAGAAGAGCATTCCGAGGTAGTTCCGATCTGTGCCCGTCTGGAGGAGGAGCTGGCCGATATGTCCAAAGAGGATAAGCTTATGTTCCTCAGCGACCTTGGCCTGGAACAGTCTGGCCTTGACCGGCTGATCAAAGCCAGCTACAGCCTGCTGGGCCTGATTTCCTACCTGACCGCAGGTAAACCGGAGGTTCGTGCCTGGACCATTACCAAGGGCACCAAGGCCCCTCAGGCTGCCGGTAAGATCCACAGCGATTTTGAGCGCGGATTTATTCGGGCTGAGGTGGTTTCTTTTGACGAACTGGTGGCAAATGGCTCTATGGCGGCCTGCAAGGAAAAAGGCCTGGTTCGCTCCGAAGGCAAGGATTATGTAATGAAGGACGGCGATATCGTTCTCTTCCGCTTCAATGTTTAAAAAATAAGTTAATCCACGAAAAAAGGCTCTCAAATCACAGATTTGAGAGCCTTTTTGGCGTTTATCCCCTTTTCTTAATTGGTTCAATAGACAAGATTTTCATTGGCTTTCCGCCCAAAGTAATAATGCTGTCGCAGAGAGCCTCCGCTTCCTCCCGGTGATGAGTCACGAGGATCAACAGAGAATCCTCAATGGACTGCCCAACAACATCCATAAGCTGCCGGACAGCCTCTTGGTCCAAACCTTGGAAAGGTTCATCCAACAGATAGATGTCCCCCCCGTAGGCGAAAGTCCGAGCAATGGCCAGACGGCGGTTCATGCCGCCGCTGAGCTGCGGCGGGGTCTTTTGGCTTGCATCTTCTAAGCCGACTTTTTTTAACCAATCCATAGTTGAATTCTGGCGGTTTGGAGGCAGTACCAGTTTCAGGTTGTCCAGCGCGGTCAGATGGGGCAAAAGGCGGTTTTCCTGGAAAAGAACCGCCGTTTTTTTTCGTTCCAGCCCCTTGACGCTACCTTTTTCTGGTTGAGTCAGACCGCAAAGGACCCGTAAAAGAGTAGTTTTTCCGCTGCCGGAGGGAGCAAAGAGACAGACAGAACCGCTTTCCGGCAGTTCCAGGGAAAAATCCTGTAAAATATACTCATCATTGAACTGCACGGAGATATTATCAATTTGAATCATGCCTCTGCCTCCTTCGCCAGCAGGACACGCCGTTTCAGCAGCTTCATCAGGGTGAGCAGCAAGCGTTCCAATACCATGGAAAGCAGGATCACAACAGCCGTCCAGGCAAAAAGCTCTGGGATCTCAATGTAAATTTTAGCGTCATGGATCTGTCGTCCAATGGCCAGTTTGGGCAGGCCCAGTACCTCGGCGGCAATGCCGGATTTCCATGCGAAACCCAGTCCGTTGACACAAGCGGAGCTGAAAAAGGGGAGTACCGCTGGAAAATAGAGAAAGCGCAGCTTTTTCCATAGGGAAAGCTGATACACCTTTCCCATTTCCAGCAGCAGCGGGTCTGTATTCTGTATACCCTGATAAACATTTTCGTAGATCATGGGAAGCACCATAAGAAAAGAAATAAAGACCGGCAGCCATTTGGAGGGTATCCACACCAAAGCAAGTATGGTGAAGGAAGCCACCGGAGTGGCCCGAATGATGGATACAGGCGGATGAAGAAAGGTTCTCACCCAAGGGACAGCCGCCGCAAGCACAGCGCACAAACAGCCAGCGGCAACAGCCAGAAGAAAGGCCAGCAGCACCTTCCCCAAAGAGGCAGCTACAGAACTCCAAAACAGACTGTTTCCAGCCAGCCGGAAAAGGGTCTTTAATACCTGGCATGGAGAGGGGAGAAGCAGAGGTTTATTCAAGATGATGCAGCAAAGCTGCCACAGCAAAATCCATGCCGCGGCAGCAATGCCTTTGGTGATTGTTGATTTAGCGTTTGTAGTAGAAGGCCTCATCCGGCAAAGAACCTCCCACTGATTTGGGATTGGCATCAAAGAGAACCTGCAGGCAGCCGCCGGCGATCCTCTCCATTTCATCCCCCTCAATAAAAACAATATTGCATTCCGGAATTGCTTTTTCCGCTACGGCAGCTTTGATAATGTCATACTTTTCGGAGAGAGCGGCAGCTGCGGCCGGGTCCGCTACGACAGCGTCCACAGAGGCCTTGTACTCATCCAAAAAGGCATCCAAAGCCTCTTTCTGTTCTTCAGCGAAGTCCTTGCGGACAATGACACAGCCCATGGTCAGCTCGCTTTCACCGTTGACAGCCTTGTTCCATTCCTCGGTAACGTCCAAGGCCACACGGATGTTTTCATTCTGGCTGAGGACCGAGGTAACAAAGGGCTGAGGCAGCATGGCAACGGAGGCTTCGCCGTTCAGCAGCATAGGCGGAACCTCAGAATGTTCGGATTTGTATTCCACCGTCACATCAGTAAGACCGTTTTTTTCCAAAATCATGTTGAGAGCGTATTCCGGTGTGGAACCCTGGCCGGTGGCAACGATGGTCTTACCGGCAAGATCTTCTACAGAATGGATGCTGTCCCCATTTTCCAGGATATAGAGAACACCCAGCGTGTTTAAAGCAGCCAGTTGTACGCCGCCCTCTGTTTTATTGTAGAGAGTTGCGCCCACATTGGTTGGCATAGCGGCAATATCTAGCTCTCCGGAGCTGATTTTGCCCACAATCTCATCAGCGGCACCGGCCAGTGTGAATTCATAGTCATTGACAGAGATGCCATTGGCATCGTTCTCCATCAAATTTAGCATACCCAGCGCGGTGGGCCCTTTCAGGGCCGCGATTTGAATGGTGATTTTTTCAGCAAGTTCTGCTTCCGCTTTGTTTTCTTCTGCCGCTGTGCTTTCCGCCACGGCAGTTTCCTGCTGCTTATTATTGGTTTCGTTTTTGCTTTCATTGCTGGAGCAGGCCGCAAAAGATAAGGTCATTACGGCTGCCATCAGCAAAGCCATCAGGCGTTTCCATTTCATGAGATAAATCCTCCCCCGAATTATTTTTATTGGTCCACTGTTCAAGGCCCTTCTGATCCAGTATGGTTAGAAGCTTGCCTTCTTTTTTCAGGATCCCGTCTGCTTCCAAAGCATCCATGGCCCGGTACAGAGAGGAACGGCTCAGATCCAGCATATCTGCCAGCTTGGCATAGGAGCCTTCCATACGGATGGGATTTCCTTTTTCCACCTGTTCCAGCAGATACAGCACCACTTTTTCCTCTGCGGAGACCGCCGTAAACTGGTCGATTCTGTGGTTGAGGAAATGGATGCGGGAGGCCAGAAAGGAGATATAGTTCAGACTGATCTGCGACTCTTCCCGAAACAGGCGTGTCATAGCCTCATCAGAAATAAAGGCAACCAGACCGTTGCTTTTTGCCCGTATCGTGGTTACATAACGGGTGGAAGAGCAGAAAAGGGTGGCGACCCCAAAGCAGTTTCCCGGTTGGAAAGTGTTGAGAATAACAGAACCCCGGCCTTTTTCCGCCACGGCGCTGCCTCTCAAAAAAAGTCCCATGCTTTTTTGAAAACAATCCGGGGAAAAGAGTATCTCTCCCTTGCGGAAGGACTGAAGATGCGCTTCCCGGTTCAGCAGCGGGCGCAGCGTTTCCAGTGGGATATTCCGAAAGACCGGATTTTGTGCCATCAGAAGAAGCTGTTCCTCCGTCAGAACGCCGTTTTCCATTTTCATGCCAGAATCTCCTTTAAAAAGTGTCCCAAATAATACACTTATATTAGGGGATGTTGGCCTTTTTGTCAATAGACTCCGCGAAATACACAAAAAACGCTCCTCATCCAAGAATGAGGAGCGTTTTTACCGATGTTTAAGACAACTCAAACATACCAGTATAGAGCTGATAATATTTGCCGTGCTGGGCAATCAACTCGTCATGACTGCCGCGCTCGATGATGCGGCCGTTTTCCAGCACCATGATCGCATTGGCGTTGCGAACGGTGGACAAACGGTGCGCAATGACGAATACAGTCCTGCCGGCCATAAGCTGATCCATACCCTTTTCAATGAGGGCTTCGGTACGGGTATCAATGGAGCTGGTTGCTTCGTCCAAAACCAATACCGGCGGATCGGCAACGGCGGCCCGGGCAATGGCCAGAAGCTGACGCTGACCCTGACTCAGGTTTGCACCGTCAGAGGTTAAGACAGTGTTATAACCCTGAGGCAGGTGCATGATAAAGCTGTGGGCGTTGGCCAGTTTGGCAGCAGCGATAACCTGGTCATCGGTAGCGTCCAGATTTCCATAACGGATATTTTCCATTACGGTGCCGGTAAACAGGTGCGTATCCTGTAAAACCATGGCCATAGAGCGGCGCAGGTCATCCTTGCGGATTTTCTCAATATTGATGCCGTCATAGCGGATTTTACCGGAATTTAACTCATAAAAACGGTTAAGCAGGTTGGTGATCGTGGTCTTTCCCGCACCGGTGGAGCCAACGAAGGCGATTTTTTGGCCTGGTTTGGCGTAAAGAGTCAGATCATGAAGGACTGTTTTGTCAGGAACATAGCCAAAGGTCATGTTTTCAAAACGAACATCGCCTTTTACCTCGGTGTAGGTGAGGCTGCCGTCATGATGAGGGTGTTTCCATGCCCAGATACCGGTGTGATGATCGGTCTCAACCAACTTGCCGTCCGCATCTTTTTCCGCGTTTACCAGGGTAACATAACCTTCGTCCTCTTCCGCAGGGGTATCAATCAGAGCAAAGATACGTTCTGCACCGGCTAAAGCGGCGAAGATGTTATTAAATTGCTGGGAGATCTGGGTGATCGGCTGAGAGAAGGAACGGGTATACTGGAGGAAGGCGGCGATGGAACCAAGATCCACATAGCCGTTGATAGCCAGAACGGCACCTACTGCCGCGGTGATGGCGTAGTTGAAGTAGGACAGGTTGCCCATGATGGGCATCAGAATATTCGCGCAGGTGTTTGCCATAGTGGCCGCCTGGCGCATTTCTTCGTTGAGCTGGGCAAAGTTGTCCTTGGAGGCGTCCTCATGGCAGAATACTTTTACCACCTTTTGTCCTTCAATCATCTCTTCGATGTAACCGTTTACGGCGCCAACCGCTTTCTGCTGGCGTTTGAAGGCCTGAGCGGACTGACCGCCGATGGTTTTGATCACGAAGAACATGACAAAGAGCATGGCAATGATCAGCAGGGTGAGAACAGGGCTGATCACCAGCATCATAATAAAAGTACCCACTACAGTGACAGAGGAAGTGATGATATTGGTCAGGCCGCTGCTGATCATTTCCCGAACGACGTCCACGTCGTTGGTGTAACGGCTCATCAACTCACCGTGCGTGTGTCCGTCAAAGTAGGAGATGGGCAGATCCTGCATGTGGTTGAACAGATCCCGGCGGATGCTGTTTAAGGCAGTGTTGGAGACGGTAACCATAAGACGGTTGGTCACATAAGTGGCAGCTGCGCCGCAGATGTATACAATGGCCAGGAAACAAAGAATCTGAATAAAAGAGGACAGATCCGGATTCTGCTGGCCAATGGCAGGAACGATATAGTCATTGATAATGGGCTTCAGCATGTAGGTGCCCACAATGCCGGCAAGGGAGCTGATCAGAAGGCAGACAGCGACAATGAGAAGCTTCCAGGTTGAGCCTCGCATATAAGTAAAGATGCGGGCAAGGGCTTTCAGAGGATTAGCAGGCTTTTGATAGCCTTGACGGGGTGGTGCCATTATTCTTTCGCTCCTTCCTGCTGAGATTCGTAAACTTCACGGTAAATACGGTTGTTTGCAATCAGCTCTTCATGAGTGCCGATGCCGTCAATGCGGCCGTCATCCAATACAATGATTTTGTCCGCATCGCTGACCGAGGAAATACGCTGTGCGATAATGATGGTTGTCGTACCTTTCAGGTTTTCGCGGAAAGCCTGACGGATTTTTGCGTCTGTAGCCGTATCCACGGCACTGGTGCTGTCATCCAAAATAATGATTTTTGGCTTTTTCAACAGAGCGCGGGCAATACACAAACGCTGTTTCTGACCGCCGGAGACGTTGACACCGCCCTGGCCAAGGTCTGTTTCATAACCCTGGGGGAAAGAGGTAACAAAGTCATCCGCCTGGGCGGCCCGGCAGGCTTCACGGATCTCTTCTACCGAGGCTTCCGCGTCGCCCCAGCGCAGGTTGCTGTTGATGGAACCGGAGAACAGAACATTTTTCTGCAGAACCATGCCCACCGCATTGCGCAGGGTTTCCAGCTTATAATCCCGTACATCCCGGCCGCCCACCAGAATTCGACCGTCCAGTACGTCATATAGACGAGGGATCAGCTGCACCAGGGTCGTTTTCGCCGAACCGGTACCGCCGATGATGCCGATGGTTTCGCCGGATTGGATCTCCAGATTGATGTTGTCCAGAACCTTGTTGTCCGGATTCTTATTGTAGCTGAAGGATACGTTTTCAAAAACAATGGAACCGTCTTTTACCGGTACATCCTCTGATACCTGATCATCGTTGATGTCGATTTTTTCATTGAGGACTTCCGTAATACGCTGAATGGAGGCGCGGGACATGACCAGATTGATGAAAATCATGGCGATCATCATCAAAGACATAAGAATCTGGGTCACATAGCTGATAAAGCCCATCAGTTCACCTGTCTGCATGGTGCCGACGATGATCTGATTTCCGCCGAACCAGAGGATGGCGATCATACAGCCGTATACGGTCAACTGCATCACCGGCGCGCCAAAAGCCATCACTTTTTCAGCGCGAATGGAGTAATCCTGCAGCTCGTCCAGAGCGGAGTCAAACTTTTCGATTTCATGTTTGCCCCGTACAAAGGCTTTTACGACACGGATCGCAACCAGATTTTCCTGAACCGTTCCATTCATGGTATCGAATTTCTTCATCATAGCCATAAAACGGGGATAGGTAGTGGTTGCGATGGCAGCCATTGCGATTGCCAAAATAGGAATGGCAACCAGAAAGACAAATACAAGCTCACTGTTGATGCGGTAAGCCATGAAGGTGGCCATTACCAGCATGACAGGAGCGCGCACCAGCACACGCAGGCACATCATGAAAGCCATTTGTACCCGATTGACGTCCGTGGTCAGACGAGTGACCAGAGAGGATGTGCTGAATTTGTCCACGTTGGCAAAGGAAAAGTCCTGAATGTGGTTGAACATCCCCTGACGCAGTTCCGCGGCGAAGCCCATGCCGGCTTTCGCGCCGGTGGCAGCCGCCATAGCGCCAAAGAACAGGGAGCACAGTGCCATCAGCATCATGGTAAGACCGATTTTTACCACATAGCCGATATCCTGATTGGCAATACCAATGTCCACGATATTGGACATCAGCAGGGGAATACGAGTTTCCAGCAGAACCTCGCCCACAATGCATAGCGGTGTGAGAATAGCAAACAGCTTATACTTCTTCACATAAGGCAGCAATGTTTTTAGCAAATTACGATTCCTCCTTTTGGGTATGATCATTGTTGTGAGAGCCGCTGCAGCCAAGATTTTTCATTATTTTAAGCAGAGCGAAGTTATTGGTATTGCGGACCTCATCATTGGCCAAATTGTTAATCAGACGAATTAAGAAGGAGGACAGCAGCTCCAGTTCTTCCGGGGAAAAGCCAGCATAGACCTGTTCGTCCACCTGGTCGAAGATTTGCCGGCAGTGCACCTGAAGTTCTTCCCCTTTTTCAGTGAGCAGAAGACGGTTTTGCCGCATATCCTTTTCGTCCGGTTTTTTCTCAATGATCCCATCTCGTACCATGCGTTTTACCATGACAGCCACACTGGGCGGGGACACTTCCATAAAATCAGCCACGTCCTTCTGGGTGCATCCCGGATGACGGCGGATATAATCCATGACTGGCATTTGACCCAGACAGACGCCATCACGGGCAGCGACACGTTGGGTGAAAATACGGCGCATCATACTGATTTTATCCAAATTATGGGTCAGCTTATGGTATAATGGATTCATCGAAACAAACCTCCTTTTCAATATTTAAATATTTAACAATTAGGCAGCTAACTATTAGTATAACGCTGTCATTTAATTAGTCAAGGGGGAATCTCCACGATATAATATTGTTTACAGGATAGACATAAAATGACTTTTTGCGTTCCGGAAGATCGGAGATGGGAGGTGCTGTTTAACGGATTCCGGAGAAATGGTTTGGAATTGGCAACAGCAAGATGGAAAGCAGCAAAAAGGGGAATGTATGGCACATACGGAGCGCAATGTGGTCAAAAGTGCGGCCAAATCTCCTTCAGACAAAAGCAAAAGTCCCGGGAAACCGCATTGTCATGCGATCTCTCGGGACTTTCTATGGCGGAGACGTGTGGGAATCGAACCCACCTATGCAGCTACTAACTACAATTACTGGTTTTGAAGACCAGAGGGCACACCAGCACCCATCCGCCTCCAGATAGCTTGATTAGTATACCACAGAAAAAGTCGAAATTCAAGCTGTTTTGCAGGGAATTTTTGATTTCTACAGTTTGCCGGTAAACGTGCGGGCTTCCCCAACTTTTTTGGTAATATTCTTTCTGTCCCAATATTCCAGCAAAGCCAGAGTGTATTTTCTGGAGCTGCCCAGCAGGTCACGGGTCTCGCCAAGGGTGATTTGACCGTGCTCTGCCACATAATCCATGGCCAGCTTCAAGGCCTGTTGATATACATCCACATGGTAGAGAATCTGATCCGTAAGCTTGATCAGCTTACCAGCAGTAATCATGGATTCCAAAACCTGCTTAAAGGCTTTTTCTTTGGAGAACTGAGCAGCGACTTCATCCAAAGATGGTACAGCATAACCGCCATCCAGGAAAACTTTTTCCAGCTGCGCCATCAGTTTTTCCTGATCGGCGCTGAATTGAACCGCGAAGGAAGCAAGAGCCACCGCGCCTTGGGGAGTGGTGAGTACGCCATCCTTGACCATGTAATCGGTCACTTTATCCGCCACAGCAATATCCTGGTCAGGGAAAAGTTTGCTGCGGAACTCGTCCCGTTTCATTCCGGCGCGGAGCGGGTTTTCTTCATGGTAGCGAGTCAGCAGCTTTTCTGCCCGCTGCTCCATGGATTGGAGGAAGGCTTTGTGGATGACCACATTGCTGTTGATGGGGAAAACCTGTCCCTGTTCCAAAAGCACTTGCACAATGGAATCAAAAAGTTCACTGTCGATATTGGTGTGAGTTTTCAGAAAAGCAGTGGTTTCATAACGGGAGGAGTATTCCTTGAGCGCTTCCTCGATTTTTTCTTTTTCACTGCCAGTGTCTTTGATATTCAGAGCCGCCAGAACAGCGGGGTCGTTGCGTTTATGCTTCATAGGGTTGGAGTCCAAAATCACGCCGCCGCCGATGGTTTCCACCGGAGAATAAAAACGGAGGATAAAGCGGTCGCCGGTTTTAGCGGCTATTTCTTCTTCCAAACGAAGCTGCGCATAGGCTTCGTCGCCGGCGGAAACGACTTCTCTGTCCATCAGGATGCATTTGCAAAGGATATCTCTGGCACCATGGTAAAGATGCAGGCGAGTGCCGTTAAAAATATCCCGGTTGCAGTTTTTCAGGATGCTCAGTTTCACATCCAGCATCATGGTGGTATGCATGGAATCGCTCTGGGCTACCACGTCGCCCTTTTCCAGATCGGTTTTTTTCAGTCCGGCAAGGTTTACAGCCACGCGCTGTCCGGCATAAGCAGTCGTGACATCGTGGGAATGAACCTGAAGATTGCGGATTTTGGTCTGCAGACCTTTGGGATAAATGGTGACAGGGTCGCCGACGCTCATTTGGCCTTCGATCAAAGTACCGGTGATGACAGTGCCGAAGCCTTCAATGGAGAATACCCGATCCACCGGGATGCGGAAAGGCGTATTGGGGTTTTTGATCTGGCTGCTTTGGTCGATCAAAGCGAAAATAGCCTGGCGCAGATCCTCAATGCCCTCACCGGTGTAGGAGGATACCGTCAAAATAGGGGCGGATTCAAGGAACGTGCCCTTTACCTCTTCCCGGATATCCTCGCATACTACCTCCAGCCAATCCTCATCTACCATATCCTTTTTGGTTACGACAATCAGTCCTTCCGGGATGTTCAGCAGAGAGAGGATACCCAGATGTTCACGGGTCTGGGGCATAAAACCTTCATCAGCGGCCACTACCAGCAGAGCAAGGTCGATACCGCCAGCACCAGCCAGCATATTTTTTACAAATTTTTCGTGTCCGGGCACGTCGATGATACCAGCTTTTTCACCATTCGGAAGATCAAGGTAGGCAAAGCCCAGCTCAATGGTAATGCCCCGCTTCTTTTCTTCTTTAATGCGGTCTGTTTCAATACCGGTCAGGGCGCGGATCAATGCGGTTTTGCCATGATCCACATGACCGGCAGTACCGATGATAATATTCTTCATGGGTTCACCTTATTTCATGCAGAGTTTGCGGAGAGTTTCGTTGATATAGGAGAAATGACGTTCCTCAATGGTCCTTACGTCAAAGAGCATGCGCTCTTTGGAGATTCGGGCAATAATAGGCAGGGAAACAGCTCGCAGTTCTTTTTCCAGCGTGTCCAGAGAAAGTTTGGTTGTTTTCAGGGCGATCACCACGCTGGGGATCATCTGTGTGGGAACCGAACCACCGCCGATCTGTCCGTAGTCCTCCGTCAGTTCCACCGTATAACCCTGGGGGTTCTGATTCAGCAAATCAAAGAGCTTTTGGCCTTTCAGCAGCAGTTCTTCTTTGGTGGCGCACATCATTTGAAGGGTCGGGATGGATTTCAGAGCTACTTCCGGGTCAAGATAATCCCGAAGAGTGGCTTCCAAAGCGGCTAGTGTCAGTTTATCAATACGAAAAGCACGGGTCAGCGGGTTTTTCTTCATCTTTTCGATATATTCCCGCTTGCCGATGATAATGCCGGCCTGTGGGCCTCCCAGCAGCTTGTCGCCGCTGAAGCTGAGAATATCCACGCCGGATTTCATTGCGTCCAATACGTTCGGCTCGTCCTGAATACCATAATCCTGTAAACGCACCAGCGCGCCGCTGCCCAGGTCATAGATTACCGGCAGGTTATGGCTGTGGCCGATTTCCACCATTTCTTCCAGTGTGACCTCTTCGAAGAAGCCCATGATTTTAAAGTTGGAGGTGTGCACCTTCAGCAGAGCGCCGGTTTCCGGCGTAATGGCGTTCACATAGTCGGAGTAATGGGTTTTGTTGGTGGTTCCCACCTCGACCAGGGTTCCTCCTGACTGTGCCATAATATCAGGAACCCGGAAAGCCCCGCCGATTTCTACCAGTTCGCCCCGGGAGGTGATTACTTCCCGGCCTTTGGCCATGGTAGACAGGATCAGCATAACAGCGGCGGCGTTGTTGTTGACGACGATAGCGTCTTCCGCTCCGGTAATTTTGGAGATCAGGTCTTCCACATGGTCGTAGCGGCTGCCGCGTGCGCCTTTTTTCAAATTGTATTCCAGTGTATTATAGTCCTGAGCAATGCTTTTGATGGCTTCTACCGCCCGGTCACTGAGGCGTGCGCGGCCCAGGTTGGTATGCAGGATAATGCCGGTGGCG
Organism: uncultured Clostridia bacterium; assembly: GCA_945876435.1. GTDB lineage: Bacteria > Bacillota > Clostridia > Oscillospirales > Ruminococcaceae > Negativibacillus. Next base: position 12,259 of record CAMCOD010000039.1, read on the forward strand.
TTGATCACCGGACGAAGGCTCATGGTATTTTTCTGAGCAGTTAAACGAAGAACTTCCTCACAGATATCAGCCATTTCCACTGGAACATCCTCTTCCCCGGCCAGAATCCGCTGGCGAAGGCTGTCCAGTGTTTCACGGATAGACTCCATCAGAATGCTGTGGCTGCACTGCTGAGCCGTTTCCTCGATATTCTCCTGCCGGAGAATATCATCTATTTTAGGAATTTTTCGAAGTAATGCGGTATTTACGCTCATTGCGCCTCGACCTCCAAATTGGTATTTAGACTTGATTGTATTCTATCATAAATGCCTGTAACAGGCAAATAAAAAACGCCAGACCTTTGTAGAAAAGCCTGACGTTGGTGTTATTATTTGACGATAATGGCTTTTTCCTGCTTGGACAGAACCTGTCCAACAATCTGGGAACAGGGAGTCACACCGTTAAGACGGTCAACAAGCTGAAGAGCCTGTTTTTCCGGCATGGAAACCAGCAGGCCACCGGAGGTCTGCGGGTCACAAAGCAGATCCATTATGTGCTGCGGTACGGCTGGGTCAGCAGCAACATCGTTTCTCAGGTAGTGCATATTTTCATAAGCGCCGGACGGAATAATTCCCATTTTCGCAAAGTCGACCGCCTGAGGAAGCAGGGGGATATCCTTGGAAAAGACCTCAATGGTTTTGTTGCTGCCCTTCGCCATTTCGGAAGCGTGCCCGAGGAAGCCAAAACCGGTTACATCTGTGCAGGCATGGGCGCCGCCAACCTTGCAGATCGCTTCCTTGCCGTATTTGTTCAAAGTTGCCATGCTGGAAGTCAGCAGCTTTGTGGTCGCATCATCCAGAAGCTGAGCCTTGAGCGCGGTGGTCAGGACACCGACACCCAGGGGTTTGGTCAGGACGAGAAGATCCCCTTCCTGACAGCTGCTGTTAGGCAAAACATCCTTTGGATTGATAAAACCAGTGACACAAAGGCCGTATTTTGGTTCCGGATCTTCGATGGTGTGGCCGCCGGCCACAATGGCTCCGGCCTCGGCCACTTTGCTGTAACCGCCCTGCAGGATTTCACCCATCATTTCGATTGGAAGACAGGTGGGGAAGCAGATCAGGTTCATAGCGATGGAAGGATCGCCTCCCATTGCGTAAATATCGCTGAGGGAGTTGGTTGCCGCAATCTGTCCGAACAGATAGGGGTCGTCTACCATAGGCGGGAAAAAGTCAACCGTCTGTACCACGGCAAGATCGTCCCGCAGCCGGTAAACCAAAGCATCGTCTGCTGTATCAAAGCCGACAATCAGGTTGGGGTCATAAAATTTTGGCAGCTGCCCCAAAATACTGGAAAGGACCTCCGGTCCAATCTTGGAGGCTCAGCCAGCTCCTTTGGTCATTTCAGTCAGGCGTTTGCGTTCAGCCATACTCAACCATCCTCTCTTACAAAATTCTCCTGTTTTAGGCCGTTCCTTTAATTTTAAACAGAAAAAGGAATTGTACACAAATATTAATCAGAAAATATTATAATATTACAAAATCAATGGGGAAAAAGTCATTTTCCTGCATATATTCTACAACGCTTTTTCGGAAAAAACAAGGATTCAGACTCTTTTTTCGACAAAAATCTTTGAAAAAAATATAAAATCTGCTATAATAGAACTGTATGAGCAGCAGTTGCATCTTGGATGTGAGAAAAGAGAGGGCATTATATGGACTTTAAACAGTTGGAAGCTTTCGCCTATGTGGTTAAGTTAAAGAGCTTCTCCAGAGCGGCAGAGCAGATTTATCTTACCCAGCCAACCATCAGCAACCATATCAGCACTTTGGAGAAGGAGCTGGATACTAAGTTGTTGGAGCGCGGCAGTAAAACGGTTTATCCGACTCCGTCAGGAAAGATCCTGTATCAATACGCGGAAAAGATGCTGAACCTGCGTGAAGACGCGGTCTGCGCTGTGCGCCGTTATAATAAGGAACTAAAAGGAAATCTGACGATCTGCGCCTCCACGGTGCCAAGCCAGTATGTTTTGCCCAAGATTATGACTGCCTTTCGGGAAGAGTACCCCAACGTGGTCTTTCAGATCAACCGTCAGGACAGCGGTCAAGTTGTGGATACCATCAGCAACCGCAGCGCGGTGTTGGGCTTTACCGGAACCACCAGTGACGACAAGGATATTACCTTTGAGAGTTTTACCAGCGACCGTCTGGTGATCATTACCCCGAATACGGAGAAATTCCGCAGTTTGGATCCGGAAAATTTCGATGTGAATCTGCTTCGCAAGGAACCGATCGTCCTTCGGGAAGAGGGTTCCGGCACCAGAAAGGAAATGGAACACTTCCTCCGTCAAATCAATATTGACATGGGGGAGCTGAATGTGGTGGCCCAGTTCGATGATCCGGACAGCATTAAGCATGCAGTAAGCAAAGGATTGGGAATCTCCATCATTTCCAAGGCGGCGGTGGAGGACTATGTAAGCTTCGGACAGCTTTTGACCTTTGAACTGAAAAATGTGGTTATGGACCGCAGCCTGTATATGGTTTACCGAAAAGGGGGAACCATGCCCTTTATCGGAGAGGTGTTCATGAACTTTGTCCGTACGTTCTTTGATAAAGGAGAGGAGGAATAGTATGCTGATGCAGGCGTGGAACAATGGACGTTTCCTTCCCAATGGAAGCGGCTACGGCGTTGTGGTCAGCGGGCAGTTCCGCGACGAATATCTGAGCGTGGATTGGGCCAGCATTTTTCTCCATTTGGACGGAGAGGAAGAGCCAGTGGAGCTGGCCATCAACAACTCTGTGTTTTGGAGCAAGGGCCGGGAGCTGCGCAGCGGAAGAATCGGTAAATGGCTGATCAAAAATGGCCTTGCAGCGTTCGATTTGGAAAATCCGCCGGAGCTGAAGGTAACGCCGATGGGAAAAAATCATTTCAGCGTAAGCATATAAGGGATAACCGCCTGTTTTCAGGCGGTTTTTTATTGAAATTTATTGATAAAACAGAAGGCTTCTGTTACAATGGAGGCCGATCTTCTAAACGTAAATTTATTTCAAAACAGAATCACAGAATAGAAAGGAAGAACCTTTTTGAAAATAGGAAACATTGAGATTCCCCGCACTGCCGGTCTCGCGCCGATGGCGGGGGTAGCGGATCGGGCCTTCCGGGAGGTGTGCAAGGAATTTGGCTGCGCCTATCTGGTAACGGAAATGGTAAGCTCCAAAGGTCTCAGCTACCACGACCGGAAAAGCGGCGAACTGCTGTTCTGCTCCGATTTGGAGCGCCCCTGTGCCGCACAGATCTTCGGGGACGAACCGGAAACCATGGCGGAGGCCGCCCGGCTGGCCATGCGGTTTAAGCCGGACATTATCGACATCAATATGGGCTGCCCGGCACCGAAAGTTGCCGGAAATGGCGGAGGCAGTGCCCTGATGAAAAATCCCAAGCTGGCCGGACAGATTGTGAAAGCGGTTTCCCAGGCGGTTGAAGTGCCGGTTACCGTAAAATTCCGGAAGGGTTGGGACGAAAACTCGGTCAATGCAGTGGAGTTTGCCCAAATTATGGAGGAAAACGGCGCGGCTGCTCTCTGTCTTCACGGCCGCACCCGACAGCAAATGTATGCGCCTTCCGCCGATTGGGACATTATTGCCAAGGTCAAGGAGGCGGTGACCATTCCGCTGATGGGAAATGGGGATGTGGTGGACGCACTGAGCTGCGCCAGAATGTATGAGCATACCGGCTGTGATTTTGTCATGATCGGCCGTGGGGCGCAGGGCCGTCCGTGGGTTTTTAAGCAAATCGACCATTACATGAAAACCGGCGAGCTGCTTCCGGAACCGACTTTGGAGGAAAAAATGCAGATCATGCTCCATCACGTGGATCTGATCTGCCAGTATAAGGGCGAAAGCGTAGCCATGCGGGAGGCAAGAAAGCACGCCGCCTGGTACTTTAAGGGTATTCGGGGCAGCGCGGACTTCCGCCGCCGTTCCGGAGAACTGATGACCTATGCGGATCTGCAGAACTTGGCGGAAGAAATGCTGAACAAGGCCGCAAAGGACAACATGAAATGATTTTTGTAGATGTGGAATAGCGTAAAAAAGAGGCTTGCCCCAGGGGGCAAGCCTCTTTTTGTATATAAGAAAACCACTCGCTAGGCGAGTGGTTCAAAAGAGCCTACT
>CAMCOD010000040.1 GCA_945876435.1 uncultured Clostridia bacterium
TTATCATAGAAGAACCTTCTAAATACTATTTTACAGAAAAAGTTTCACACACTCGAGGGAGCTTTCTATGCGTCCAGCAGTTATGAAAAATTGTTTTTCAATCGCTTCCGCGAGGAAGATCCACTCATCCATACCGCCATTCCCGCGATCGACGATACCAAGGCAGACTTCATCCTGAAAGATAATAACCTTGTGGCTATAAAGGGCACAAATGAATATGTCACCAATCTGAGTGAGCTGTCTCCCACCAACAGAATCCTTACATCTCTGTTTTCACACAAGCGCTTTCTTATGCTTTTGCGCTATGGCTTTGCCTATGTGGAACGATCCGACAAAAACGGAATCAAGACGCTACAGAAGCATGTAATGCGCTACCCGCAGTTCTTCGCCACCCTTGCCATCGAGAAGAAGCTGAACGAGGGCGCACAGCACGGTATCATTTGGCACACACAAGGCAGCGGCAAAACTGCGCTTGCGTTCCATAACGTTCGCTACCTGCGTGACTACTATCAAAAACAGGGCAAGATTGCCAAGTTCTATTTTATCGTTGACCGCCTTGACCTGTTGACACAGGCATCCGAGGAATTTGCCGCCCGTGGACTCCATGTGGAGAAGGTAAATTCCAAGGAAGATTTCATCAAGAATATCCGCACTATCGGCGCGGCAAATAACAGCGGTGAAGATTCCATTACTGTTGTCAATATCCAGAAGTTTTCCATGGAGTCCATCGCCCGTAAATCTGACTACGATGTCAGTGTTCAACGTGTCTATTTCATGGATGAGGCTCACCGCAGCTATAACCCCAAGGGTTCCTTCCTTGCCAACCTGATGGCATCTGATCGCGAGGCCATCATGATTGCGCTGACCGGCACGCCTCTGATCGGTGATGGCTATAATTCCAAGGATGTTTTCGGTGACTACATTCACAAGTATTACTATGACCGCTCCATTGCGGACGGCTATACCCTCAAGCTGATCCGTGAAGGAATCAAGACTGAATACCGCGCTAAACTGCAATCCGTTCTGGAAGAGCTGGAAACACAAAAGGGCTCTTTCAAAAAGAAGGATGTCTATGCCCATCCCAAATATGTTGCCGCATTGGTAGAGTATATCGTTGACGATTTCAAACGCAGCCGGATTGCACTGAATGACCAGTCCATCGGTGCCATGATCGTCTGCGACTCCTCTGATCAGGCGCGTATGGTAGAGGACGAGCTGGGCAACTACTCCGATTTCAGTCATGTGCTCATTCTGCATGATGTGGACGACAAGGAAACCCGTCGTGGTTATCAGGACGATTTCAAAAAGGGTAAGATCGACATTCTGGTTGTCTACAATATGCTGCTGACCGGCTTCGACGCTCCGCGCCTGAAAAAGCAGTATCTTGGCCGTGTGATCCGCGAACACAACCTTCTGCAGACCCTTACCCGTGTCAACCGTCCCTATAAGTCTTTCCGGTATGGCTATGTGGTGGACTTTGCCGATATCCGCGCTGAATTTGATAAGACCAACGAAGCCTATTTCAAAGAATTGCAGGCTGAGTTGGGGGATGAGTTTGAGCGTTACCATGATATCTTCAAGTCGCAGGAAGAGATTGAACAGGATTATCCCAACTGCTGTCGAAAGAGGCACCTTGCAGGTCATTAGCACGGATATTCTTACGCTCTGGCCGGGAATGGTAAGCGCACGGGATGAAATCCAAAATGTGGATCGGGCAGAGATCACCGTTGATGATTATAAGTGCAGCGGAAACACCATACTAATGGATGTCGAACTTAATGATGGCGAGCATGTTTTCTTTTTGACCATCTACCGTAATGTTGCGGCTTGGTACAGCAATAATGTTCGTTTCACCAAAAATCCTACCGGAAAGTTCCGCGAAGAAAAAGGAGATATTCTGGCGCTTACCCCTTGGGTTGACGCAGTCATTTCTGGTCAGCGCTGCTATATCATCAACGAGCAGAACTTCAATAAAATCTTCAAGTTTGATGAAGTAATCAAGAATCAGGTGGCAGCCAGTGCGCCGGAGATCCGTGGCATGGAGTTTATTGATGATGGTGACGCTTTTATGGAGTTTCTGGGAAAATCCACTCGCCAGAAAAATGCTATGGCAAAAGTCATCATGCAAAAGCGCCTTGAGAAAATCAAAAAATATCCGTCCAAATACATCCGCGAACAAATAGAAAGCCAGCCTGAACTGTCCTTTATATCGTACACAGCAGACGATAAAATCATCATAGATGACAGATCGTTCAAGACGGTCGTAGGTATCCTTTGTGGTAGGATCAACTTGGATTTGATTACCAAGGAACTGAATGGACTGATGGAAAATGAGTAAGTTTACAAAATTGGCACTGTCTCTAAGCTGTTTTTTGCCTTTGTTCTTTATATTCGGAGCTGAAAACTTTTGCGCTGCGTATTGCTCATTTTCGGCCGTGGAAAACAAGAACCTGTTCCAATCGTTATTAAACCAATCCGAGTGTTTTCTTTTTAATACTGGCTTGTTCTTTGTGTGGTTGGCGTTATTTGTGATTGGCGTCACCGGTATTATCTGCTTCCGCAAAAGCTTCCTAAAAGCTGACAGACTGTCTAAGGAAACAGTAGTTTTAACAAAAGCAGAAAATATTACCGCAGACTATTATTTCACCTATTTTTCATTGTTTGTAATATCCTTTTTTGGCGTTGATCCTACCAAACTTAAAGACATTTTGATTTTTGCCATCATAATGGTGTTAATCATTTGGGTCTATGTGGCGAATGAAATGTATTTTGTAAATCCAGTATTGAATATCGTTGGGTACAAATCGTTCTCCATTGTGTATCACAAAAGTTTTTCTGCCAATAACGCGGGCGAAAAAGAGGTTCACTTATTTGAAATCAAAGTTTTTTCAAAGGAACCCTTGAATCGAATGTCTGGTGAAAAGGTTTTTGTGACATTCAGCCCTCATGATTTCTCCGTATGCTACCCTGTTTCAAAGAAAAAGCAATAGCTCAATTACTGGATTTCAACAAATATACCAAAAAGAAAAATCGACAAACTCATCCAAGTTTGTCGATTTTTCTTTTCATTTTTACTTGTGTAGTGGTGGCCTTTTGCCCTGTAAATCCGTTAAATTTTCTACTCCATTTTTACGCCATTGACGTATGGATCCGCAGTGAAAATCGGTGGATTTCATTCTGCCCGGTCTTCTATAAAAGTCAATGTTTTCAAGCGTTAGCGGCATTCATCACAGAGGCGGAGATCCTTATGAAATTGGCTCGGACACGTCGATACCTAATTTCATAACTCAGATTCCTTTCATCAGAAGATGCTTTTTTCATTATAGCCTTTCCAAGCGGGAACGGCAAGGGTTGTTCACGGGAAAACAACGATATGTTTAAAAAATTTTCACTCATTTTCCGGTAAAAATAGCTATAATGGCAGCATATTATGGCGTATTTTATATTTTTATAAAAAAACTTGTGCCCAAAGACAGAAAAATTCAATTTATTTTCAGTTTTGTGCTATACTATATGTGATAGTATGTGAAACTGCCATTTGACGCTTTATACATAAGGAGGAAACACTATGTCCATGGAAAAAATTCTGGTAGCCGATGATGACCGCAATATTGCCGAGCTTCTCCGTCTCTATCTGGAAAAGGAAGGCTACACAGTAACGCTGGCCTGCGACGGCGTGGACGCTTTGGAAAAGTTTAATTCAGATACTCCCGATATTATTCTTTTGGATATTATGATGCCCCGCCTGGACGGCTGGCAGGTTTGCCGGGAGATTCGTCAGAAATCCAACTGCCCAATCATCATGCTGACCGCGAAAGGCGAAACATTCGACAAGGTTCTTGGTCTGGAGCTGGGCGCCGATGACTATGTGGTAAAACCTTTTGACTCCAAGGAAATCGTTGCCCGAATCAAAGCTGTCCTGCGCCGCACCGGCAAAAGTGCCTCGGAGCCGGATGTTAAGGAAGTCAGCTACGACAAATTGGTGGTCAACATGACCAAATATGAACTGAAAGTTGACGGCAAGGTTGTGGACACTCCGCCGAAGGAGTTGGAGCTTCTCTACCATCTGGCAAGCAATCCAAACCGGGTATACACCCGCGATCAGCTTCTCAACGAGGTCTGGGGCTTTGAATATTACGGCGATTCCCGTACCGTGGACGTTCATGTCAAACGCCTGAGAGAAAAACTGGAAGGTGTTTCTGACAAATGGGCACTGAAAACCGTCTGGGGCGTTGGCTATAAATTTGAAGTGAAAGAATAAGCCCATGAAACAACGAAGTCTATTCCAAAAATATTTTTCCGTCTGCTCCAGTATGATCCTCTTGACGATCGTTTTTCTGGGAGTGGTTTTTCTCACCTTCGCTTCCCAGTATTTCCAGGAGGATCGCTTTGACTTGCTCCGTAAAAACGCGGACTATGCGCTGGAGGCAACCGAGGAGCTCTGTGCCTATGTAGACGGCACCTACAAAATATCCTCCTCCTTGGGGGATGTTTATGTTCCCCTGGCCAAAGCCATTGATGCGGACATTTATCTGACCAACATCAACGGAAAAACCCTGATCTGCACTCACCAGACCCACTGTACCCACCAGCAGCACCTTGTCCCTCAAAGCATTCTAAACACAGTAAAACAGGATATGGTTTACAGCGGCGTAACGGATATGGGTGGGATTTATGATACGTCCTACTACACCGTGGGCCTTCCGCTGATTGTGGGGGATAACCAAATGGCCGGTGTGGTCTTTGTTTCCAGCAACGCCGGTGATCTGCGTGATTTTCTGAAGGAAATGCTGGAAATGTTTATTATCAGCGCCATCTGTGTGATCATTATCGCTTTTGCAGTTATCTATTTCATCACCAGCAACATGGTTCGGCCTCTGCGCTCTATGGTTTCGGCTACGGAAAGCTTTGCCCGGGGCGATTTTACGGTCCGTGTTCCAGTGAATGAAATGGATGAGATTGGAAAGCTCTCCATGGCATTCAACAATATGGCAACCTCTTTGGCCCAGCAGGATAGCATCCGCCGTTCTTTTGTTGCCAATGTATCTCATGAGCTGAAAACCCCTATGACCACCATCGGAGGCTTTGTAGACGGCATCATTGACGGCACCATTCCGCCGGAGAAGCAGAAGCACTACCTGTCGATTGTATCCAGTGAGGTAAAACGCCTGTCCCGACTGGTGCGCTCCATGCTGAACATCGCTCGTCTGGAATCCGGCGAGATGAAACTGGCTCCCAAAGCCTTTGACATTAACCAAGTCGTCTGCACAACCATCTTCAGCTTTGAAAAAGCCATTGAAGACAAGAATCTGGACATCCGAGGACTTGACGGCGATCGGGTCATGGTAGAAGCAGATGAAGACCTGATCCACCAGGTCGTATACAATCTGGTTGAAAACGCGGTGAAATTTGTCAATCCCGGCGGTTATATCGAGATCAGCTACCGGGTGGAGCCAAAAACTACCTATATTTCCGTAAAGAACTCCGGCGAGGGTATTTCCAAGGAGGAAATTTCTAAGGTCTTTGAGCGTTTTTACAAGACGGACCGTTCCCGCAGCCAGGATAAGAGCGGTGTGGGACTTGGACTGAATATTGTTCGTTCCATCATCAACCTTCATAACGGCGAGGTCATCGTTCGCAGCACCGAAGGTCAGTTCTGTGAATTCACCTTTACCCTGCCGACCGCTTCGGTAAAGCCAGTATCGCACCACACTGCCCCGATCCCGCCAATCCCTGCGGACCTGCAATAAAATACTTACAAAAAATGTGAAAACCCTTTAAAAGCTGTTTCATTTTCTGTAACAATTTCCGGTTATACTAAAAACAGTTCAAAAAGAACCGTCCCAAAAGAGAGAGCATAAACCACCAGCAGGAGGTTATCCAATATGAGCAACAATGAAAACAACAATGGTTTCCAGGTCAATGGCTTTGATCCTGATTCCAAGCCCGAAAACAACGAGTCCAACCAAGTGCCGAACAATGGCAGACCGGACAATCAATCCAATCCAAACATGGAAAACGGAAACTGGGTCTTCTCGGAGCGCCAGAATCAGCCCAATAACGGCTACAGCAGCAAATACAGCTACAGCTCTTATGAAAACGCGCAAAGCCAGAATCATAACGCCAATCAGCAGCGTGCCAATAGCGGCCCGGCTTACAACGATTACGCAAAGCAGAACGAATCTTACCGCTGGAATTATGAGGATTATCAAACTCATCAGACAAAAGAACCGAAAAAATCCGGTAAGAGCCGCGGTCTGAAGATTTTTGCTGGTATTTTGGGCGGCATCGTCTGCGTAGGTGTGCTGACACTGGCCGGTTTCGGCGTAGTGTCCCTCATGGGCAATTCTCGTACAGCCCCAACGGAAGATACCAAAGTTGCGGAAAGCAGCACGCCGGAAGCTTCCGCCCAGCACAATTTAACCCTCACCGATAAACCTGCTGAAGAAAAGGAGATTCTCTCTGACGGCAAGCTGACCATCCCTCAGCGGGCGGAAAAAGTAAAGGCCTCTGTAGTCGGTATTGTAAATTACCAGCAGAGCAGCAATAACATTTACTCCACTGCGGAAGCTCAGGGTTCCGGCATCATCATGAGCGAAGATGGCTATATCATAACCAACGCTCACGTTATCGAAAACGCTATGGGGCTGAAGGTGGTTCTGTCGGATGGCACCGAATATGCTGCCCAGATCGTCGGCTCCGACAGCAAAACCGACCTTGCAGTGATCAAAATTGAAGCTACCGGTCTTGCAGCCGCTGAATTCGGCAACTCCGACCAGCTTGAAGTTGGTGAACAGCTGATCGCTGTAGGCAACCCAACCGGTCTGCAGCTGGGTGGTACCCTTACGGTAGGCTATGTTTCTGCTCTGAACCGTCAAATCGACAGCAGCAGTGGTATGAACTATATCCAGACGGACGCCGCCATCAACCCCGGCAACTCCGGCGGTGCACTGGCTAACGAATACGGTCAGGTCATCGGCATTAACTCCGCAAAAATCAGCGGCACCGACATTGAGGGTCTTGGTTTTGCCATCTCTATCAACGACGCTCAGCCGATCATCGACGATTTGATCAATTACGGTTATGTAAAAGGCCGTGTCCGCATGGGCATCAGTGTATATGAAATGGATGCTTTCATGGCACAGTTAAATAATGCGCCTCAGGGTCTGGTCGTTGCCAGCATCGAAGCCGGAACTCCTGCCGCCAGCAGCGGTCTGGTTCCCTACGATATTATCACCGCTATTGACGGAAACGATGTTACTGCTTATGACGATATCAGCGCCATTCTGGAAGGCAAAAAACCTGGCGATACAGTTGTGCTCAACGTATTCCGCCGCACACAAGGTTATGCCGATAAAGAATTGACCATTGAAGTGGAACTGATCGAATCCGTTGAAACGGTTGCTCAGGTGCAGAATAATTATGCCAAAGATTCCAGCAGCACTCAAAATCCTTACAGTAACTTCGGCAACTATTTCGGCCTGAACTAAACACAAACACCTTTCCTCCTCCGTCAGCGGAGGAGGAATTTTTTTATTTCTTTTTCTGTTGTTCTCTTTATGGTATACTGATTTTAATGAATTTGGACGAAGGAAGTGTCTTATGAATCAAAAAGAACCATCACGGGCCCGGATAACCAAAAAGGATTTTGTCCTGATTGACGCTATTCTGCTGATTGCGTTGCTGCTGGGCGGCTTTTTCCTGCTGAAACAGAAAGCGGAAAGTGGAATTGCCGCTTTATCCATCAATGGGGAGATCGTGGAACTTTATGATTTATCCCGGGAAGAGGATCGTCTGATCGACTTACAGGAAACCTATGGGGTACCGGTGCTATTGGAAATCCAAAACCACGCCATCCGCTTCCGGGAATCTCAATGCCCCGATCATATTTGTGAAAATTACGGGTTCATCTCCAAAGAAACACAGACGGCTGTCTGTATGCCGAACCGGGTGGTACTGACCATCTATTCTCCGCAGGACAATGTGACAGTAAAATCCTAAGCTGTCTTTCACAGAAAGACAGCTGTTTCATTTTTCCAAATATCTGCGATAATCAACATCATCCTTTCGGAAAAAGTGCGGAGCAACAGCATAAATTGCAGGATTACCTGCAAAAAAGTTGTTTCCAGCAAACTTTTTTGCCACTTTTTATATTTTTGCCTTTCTTTTTTGTCCATACTGTGTGGACGACAAAAGTACTGTCGTTTTTCGATGAAAAATCGTGTAAAAAAACTGATTTTTATCACGAATCTGCTAATCTGCTGCCCTTTACAAGCTCCGCAAAAAATGATAATATTTAAGAGTATGGAAATATACAAATTTGGATTTTATCCAAATGAACAAAACCAAAGGGAGGACTATTTATCATGGCAAGAAAAATGAAAACCATGGACGGCAACAACGCTGCGGCTTATGTATCCTATGCGTTCACCGAAGTTGCCGGTATCTATCCAATTACCCCTTCCAGCCCAATGGCCGACTACGTTGACCAGTGGTCTGCACAGGGCCAGAAAAACATTTTCGGCTCTACTGTTAAAGTAATCGAGATGCAGTCTGAGGCTGGTGCAGCCGGTACAGTACACGGCTCTCTGAACGCCGGTGCTCTTACCACCACCTACACCGCTTCCCAGGGTCTGCTCCTGATGATCCCAAATATGTACAAAATCGCCGGCGAGCTGCTCCCCTGCGTATTCCATGTATCCGCAAGATGCGTAGCTTCCCATGCGCTGAACATCTTCGGTGACCACTCCGACGTTTACGCCTGCCGTCAGACCGGTTTCGCTATGCTGGCTGAGACCAACACCCAGGAAGTTATGGACTTGGCTGCTGTTGCTCATCTGGCTGCCATCAAAGGCCGCGTACCATTCATCAACTTCTTCGATGGTTTCCGTACTTCTCACGAAATCCAGAAGATTCAGATCTGGGACTACGAAGATCTGAAAGAAATGTGCGATATGGATGCTGTTGACGCTTTCCGTAAACGCGCTCTGAATCCAGAACGTCCTGTAATGCGCGGTTCTCATGAGAACGGCGATATCTTCTTCCAGCATCGTGAAGCCTGCAACGCTTACTACGACGCTATTCCTGAGATCGTTGAAGAATACATGGGTAAAGTTAACGCAAAACTGGGCACCAACTACCAGCTCTTCAACTACTATGGCGCACCAGACGCTGAACGCGTTATCATCGCTATGGGTTCCGTATGTGACGTAGCAGAAGAAGTAATCGACTACCTGACCGCCAAAGGCGAAAAAGTTGGTCTGGTTAAAGTTCGTCTGTACCGTCCATTCTCCGCAAAACACCTGCTGGCTGCTATCCCTGCAACCGCTAAGAAGATCGCTGTTCTGGACCGTACCAAGGAGCCAGGCGCTTACGCTGAACCTCTGTGCCTGGATGTTATGTCCGCACTGGCTGAAGCCGGCAATGACGCTCTGGTAATCGGCGGCCGTTATGGTCTGGGTTCCAAAGACACCACTCCTGCAAGCATCTTCGCCGTTTATGAGGAACTGTCCAAAGACGCTCCAAAGAAACGCTTCACCATCGGCATCAACGATGATGTTACCTATCTCTCCCTGGAAGAAAAAGAAGCTCCAAACACCGCTGCAGAAGGCACCATCGAATGCAAATTCTGGGGTCTGGGCGGCGACGGTACGGTTGGCGCCAACAAAAACTCCATCAAGATCATCGGCGACCACACAAACAAATACGTACAGGCTTACTTCCAGTATGACTCCAAGAAGACCGGTGGTATCACCATTTCCCACCTGCGCTTCGGCGATAAGCCAATCAAGAGCCCATACTACATCAACAAGGCTGACTTTGTAGCCTGCCACAACCCATCTTATGTAACCAAGGGCTACAAGATGGTTCGTGACGTTAAACCAGGCGGCGTATTCCTGATCAACTGTCAGTGGAACATGGATGAGCTGAACGAGCATATGCCTGCTGAAGCAAAACGCTACATCGCTAAGAACAACATCCAGCTCTACACCATCAACGCTATCGACAAAGCAATCGAAATCGGTCTGGGCAAACGTACCAATACCATTCTCCAGTCCGCATTCTTCGCTCTGGCTGGCGTTCTTCCGAAAGAAGACGCTATCGGCTACATGAAAGATGCCGCTACCCGCTCCTTCTCCAAGAAAGGTGAAGCTATCGTTAAGATGAACCACGACGCAATCGACGCCGGCTTTGACTACTATGTAAAAATCGACGTTCCTGCTGACTGGGCTACCGCAGAGGACAAAAAAGCTTGCGACTGCGCTGAAAACTCCTCCAACAAACTGGAAACCATGGTTAAAAACATCATGGAGCCAGTATCCAAGATGGATGGCGACAGCCTGCCAGTATCCGCTTTCGTTGATCATGCAGACGGTACCTTCGAACAGGGTGCTTCCGCCTTTGAAAAACGCGGCGTAGCTGTTATGGTTCCAGAGTGGAACGCTGAAACCTGCGCTAAATGTAACAAATGTGCTTTCGTTTGCCCACATGCTACCATCCGTCCATTCGCTCTCAATGCGGAAGAGGCTGCTGCTGCTCCTGCAAACACCAAGAAAGCTCCAAAACCAATCGTTAAGACCGATTACACCTACACTCTGGCTGTATCTCCACTGGATTGCATGGGCTGTGGCGTCTGCATCGGCGTTTGCCCAACCAACTCTCTGAAGATGGTTCCACGTGAATCCCAGGAAGATCAGCAGGCTGTATTCGATTACTGCGTAGCTAACGTTTCTGAGAAACCAGAAACCACCGCTAACCTGAACGTAATCGGCAGCCAGTACAAAAAACCTCTGCTGGAGTTCTCCGGCTCCTGCGCTGGTTGTGCTGAAACCTCTTATGCTCGTCTGATCACCCAGCTCTTCGGTGACAGAATGTACATCTCTAACGCTACCGGTTGCTCCTCTATCTGGGGCGGTCCTGCTGCTACTTCTCCATACACCGTGAACAACGAAGGTCACGGTCCTGCTTGGGCTAACTCCCTGTTCGAGGATAACGCAGAGCACGGTATCGGTATGCTGCTGGGTCAGAAAGCTGTCCGCAACAACCTGATCTCCAAACTGGAAGCCCTCAGCGCCAACACAGAAGACGAGGCTCTGAAAGCTGCTATTGCTAAGTTCATGGAAACCAAAGACAACGGTGCCGCTAACAAAGCCGCTACCGCTGAACTGGTGAACGAACTGGAGAAACACGCTGACTGCGATTGCTGCAAAGCGATCCTGAAAGACAAAGAGTTCCTGTCCAAGAAATCCGTATGGATCTTCGGCGGCGACGGTTGGGCTTACGACATCGGCTTCGGCGGTGTTGACCACGTTCTCGCTTCCGGAGAAGATGTAAACATCATGGTATTCGATACCGAGGTTTACTCCAACACCGGCGGCCAGGCTTCCAAGGCATCTCAGATCGGTCAGGTTGCTCAGTTCGCTGCAGCTGGTAAAGCAATCAACAAGAAATCCCTGTCTGAGATCGCTATGTCCTACGGCTACGTTTATGTTGCTCAGATCGCTATGGGCGCTGACATGAACCAGACCATCAAAGCTATCACAGAAGCAGAAGCTTACCCAGGTCCATCCCTGATCATCGGCTACGCTCCATGTGAGATGCACTCCATCAAGGGCGGTATGGTTAACTGCCAGAACGAAATGAAGAGAGCCGTTGACTGCGGTTACTGGAATATGTTCCGCTTCAACCCAGCCCTGAAAGCAGAAGGCAAGAATCCATTCACTCTGGACAGCAAAGCTCCAACCACCGATTACAAAGAATTCATCCTCAACGAAGCTCGTTACTCCTCCCTTACCCGTTCCTTCCCAGAGAGAGCAAACGAACTCTTCGACAAGGCTGAAAAAGCCGCTCTGGATCGTTACGCTTACCTGCAGAAGCTGGTTAAACTGTACGATGTAGAATAATTTCCGGCAAAACAATGCGAAAAGAGCCTCCCCAAAGGGGAGGCTCTTTTTTTATGTCTTTTTCCTTTACGTGGATTTTACGGTTTTCCTGTTTCTGTTTTTACATGACTGCTGTATGCTTTACTTGCAATCAAAAAAGAACATTGAAACAACAAAGGAGATAAGATCATGAAAAAAAACATCGCACTCTGTCTGGCCGCTTTGATGCTGGCCTCTTTTGCAGGCTGTTCCAGCAAAACAGAAGAAAAAACAGAAAACAACAGCGGCACAACCACTTCCGCAGCGGCTGAAAGCATCAAAACGCAGGCGGAATCCGAAAAATCCAATTTCGACAGCTCCTCCGCCATTGCAGTCATCTCCCGTGAGGACGGTTCCGGCACCAGAGGCGCTTTCATCGAGCTGCTGGGCATTGAGGAAAAGGATGAAAACGGCAATAAAGTAGACCGCACCACTTTGGAAGCTGACATCACCAACAGCACTTCCGTCATGATGACCTCGGTAGCCGGCAACCCTTATGCCATCGGCTATATTTCCACCGGCTCCATGAACGAAACTGTAAAGGCTGTTAACATTGATGGCGTAGAGCCAACTGTAGAGAACATCAAAAACGGCACTTACACGGTAAGCAGACCCTTTAACATCGCAACCAAAGACAACCTTAGCGAAGCTGCCCAGGACTTTATCGACTTTATCCTTAGCGACGAGGGGCAAACAGTCGTGGAAGACGCCGGTTATATCCCACAGGAAAGCAGCGGCCCTTATGCCGGCAGCAAACCGGAAGGCAAAATTGTTGTGGCAGGCTCTTCCTCTGTCACTCCGGTTATGGAAAAGCTGAAAGAGGCCTATATGGCAATCAACACCAATGTGGATATTGAAGTACAGCAGTCTGACTCCTCTACCGGCATGAACTATGCCATTGATGGCGTCTGTGATATCGGTATGGCATCCCGTGAGCTGAAAGACAGCGAGATCGAAAAAGGATTGGCTGCCACAGTTATCGCTACCGACGGTATTGCCATCATCGTAAACAATGAAAACCCCATCGAAACCCTGACCAAAGACCAGGTAAAATCCATTTACATCGGCGAAACCCTCTCCTGGGATGAAATCGCATAAAAACATCCGAAGAAACTACCAAAAATGGGGCCAATGACCCCATTTTTGGTCTGTAAAAAGAACGAAACGGAGGAAAAAACATGGGAAGCTTGCGAAACTTCCGTCTCAATAAGGAAACCATCATGCAGGCTGTGTTCTTTCTCGCAGCTTGTGCTTCCATTCTGGCAGTTGGACTGATCTGCGTTTTCCTGTTTGCCAATGGTTTGCCCGCCATAGGGAAAATCGGCATCTTCCAGTTCCTTCTGGGTAAAACCTGGCAGCCATCCAACGGACAATACGGCATACTGCCTATGATTTTAGGCAGTATTTATGTAACAGCCGGCGCGCTGATCGTCGGCGTACCCATTGGTATTTTAACCGCGATCTTTATGGCAAAGTTTTGTCCCAAAGGGATCTATAAAATTCTAAAGCCCGCGGTAGGACTTCTGGCCGGCATCCCATCGGTGATCTACGGCTTCTTTGGCTTGGTTCTGATCGTTCCTCTGATCCGGCAGATCTTCCCCGACAGCAAGGGGACCAGTATGCTGGCAGCCTCCCTTCTGTTGGGCATTATGGTGCTGCCTACCATCATTGAAGTCAGTGAATCCGCTATTCGCGCGGTGCCGGAAAGTTATTACGAAGGGGGCTTGGCTTTGGGCGCCAGCCATGAACGCAGCGTTTTCTTCGCTACCGTCCCTGCTGCAAAATCCGGTATTCTGGCTGGTGTTATCCTTGGCATTGGTCGGGTTATCGGCGAGACGATGGCGGTGATCATGGTTGCAGGCAATCAGCCTCGTATGCCTTCCGGACTGCTGAAGGGTGTTCGTACTTTGACCGCCAATATTGTTATGGAGATGGGCTACGCCGCTGACCTGCATCGGGAATCTCTGATTGCTACCGCTGTTGTTCTGTTTGTCTTTATTCTGCTGATCAACCTGCTGTTTTCTGTAATGAAAGGAGAGAATAAGGGATGAAGCCCATCAATAAGCAAAGACTTCGTCAAAAGCTGGCAGCCTATCGCCGCAGCCCTCTTTCTCTGCTGTTGTTCTTGCTGGTTTCGCTTTCTGCTCTGGTTACGGTTTTTGTGTTGTTTTTCCTGATCATCTATATCTTGGTCAACGGCATTCCGCACTTGACGCCGGAGCTTTTCGCCTGGGAATACAACTCTGAAAACGTATCCATGTTGCCTTCCATCATCAACACCATTCTAATGACCGCTCTTTCCCTGCTGATTGCGGCTCCTGTGGGCATTTTTGCTGCTATTTATCTTGTAGAATATGCAAAACGGGGCAACAAGGTGGTAAAAATCATCCGAATCACCGCAGAAACTCTTTCCGGTATTCCTTCTATCGTTTACGGCCTTTTTGGTATGCTGTTCTTTGTGGTAGCGTTGGGCTGGGGCAACTCTCTACTGTCCGGCGCCTTCACTCTGGCTATTATGATCCTGCCTTTGATTATCCGAACCACGGAAGAAGCTCTGAAATCGGTGCCGGATCTGTACCGGGAAGCCAGCTTCGGCCTGGGAGCGGGCCGGCTGAGAACTGTATTCTGCGTGGTTCTTCCATCGGCAGTACCCGGCATTCTTGCCGGTATCATTCTTGCCATTGGCCGCATCGTTGGTGAGACAGCAGCTTTGATCTATACGGCCGGTACGGTAGCAAAAGTACCGGAAAACCTGTTCAGCTCCACCCGAACCCTGTCTGTACACATGTACAACCTGTCTCAGGAGGGCCTGTATTTTAATCAGGCTTATGCCACCGCAGTAGTACTGCTGCTTGTGGTTATTGCTATCAACAGTCTATCCGGCTTCATCGCCAAACGAATCGCAAGGGGATAAATTCATGAATAAATTTACCATTGAAAACCTGAATCTTCACTATGGTGATTTTCACGCCCTGAACAACATCAATATGGAGCTGCCTGCCAACGAGATCATCGCCTTTATCGGTCCCTCCGGCTGCGGCAAATCCACCTTTCTCAAGACCCTGAACCGGATGAATGATCTGGTGGAAGGCTGTACCATCACCGGACGGATTCTTCTGGATCAGGAAGATATTTATGGAGACATGGATGTAAATCTGCTCCGTAAGCGGGTAGGCATGGTCTTTCAGAAACCCAATCCCTTCCCAATGAGCGTTTATGACAATATTGCCTTCGGTCCGCGCACCCACGGCATCCATCAGAAGGCTGTTTTGGATGAGATCGTGGAAAAATCCCTGCGGGACGCCGCTATCTGGGATGAACTGAAGGATCGGCTAAGTAAGAGTGCCCTTGGACTGTCCGGCGGCCAGCAGCAAAGACTCTGCATCGCCAGGGCACTGGCCGTACAGCCGGAGGTTCTGCTGATGGACGAGCCTACCTCCGCTTTGGACCCAATCTCAACTTCCAAAATCGAGGATCTGACCTTGGAACTGAAACAAAAATACAGCATTATTATGGTTACTCATAATATGCAGCAGGCTGCCCGTATCTCGGATAAAACCGCTTTCTTCCTTCTGGGGGAAGTTGTGGAATTTGGCCGGACAGAACAGCTATTCTCTGTGCCCAAGGACAAGCGCACCGAGGATTACATCACCGGCCGCTTCGGTTAGTGCAGAAAGGAGCCAACTATGCGCAATAAATTTGATGAGCAGCTTAGTCTGCTCAACGATGAACTGAATGAAATGGGAGCCTTATGCGAGAGTGCCATTGCCAACTCCGCCAAAGCTCTCCTGACTGGCGATAAATCACTGGCTGACCAGGCCATTTCCATTGACAGCGAGATCGATCAGCAGGAACGGGTCATTGAAAACCTTTGCCTGAAGCTGCTGCTTCAGCAGCAGCCAGTTGCCCGGGACCTTCGGCAGATCTCCTCCGCGTTAAAAATGATCACCGATATGGAGCGAATCGGCGATCAGGCGGCTGATATTGCGGAATTGGTCCGTGTCACCAATCTGAAGGCCTCTGACCGGACAATCCACATTGGTGAAATGGCCAAGGCAACCATCAAAATGGTCACAGACAGCATTGACGCTTTTGTAAAACGGGATTTGGAGCTGGCGCAGGCGGTTATCCGCGATGATGACATTGTGGATAACCTATTCAACATCGTTAAAAACGAGGTCATTCATATGATCGCCTCCGGTCATGCCGATGCGGAATACTCCGCCGACCTGCTGATGATCGCCAAATACTTTGAGCGCATTGGAGATCACGCCACGAATATTGCTGAATGGGTCGAGTTTTCCATCACCGGTATTCACAAAAGTACCGATGAAAGCAATCAATAATGCTCTTCCTTTTTCTCTCCTTATTATGCAAGACGGATTTTCCCGGGGAAAATCCGTCTTTTTGTATATAAGAAAACCACTCGCTAGGCGAGTGGTTCAAAAGAGCCTACT
>CAMCOD010000041.1 GCA_945876435.1 uncultured Clostridia bacterium
CTTCCTGGATACCCCGGGCCATGAGGCCTTCACCGCCATGCGTGCCCGCGGCGCGGATATCACCGATATCGCCGTTCTGGTTGTTGCCGCCGACGACGGCATCATGCCCCAGACCATCGAATCCATCAACCACGCCAAGGCTGCCGGCGTTTCCATCATTGTTGCCATCAACAAAATGGATAAACCAACCGCCAACCCGGAGCGGGTAAAACAGCAGCTTACCGAGCATGGCATCGTTCCCGAAGAATGGGGCGGCGACGCGGTCTGCGTTGAAGTTTCTGCCAAAACCAAGCAGGGTATTCCGGAACTGCTGGAGATGATCCAGCTGGTAGCGGAGGTGCGTGAGCTGAAAGCCAACCCGGACCGTCTGGCGAAAGGTACGGTCATCGAAGCCAAGCTGGATAAAGGCCGCGGCCCGGTTGCCACCATTCTGGTGCAGAACGGTACGCTGAAAACCGGTGACGCTGTGATCGCCGGTACTGCTGTTGGCCGGGTAAGAGTGATGCTTTCCGATAAGGGCGAGCGCATCGACAGCGCCGGCCCATCCACACCAGTGGAGATCACCGGTCTGACTGAGGTTCCGGCTGCCGGTGATATCTTCAACGCCGTTGAGGATGAGCGTCTGGCCCGTGAGCTGGTGGAACAGAGAAAACAGGAGGCCAAGGAGAAGGAGTTTGACTCCTACAAGAAGGTTACTCTGGATAATCTCTTCGCCCAGATCGAAGAGGGTGAGGTCAAAGAGCTGCCGGTTATTGTGAAAGCCGATGTTCAGGGCTCTGTAGAGGCTGTAAAACAGTCTCTGGAGAAGCTGACCACCGACGAAGTTCGCGTGAAAGTGATCCACGGCGCGGTTGGTGCGGTAAGCAAGTCCGACGTTATGCTGGCTGAGGCGTCCAACGCCATCATCGTCGGCTTCAACGTTCGTCCGGACCCGACCGCCCGGGATATGGCAGAGCTGTCCGGTGTGGACATCAAGCTGTACCGTGTTATTTACGACGCGATTGAGGATCTGGAAAACGCCATGAAGGGCATGCAGGCTCCCAAGACCAGAGAGGTTGAGCTGGGCCGTGCGGAGATCCGTGAAATTTATAAGATCTCCGGCGTTGGCGCTGTTGCCGGCTGCTATGTTCTGGAGGGTAAGATCACCAGAAATGCGGAGATTCGCATTGTTCGTGACGGTATCATCATCGCAGACGATCACCTGAGCTCCCTCAAACGCTTCAAGGACGATGTGAAAGAGGTTGCCAAGGGTTATGAGTGCGGTATGGCGCTGGAGAAATTCAACGACCTGAAGGTTGGAGATGTTTTCGAGGCATATACCGTGGAAGAATACAGAGACTAACGAATACAGGGATTCCGGACTGCCGCCGGGGCGCTTGTCCCGGGCAGCCCGGATTTCCTGCCGTTATCCCGGAATCAAGGATCAATCAACCATAAGCATAAGATCATAAAAAGGAGGGACAATTCATGGCTGGATACCGCATCAATCGCACCGGCGAGGATGTGAAGCGTGAACTGACCGATATTATGCGTCAGCTGAAGGACCCAAGGATCAATTCTCTGCTGACGGTCATCAAAACCGAGCTGTCCAACGACATGTCCCACTGTAAGGTATACATCAGCTCGATGGAAGGCCTGGACAAAGCCAAAGAAGCCTGCAAAGGCCTGAACAGCGCCGCCGGCTATATCCGGCGGGAAATGAACAACCGCATCAAGATGCGCCGCACACCGGAATTCCACTTTATTCCGGATAATTCCACCGAATACAGCGCAGGCATCGCCCGGATCCTCAACGATTTGGAGAGAAACGGCGGCATGGGCAGCGACGACGGCGAAAACGAGGAAGAAAAATGGGAAGATCAGTAGAAATCAGCATCGCCCAGGCTGCCGCTCTTCTGCGGGAGCAGGATAATATTCTGATTTTGTGCCACAAAAGTCCGGATGGGGACACGTTGGGCTCTGGTTTTGCCCTGCTTCATGGGCTGTTGAGCCTGGGAAAACAGGCGAAAGTGGAGTGCAGTGACCCGATCCCCGAGCGTTTCGCCTATCTGTTCCCGGAAAGGGCTTTGGAATTTGAGCCAAAATATGTGGTGGCGGTGGATGTGGCGGACACCAACCTGCTGGGGGACAAGCTGTCCGTTTGGAGCGAAAAGGTGGATCTCTGCATCGATCATCACGGCTCCAACCGCCGCTACGCGGACAAGCTGCTGCTGGAAGGAGATTCCGCGGCGGCCTGTGAAGTGGTTTATCTTCTGCTGCAGGAGCTGGGCGTGGTCATCACGCCGAAGATCGCCGACTGCATCTATACCGGCATCGCCACCGATACCGGCTGTTTCCGCTACTCCAACACCAGCATCCGGACCCATAGAATGGCGGCAGAGTTGATGGAGCGGGGCTGCCGCTTCCAGAAGATCAATCAGTGGATGTTTGAAACCGTTCGTCCAAGCCGTCTGGCCGTAGAACGGGAAGCGTTGGCTACGTTGGAATACGCTTTCTCTGGACGCTGCGCTCTGATCACCCTGGATCGGGCGATGATCGAGAAGAACGGCGCCTCTGACGATGAATTGGATGGCATTTCGGCCATTCCGCGGCAGATCCAGGGCGTCCAGGTGGGTGTGACCATGAAACAGGTGAAAGACCGCAGCGGCTATAAAATTTCCATGCGGACCACAGAGGAGGCGGACGCCTCCGCCATCTGTGCCCGTTTGGGCGGCGGCGGTCACGCCAGAGCCGCGGGCTGCATGATCCCCGGCAACGCGGAACAGGCCAAGGCCGCCATTCTCAAGGCGGTGGCTGAGCAGTTTCAGGAGGAACCATGGACGGAATCTTAGTGATCGACAAACCGGAGGGCTTTACCTCCTTTGATGTGGTGGCAAAGGTTCGGGGGATGCTCCATACCCGCAAGGTTGGACATGCCGGAACCCTTGACCCGATGGCGACCGGCGTGCTGCCGGTGCTGGTGGGACGGGGAACCAAGTGTTGCGACATTCTGCCCTGTCAGGACAAGCGCTACACAGCCAGCTTTCGTCTGGGTCTGCGGACCGATACCCAGGACAGCAGCGGAAGGGTGCTGGAAGAAAAGCCGGTTTCTGTCACCAAAGAACAGGTGAAAGCCGTTTTGCGGGACTTTGAGGGGCAGATCCTGCAAATCCCACCCATGTATTCCGCCATCCAGATCGGCGGACAGCGGCTGTATGACCTGGCAAGACAGGGCATTGAGGTGGAGCGGGCGGCAAGGCCGGTGACCATCTACCACTGCCGCCTGCTGGGGGAAGGCAGCGTGCCCAATGAATATGTGATCGACGTTTCCTGCAGCAAGGGTACCTATATCCGCACACTGTGCAGCGATATTGGGGACAGGCTGGGCTGCGGAGCCGCCATGACGGCTCTGCGCCGGACAGAAGCCGCCGGTTTCCGCTTGGAGGAGAGCCTTTCTCTGGAGGAAGCTTCCGCCCTTGCCCGGGAGGGCAGGCTGGAGGAGCGGATCCTGCCGGTGGAACGGGTCTTTTCTTCCCTTCCGGAGCTGCGTCTCAGCGAAAAACAGAGCAAAATGTACCGCAACGGCGTGCGTCTGGACAGCCGCAGGCTGGAAGGAGCGGCAGAAAAGGGAACAGACCTGCGCATTTACGGTTTTGACGGGCTGTTTCTCGGGGTTGCTTATGTGAACGAAGAGGACGAGCTGTGCAGCAGACAGCTTTTTGCCATTAACTAAGGCATTTTTGTGAGTGTTAGGGGGTGAGGCTTTGAATATTTACGACAGTCTGGAGGAAGTGCGGCCTACGGAGGAACGCTCGGTGGCTTTGGGGCTGTTTGACGGCGTACACTGCGGACATCAGGCAGTGATCCGGCAGGCTCTGAGCTGCATGGAGCAGGGTTTGCGTCCGGCGGTATTTACATACCGGATCCAGCATATCCTTCCGGAGCGCAAAGATGATTTTCAGTGGATCAGCAGCGAGGAGGAACGGGTGCGCCTGCTGGAAAAAATGGGCGTGTACGATGTGATCCAGCCGACCTTCGAGGCTTTTCGGGATATGGAGCCGGAGGAATTTGTGGAGGACTTCCTGATCCACCGGATGCGGGCGAAGGTGGTCTGCTGCGGAGAGGATTTCCGCTTCGGCAGACACGCGGCGGGAACAGTGGACACGCTGAAAACGCTGTGTCAGACTCACGGCGTGGAGCTTCGGCTGGTGCCGCCGGTGATTCTGGACGGGGAGCGCATCAGCTCGACCCGTATCCGAAGCTGTATCCGGCAGGGGGATATGCCGCAGGCCTGGCGGATGCTGGGCAGGCCTTACAGCCTGCGCTTCCCGGTGGTTTCCGGCAATAAAATCGGCCGCACATTGAATTTCCCCACCATCAATCAGGTCTATCCGGATCACTTTGCCATCCCAAGATACGGGGTTTATGTGTCCGTCACCGAAGTGGACGGCATCCGCTACCCCTCTGTTACCAATGTGGGGGTAAAACCCACGGTAGGCTCGGAGCGGCCCCTGTCGGAAACTTATATCATCGGCTTCTCCGGCAGCCTGTATGGGACGAGAGTCCAGGTCAGTCTCTGCCACTTTGTGCGGCCGGAGATGAAATTCGCTTCCATCGAGGAGCTGAAAAACCAAATCGCCAAAGATACCATGGCCGCGAAAGTGATCGGCCCGGCTTTCCTCCTGCGGATGAAGGAGGAAAAAAGCCCTTTGTAACTTTTTAGCAAAAAGCGGGGCGGATTTGCGGCGGGATTTGGCATGGTTTTTTGGCGAAATGGCTTTACAGCAGAGAAAAACTGTGTTATACTAATCAAGATATTGACCGTACCTTAGCTTTGTGGTCTACACCCCGGCCCATGGCTCAGATACCGGACAAATAATTATTTTTATGAGGTGATTTACCATGATGAGAAAAGAAGAAAAAGCTCAGATCATTGAAAACAACAGACTGCACGAGACCGACACCGGTTCCGCTGAAGTACAGGTTGCTATTCTGACCAAACGCATCAATGAACTGACCGAGCACCTGAAAGTGCACAAAAACGACCATCACAGCCGCCGCGGCCTGATGAAAATGATCGGCCGTCGCCGCAGCATGCTGAACTATATGGCGAAGAAAGACATCAACCGTTACAGAGCTACCATTGAGAAACTGGGTATCCGTAAATAATTTTTCTGTCATCGGAGGCAGGAGTGTCTTTGCGCACTTCTGCCTTTCTTCCTATCGTCTGTTTTTTTGCACAAGAAAATGAAATAATAGGGAAGGACAGGCTACTGGACAGGTTTTAGCAGTGAATCGAGCCGCCAAAGCGGCTTTGGAGGCTGGATTTATTGCTAATGACTCAGTACAGGCGCCGTCCGACCCGAAGAAATGGAGGTAAAATCCTTATGTTTGAGAATTTCAGAGTTTTTGAAACCGAGCTGGCCGGCAAAAAAATCAGCTTTGAGACCGGAAAATGGTGCGGCCTGTCCAACGGCAGCGTTGTTGTCCGCTATGGTGACACCACCGTTATGGTCAACGTTACCGCTTCCCAGAAACCTCGCGAGGGCATTGATTTCTTCCCCCTATCTGTGGATTTTGAAGAGAAACTTTACGCGGTAGGACGCATCCCTGGCTCCTTCCTGAAACGGGAAGGCCGTCCAACCACCAAGGCGATCCTGTCCTCCCGTATGGTTGACCGTCCGATCCGTCCGCTCTTCCCAAAAGATATGCGCAATGACGTATCCGTTGTGATGACGGTTCTGTCTGTGGATATGGACTGCAGCCCGGAGGTTGCCGGTATGCTGGGTACTTCCTTCGCTCTGTCCATCTCCGACATTCCGTGGAACGGCCCAATCGCCGGCGTTCAGACCGGTCTGGTGGACGGCGAGATCATCATCTGCCCCAATGAGGAGCAGCGCAAAAAATCCGACCTGCAGCTTACCGTTGCCGGCACCCAGGAAAAGGTTGTCATGATCGAAGCCGGCGCAAACCAGGTAAAAGAGGACGTTATGCTGGAGGCTATCCGCCGTTCTCACGAAGAAATCAAGAAAATGGCTGCCTTCATTGAAGGCGTTCAGAAAGAAATCGGCAAGGAGAAATTTACCTTTGAGTCTCAGGAACTGGATCCTGCTATGTTCGAGGCTGTTAAAGACTTTGCCATTGACAAGATCAAATATGCCCTGGATACCGACGATAAAGTGGAGCGTGAGGCAAGACTGGCCCCCATTGTTGACGAGATCCATGCAAAATTTGATGAGCAGTACCCGGAGCAGGAAGCAAAGATTGACGAGTGCATCTACAAGCTGCAAAAATTCGTCGTACGCCGCTGGCTGCTGGACGAAGGCAAACGGGTTGACGGCCGCGGTATCGACGAGATCCGTCCTCTGGCCGCTGAAGTCGGCGTTCTGCCAAGAGTTCACGGTTCCGGCCTCTTCACCCGCGGTCAGACCCAGGTGCTGACCGTTACCACTCTGGGCCCGGTATCCGACGCTCAGATCCTGGATGGCATTGACGGGGAAGAAAACAAACGCTATATGCACCAGTACAACTTCCCGTCCTATTCCGTTGGCGAAACCAAGCCTTCCAGAGGCCCGGGCCGCCGGGAAATCGGCCACGGCGCTCTGGCAGAGCGTGCTCTGGAGCCGGTTATTCCTTCTGTTGAGGAGTTCCCTTACGCTTACCGTCTGGTGTCCGAGGTCCTGTCCTCCAACGGTTCCACCTCTCAGGGCTCCATCTGTGCTTCCACCCTGTCCCTGATGGATGCCGGTGTACCGATCAAAGCTCCGGTTGCCGGTATTTCCTGCGGTCTGATCACCGAAGGCGAGCGCTGGATGACCATGGTGGACATTCAGGGTCTGGAGGACTTCTACGGCGATATGGACTTTAAAGTTGGCGGTACCCACAACGGCATCACCGCCATCCAGATGGATATTAAGATCGACGGTTTGACCATGGACATCATTGCGGATGCCTTCGAGAAAACCAGAAAGGCCCGCCTGTATATCCTGGATGAGATCATGCTGAAGGCCATCGACAAACCAAGAGCGGAAGTATCCAAATACGCGCCGAAGATGTTCAACATGACCATTCCGGTGGACAAGATCCGTGAGGTGATTGGTTCCGGCGGCAAGGTTATCCAGAAGATCTGCGCGGAATGTGATGTTAAGATCGACATTGAGGACGATGGCAAGGTGTTTGTTTCCGGTATTGACGGCGAAAACGTGAAACGGGCTGTCAGCGTGATCCGCACCATCGTGGATGATCCGGAAGTGGGCGCTTTCTACAAGGGCCGTGTTACCAAACTGATGGCGTTCGGCGCCTTTGTTGAGATTGCTCCAGGCAAAGAGGGCCTGGTTCACATCTCCAAGCTGGACACCAAACGGGTGGAAAAGGTTGAAGATGTGGTTAATGTTGGCGACGAGATCCTGGTAAAAGTGACCGAGATCGACAGCCAGGGCAGAATCAACCTGTCCCGCCGCGACGCTCTCATCGCACTGGAAAACAAAAAGAACGAGGAAAACAAATAATTGCTGAAAAAGACCGCTGCGGCGGTCTTTTTTTCGGGTTTCAGGAGGGGAATCAGCCTATGACGGCAGAAAAATACGGCGTTTACCGGACAAAAAACGCCTTTTCCACCTTTTTGCTCTGCTGGGTGGCCTATTTTTCCACCTATGTGTGCCGTCTGAATTATTCGGCGGTTATGCCGGAGCTGCGGGCAGGCGCTGTTTTTCCGGAGTCCCGCATTGCCGCTGTCTCTTCGGTATTTTTTATCTGTTACGGCCTTGGGCAGTTTGTCAACGGACTGCTGGGCGAGCGTCTGGACACACGAAAAATGATTTTTTGCGGGCTGTTCAGCTCGTCGTTCTGTAATCTGGGGATCTTTTTGTTTCACCAGTATCCGGCGCTGCTGCTGCTTTGGGGAATAAACGGACTGGCTCAGTCCATGGTCTGGACGCCGGTGCTGAAGATCGGCTCGTTGAACTTCGACGGACCTGCCCGGGAAAAATTCGGCGTTGATTTGGCCACCACTGTGCCCATGGGGACCCTGTGCAGCTATCTGATCAGCTTGGTTACCCTGCTGTTTTTGCCCTGGCACTGGGCGTTTTTGACTTGCGGACTGTTTGAGCTGGGGATCGCGCTGCTTTGGCTTCATGGAACAAAGGGACTTTTCCGGACAAAGGCGCCGGTAAGCGTGTCAACCATGCCGGAAGCTGCTGCGCGAGAGATCTGGAAACTGACCGTCAAAAGCGGCGTTTTGCTGCTGCTGATCCCCATTGTGATCCAGGGAACCTTGAAGGACAGCGTGACCCAGTGGGTCCCCAGCTTTTTTGCCGAGGCCTTTGGCTCCGGGACTTCCTTCTCCCTGCTGCTGACCATGCTGCTGCCTGTGGTCAACGTGACCGGCGCGTTTCTGGCGAAGACGCTGAACCGCCGGCTG
This sequence comes from uncultured Clostridia bacterium, assembly GCA_945876435.1. Taxonomy (GTDB): domain Bacteria; phylum Bacillota; class Clostridia; order Oscillospirales; family Ruminococcaceae; genus Negativibacillus. The sequence continues at coordinate 8,399 of CAMCOD010000041.1, forward strand.
AAAAATGAGATTGCCACTTCTCTGGTATTTTTCGGCGTTTCTCTGGGCTTTTTGCTGCTTCTGCGGCTCTCCGGCAGCAAAAGTATGCTGCTTTCCCTTTTGGCGATGGCGGGAGTAACAAACTGCATGTTTGCGGTCAATGTGATGCTGATCACCCTGGTGCCCCTTCGTTTTGCCAAAACCGGGCGGGTCAGCACCATCGGCGGCCTGCTGAACGCGGTGGCCTACATCGGCTGCGGCGGGCTGAATCTGCTGGCAGGTAAGCTTCTGGAGAAAAACAGCGGCTGGGGCGCTTTGTTTTTGCTTTGGATGCTGCTGGCGCTGGCAGCCATTGGAGTTTCCCTGCTCTGCATCCCGCTGTGGCGGAGGTTCTGCCGCAGTCAGGAGGAAGCATAAAGAAATCAAAAAGAAAAACCGCCGTTTCCCCGGTCTGTATCCGGAGAAAGGCGGTATTTTTTTGCGGTAAAGGCCTTTAATCGTCGTAAGGTTCCTTGCGGTCGGTGCGTTCCAACAGGTAATCGACGCTGACATGGTAAAAATCCGCCAGCGCGCAGAGCACAGAGGGCGGAATCATCCGCTGGCCGCTTTCATAATAAGCGTAGGTGCGCTGAGGAAGATTGATGGCGCGGCCCAGCTTTTCCTGGGTCAGGTCGGCATCCTCCCGCAGAGCACGAATACGGGGAAATTGCTGTTTCATGTGTTCATCACCAGCTTCAGTATAATCGGGATGAGCATAATTTATTGATTTTTAGATTATTTTGTTCTAATATAGAGTGGGAGGTGATGCAATGCCGGATTATCAGGAGATGTATTATCGTTTATTTCGTGCCAATGAAAAGGCAATTTGGTTGTTGATACAGGCGCAGCAGGAATGTGAGGAAATGTATTTGGCAGCGGAAAATAATATTATTTCAATAAAGGGAACAAATCATAATAAAAAAGACCACCCATAAAGGTGGTCTTTTTTATTGGCGCAAGGCATTTCACCGAGTTGAGGGTATGCCCAACAGCAGCCGCAAGCCTTGCAGCAAAAGACCGGGCGCCGCCACAGAAAGCGGTGCCCGGTCAGGGGGAGAGAAGATATCAAGAAATTAAAAACCCATTAGAAAACAGGAACAACGGTGGAACCGAAGGTTTCCTCGATGTAAGCTCTGGTTGCGTCAGAGGTGAGAACTTCGACAAGGGCTTTGGTTGCTTCGGTGTTCTCATCGCCCTTGCGGACAGCCAGTACGTTGGCGAAGGTCTGAGCGGCGTCGGACTGTGGATCCTCGGTCAGCAGCAGAGAATCAATGATGCCGGCATCCAGAGCGTAGTTGCCGTTGATGATGGCGAAGTCAACATCCGGCAGGGTTCTTGGCAGCTGAGCGGCTTCAATTTCCAGAATTTCAATGTTTTTCGGATTGTCGATGATGTCTTTAACGGTAGCATTCAGGCCAACGCCTTCGGTCAGAGTGATCAGGCCGTTGTCAGCCAGAAGCTGGAGGGCGCGGGCTTCGTTGGTTGGGTCATTTGGAACAGCGATGGTAGCGCCGTCTTTGATGTTTTCAAAGTCGTCGCTCTGGCCTTTGTAGATGCCGAGAGGTTCAAAGTGAACTTTTACAGCGGCAACCAGGTCAACGTCGCGGCTGGCGCAGAATTCTTCAAGGTATGGGGTGTGCTGGAAGAAGTTTGCCTCCAGCTCGCCGTTGTCCAGGGACAGGTTCGGCAGAACGTAGTCGGTGAACTCAACGATTTCCAGGGTGTAGCCTTTTTCAGCGAGAGCGTCCTTGCAGGCTTCCAGAATCTGTGCGTGAGGAGCTGGGGAAGCGCCTACGCGGATAACCTTTTCTTCGGTATTTTCGGCAGGAGCCGCTTCAGTGGTTTTGTTGTCAGCTGGGGTTGTGGTGTTGCTTTCCTGTTCCGAAGCTTTTTTCTCGGAGCAGGCGGAGAAGGAGAGCAGCAGGGCGGAGGCCAGTACGGCGGAAAGGACTTTTTTGGTTGTGGTTTTCATAGTTATATACCTCTTTCTTTTTTGTTTTTTTATTGTTTAATCATGCGCTTGTCAATTTTCTTGGCAATCACATTGAAACCACACTGGATAATTTGGACAATTAGTACCAGCAGGACGATGGTAACGATCATCACATCGTATTCATAGCGGTGGTAGCCGTAGCGGATGGCGATATCGCCCAAGCCGCCCGCACCCACCGCGCCGCCCATGGCGGAGTAGCTGATAAGGGTGATGGTGGTCATGGAGAAGCCGCGCACCAGAGAAGGAAGGGATTCCGGCAGGTAAACCTTGGTGATCAGCTCCCAGTTGGAGGCGCCCATGGTCTGGGTGGCCTCGATAACGCCGTGGTCGATCTCCGCCAGGGAGCTTTCCACCAGCCGGGCCACAAAGGGGATCGCGCCGATGACCAGAGAGACGATGGCAGCGTTGGGACCGTAGCCTTTGCCCACAACAAAGCGGGTGAAGGGGATCAAAGCGATCATCAGGATCAGGAAGGGGATGGAACGGCCGATGTTGACGATCCATTCCAGCGCCGCGTTCAGCTTTACATGCGGCCAGAGGCCGTCTTTTCGGGTGATGGTGACCAATATGCCCAGAGGCAGGCCGAAAACGTAGGCCAGAATGGTGGACATGGCGGTCATGTACAGGGTTTCCAGCGTTCCCTGGAGGAACATTTGCAGATTATCTTGAATGAAGCCCATATTATCGACCTCCCGCAGTAGAAATTAACAGTTTGGTGATCTCGTGCTGAGGGTTACCCATGACGTCGGCGGTCAAACCCTGCTCCACGATGGTGCCGCTGTCGATGACAGCCACCTTCTGGCAAATATTCCGGACAACGCCAAGCTCATGGGTGATGACGATGATGGTGACGCCCAGCTTTTTGTTGATGTCCACCAGCAGATCCAGGATGGAGCGGGTGGTTAGCGGGTCCAGAGCCGAGGTTGGTTCGTCACAGAGGAGAACCTTCGGGTTGTTGGCCAAGGCTCTGGCGATGGCCACACGCTGGCGCTGGCCGCCGGAGAGCTGGGAGGGATAAAACTCGGCTTTATCGCTGAGCCCGACGATTTCCAGCAGCTCATCCACCCGTTTGTTAATGTCTGCTTTAGGCATTTTGCTCAGTTCCAGAGGAAAAGCCACGTTTTTGCGGATGGTTTTCTGCATCAGCAGATTGTAGCCCTGGAAGATAACGCCGATCTGCTTGCGGAGCTGCTGCAGCTCCTTGCCGCGGATGGTGTTCATATCGTGGCCGTCCAGGATGATGGAGCCGGAAGTAGGCTGCTCCAGAAGGGAAATGCAGCGGAGCAGAGTGGATTTTCCGGCGCCGCTCATGCCGATGATGCCATAGATCTCGCCGGCATGGACGTGAAGGCTTATGTCCTTGAGGGCGGCAACCTCCGCGCCGCTTTGGAATATTTTTGAAAGATGTTCAATGCGTATCATAGGGGCCTCCTGTTTTTTTGCCAAATAAAAAAGCTCTCGTCCTTTTTATCCAAGGACGAGAGCAATGAAATTGCTTTCGTGGTACCACCAAGGTTCGCCGCTTCCTCACGGAAACAGCCTTTGCAAGTACGGCAGGAAACCTGCTTATACTCTGTCGCGGTAACGGGCGAGCCCGTCGCAGCCTATCGGACAAAACCGGGTCGGTGCGCAACTCCGAGACCATGTTCAACGGGGAAAAGACGTATCCCTTTTCAGCTGCCGGGACTCTCTGCAACGGTTTTCAGCGTTTACTCTTCTCTTCAATGTCTTTGTGGTATTGAGTTGTTGAATTTGTGTCTGATTATAATCCTGATTTGCAGGAATGTCAATACCTTTTTTCAAAAAATTTAACGGCGCAAAGGAGCAAATCGCAAAAGCAAAGGAGAAACAGCAGGAAAATCCGGGGAAAAACCGCGTTATAATAGGCTTTTTGCGGGATCCAGGGAAGGCGGTTTCTTTCTTTTTGGTAAGAAATATTTCTAAAGTGCAGGAAAAATTGCAGAGAGCGGCGGGAGGCGACTGATGGAGAAGAAACGGATTTTTATTGTAAAAAATCCGGGTCTGTGGTATGATAAAAGGACGGAAAAAATCAGAAAGGTCGCGACAGCATGACAGATTTACTGGTGCGTTCCTTTATACGGGACGCGGATGACATTGAAAATACCAGGGTGAGGGAGCGTTACGGTATGCTCAGTAGCATGGTGGGCGTGTTCTGCAACATACTGCTCTTTGTGGGGAAATTTTTGCTGGGTACCCTGACCAACAGCATCGCCATCACCGCCGATGCCTTCAATAACCTGTCGGACGTAGGCTCCTGCATGGTGACGTACATCGGTTTTAAGCTGGCTTCCAAGCCGGCGGACACGGATCATCCCTTCGGGCATGGCCGTATTGAGTACATCAGCGGTTTGCTGGTGTCCGCTCTCGTCCTTCTGGTGGGCTTGGAGATCGGAAAAACATCCATTGAGAAGATCATCCACCCGGAAGCGGTGGAATTCAGCGTAGTGGCCATCATCGGTCTGCTTATGTCCATCGCTGTAAAGCTGTGGATGGGCGCGTTTAATAAAAAATTGGGAAAAAAGATACACTCCGCTGCCATGGAGGCGACGGCGGTGGACAGTGTCAGCGACGCCATCTCCACCAGTGCCACCATGCTTTCCGTCATTGCGGCGGCATTTACCGATTGGCCCATTGACGGCATCATCGGTACGGTTGTGGCCCTGCTGATCCTGAAAGCCGGCTGGGGCGCGGCGCAGGATACGCTGTCTCCTCTGCTGGGTCAGAAGGCGGATCCGGAGCTGGTAAAGGAGCTGGAAAGACGGCTTTTGGCTTATGACGGGATTCTGGGCATCCACGATCTGATCGTTCACGACTACGGCCCGGGACGGCGCTTCGCTTCGGTGCACGCGGAGGTTCCGGCGGATAAGGATGTGATGCTCTCTCACGATGTGATCGACACGGCGGAGCGGCAGGTGGGCAAGGCTCTGAATCTGGAGCTGGTTATTCACATGGACCCCATCGAAACCGACTGCGCGGCAACCAATCTGATGCGGCAGTTTGTGGCGCAGAAGGTAAAGGAGATCGATGAGAGCTTCTCCATTCACGATTTCCGCATGGTTGCCGGCGGGGAGCTGACCAACCTGATTTTTGATATCTGCGTCAATGGGGACACCAAGCTGTCCGACCAGCAGATCCGGGATGAAATTGAGAGAAAAATGAAAGCAGTGGACCCCAACTACTACACTGTAGTGGTTATTGACCACGCCTATGTTTAATTTTGGGGCTCGTTTGGGGATTGATTTGGAGATAGAGAGGAAAAGGAGAGAGTAATTTTATGGCAGCTTTTGAAGCGCGTTATCTTGCGCTGCGCAGGGAGATACTGGAGAAGGAATTTTCCCGGATGAACCCGATGCAGCGTCAGGCTGTGTTCCAAACGGAAGGGCCGGTTTTGATTCTGGCCGGCGCAGGCAGCGGAAAGACCACCGTTGTGGTCAACCGCATTGCCAATATGATCCGTTTCGGCAACGCTTACCACAGCGAATACATCCCTACCTTTGTGACGGAGGAGGATCTGGACTTCCTGCAGGCCTATCTGGAGGACCGGGAGGAGGATAAGGAGCGAGTTTCCCGCCTGTTGGCTGACCGCCCGGTAAAACCGTGGAATGTGCTGGCCATTACCTTTACCAATAAGGCTGCCGGTGAGCTGAAGGAGAGGCTGGAGGCGATTCTGGGGGAGGATGCTCTGGATATTCAGGCATCCACCTTCCATTCCGCCTGTGTGCGCATCCTTCGCCGGGAGATCCGGGCCTTGGGTTATGAGAGCAACTTTACCATTTACGATACGGACGATTCCCTGCGGATCATCAAGGAAGCCCTGAAAGCCCTGCAGGTCAACGAAAAGAACCTGACGCCCCGTTCCGTTCTCAGCGGCATCAGCGCGGCGAAAGATCAGTTCATCGACCCAAAATCCATGCTGCAGCAGGCTCAGGGGGATTTCCGTCAGGAGATCATCGCCAAGGTCTACGACCACTATCAGAAGCGGCTGAAAGAGTCCAATGCGCTGGACTTTGACGATATTATTGTGCTGACGGTGCGTCTGTTCCAGGAAAATCCGGAGATTTTGGAGAAGTACCAGAACCGCTACCGCTACATTATGGTGGATGAGTATCAGGACACCAACAACAGCCAGTTCCTGCTGGTCAGCCTGCTGAGCCAGCGGTACAAAAACATCTGCGTGGTGGGGGATGATGACCAGAGCATCTACAAATTCCGGGGCGCCACCATTGAAAATATCCTGAATTTCGAGCATCAGTATCAGAATGCCAAGGTGATCCGGCTGGAACAGAATTACCGCTGCACCCAGAACATTCTGGACGCCGCCAATGAGGTCATCGCCAACAACACCCAGCGCAAGGGCAAGACCCTTTGGACCAAAAACGGCCAGGGTGAGCCCATCGTTGTTCACCGCTGCCGGGATGAAATGGGCGAGGCCCGCTATATTGCGGAAATGATCCTGGAAAATGTGAAAAACGGGGCCAAATTCAGCGATCACGCCATTCTGTACCGGATGAACGCCCAGTCCAACGCCATTGAAAACGCTCTGATCCGCTCCGGCATCAGCTATAAAGTGGTGGGCGGCATGCGCTTCTATGACCGCAAGGAGATCAAGGACGTGCTGTCCTACCTGAGCGTTATCAACAATCACAATGACAGCATCCGTTTGCAGCGGATCATCAATGAGCCGAAGCGGGGGATCGGGGATTCCACGGTGGAAAAGGCGCTGGAGATCGCGGACACCATCGGCCAGAGCCTGTTTGACGTGCTGGATCACGCGGAGGAGTTTGCGCCTCTGGCCAGAAAGGCCGCCACCATTGGGGAATTCACCGGAATGATCAACGAGCTGGGGGATTTTTTGGAAGAGCATACCCTTGCGGAGCTGTTTGATGAACTGATGGAGCGCAGCGGCTATCTTCGCTCCCTGAAAGCCCAGGGGGACGAGGGTCTGAC
>CAMCOD010000042.1 GCA_945876435.1 uncultured Clostridia bacterium
GGCCGGAGATTGGCTGGACGAGCTGCTCCCGGATAAGGAGGAGCTGACGGAGGCCTTCCACAGCGCAATGGAGCGTCTGGAAAGCCGTTTGGACGCTCTGGAACAGCGGCGCAGCGCCATCGACCGACGTCTGCTGAGAGCCTTTCCGGATCTGCGTTCCAAGGAATATCCCAAGGCAATGCAGAAACTGCGTGAGCTGAAGCAAAAGAAAAGCAAAGAATAAAAATCTGCCGCCTCTCCGGTTGCATCACCGGGGAGGCGGTGTTATAATGGGGACAAATCGGTAAGGAGGAATGGCGATGAAAGTGTTTATCAGCAGTGATATTGAAGGTACCTGCGGGATTAATCATGTGGATGAAACCCGCCACGACCATCCGGATGTGTCCTGTTTTATGAAATTGATGACCCGCGAGGTTGCCGCCGCCTGTGAGGGCGCTTTGGCAGCCGGCGCGGATGAAGTGTTTGTGAAAGACGGCCATGGAACCGGCCGGAACCTTCTTCCGGAGGAGCTTCCGGAAAAGACACGGCTGCTCCGGGGCTGGACCGGGCATCCTTACGGCATGATGTCCGGGCTGGAGCTGGACCGCTTTGATGCGGTTCTGTTTACCGGCTATCATTCCGCCGCCGGCAGCAGCGGCAATCCGCTGTCCCACACCAAAAACGGCCGGAATGAGTATATGCTTCTCAACGGCCAGCGCCTCAGCGAGTTCCGTCTGAATGCTTATACGGCTGGTATGTTGGACATCCCCGTCTGCTTCATCAGCGGCGATAAGGCCATTTGTGCGGAAGCAAAGCAGCTGATCCCCGGCATCCGCACCGTCGCTGCCTTCCAGGGAGTCGGCGGCGCGACCATAGCGCCTCACCCGGAAACCATCCGTCAGCGGATCCGCGAGGAGGTCGAAAAAGCTGTCTCCGGTGATTTCAAGGCCTGCAAAGTGCCCATGCCGGAGGAGTTTGATTTTGTGATCCGCTACCGTGACCACGCGCTGGCTTATCAGAAAAGCTTTTATCCCGGTTGTGTGCTGGAGGACGGAAAAAATGTTCGTTTTCGCAGCAAAAACTATATGGATGTCCTTCGTTTCCTTTCCTTTGCCTTTTAATTGGGGAATTTTCAAAAGATGGAACGCAGAAGCTGCCCTGAAACAGGGCGGCTTTTTGTTTTATGGAAATTTTTTTGTGGGCAGGGGTGCAATTTCCTCCGGAATACGTTATAATAAAATGAGTCAACAACAATGACAAATCATAAAAACCAAAGGAGACTGTACATGAGTCAAGAAGCAATGAGCAAACGGGACAGTATTGCCAATGAAGTATTTGAATACGCTGAAATGATCTTTACCACCATTGTAGTGGTGATCCTTGTATTTACATTTTTAGCCCGCCCAGCCCAGGTTCACGGCTCCTCTATGGTGCCGACCCTGAAGGACGGAGACCGCCTGCTGATCAGCAAGCTGTTTTATGAACCGAAACAGGGGGATATTGTGGTCATTCCTCATCCCAATATGCCGCCGGATGAGCCGGCGCTGATCAAACGGGTCATCGCTCTGGGCGGACAGACGGTGGATATCGACTTTGAAACCGGCGAAGTGACCGTGGACGGCGTGGTTCTGGACGAGCCTTACATCAACGATCTGACCCATGAGCAGGAGGACTTTGAAGGGCCGATCACCGTGCCGGAAGGGGAAGTGTTTGTCCTGGGCGACAATCGGAACGCCTCCGCCGACAGCCGCTGCGCCCTTTACGGCACCTTTGACGAGGATTATATTTTGGGGCGCTGCATTTTGCGCATCGCGCCGTTTGACAAGATTGGAGTGGTAGAATAATGCCGATGGAAGAAGAATACCTGACCGCGACGCCGTCCATTCAGTGGTTCCCGGGACACATGGCCAAGACCCGGCGGCTGATGAAGGAAAATCTGGATCTGGTAGATATTGTTGTGGAACTTCGGGATGCCCGCATCCCCAAAAGCAGCCGCAACCCGGAGATTGAAACCATCGTAGGGGACAAGCCGAGAATGGTTGTATTCAATAAAACCGATCTTGCCGACCCGGCTGTGACCAGAGAGTGGATGGATTATTACCATTCCTACGGGGTGAACACCCTGTGCATTGACTGCAAAAGCGGGAGCGGTCTGAAACAGTTTGTTCCGGCCGTCCGGGAAGTGTTAAAAGACGAGATCGCCCGCCGTCAGGCGAAAGGCATGAGCGGAAAAGCCATCCGCATGATGATCTGCGGTGTGCCCAACGTGGGAAAATCCTCCCTGATCAACCGTCTTTCCGGCTCCAAGCGGGCCAAGGTGGAGGACAGGCCCGGCGTTACCCGGGGAAAACAGTGGGTCAAGCTGGAAAACGGCATTGAGCTGCTGGATATGCCCGGCGTGCTCTGGCCAAAATTTGAAGATAAATCCGTGGGTGAGCGTCTGGCCTATACCGGCGCAGTAAAGGACACGGTTTACGACCTGGAGTGGGTCGCCATGCGCTTTCTGGCCTTTCTGCGGGAGCGTTATCCCCAGTATCTGGAGCAGCGTTATAAGGTCAGCCCGAAGGAAAGCGAGGGCCTGGCGCCTTATGACTTGCTGGAACTGGTAGGACGCAAGCGTGGAATGCTGGTTTCCGGCGGCCAGGTGAATACCGAACGGGCAGCCATCACGGTTATGGATGAATTCCGCAGCGGAAAAATCGGCCGCATCACCCTGGAACGCCCCAGAACCGCAACGGAAAAGGAGCAGACCTGCGACAAAGCCGGGGAGGAACTGTAATGGAGCTGTACCGCTATGACGCGCGGGTGAGGGAAGAGGGCTTTCCTCTGATTTGCGGCGTGGATGAAGCTGGCCGAGGGCCATTGGCCGGGCCGGTGGTGGCGGCAGCGGTGATCCTGCCTCCGGATTTCTGTCATCCGCAGATCAACGACTCCAAAAAGCTGTCGGAAAAAAAGAGAGAGGCCCTTTTTGATGTGATCACCCAAAACGCGCTGGCTTATGGCATCGGTCTGGCCGACGAGAGGGAAATTGATGAGCGGAATATTCTGAACGCGACCTTTCTCGCGATGAGAAGGGCGGTAGCGGCCATGAAACAGGCGCCGGATCTGGTTCTGGTGGATGGAAACCGGGATCCGGGGCTGGATTTCCCAGTACGCACGGTGGTCAAGGGGGATGGAACCTCCGCCTCCATCGCGGCGGCCTCCATTCTGGCCAAGGTGACCAGGGACCGGATGCTGCTGGAGCTGGACCGGAAGTATCCCCAGTATCATTTTGCCAAGCACAAGGGTTACGGCACCAAGGACCACTACCAGCAGCTGGAGCGATATGGGCCCTGCCCCTGCCATAGACGCACATTCCTCAAAAAATGGAAAGGTAATTTGTCTGATGTTCTGGAAGAAAAATAAAAGCACCGGCGCCTGGGGCGAAGATCAGGCGGCGGAGTATCTGCAAAAGCAGGGTTATGCTGTTCTGTGCCGCAACTACCACAGCCGCTATGGAGAAATCGACCTGATCGCGCAGAAGGACAGCATCATCGCTTTCGTGGAGGTCAAGACCCGGTCAAAGGACGCGCTCTATTCCGCCGCGGAGGCAGTGACTCCCGCCAAGCAGAGGAAGATCATCCTCACCGCGCTGAATTATCTGGAGGAATATAATGCCGACTTCCAGCCCCGCTTCGATGTCTGCGAGGTTTATCTGACCCAAAACCGCCGCAGGCGAAGCGCAGAGATCAACTATTTGGAGGACGCCTTTCAGGTTGTCGCTCCTGAAATATAATAAAAAAGTGAAACCAAAGGAGAGAGTATTATGCAATTATTCGACTTACACTGTGATACCATCGGCACATTACAGAAGGAAAATGCAGACTTTTTCTGCAAAAATACCATGGTCTCCATCAACGAGCTGGACAAATTCAGCCGTTACTGTCAGGCCATCGCCGTTTTTGTACCGGACCGCTTCCGCGGCGAAGCTGCGGAACAGTTCTTCAAGGACCGCAACGAGTATTTCAAGGTTTTGATGGAGAAAAATAAGGATCATGTGGAGCAGGTTTGGACGGTAGAGGATATCGACCGCATCACAAAACAGGGCAAGCTGGCCGCTATGCTCACCGTTGAAGGCGCGGCCTGCCTTAACGGCAAAATCGAAAACGTAAAATTCCTTCATGACTGCGGCGTCAAGATCATGACCCTGACCTGGAACGGCGAAAATGAGCTGGCTTCCGGCCACGATACCCAAAAAGGCTTTACCGATTTCGGCCGGGCCGCTGTCAAGGAGATGGAGAAGGTGGGTATCATTGTGGATAACTCTCACCTGAACGATGTTTGCTTCTGGCAGCTTTGCGAATTCGCGGAAAAACCTTTTATCGAGACCCACTCCAATATTCGTTCTGTCTGCAGCCACCGGAGAAATGTCACCGAGGAACGCTTCGCCGAGTATGTGAAACGAGGCGGCATCATCGGTCTGAACCTGTGCGAAGCCTTTATTGTGGATGATCCCAAATCTCAGGCAGCTGACTATGAGGCCCTTTTCCGCCATGTGGAGCGCATGCTGGAGTTGGGCGGCGAGAATGTGATCTGCTGCGGCAGTGACTTTGACGGCGCTTCCGTTCACGAAAGCCTGAATACACCGGTGAAATTCGCCGGCTTTGCCGACTATATGCTGGCTCACGGCATCAGCGAGACTGTGGTTAATAAGATCATGTGGGAAAACGCCTACAACTTTATGAAAAACAATATGAAATAAGACCGGAACCAAAAGAAGGAGAGGCGGCAGAACACCTTTCCTTCTTGGTTTTTTCAAGAAAGGACGGGAACATGGCGCTGTTTGTCATCGGGGATACCCACTTGTCCCTGTCAACCAATAAACCGATGGATATTTTCGGCGGCTGGGACAATTATATGGAGCGTTTGGGGAAAAACTGGCGGGCGTTGGTTCGGCCGGAGGATACGGTTGTGATCCCCGGAGACGTGTCCTGGGCCATGAGTCTGGAGGAGTGCCGGCAGGATTTTGCCTTTCTGCAGGAATTGCCCGGACAAAAGATTTTGCTGAAGGGCAATCACGATTACTGGTGGAACACCAAGACAAAAATGGATGGATTTCTGGAGAAAAACGGTTTTGACAGCCTGCACATTCTGTGCAACAACAGCTTCGCCTATGAAAATGCCGCCATCTGCGGCACACGAGGCTGGATCTTTGAGCAGGGAGAGCCCCAGGATCAGAAAATCATCGCCCGGGAGGCTGGACGGCTGATTTTGTCTTTGCAGGACGCGGAAAAACGTTTCCCCGACAAGGAAAAGCTGGTATTTCTCCACTATCCGCCGGTTTTCGGGGAGGAAAAAAACGAAAGCATTTTGCAAGTGCTGAAGGATTACGGCATCCGCCGCTGCTGGTACGGGCACCTCCACTCCGCCGGCTGCCGCTATGCTCTGAACGGGGAGTATGACGGGGTGGAATACCGGCTGGTCTCCAGCGATTTTCTCAAATTCACCCCCCAGATCATCCATCTTTAGGAGGTACTTATGCCGAACGAAAAATACCCCTATCTGCCCACGGCGCATAACAATCTCAGCGAGGAAAAAACGGCGGAATTGGAGGGAGCAGAGGTAAAAGAGGCTGTTCCGCCGCTGCCTGCCGACACTCCCTGTCCCTGCTGCGGGAACATCACCATCCCAAACAGCGGCGACGCGCTGGCCTACATCTGTCCGGTCTGCTGTTGGGAGATCGACCGGTTCATCCGCGGGGAGGATGAACCCAGCGACCTAAACCACGGCCTGACCTTGCGGCAGGCAAGGGAAAACTACCGCCGCTGTGGGGCGGTGCTGGAGCGGCTGAAAGCCTGTGTCAGAGAGCCCAAGGAGGAGGAATTGCCCCGCTGATCGGCTTTTTTCGCCGGAAAAGCCTGTTTTTCGCAGAATTTTTCGTCACTTCCCATAAGGAAATGGTGGATTAACCGTTGAAAACGTCAATTACAGAAAATTTTCACTAAAAATATAGCATTATATTGCGGAGTATGCTATAATATTTGCGTTTAAGACCGCTTAATCGTGTTTCATGCAGAAACCTGGAAAGCAGGTCACAGCCGTGCCGCCGCTTTAAGCCGCCGCACAGAGGAAAGGAATGGAAACAACACAATGAGTCTGATTTCAACCAAAAAAGTTGACACCAATGTGGTAGAGCTTCAGATCGCTGTTTCGGAAGAACAGCTTCAGGCCGCTACCCTGACCGCCTACAAGAAAAACGTAAGCAAAATCACCTTGCCTGGCTTCCGCAAAGGCAAAGCCCCAAAAGGCATGATCGAGAAAATGTACGGCAAGGACTTCTTCTACGAGGATGCCGTAAACGCGATCTATCCGGAAGCTTACGAAGCTGCTGTCGCAGAAGCCGGTATTGATCCAGTGGATCAGGCCGCTGTCGACAATCTGGAATTCAAAGATGGCGAAGGCTTCACCTTCCGCGCTACCGTTACGGTAAAACCGGAAGTTGAAGTTTCCGATTACAAAGGCATCAAAGCGGAGAAAAACGTAGAGACCATCATGGCCGCTGACGTTAACGCCGAGCTGGACAAGCTGCGTGAAAGAAACGCCCGTCTGGTAACCGCTGACCGCGCTGCCAAAAAAGATGATACCGCTACCATCGACTTTGAAGGCTTCCGTGAAGGCGTAGCTTTCGAAGGCGGTAAAGGCGAGGACTATCCGCTGGTACTGGGCTCCGGCTCCTTCATCCCTGGTTTCGAGGAGCAGGTGATCGGTCATAAAGCCGGCGAATCCTTCGACGTAAATGTAACCTTCCCGGAAGAATACCATGTGGAAGAGCTTTGCGGCCAGCCAGCTACCTTTAAAGTAACCATCAAAAACCTGCAGAAGAAGGAACTGCCTGCTTTGGACGATGAGTTCGCAAAAGACGTTTCTGAGTTCGACACGCTGGCTGACCTGAAGAAAGACCTGAAGGAAAAACTCCAGTCCGCCAAAGACGAAGAAGCTCAGCAGGAAGTTGAGCAGCAGCTGATCGACGCCGTTATCGCAAACCTGAAAGCTGAGATCCCAGCGTGCATGATCGACCACAAAGCCAACGAACTGCTCAACGACTTCGCTTACCGCCTCCAGTCTCAGGGCCTGAGCCTGGATATGTACACCCAGTACACTGGCACCAACCTGGACACCCTGAAGGATTCCTTCAAAGGCAATGCGGAGCGTCAGGTGAAGATCCGCCTGGCTATGGAAAAAATCGCTGAGCTGGAAGGCGTAAGCGTGACCATGGACGAGATCGACGCGGAATACAAACGTCTCGCCGGTATGTACGGTCTGGAAGAAGCAAAAGTTCGCGAGTTCATCCCTGCTTCCGATGTTGAACAGGATCTGTTCATCACCAAAGCCATCGATATCGTTCGCAACTCCGCTGACATCACCGTAAACAAAGTGAAAAAATCTGCCAAGAAGAAAGACGAAGCAGAAGAATCCGAAGAAAAATAATCCTTCGTAACGAATCGTTTACGAATCTGACATTTTTCAACAATAACAATCGGGTATGATATACCTGTGAAGCAGAGCCGGTGGATCAATGCTGTTCCACCGGCTTCTGTATATGGACTTTTTTTCATCGCCGGCATAAAAAGCCGGGAAAAAGCCCATGCTTCTGAAACAGTATTATCCCCAATTGACGAAATGGAGGCTTTTAAACATGAGTTTAGTCCCAATGGTCGTAGAACAGACCGGCCGCGGCGAGCGTTCTTACGACATTTATTCCCGTTTGCTTAACGACCGCATTATTATGCTCTGCGACGAAGTAAATGACACAACTGCCAGTCTGGTGGTAGCCCAGCTCCTGTATCTGGAAGGTCAGGACAAGGAGAAGGATATTTCCCTGTATATCAACAGCCCCGGCGGCTCCATCAGTGCCGGCATGGCCATCCACGATACCATGAAATACATCAAATGCGATGTGTCCACCATCTGTATCGGCATGGCAGCTTCCATGGGTGCCTTCCTGCTGGCTTCCGGCACCAAAGGCAAGCGCTTTGCTCTGCCCAACAGCGAGATTATGATCCATCAGCCTCTCCTGGGCGGACTTCAGGGGCAGGCCAGCGATATCAAAATCCATGCGGATCACATTATCCACATCAAAAACAAGCTGAATACCATGCTGTCTGACTACACCGGCCAGCCGTTGGAGACGATCCAGAGAGATACGGACCGGGATAACTATATGACCGCCGACGAGGCCTGCGCCTATGGCCTGATCGACAAAGTGATTACCCAGAGATAAGCGGCTGAGGAGGAAGGCAAGATGCCAAAAAATAACGACGATAAATCCATCCGCTGCTCCTTCTGCGGCAAATATTCCAGCGAAGTGGAGCGGATGATCGCCGGACCGGGGGTTTATATCTGCAACGAGTGTGTGGAGCTGTGCAACGACGTGCTCTATGACGAGCCAAGCTACCGGGGGGAGCATTCTTCCCGGCCAAACAGCCGAAAATCCAGCGCTCCCGTGCCTCAGCAGGAGATTCCCCGCCCGGAGGAGATCAAAAAGGTGCTGGACGACTATGTGATCGGCCAGGAACAGGCCAAAAAGATCCTGTCGGTCGCCATCTACAATCACTATAAGCGCTGCTATCTGCAGGATCAGCCGGAGTGGAAAGATGATGACGTGGAGCTGACCAAGAGCAATGTGCTGCTCATCGGTCCCACCGGCGTGGGCAAGACCATGCTGGCTCAGACTCTGGCCAAAACTCTGAACGTTCCCTTTGCCATCGCCGATGCGACAACGCTGACAGAGGCCGGTTATGTGGGTGAGGATGTGGAAAACATCCTGCTTCGCCTGATCCAAAGTGCGGATTGGGATGTGGAGCGCGCCCAGACCGGCATCATCTATGTGGATGAGATCGACAAGATCGGCAGAAAGAGCGAGAATACCTCCATCACCCGTGATGTCAGCGGCGAAGGTGTGCAGCAGGCCCTGTTGAAGATCCTGGAGGGCACTGTGGCCAACGTACCACCCAACGGCGGCAGAAAACACCCCAATCAGGAGTTCATCCAGATCGACACCAGCAAGATCCTCTTTATCTGCGGCGGCGCTTTCGACGGCATCCAGAAGAAAATCGAGCAGCGTGTGGCAAAATCCTCCCTGGGCTTTGGTTCCACGCTGGTGGATAAATCCGATTTGGACTATGACAAGCTGCTTAGTCAGGTAACGCCCCAGGATCTGGTCAAATTTGGCCTGATTCCGGAGCTGATCGGCCGCCTTCCGGTCATTGCGACTCTGACAGAACTGAACGAAGATGGCCTGATCCGTATCCTCACCGAGCCGAAGAACGCTCTGGTGAAGCAGTATCAGAAGCTTTTCGCCATGGAGGGCATCCAGTTGGACTTTACGCCCGAGGCGCTTAAAGCCATTGCACAGAAGGCTGTCGCCCGGAAAACCGGTGCCCGCGGCCTGCGTGCTATTATGGAAGAAGCCCTGGACGATCTGATGTTCCACAGTCCTTCCGACGAAGGTGTAGTTCGTATCACCGTGACCAAGGAGGCCATTGAACATACCGGGGATTGTATCCGGGAATACGATCCTAATAAGAAGCCGGTCAAGCTCCTGCTGACGGCGTCCGCAAAATAAACATAAAAATAAAGATGATTAGGGCAGCGGTTTCGACCGCTGTCCTTTTTTGTGGGAATTTTTGAGAGATTCACAAAAAGTTCATGTTTTTGGAGAGAGGGATCAAAAGCTGTCGTCTTGACCTGAGCGGCAAATCAGTGTACACTTAGAAGGTGACAAAGAAGAGAAAGACGCATGTTGCCGCCGGAAAAGGCATACAGTAGCAAGGACAGAATCGTGCGCGTTGGAGGACAGGATCATGAAAAAATGGACAATACTGCTCTTGACGGCAGCTTTGCTGCTGCAAACTGCCTGCGGTGATCGCCCAAGGATATCGGTGGCCGATCTGACGGAACGTACGGAGCTGGAGCTTTCTCAGGATCTGGACGCCCAGAAGGATTATCCGGCGGAACGACCGGAAATTGTGACAGAGCCGGTGAAACAGCAGGCGGAAGAAGGAGAAGAAGCCCCAAAGAAGGAAACCGCGGAGCCTGAACAGCCCTCTGCGGAGCAGAATACCCCGCCTGCGGCAGAGGAAGCGTCCCCAACGCCGGCGGAAAGCCAAAGCGAAACGCCTCCTGTGCAGACGGAACTGCCCTCCACAGAGACAGGGAAAGAGGAAACGGCGCAAACAGGGGACACGACCCGTCCTCAGTCCCAGCCGGATGAGGTGCGGGCGATCTGGTTTTCCTATTTTGAGCTGGAAACCATGCTGAAAGGCCAGTCGGAAAGTGCCTTTACCCGCAATATCGGCGCCGCCTTTGACAATGTGGCGGCTTTGGGACTGAATACGGTGATCATGCAGGTGCGCCCCTATGCTGATGCCGTTTATCCGTCTGACTATTTCCCCTGGTCTTATCTGGCTGCCGGCGAGGAAGGGAAGGACCCCGGCTTTGATCCGCTGAAGATCATGGTGCGGGAGGCTCATAATCGCGGCCTTTCCATTGAGGCCTGGCTGAATCCCTACCGGGTGCGTAGCGCCAACTATAAAAACAGCCTTTGTGACAGCAACCTTGTACATACCTATCTGAAAAGCGGCGACGCTGTGGAATACAACGGCGGCATCTACTTCGATCCGGCCAGCAAAAAGGCGCAGAAGCTGATTGTGGATGGGGTCAGAGAAATCGTTGCAAATTACAACGTGGACGGTATCCACTTTGACGATTACTTTTATCCCACCACCGACGAGAGCTTTGATCAGGACAGCTATTCCGCTTACAAGAAACAGGGCGGGACCTTAGCCTTGGCTGACTGGCGCAGGCAAAATGTCAACGACCTGGTCAAAGCGGTCTACAGCGCCGTCCATGAGACAAAAAGCGGCGTCCGCTTCGGCATCAGTCCCCAGGGCAACCTGGAAAACAACTATAATAAGCAGTTTATCGACGTGGCCCTCTGGCTGTCCAGCCCGGGCTATGTGGATTATATCTGTCCTCAGATCTATTTTGGCTTTGAAAATGACACCTGTCCCTATGCGGAAACCGTTGCCCAGTGGAACGATTTGATTCAGCTCTCCTCCGTGGAGCTGACCATTGGTCTGGCGCCTTTTAAAATTGGCACGGAAGATACCTGGGCAGGAGCCGGGAAGAACGAGTGGAAGGATCACTCCGACCTGCTGAGCCGTATGGTGTGCACGGCCAGAGAGGCAAGCTGTTACGACGGCTTTGTTCTTTTCCGCTATGACTCCATTTTCCAGCCGGCGGCGGCAGTCAAAAGCCAGATCAAAACAGAAATCGACAACCTGAAAGAGGTTTTACAATAATGTGAGAGGAAGGGAGGGTTCCTTTTGCCCAGAAAACGCAAAAAAAAGGAACAGCAGCACCGGCAGATGGCTATGATCCTGTCAGCGGCCTTTCTGTTTATTACGGTTTGCGCGGGAACCGCGGCTTTCCTGCGGAAGGATGAGTCGGACCAGCCGGTAATCAACAACGATCCCCAGCAGGAGGCACCAATCGACGAAAACACCGCTCCGGGGGAAGAAAATCTGGGAGAAAACGGGGAAGAAGAGCCGCCTGCGGAAGAAATGCCCATCGTGTTCAACAAACCAGACTCCATGCGGGGTGTTGTGGTCAACGCAGGGACGGATTTTCTTACGGATTTAAGCAAAAGCGATGAGGAACAGCAGGCCGAAATCAACAAGATGCTGGATAAGGTGGAAAGCTACGAAATGAACACCGTCCTGGTGACGCTGCTCAGTCCGGAGGGAAGCGTGTTTTCCATCTCCTCCATCCAGTCTCTCAGCAGCTTTGACGCGCTGGAGTATTTGATTGAGGCGGCGAGAGAGCGGGGACTGTTTGTTTACGGGATTTACGACCTGTCTTTGTATGCTGACGGCGCCGGAATCAGCCGTATGGAACTGAAAAATACCCAAAACGCCAATCTGGCGGAGGATGCCTATCTGGATTTTATCAAAAAATATGAACTGGACGGGGTTTTGCTCTCCGGCTGTGAGAATCCGGAGACACTGGGTTCCTACCGTGACTACATGGCCTGCGGTGCGGGCCGCAGCTACCAGGAGTACTTACAGGACAATGCTCGTATGCTGGTGCTGTCCGCCCGGGAATTGGCCCAAAAGTACAATCCGGACACCCAGATCGGCCTGTTGACCGATGGGATTTGGGCAACTTTGGCCAATGACGAAGCAGGCGTGGACATTCCTGCTGAAGCCAGAGGATATCTGGACAGCAACCTGAACAGCAAAGAGCTGTTGGAGGAGGGTCTGGTGGATTTTGTGGCGGTGAAAAACTTTACCTCCACTGCCGACACCGATGCTCCCTTTGACACTATCGCCAAATGGTGGGATCAGCTTGCGGCTGAAAGTGAGGCTCCCGTTTACATGCTTCACGCGGCGGATAGAGCCTGCACAACCGATATTTCGGCAGGCTGGGCGCCCCATGATCAGCTCACCCGGCAGATGATCGCCTTGGAGGACTGTGAACATTTGGAAGGCAGCGCCTTCCAATCCCTCAGCAGCCTTGTGGAAAATCCCCAGGACAGCACAACGCTGCTGATGAACTACTTCTCTGATAACGTGAAAAAGGAACATATTCTCACGGAGCTGGCCTTCTCCAAGCCAACGCAGCTCAATATTTCCACAACCGATAAAACCTATACCTTCCAGGGCGCGTCCGACCCCAACGCTGACGTAGTGGTAAACGGACAGGTGCTGGATACGGACGAAAACGGCTTCTTCTCCTATACAGTGGATCTGAATCCGGGAGAAAACAAGTTTACCTTCAGTCATAAGGCGAAAGTCATGACCTTTACCATCAACCGTCAGGTGCAGGTCATCAAGGAAGTGAACCCAACCGGAACTCTGGCGGTTGACGGCGGCATGAAGGTCACGGTGACAGCGGTGGCCTACGAGAATTCCTCCGTCATAGTGACCATCAATGGGCAGAACTACCCTCTGTCCGTGGATGATACCAGCGGTAACGAGGATCTGCGCGGCACATCCTATAAGCGTTACACCGGTTCCTTTGTCGCGCCTGCAGCCACAAAGGAAATTCAGAAATTGGGCAATCTGGTGGTCACCGCTACATGGGACGGTGTGACCCAGACCATGCAGGGCGCAAACGTTTCCGTAAACAAACTGGCTATTGTGGAGGACGGTGTGCTGGTTCGGGTGACAGCGGATCAGGCGATCGTGTTCCCAACCGATGAGATCGGCCCTTATCCCACCTCCAGCAATTACCGCCTGCCGGCAGGAACCCTGGATTACGCGGTGGGCGAGGAGGTTGTCTACAAAAATGGCAGCGATGTGCGCAAATATTACAAGCTGGCCTCCGGTATGCGGGTCTACAGCAGCGATATTACGGCCGTTTCCGACAGCAGCCTCTATGTGGCCAACAACAAAATCACCGGAATGACGGTGAAAGCTGACAGCAACTACACTTATGTCATTCTCAAATCCGATCAGCCGGTTCCCTTTATCCCATCCTACACCAACACCAAATTTTCCATCGACTTTAAATATACCACATCGGTAACGGAGGATATGGAATCGCTCACCAAGAACCCGCTGTTCTCCTCCGCTGTCTGGAGCGATACCAAGCTGACCCTTGGACTTAAGACCCAGGGTGCCTTCCTGGGTTATAAGGCCTACCACGAGGATGGCATGATCGTGTTCCGCTTCAACAACCCCACAACCATCAAAGGAGCGGAGATCGTGGTGGATCCGGGCCATGGCGGCGCGGATAACGGGGCTCCCGGCTTTAATCCAAACTATCAGGAGAAGCATATCAACTGGGCCATTGCCAAAAAGCTGGCGACCGAGCTAGAGAAAAAAGGCGCGAATGTGCTGCTGCTGAACACCATCAAGACCACTAGGGATATGGATACCCGCCTTGCCAAGGCCCAGGCCTTCAACGCCCAGGTATTTATTTCCGTTCATCACAACTCCGCTTCCTCCAGCGCCACCGGCACAGAAGTTTACTACTTCTATCCCTTTGCCCAGTCCCTTGCGACCCGGATCAGCAGCGCTGTCAGCAGCGCTTTGAACACCAACAACCGGGGCGCGCGCTATGATGTGTTCTATGTGACCCGCGATCCGCAGTTTGTGGGCATTCTGTCCGAGGGTGGATTTATGTCAAATAACACGGAATACCGCAAGCTGATCGACGAGGATTATCAGGACGAGGTCGCTTCCGCCATGGCTGACGCCATTGCCGCCTTCCTGAAAGCGGCAGGCTCCGGCAATGCCGGCATTACCGGTACCCAGTCCGTGGGCGGAGAGGTTAGCGAGGTGTCGGACGGCAGTTCCCAGAATGGCAGCTCCGGCAATAGCAGCAGCGCAGGCTTTGCCTTCAGCAAGGACAAGCTGACCCTTGCCGTTGATGAGACCTATCAAATCGAATACACCCTTCCGGACGGCTGTGATGAGGATGATATTGAGTGGAAGAGCGAGGACAGTAGCATCGTGAAGGTCAATTCTTCCGGTAAATTAAGAGCGGTAGGTGAGGGCAAAGTCACAGTGGCCGCCAAACTGGACGATATGGTCGCTTCCATGGAAGTGACCGTTACCGCAGACGGTTCAGCCTCCAAGGAAGAAGGAAACTCCGGCGGAAATTCCAACCTGACTGGCCAGGGTCTGGAGATTGACGCGCCATCCACCATGAAGGTTGGAGAGACGATCCGCCTTGCCGCTACCTGGAATGGCAAAGAGACGGACGATGTGGAGTGGTGGATGTACGAGTACTCCAAACAGTACGCCGATCTCAGCTCCAGCGGCAAGCTGACCGCCAATAAGGCGGCCC
>CAMCOD010000043.1 GCA_945876435.1 uncultured Clostridia bacterium
AGTAGGCTCTTTTGAACCACTCGCCTAGCGAGTGGTTTTCTTATATACAAAAAACATAGACTGCGGTGCAAAGCGCAGTCTATGTTTTTGCTTATTTCGAATCATCCTTCGCCAAAGGCAGACCGTCACAAGTCAGGATCCGGTCGAAATTGGCGTAATAGTACACGGTAGACAGATCCAGTTCCACGCTCTCCTCCTGCTGGGACAAATCCAGGTTGCTGTCGGTGAGTGTTCCCTCTTCCGGCTGCCGAAGCGTCAGCGTTTGACGGTCAAAGCACAGACTGCTGCCCAATGTGGTGGCGATGTCAATGCCCATTTGCCGGCTTTCATAGCCATAGCTCGGTCTTTTTTCCGAAGTTACAAGAATTTCCGTACTGCCATTGGCAGGAATCGTTACCTCCTGCGTCAGTGTAAAGATTCTCTGCGCAGAAAGAGTGTCCTGGATCAGCATTTGAATCGACAGAACATCGTAACGGCTCTGCGGATCATTGCCGATCTGGCTGTAGTTGAGCTGCTGAAGCACCGCAGCAGCAATATGGTCGCTGCTGATACGGCTGTCTTCAAGCGGATTCTTCTGAAGAAACTCCTCGACCACACGTTTCACCGCCTCACTCAGCGGCAATTCTGTTTGCTTTATGTTCGCGCTGAGTCCCGGAAGAACCGTGGTGTTACTGCCGTCTGTGTAGCCCTTAACCGTAATATCCAGCTCGTTGCCGCCAAAGACCCAAATGCTTCCGCTCATAGAGCCTCGCTCCAGCTCCTTGACAAAAACATCATAAATTCGCTGTTCTCCGTCAATGGAAACACCATTCAGGTCAATAAAGATCACCATGTCCTCCGGACAGCGGAACTCCATGGAGAGGGTGGCGGTTTCCGGGCAGTTTTCCGGCACTTGAAGATCTGTAAATTCATAAACGGTCACGGTTTCATAGCCCTCGTAGATCGGAATATTTTCATTCACTGCGTCAGTTTGACCATTGAGAGCCGTGCTATAATCCTCCCAGCCCGCCGCATACTCCAGATTCATTCCTTCCTCGGAAAAACCGCTGATCGGCTGGCTGAAGCACAGCTTCTGCCCCTCATCGGAACCGTCCGCACTCATTTTTACCTCTTCTCCGGAAGAAACGGATGTGCCGTAGGGATAAGAAATCAGAAGGGTTTTCTCTTCTTCCGTTGTGTTTGTCAGCAGATATTTATCGCTGATGTACAGCTTCCCTGCGCTTTCCCGGTAATAATCCTCCGCGTTGACATACAGTTCCCGTTCTGCCGAAATGCCCTGGCTGTCTCCTTCCACATTCAGAGGCAGAAGTGGCGCTGCGTAGTGCATAGAACCGCCTGTTTTCTCCAACTGTCCGCCATTGGCCTGATTTTCCTTACCGTCGTTTAAGGCTTCGCTGCTTTGTGCTTCCGCGGGAGCTTCCTCCCAGCTTTCCGTCTCCGCGGATTCCTCCGCTTCGGCAACCGTCAGATCATTTTTCAGATCCGGACTGGCCGACGCATTTTGATCTGCGCCTTTTGCGCGGAACAAGCCGCCGGCAAACTGCCATGCGGCGAAACAGAACAGGAAGCAGGCCGCCGTTATCATAGCCTTTTTCCATGGGCTGTGTGTGCGCCTGGGCAGAGAAAGGATCCTCCGCCGCTCATCATCGGCCTCCAGGATCAGATCATCATCGATTTCACCGATCGCCGCCAGTAGTTTTTCATTTGGAGTCATGACAGCAGCACCTCCTCCTCTTCCAACCTTTGTTTCAGCTTCTGACGCAAACGGAACAGGCTGGTTTTCACATAACTTTCTGTAAACTTCGTTTTTTGTGCCAAATCAGAAATGGCATCCCCATACCAGTACCGGCGAATAAACAGATAACGGCTGTTTTCCGGTTGTTCCCAAAGAAAACGGCTGATGGATTGAGCCAATACCTTGCTCTCCACCTCCTGCTGAACGCTGTCGTCCGCCGGAACACAATCTCCCAACTCCTCCAACATCAGCTCCACCTGACTTCCGCCCCGTTTTTGTGCCGTCATTCGCTTCCAGCGATCCAGCGACAGATTCCGGGTGATTTTCCCCAGATACGCCTGTAAAACGCTTGGACGCTTAGGTGGGATCGCGTTCCACGCATGCAGCCAGGTATCGTTGACGCATTCCTCCGCGTCCAGCATATTGTGCAGAATCTGCATGGCGATCCCGGTGCAGTAACGGCCATACTTGGCAGAAGCTTCCGTAACTGCCTGTTCAGACCGTTCCCAGAACAGATCCAGAATGTGCTTGTCTTCCACTTTTTTGCTCTCCTCCTTCCAAATTGAAGGTTCTTTATCACTCAGACGACAAAAATACGCGTTCGTTACAGGAATTATAGCATATTGGGCAAAAAAAGTCAGGAAAAGAGTTATTCTCTCTTTTCCTGAGCCGTTTTACATATCCAGTTTCATGTCTCCGTCCTTGATCCAGCCCTTTTTTCTCATAAATTCAGAGAAAATCAGGGTCAGTACCGCCGGAAGAATAAAGTGCAGCAGCAAAATCAGCAGCAGCACCGTCATGGGCGCGTGATCAACGCTCATGGTCTGATAAGTGGTGATCTGTCCCACCAAGCCAGCCGTACCCATACCGGAACCAGTTGCATTATTGGTCATTTGAAAGACCATCGTAGAAATTGGTCCCAAAATCGCGCTGCTGAGAATCACAGGCAGCCAAATAATAGGCTTGCGGACAATGTTGCTGATTTGCAGCATACTGGTTCCCAGGCCTTGGGCCAGCAGGCCGTTTACCTTATTCTCCCGATAACTGGCTACTGCAAAGCCCACCATGTTGGCGCAGCAGCCCACAGTTGCGGCACCGGCGGCCAAACCGGACAGATTAAGGATGATCCCCAGCGCTGCCGAGCTGATGGGCAAAGTAAGGATCATTCCCATTAAGACAGAAACAATGATGCCCATGAGGAAGGGCTGCTGCTGGGTGCCCAGATTAATCATTTCCCCCAAAAGCAGCATAAACTTGGAGATCGGCGGCCCCAGAATCAGGCCAACGGCCGAACCCACCGTAATGCTCACCAGCGGAGTGATCAGAATGTCCACTTTGGTCTTTCCGGAAACCAGATGGCCCGCATAAATGCCAACAATGGCGGCAATAAAGGCACCCAGCGGTTCACCAGGGCCGGCATAATGGATAACGCCTTCCACCAGAACCGTTCCGGCAAGGATCTTGCTGGCGAAAGCGCCCATCATGCCGCAGACAGCGGCGGACAGAACCACCAGCGGGCTTTCTTTGAATTTCACGGCAACGCCGCAGCCAATTCCGGCGCCGGTAATGCTGGAGGCCAGCTTACCCATCATGTAAATGCTGTCGCCGACAATTCCCGGAATCAGCTCGCCGATCTGTGCCAAGATGGTACCTACGATCAACGTGGCGAACAGACCGGTCGCCATACCGGACAAGCCGTCAATAAAAATGCGATTCAAAACTTTCCTGACTTTTTTCATTCTCTCTTTCCTCCCAAGGCAACTCAATGGATGACATCTGACAATTTACCTGTCTTGTCAGTCAGTGGCATAAGCATAACACAGAAAAAGCCCTCTGACAAGAGGGCTTTTCACAAAAATTCTGTTTTATCTCCTTATTTTTCGTAAAAATCAGCGTCATTTTGCGGTTGACTGTCTGCGCTTTCCCGGTAAAGCAATGGCCCAGCTGCTCATACAAAAGGCAACTCCCCTTTTCCCGCAAAATCACAGCCGATTTCGCACACTGATTTTCTATTGTCCTTCACCCAATCAGTCCGCCAAAAAGCCCGCTGTTCTCAAAGCTTCTGTCACCGCGTCCAAAATCTGTTCCGAGTCGGCCTCGATGGTGTGATAATGGATGCCATTGGTCAGCACATTCAGCGGCTTGGTTTTGCAGCTTCGCAGCTGTTCCACAAAATTGGCCGCGTCCTGGCGGCTCTGGATCAGCAGATCCACGCTGATCTGACCGTAAAGTTCGTGCTCCACCACCACGTCCAGCACCCTTGCGCCGTAGTCCACAACACACTGAAACTCTTTCAGAATATCCTCGTCGCTATGCTGCACCCGTACGATCCGTTTCGCTTTCTGTTCTTTTTCATTCTCTCGAAACAAAACATAACCCTTGTTGGTGGAGAGAATGTTTTTATTGGTGGCCCGCAGCAAAGCGATGTCCTGCACGATAACCTGTCTGCTTACTTCAAACTGCTTCGCGAGATCGGTACCGGAAACCGCTTTTGTGCTATTTTCCAGTACTTGGATCAGCGCTTTTCTCCTTTCATCTCCTGTCAGCATTTTATCCCCATCCTTTTATTCTTCCGTTTTTCTTTCAATTGTCCGCAGATCCAGCACCATCTGCGTAAAATCACCCCAGCTGCCATCCTTATATTTTAAGGCTCTGGGGAGCAGTCCGCAGGGTACAAAACCAAGTTTTCGATACAGATGGATCGCTCTCTCATTGGTGGATACCACTTCCAGCTCCATCTGTTCATAATCAAAGTCTTTAGCGGCAAAAATGGCGTATTCCAGCATAGCGGTACCCAGTCCATTGCCCCAAACCTCCTGCAGCAGAGAAATGCCAAGGCCGCAGCGGTGGCGTGTTCTCCGGCGCAGTCCCTGCGGATGGATGCTGCAATCCCCAACCAATCTGCCGTCGATCTCCGCTACCAGCAAAAGGGAGCTTCCGCTGTTCTACTGACGGATCCATTCCCGCTCCTGCTGGATGCTGAAATCGTACTCATCCGGCTCGCTGCCAAGATAAGGTGTTTCACTGGTGGTTTGCCTTGCCAGCGCCAGCAACTGCTCGGCGTCCATTTCCTCCGCCTGGCGGAGAAGGGCGGTTCTGCCGTCTTGCAGCACCAGTTCTTTCATCTTATTCATCGCTCAGAACGCTCCTTTCGTTTTTGCATGGTAAAATTTTTCATACTCACACCATCCACATCCACAAGATTCTCTTTCAAAACCACATAGCCTCGTTTTTCAAAGAAAGGTCTGGCGGTGACCGAGGCGTTAACGGTAATATCCCCCTCAACATATTGTTCCAGTTTGTCACAAAGGGCTGTTGCGACCCCCTGTCCCTGATGGTCCTTGTGAACATAAAGCAGATCCAGATACCCTTCCTTGGAAATGTTCCCAAAACCCAAAAGCGTTCCCCGTTCATACGCTACCAGGGTAAACATTCTCTGAAATTCCCCGTCTCTCTTCAGCAGGTTTTGCCAGCGGCTGGCCCAGGCCTTGGTCTGCTCCTCTGTGTAATCCCTGCGATTGACCGTCAAAATCGTCTCCCGGAACAATTCTGCCAGAACAGGCAGATCCTTTGAGCCATATTTTCTCAATTCCATAGAGCGGGTCCTCTCCTTCTGCTTTTTCTTTTTCAGTATAACACAAAGCAGACTGTCTTGACAGCAGTCCGGGCAGAAAAAAGCGGCAAAAAAACCGCCCTTTGCACAAAACAAAGGGCGGTTTGGGGAAAACAATAGAAAAAATTCAGCTTATTCCTCTTCCGGCATTTCCCAGTTGTGGAATACTTCCTGAACGTCGTCATTGTCATCCAGCAGATCCAGCAATTTCTGCATTTTCTCCTGCATTTCCGGATCATCAATGGCGGTATAAGTGGATGGAACCTTCTGAATATCCGCTTCTACAAAGCTGTATCCTTTGGCTTCCAGCGCTTCACGAACCGCGCGGAACTCCACAGGATCACTGCTGGCAGAGATTTCAACCACGTCGCCGTTGATCTCAAAGTCCTCAGCACCTGCATCCATGCAGTCCTCCATCAGCTGATCTTCGGTGTATTGTCCATCTTCATTGTCGATTACAATCACGCCTTTTTCAGAGAACAGGTAAGAAACGCAGCCGGTCTGGCCCAAGTTGCCGCCGCATTTGTCGAAGTAGTGGCGCAGGTCGCCGGCTGTACGGTTTTTATTGTCGGTCAGCGCTTCCACAATAACCGCAACGCCGCAAGGGCCGTAGCCCTCGTATACCATATCCACATAGGTATTTTTATCCCCTTCACCAGCCGCCTTTTTAATGATGCGGTCGATGTTGTCGTTGGGCACGTTATTGGATTTCGCTTTTGCGATCAAATCACGCAGTTTACCATTGCTGGCTGGATCTGCGCCGCCTTCCCGTACCGCTACGGAGATCTCACGGCCGATCTTGGTAAACACTTTACCCTTCTGAGCGTCAGTTTTTTCTTTTTTTCGTTTAATATTGTTCCATTTGGAATGTCCGGACATGAACACCAATCCTTTCATGTGCTAATAACGTTGAATATTTTAGCACAAATCCTCGGCATAAACAAGGGTTTTTGCTCAGATTTCAGCGATTGCGCACCTCAATTTGCAGACTGCCCATGACGTCAAAGGTTTTCTGCCTCATTTCCTCGCTCACGGCAACGGTGCAAGCGGCATCAATGCAGATTTCAGCCTCCGGCAGTGCCGCTTTGGCAATGACTGCGTTGGACAGCACGCAAATATCCGTCACCACACCTGCCAGCTCCACCGCGTCATAACCCTTTTCCCGCAGGACGGCACCCAATTCGTAGGATGGGAAGCTTGGTTTCTCAATGAGCAGATCCCCTTGCTGAAAAGCGGCAGCGGTCTTCCCATAAAGCTGCCACCCGGCCGTACCCCGGATGCAATGGGGAACCGGAAGCTTCCTTCCCTCCTGCGTTTCCAAATAATTCTCCTCATGCGTATCCATCGTAAAGATCACATCACCCTTTTCCGCCCGGTACTCCGCTATTTTAGCAGCAATTTTTTCATCCAGCGCCTGCGCCTTCGGAAAGCCCAGAACGCCATCCACAAAGTCCTTTTGATAGTCCACAACGATCAAGCATTTCTTCATCATGTTCCGCGCTCCTTTGAGAAAACAGTTCGTTTCATTCAGTATACCATAAGATCGGACGCCAAAAAAGTGAATACAAAGAATAAATCAGAAATTCTTAGCCATTTCTTTTTTCAATATGTTTCCACAATACATGGACAAATATTTATGTCTTGCTGATTCTTCCCGATTTGAAAATCCATTTTTTCCAATTAACTTTCTTTTTTTTACAAAAAGTGCGCCAATGAAGGACAAATGAAGTCGTCTTGCGCATTTTCCAGAAATTTGTTGCCGTTTCCCGTGGATTTTTGCTTTTGTCCATTATTTTTTTCAGGCTTGACAAAAATGAAATTCAATGGTATTGTTTTTTTAGGGAATTTTATCCCATTTCTGTAGACATCCTGTTTTCCCATTTCTTCAAGAAAGCACTCGGTTTGGTGGCCGGGTGCTTTCTCCTTTTTGTAATTTTTTCTCAATTTCGTCCTTCTTGGGTGGACTTTTTTCCTGATCCTGCTGCGAAATCTTATTGTAAATATGCCTTTTTTGCGTTATCATTAGATTGTAAAATATTATGCCGCAAGGAGGCTTTTCTTATGATCGAAAAAAGAGTTTGCCGTGTGCTGGCTGCCATGGAGCAGCAGGGCCTGACCCAGATGATCGTCTCGGATCCTGGTGCTATCTACTACCTGACTGGGAAATGGATCCATCCCGGCGAACGTATGCTGGCTCTCTATCTTAATGTAAACGGCAATCATAAGCTCATTGTCAATGAGCTGTTCCCAATCACCGAGGATCTGGGCGTTGATCTGCTTACATACTGCGACACCGACGCCCCTGTGGAACTTCTGGCCAAATATATGGATCACAACGCTGTTGTGGGAATCGACAAAACCTGGCCTGCCCGTTTCCTGATTCCGTTGATGGAGCTTGGCGCAGGCAGCAAATTTATCAACGGCTCCCCGATCATCGACCACATCCGCATGGTGAAGGACGAGGAAGAGATCGAACACATGCGCAAAGCTTCTCTCCTTAACGATGCCGCAATGGAAAAAATCCAGGATCAGATCAAACCGGGAATGAGTGAAACCCAGGTTGCTGATATTCTCGCCGGCATCTACAACGAAGTCGGCGCCAATGGCGGCTTCTCCTTCCAGCCAATCATCGCTTTTGGTGCCAATGCCGCCGACCCTCATCACAGCAATGACAGTTCCTGCACTGCCAAAGAGGGCGACTGTGTGATCATCGACATGGGCTGCATCCATAATTCCTACTGCTCGGATATGACCCGTACCATCTTCCTGGGCCAGCCCAGTGAACATCAGAAAGAAATCTACGACATTGTCCGTCAGGCAAATCTGGCCGGTATTGCCGCTGTTAAACCCGGCGTCCGCTTCTGCGACGTAGACAAGGCCTGCCGGGATTATATAACCGAAAAGGGCTACGGTCCCCAGTTCCTCCATCGCACCGGACATTCCATCGGTCTGGAATGTCATGAATTCGGCGATGTTTCCTCCATCAACACGGATATTCTTGAGCCTGGCATGATCTTCTCCATTGAGCCGGGTGTATATCTGGCTGGAGATGTGGGTGTCCGCATTGAGGATCTTGTTTTGGTAACAGAGAACGGCTGTGAGGTGCTGAACCACTTCTCCAAAGACATGAAGGTAAAGTAAAAAGCCTATATTCATTTCCAAAGGAGTGTATGAATGATGAACATTTGCAAAGAAAGAGCCTTTGACCTGCTGAAGCAAATCAGCTTCCAGCGCATCGCCGGCACAGCGGAAGAGCTGAAGTGCGCCGAAATGCTGAAAGCGGAATGCGAAAAAGTAGGCGTTCCTGCAGTGATTGAAGCCTTCGAGATCGACATGCCGGAAATCCATGAGGCAAAGCTGGAAGTAACCAAGCCAGAACACTGCGAAATCCGCTGCGTCGGTATCGGAAAATCCGGTGTTACCCCGGACGAAGGCCTTTGCGGTCCTCTTCTGTACATTGAGGACGGCATGGAAGCCAATCTGGTTGACGCAAAAGGCAAAATTCTGCTGCTCAGCGGCGCTGCAAAACCGGAAGTTCTGGAACGCATGCGAAAATCCGGCGCTTTGGGCTACATCGCCTGCCATGGTTCCCTGTATGATCCCGAAGAAATGATCCCGGAGATCCGCACCAGAAGCGAAAGAAGAAAACCCGGCGAAGACGCCAACTTCCCCGGCGTTGTGATCCACATCACCGACGCACAGAAGCTGCTGCGCATGAATCCGGAAGAGATCCGTATTATCGTAAAACAGGATGTGGATAAAAAAGGCACCTCCCACAACGTGGTCGCTACCATTGAAGGTACGGAAAAACCGGAGGAGATCATCGCCTTCTCCGCTCATTATGATTCCGTAATCTACGGCACCGGCGCATGGGACAATGGTACCGGCTCCATCACCATCATGGAACTGATGCATCACTTTGTGAAAAACCCACCGAAGAGAACGCTGAAGTTTGTATGGTGCGGTTCCGAGGAGATCGGTCTCTGCGGCTCCAAGGCTTACTGTGAGGCCCACAAAGATGAGATGGAAAAACATCTTTTCAACATCAATGTGGACATGACCGGCGTACTGCTGGGCTATGAAAAGGCCGTTTGCTCCTGCGACGAAATTGTTGCCAAATATGTGGACTTTCTCGGCCGGGTTGAGGGCTTCCCCATTGTCACCGACGTGGATATGTATCCCTCTGACTCCTCCTCCTTTGCCAGAGCCGGTGTTCCTGCCATGACCTTTGCCCGTCTGGCTCCAAAGGGCGGCGCTGAGATCCACTCCCGCAAAGATATCTTTGAAGTTCTGGACCCAAACGCTTTCATCAATACTGTTGCGTTCATGGTAAAATTCTCTGACGCCGTTGTTAACGCAAAAGTCTTCCCTGTTCCCCGCCAGCTTCCAAAAGAACTGGTTGAAAAAATCGAGCAGATGAAAAAAATGATGGGCGAAGATAAGAAAACTGAGAAAAAAGACGACGAAAAAACGGAAGAAAAGAAATAACGTCTGATTTTCCGCCAAAAAACAGTGAAGCAGCCGTACGATTCAAATCGTACGGCTGCTTTTTCTCTTAATTAAGCGGTTTCTAATTTTTTTTGTATACATAATTTCGGCAGCTCCATGGGCTTCCTGTTTCCGATCTGTCAAAACAAAGCCATGTTTTTCATAAAACTTGATCGCCGTGATGTTCTTTTCAAAAACCCACAAAACAACCTCCGAGTAGCCAGCTTGCTTCATTTCGTTGAGAACATGCTCCATCATAAGGGAGCCATAGCCTTGATGCCGCTTGTCGGCCAGACTATGGATACATATCAACTCTGCAGTATTTGCACCCAAATCATTTCGATTTTGGCTCCATCCGGCTATGCAATGGGGCTTCTGGTCAATAAATTCAATGGTCATGTGTACAGAACCACGTTCCAAAACCCTTTTATACATTGCTTCCGCTTTTTGAATATCCGTACAGCGTTCCAATTCTTCCGGCGAAAGTATTCCGCCGAATGCGGATTTCCACGATTCCGTTTGGATGTGAGCCAATACCTTTTCATCGCCTGTTTCTGCTTTCCGCAATTCTATTTTGCTCATCTCGGTCCCTCCTTTTCGCCTTTCCATTTCCTGCTTTTTACGCTCATTGTAGCAGGAAATGCTGTGGTGCGCCAGCCCAACCCCCTGAAATCTTAACAGACCCAGGTTGATCGGCATAAAAACAGCCCGCAGAAGAATTTCTACAGGCTGTTTTTTCTGTTATTTAAAGCATTTCGTGCCAATGTCCTTGCGGTAGAAGGAGTTTTCAAAACCAATGTGCTCCACTGCGTCATAAGCTTTATCCAGCGCTTCCCGCAGATCTGCGCCGCGAGCCGTTACACCCAGTACACGGCCGCCGCTGGTAAGGAACTTACCTTGCTCCAGCTTGGTGCCGGCATGGTAGATGCTCAGACCCTCGTACTGGCCTTTTTCATCCAGTCCATTGATTGCACAACCCTTCTTATAGGACTTTGGATAGCCCCCGCTGGCGATAATAACACAGGCGGCAGCGCCATTGCGGAAGCTTACCGGGCAGTCTGCCAGTTTCTTATTCCAGATGGCATCCATAATATCCACCAAATCGCTGTCCAGCAGTTCCATAACCACCTGTGTCTCCGGATCACCGAAACGGCAGTTATACTCGATCACATAGGGACCTTTTGGCGTCAGCATAAGGCCGAAGTACAGGCAACCGCTGAAACTTCTGCCCAATTCATTCATAGCCTTTACCGTTGGTAGGAAGATGGTCTCCATGCACTGACGGGCTACCTCTTCCGTGTAGAAGGGATTGGGGGCGATGGTGCCCATACCGCCGGTATTAAGACCCTTATCCCCGTCCAGCGCCCGCTTGTGGTCCATGGAAGAAACCATGGGTTTAACGGTTTCCCCGTCCACAAAGGCCAGAACCGACACTTCCGGGCCGGTGAGGAATTCTTCCACCACAATCTGGCTGCCGCTCTCGCCGAAAATCTTATCCTCCATGATCTCATGGATGCCGTCTTTAGCCTCCTCCAGACTGTTGGCGATGATAACACCCTTACCCAGAGCCAGACCGTCCGCCTTAATGACGATTGGGAACTGGCCGTTGGATTCCACATACTCCATAGCTTTTGCCGGATCCGTAAACACCTCATAGGAAGCCGTTGGGATGCCGAACTGCTTCATCATGTTCTTGGAGAATACTTTACTGCTTTCAATCTCCGCAGCCAGCTTTCTTGGGCCGAAGGTTTTGATCCCCGCTTCGTTGAGGGCGTCAACCATACCTGCTGCCAGCGGATCATCCGGAGTCACAAAGACCCAATCCATGGCGTTTTCTTTGGCGAAGTTCACGATGCCTTCCACATCTATGGCATTAATTGCCACACAGGTTGCGTCTGCCGCGATGCCGCCGTTGCCGGGAGCGCAGAAAATTTCCGGCTGATGCCGGCTTTCTTTCAGTTTGCGGATAATGGCGTGCTCACGGCCGCCGGAACCGATCACTAAAATCTTCATTCTCGCTTCCTCCGAGGCTTAGTGGTGGAACAGACGCACACCGTTAAAGGCCATAACCATATTGTATTTGTTGCAGGTATCGATTACATTGTCATCACGAATGGAGCCGCCTGGCTGAGCAATAAACTGCACGCCGCTTCTGTGAGCACGCTCGATGTTGTCGCCGAAGGGGAAGAAAGCGTCGGAGCCCAAAGCTACACCGCTCATCTGATCCAGCCAAGCCCGTTTTTCCTCACGGGTCAGCGGTTCCGGTTTAACCTCGAAGAACTGCTCCCAAACGCCGTCGGCCAGAACATCCATATAATCGTCAGAAATGTAAACATCGATGGTGTTGTCACGGTCAGCGCGGCGGATATCCTTGCGGAACGGCAGGTTCAGCACTCTCTCGTGCTGGCGCAGCCACCAGAAGTCTGCTTTGTTGCCGGCCAGTCTGGTGCAGTGTACACGGGACTGCTGACCGGCGCCGATACCGATAGCCTGTCCGTCTTTTACATAGCAAACAGAGTTGGACTGGGTGTATTTCAGGGTGATCAGGGCGATCATCAGGTCGATTTTCGCCTGTTCCGTCATATTTTTGTTCTCAGTTACGATATTTTCCAGCAGTTCTTTGGTGATTTTCTGATTATTTCTGCCCTGTTCGAAGGTAACACCGAACACATCCTTGCGCTCGATCTCTCTTGGAACATAATTTGGGTCGATTTTGATCACATTGTAGTTGCCTTTCCGTTTGCCGCGGAGGATCTCCAGGGCTTTTTCGGTGTAATCCGGAGCGATAATGCCGTCGGAAACCTCTTTTGCAATGATAGCAGCGGTCTGCTCGTCGCAGGTGTCGGACAGAGCGATCCAGTCGCCGTAGGAGGACATACGGTCAGCGCCTCTGGCTCTTGCGTAAGCGCAGGCCATTGGGGACAGCTCCATGCCTTCCACAAAGTAGATCTTTTTCAGGGTGTCGGTCAGAGGCAGGCCTACTGCTGCACCGGCTGGGGAAACGTGTTTGAAGGAGGCCGCAGCCGGAAGGCTAGTTGCCTCTTTCAATTCTTTAACCAGCTGCCAGCTGTTAAAAGCATCCATAAAGTTGATGTAGCCGGGTCTGCCGTTTACTACCTCTACCGGCAGCTCACCCTCCGCCATAAAGATGCGGGAAGGTTTCTGATTTGGGTTACAGCCGTATTTCAGAGCCAATTCCTTTGCCATTGTCATCGTCCTTCTTTCTGAATGAAATAAATTATTTATTTTTATTGATGATCCGGGTCTGTTCTTCGCCGGATTTCAGGTTGATGCTGCGGACAAACAGAGAAACCTTATTGTCCTCATTGAGGCTTTCCCAAACTTCTTTGGTGATGGCGTCCAGATCACCCTTCAGCTCCAGAGGAGTCGGGTCGCCTTCAAAGGATGGGATTGGGTTTCCATCGTGCAAATAAGTATGGATAAAGTGGCCTTCACCGGCTACCGGCTGTTTGTACTCGTAGAAGAATCTCTGTACGGAATCCGGATTGCCGTTGTTGCTTTTCAGAATGGACAGTTTATAGGTTTCACCCTCCACAATACCGGAGACACGAGGGGTAAAGTTCGGAGCGTCTGGTTCGAAGGTGCGGGTACGCAGAGCTTCCTCAAAGGTTTTTCCCTCTTTAATAAAGTTGTAGATGGTATCGGTCTGGTCGCCGTTGGTCACGATGGTTTTGCCGTCGATCACCCGAACCGGAGCGTAGATGACCAGAGATGGGTCAGACAGCTTTGCCGGGTCAAAGGCCTCGGTACGGATACCGCCGTCCTGTGGAACAAACACACGGTTGCGGCTGTTGACGCTGCGGCCCATGATGAAGTAAACGATCACCATGTTCTCGCCGTCCTCACTTTTGCCGATGATAATGCCGCGGCCAGGATAGGTG
>CAMCOD010000044.1 GCA_945876435.1 uncultured Clostridia bacterium
GTAGGCTCTTTTGAACCACTCGCCTAGCGAGTGGTTTTCTTATATACAACAAAAAGACCTCCCAATGGGAGGTCTTTTTGTCTGCGTTTTTTTCGTTTTTTGCAAAGCCGGCGGCCTTCCCTCTGGGGAGCCCGCTCCACCGACTTTCCTGCCAAGCTGACAGGGTCATCACCAACCCCTGCAGCACAGCCTGGTCAGCCCCAGCGCAGCAGCCGCTACATCACCCGCACCAGCAGCCCCAGAATCAACATGTGCAGCGGATAGAACCAGTAGCCCGCCCGGCTCATCACCCGGCCGCCCCGGCCCTTTTCCCCGTTATACAGCCAGATCAGCGGCAGCGCCAGCAGCGCAAAGGCCTGCAGCGGCACTTCCCACGCCAGCCCAAACAGGTTCAGCGGCAGCATCCGCCCCTTGAACCAGATCCAGTTGAGCAGCAGCATCATCACAAACTGCAAAATCCGGCTCTCCCGGAACAGGAAGAAGCCCAAAACCATGAGCACGCCCATGGCGCCGTAGTCCGTCATACCCAGCTGAGCCACTGTCACCCAAAGGGCCAGCAGCCCCATGCTCTTCCAGGGATGCTCCTTCCGGTGATCCACCGCCTCCACCACCATTAAACCCAGCAGCAGGGTGAACAGCACGTTCTGGTGGAAGGGATAGACCCAGCCTCCGGCTATCATCAGGTTAAAGGGCAGCTCCGACAGCAGCCCAAACAGCAGCAGACGCTGTTTATAGCGCTTCAAATTGGAACTGTGCCGGTATCCCTCCACGAGCTGAAAAGCGAATATGGGGAAAGCCAGCCGCCCTACGCAGGTCATCCACAGGTTTCCCGGAACAATGGTGGCCCACATGTGGTCCAGCAGCATGAAACCCATGGCCAGCAGGCGCAAAGCGTTGGCGCTCAGTCCCCCAAAGGGCAGGTTTCTCCTTTCTTCCATCAAAAAAACACTCCTTTTTCTCTGATTTTCTCCTGTTTTTTCTCCGCTCCTGTCCTTTTTTCCCCGCAAGCGGCGGAAAAACGTGGAAAAATCCAAAAAAACAGGGTCTCCCCATGGGGAGACCCTGTTCTGCGCTTGTATTTAGCCGTGAACCTTCAGGCGGACCAAAGCTCTTTTGAGCTTGGCCTCCATAATGCGGGTCTCGCGGTCGCTGAGTTCATGGGCAAGGGCCTTTTCCGCCTTCTCCTTGGAGCGCTGGGCCCGGGCAACGTCAATGTCCTCCGCCCATTCAAAGGCGGATGCCACTACCCGGACGATGCCGCCGCTGACGGTGATCATACCACCGATGCAGGCAGCCCGGCGGACGTCTCCGCCTTCCAAGGTCACCTGACATTCTCCCATGCCCAGCGCGGAAACATAGTCCACGTGGCGGGCCAGAATGCAGACATCGCCGTGGGTGGTGCGGACAAGAACCTTTTCGGCCGGGCCGTCATAGGCCGGGCCGTCGGGGGTTACGATCTGAAGATGAAACGCCTTCATGATTTATGCCCCTTTCTTTGCTTTTTCCACTACCTCGTCAATGGTTCCGGCAAAGAGGAAAGCAGACTCCGGAATATCGTCGTGCTTGCCCTCGATAATTTCCTTAAAGCCGCGGATGGTTTCCTTCAGCGGGACATATTTGCCCTTGTAGCCGGTGAACTGCTCCGCAACCTCGAAAGGCTGGGACAGGAAACGCTGGATCTTTCTCGCTCTGGAAACGGTCAGCTTATCCTCCTCGGACAGCTCATCCATACCCATGATGGCGATGATATCCTGCAGCTCCTTGTAGCGCTGCAGAATACGCTGCACCTCACGGGCAACGTCGTAATGCTCCTGACCCACAACGTCCGGGGTCAGGATACGGCTGGTGGATTCCAGCGGGTCTACCGCCGGATAGATGCCCAGGGAGGAGATGGCACGGCTCAAAACGGTGGTGGCGTCCAAATGGGCGAAGGTGGTCGCCGGAGCCGGGTCGGTCAGGTCGTCCGCCGGAACGTAAACCGCCTGTACGGAGGTAATGGAGCCGCGCTTGGTGGAAGTGATGCGCTCCTGCAGGGCGCCCATCTCGGTGGCCAGCGTGGGCTGATAACCTACTGCGGAAGGCATACGGCCCAGCAGCGCGGATACCTCGGAACCGGCCTGGGTAAAGCGGAAGATGTTGTCGATAAACAGCAGCACGTCCTGGCCTTCCCGGTCACGGAAGTATTCCGCCATGGTCAGTCCGGAGAGAGCGACTCTCATTCTGGCCCCCGGCGGCTCATTCATCTGGCCGTATACCAGAGCGGTCTTGTTGATAACGCCGGATTCGCACATTTCGTTGTACAGGTCGTTGCCCTCACGGGTACGCTCGCCAACGCCGGTGAACACGGAGATGCCGCCGTGCTGTTTTGCTACGTTGTTGATCAATTCCATGATCAGAACGGTTTTTCCTACGCCGGCGCCGCCGAACAGGCCGATTTTACCGCCTTTGGCGTAGGGGGCGATCAGGTCTACCACCTTGATGCCGGTTTCCAGGATCTCGGTGGAGGATTCCTGCTCCTCGTAGGAGGGAGCGGGCCGGTGGATCGGCCAGTGCTCCTCGGTTTCTGGGGTCGGTTTGTTGTCAACCGCCTCGCCCAGCAGGTTAAAAATGCGTCCCAGCGTCTCTTTGCCCACCGGAACTTTGATCGGGCCATCGGTATCCACCGCTTTTGTTCCCCGAACCAGACCGTCCGTGGAGCTCATGGCGATGCAGCGTGCCACGTTGTCACCGATATGCTGGGCAACCTCGGCGGTCATGGTCTTTCCCTGATGCTCAATATGGATGGCGTTGTTCAGGTTTGGCAGATGACCGTCGGCAAACTTAATGTCAAGTACCGGTCCCACTACCTGGACCACAGTACCCACGTTATGCTCGTTCATGTGCATATCTCCTTCTATACGGTTTCTATACAGCTTCGATACCGCCGCACAGCCCCAAGCAGCCTACTGCTCGGCGCCTGCGACGATCTCTGTAATTTCCTGTGTGATCGCGCCCTGACGCGCCCGGTTGTAGCTCAGGCTCAGGCTTTCGATCATTTCGGCGGCGTTTTTGCTGGCCGCGTCCATAGCGGTGCGGCGGGCCGCCAGCTCGGATACCCAGGAGCGGCACAGGGTCCCGTAGGTGACCCCGGCCAGGTAGTCCGGAATAATGGCGTCGAACACTTCCTCGGCATTCGGCTCGTAGATGATCAGGTTTCTGGCCTTGTTTCGCTCCTCCGGCTCGGGAGAATCGTCCGCCTGTGAGCTTGCCAGAGGCAGCACGCTCATCACCACCGGAGTCTGGCTCAGCATGGAGATAAAGTTGGTGTACGCCACACAAATCTCGTCATACTCGCCCTTGAGATAACCCTTGCACAGCAGATGGGCGATGCTGTCGCAGTCGTCAAAATCCGTGTCCTCCGCCACAGCGTACTGTTTGCTGATGATGGGGATCCCTCTGTGCTCGCAGTATTCCACCGCTTTCTTGCCGATTGGCAGCACACAGACCTCCCTCTCTCCCGCATGGGCGGCAAAGGTCTTGAACACGTTGGCGTTATAGCCCCCCGCCAGACCGCGGTCGCCGGCGATGAGGATATAGCACACCTTTTTGATGGGCCGCTGGATAACGTAAGGGGAGCTGAAATCCGTATTCCCCTTGGCGATGTCCAGCAGCGCGTTGTAAATGGTGTTAAAATAGGGGCGGCTCATCTCCACCCGCTCGCGGGCCTTCCGCAGCTTGGAGGAAGCCACCAGCTCCATGGCCTTGGTGATCTGCATGGTGCTTTCCACGCTTTTAATGCGGTTTTTAATGTCCTTCATTGAGGCTCCAGCCATAAGAATAAAGCTCCTTTCCGCCAAATTGGCTTATTTTTTCGGCTCTGACTCAGCCTATTTGGTTTTCAGGAAGGATGCTTTATAGTCCCGAATGGCTTCCGCCAGCTTTTCGGTGGATTCCGGGGACAGAACGCCGGTCTGATGGATCTCGTCCATGATCGGCAGGCAATGCTGGTTCATATAATCGAACAGCCCCGCCTCGAAAGCCTTGATATCGCTTACTTCCACGTCAGAGAGCATATCGTTGGTAACGGCGTAGATGATGGCGATCTGATGGGCAACGTCGATGGGGTGGTTGCGGTCCTGCTTCAGCACCTCCACGATCCGTTCGCCCTGGGCCAGACGGCGTTTGGTATCCTCGTCCAGGTCGGAACCGAACTGGGCGAAGCTCTTCAGCTCGATGTACTGGGAGTACAGCAGCTTCAGAGAGCCGGAAACCTTCTTCATGGCCTTGATCTGGGCGTCACCGCCAACACGGGATACGGAAATACCCGGGTTTACCGCCGGCATAACGCCGCTGTGGAACAGCTCGGACTCCAGGAAGATCTGGCCGTCGGTGATGGAGATAACATTGGTGGGGATGTAAGCGGAAACGTCGCCGGCCTGGGTCTCGATGATGGGCAGAGCGGTAATGGAGCCGCCGCCGAATTCCGGGGCAACACGGGCCGCGCGCTCCAGCAGACGGGAGTGCAGGTAGAAAACGTCGCCGGGATAAGCTTCACGCCCCGGCGGACGGCGGATCAGCAGGGACAGGGCGCGGTAAGCGACCGCGTGCTTGGACAGGTCATCGTATACGATGAGCACATCCTTGCCCTGGGCCATAAAGTATTCCGCCATGGCGCAGCCGGAGTATGGCGCGATATACTGCAGAGGGGACAGCTCGGAGGCGGAGGCGGAAACAACGGTGGTGTATTCCATGGCGCCGGCTTCCTCCAGCGTCTGTACCAGGTTGGCAACGGTAGAGTTTTTCTGACCGATGGCCACATAGATGCACAGACAGTCTTTGCCCTTCTGGTTGATGATGGTGTCCACCGCCAGGGTGGTTTTACCGGTCTGGCGGTCGCCGATGATCAGCTCACGCTGACCGCGGCCGATTGGGATCATGGAGTCGATGGCCTTGATACCGGTCTGGAGAGGAACCGAAACCTTTTTCCGCTCGATGATGCCGGGGGCATTGGACTCGATTGGACGCAGCTCTTTGGCGTCGATAGGGCCTTTGCCGTCGATAGGCTGACCCAGCGCGTTAACAACGCGGCCGATCATGTTTTCGCCCACCGGAACGGAAACAACGCGGCCGGTCCGTTTTACAACATCGCCCTCTTTAATACCTGCGTCTGTACCCAGCATAACGATGGAGACAGAGTTTTCTTCCAGGTTCAGAGCCATGCCGTACTCGCCGTTGGAGAATTCCACCAGCTCGTTGGCCATACATTTTTCCAGGCCGCTGGCGCGGGCAATGCCGTCGCCCACCAGAATGACCGTACCGGTCTCATCCTGCTGGATCTCATTGCCGTAGTTTTTGATTTGATTTTTAATGATCTTACTGATTTCTTCTGGACGTAAGTGCATAGTCTCACCAACTTTCCTTGTGCATAACGAAGCTCACAGCCCGAGAAACGCCGGGCTGCGGATATTTTCGGAAAAACAGGGGCCTTAGATCACGGTTTCGCTGAGGCGGCGGCGCAGAGTATCCAGCTGGTGCTTCACACTGCCCTCGTACTGGGCGCCCTCCATCTCCAGCCGGACGCCGCCCAGAATGGACGGGTCCACCTTCTGCCGCAGCAGAATGGTTTTGCCGGTCAGGCCTTCCAGTTTGGCTCTCAGCTTGTCGCTCAGCTCCGGAGAAAGGGCCACGGCAGTGACCGCGGTGACTTCCTCAATGTTATGGTCCTTGTTGTAGCGGCTGCGGAACTCCTTCACACAGCCGGAAAATTCGCCGATGGTGCCGTTTTCGGTCAGAATTTTCATGAAATTCAGGATGTAGGGCTGTATTTTCCCCTCAAACGAGCGGTCCAGCACCGCCAGACGCTCGTCTTTCCGCAAAGCCGGGCTGCGAAGCAGCTTCACAAAGTCCGGATTCTCCGTCAGAGCCTGGGAGAGAGCCTCCAGCTCCTCCAACAGCTCCTCTGAGAGCCTTTCCTCGGCGGCCAGGTCATACAGGGCGTCTCCATAGGTTTTGGCTACTTCTGTCATGACGCTTCACCTACATTTTTGATAAAGTCCTCGATAAGCTTTTCGTGATCTTTCGCGGAGATCTCACGCTCCACCACTTTGGAGGCGATATCCACGGCCATGCCGGAGATCTCGTCCTTGATCTCGTTGACAGCCTTTTTCTTTTCCTGTGCGATCTCGGCTTCGGCACGGGCCACCATGGACGCGGCCCGCTGCTGGGCTTCCTCCACCAGCTCGTTGCTGCGCTTCTGCGCCTGGGCGGTGGCGGTTCTCACGATCTCGCCGGCCTCCTCTTTGGCGGCGGCCAGATGTTTTTCATAGTCAGCACGCAGGGTGTTGGCTTCGTCTTTGGCTTTGTTGGCGTCTGCGTACAGCTGATCCACCTCGTCCTGGCGTTTCTGCAGGATGTTCAGCACCGGTTTAAAGAGGAACTTCTTCACCAGCAAAAACAGGATCAGCAGGTTGCACCACTGGAACAGCACGTTCCACGGAACGATCGTGACAAATTCCAAGGTATCATTCATTTCCAGAGCCCCCCTTTCTTCGTTTGTTTTCCCCCAGCAACCAGTTGTTTAGAACTGTTTTACCCATGGGTTAACGAAGAGCAGGATCAGGGCTACGATAAAGCCGTAAATACCGGTTGTTTCCGCTACGGCACAACCGAGAAGCATGGTGCTGGTCACATCGCCTTTGGCTTCCGGCTGACGGCCGATGGCTTCGCAGGCGCGGCCTACGGCGTAGCCTTCACCGATACCAGGGCCAATACCGGCGATCATTGCCAGACCCGCGCCAATAGCAGAACAACCACATACAATTGCTTTTTCCAACATAACTTTTTCCTCCTAAAAATCGTCTTACTTTTGTTTAAACTTGTGTTTGAACCTTGTTTTTTCGCGTTTTTGGGATTTTCACGCCTTCAGCAAAGGGCGGAAAGGGCCTTTAAGCCGCCTCCTCCTCGCCTGCGGCGCTGGCGATGTACATCATGGTCAGCATGGTGAAGATGTACGCCTGCAAACAGCCGGAGAATACGTCGAAGTAGATCGAAAGTACCGCCGGAATACCCACCTGCAGGAATGGGATGGAACCGAGGAGCTGACCCAAAAATCCCGGAAGCCAGCCGAAGAGCATACGGTTTGCCGCAGCCAGAGCCGCGTACACCAGCGCGGTGATTACGCCGCCGGACGCGATGTTGCCAAAGTGACGGAACGCCATGGACACCGGTGTCGAGATCTCGCTGATAATGTTAAAGGGCAGCAGAATGGGGATCGGCTCCAAAAATCCCTTCACATAACCCAGCGGACCGCCCGCCTTGAACTTGTAGTAGGTGATCAGGATGAACACCAGGATGGCGAAAGCAAGCTCGGTGGACAACTCTGCCGTCGGCGCGTACAGCCCCAGCATGCTGCTCAGGTTGGACAGGGCCAAAAAGCTGATGAGCGTGGCAATAAAGGGGGTGAAGTGACGGAAGCGCTTGCCCATATTGCCCTCGACCAGACCGTAGGCCGCCTTCACCAGGAACTCCGCAACGATCTGTTTTTTACTGGTTGCGTGGACTTTCAGATCCCTTGTCAGCCAGATGCACAGCCCGGTGATCGCCGCCATAATGAGCCAGGTGTTCACCAGCGTTTCCGTAATGGGAATTCCGCCGAAAATGGGAATCGTGAAGAATATCTTCGCGCCAGTAATGGATATATCCATTGTAAAATCCTCCTTTCCTCCGGATTTATCAAAACAGCCGCCGCCCCTTTTGGCAAGGCGGCCGTTTTTGCCTGTTTTTTGCCTGTTTTTTTTACGGAAAAAAGACCCTTACGCGGCCTTTTTTCCATTCTTATTTCCCATAAGCCCCATCACAAAAATGGTCACCCGTGGGAAAAGTAACGGCGCCACCACCGCCACCCAGTGGAAAACCGGCGCCATCATGCCCAAAAGCGCCACCATCATGGTGACAAACATCCGGGCGGAGTAGGAAAACTGCATCAGGTTCTTTCCCCGCTTCTCGTCGCCGTCGCCGGCCACCTTCTGCACCGTCAGACCCAGAACAAAGAAGTTGAGAATGGCGTAGCCGCCGCCCAAAAGATTCCCCAAAACCACCGTGTAGTCCCATTGCCCCAGCACAAGGAA
This sequence comes from uncultured Clostridia bacterium, assembly GCA_945876435.1. Classification (GTDB taxonomy): domain Bacteria; phylum Bacillota; class Clostridia; order Oscillospirales; family Ruminococcaceae; genus Negativibacillus. Next base: position 8,106 of record CAMCOD010000044.1, read on the forward strand.
GATCCCCTGCATAACCAGGCTCAGGACCAGCACGCCCAAAGCAATGTGCGCCGTCTCATCCCGGACGGCCTTCTGAATTTTCATTGTTTTCACCACCTGTTTTCCTTGGTTTCTCTATTTTTTCGGACAGAAACGGATTTAGTCCTTGTAGCGGTCGTTGAAGGCGTTGCGCTGCTGGGTCTCCCGCTTGGCCTTTTGGCTCTCCCGGCGCAGGATCTGCCGGAAGGTGCTCACCGTGCCGCCCACGCCCAGCACAATGCCGGCAATGACCACCCAGCCGCCCAGCCCGAAGCGATTCTGCAGCCAGGCCGCCGCCGCAATACACAAAATCATGGGCATAGCCAGCGACAGGCCCATCTGGGTCAGATACATCAGATTGCTCCAAAGGGAAAGCCCCGGTTTTTTCTCCGGCACAGCCTCTCGCCTCCCAAAAATCACGAAAAGTTTTGCATTGTTCTAATTATAACAAAACTTTGTTAGCTTCGCAACAACCTTTTCTGATGTGCCGAAGCTGTCCGGCTTTTTTATTCATTTTTTGGACGTATTTTACCATCAAAATGCTTAATTTCCTCCTCACGGATTAACCATTTTACCGTTTTTGCAAAATTCTCCTTATACAACTTGTATGTTTATGTCGAAAATTTTCATTCATTTTGTCAGGCAACCTTGGATTTTTGTTGGCAAAAGCCAATTTTTTTAAGCATTTTGACCAAAGCCCCGGCGGAAATGCCTGTTTTTTGTTCACTTTCTTCCTATTTGTATAGACCCTCTTTTTCTCCGCTTTCTTACGACTTCTATCAGAACCTATCATATCCTTTCCATTTCCAACTTTCTTTTCCCTTTTCCGCCGCCGCAAAGCGTTGGAACCAGGCCGGACCTTCTCCCCCGCCTTTGTTCACCTCCGCCAAAGAAACAGGAAAATTCATAAAAAATTCATAGAAAACACAGAGGAATATTCATCTCTTTGGATGAAAAAATGGTAATATAAAAACAGACAAAAAGCAAACAAAAATCGAAAGGAGATTTTGATCAATATGAGATTGGATGGAAAAGTAGCCATTGTCACCGCCGCCACAAGAGGCATCGGTCTGGCCTGCGCCCAGCGTCTGGCCAGGGAGGGCGCCATTGTTTATATGGGCGCCAGAAACATGGAACGGGCCAAGGAGAGGGCTGACGAGCTGAACCGGGAAGGCTGCACCGTGAAAACCGTGTACAACGACGCCTCCAAAAAGGAAACCTACGCCTCCATGGTGGAGGAAGTGATGAAGAACGAGGGCCACATCGATATTCTGGTGAACAACTTCGGCACCTCCGACCCGAAAAAGGATCTGGACATCAAAAACACCGACTACGCCGAATATATGCGCACCATTGACCTGAACCTGGCCAGTGTGTTCCTCTCCTCCCAGGCCGTTATCCCCCACATGGCGAAAAACGGCGGCGGCAGCATCATCAACATTTCCTCCGTTGGCGGCATCCGTCCGGATATTTCCCAGATCGCCTACGGCACCAGCAAGGCCGCCATCAACTACCTGACCAAGCTGATCGCCACCCAGTGCGCCCGGGACAACATCCGCTGCAACGCCGTTCTCCCCGGCATGACCGCTACGGAGGCGGTTTCCGGCAACCTGACCCCGGAATTCCAGGAATTCTTCCTGCGCCACACCCCCATCAAGCGTATGGGCAAGCCGGAGGAGATCGCGGGCACCGTTCTCTACTTCGCCAGCGATGATTCCGCCTACACCACCGGACAGATCGTTGACGTATCCGGCGGCTTCGGTATGCCCACCCCGGTGTTCGGCGACATGATCGAAATGAAAAACCGCCGCTAATCCCCCAGAGAAGCGGAAAACGGAAGCATGAGCTGCGCTCATGCTTCTTTTTTTGCGCCGATTTTCCTCCTTCTTTTCCTTCCTCCATGGACGAAAGACCGCTTTTGTGCTACAATATCCCCGAGAACAGCCGAAAAATCAGCCGAAAGGAGTCTTTTTTTATGAATTCTACAAAACAGAAGCGCATCGCCGATTACGGCATCGCCATCGGCTCTCTGCCCAAAGGCCCGCTTAACAAAATTACCGACGTTCCCGGGGTGAAGGTGGGCCACTGCACCGTGGCCACGGAAGAACACAACACCGGCGTCACCGTCATCCTCCCCTGCGCCGAAAATATTTTCGCCAACAAGCTGCCGGCGGCAGCTTTTGTGTGGAACGGCTTCGGCAAAACCGCCGGCCTGGCCCAGGTGGAGGAGCTGGGCACCCTGGAATGTCCCATCGCCCTGACCAATACGCTGAATGTGGGGCTGGTGCACGACGCCCTGGTAGAATATATGGTGGGCCGCTGCGAAAAAGACGGCGTTCCCATGCACAGCATCAATCCGGTGGTGGGGGAATGCAACGACTCCGGCCTGAGCAACATCAGCCGTCGGGCCATCGGCCGGAAGGAAGTGTTCGCCGCCATTGATTCCGCCTGCGCCGACTTTGCGGAGGGCGCGGTAGGCGCCGGACGGGGCACCATCTGCCATGGCCTGAAGGGCGGCATCGGTTCCGCCTCCCGGCAAATTGAGCTGGACGGCAAAACCTACACCTTAGGCGTGCTGGTGCAGAGCAACTACGGCAAACTGGCGGATTTCACCCTCTGCGGCCGGCTCATCGGCCCGAAAATTCTGGAGGAGCAGCAGCTTGCCGACGTAAACGTAGATAAGGGCAGCATTATGATGATCGTTGCCACCGACCTGCCGGCCAGCGACCGGCAGCTCAGGCGCATCATCAAGCGCTGCAGCGTAGGTCTGGCCCGTCTGGGCAGCTATGTGGGCCATGGCAGCGGAGAAATCATGATCGGCTTCACCACCGCCGCCCGCATCCGCTATGACGAGCCCTGCGGCACGGTGAACCTGCCCATCCTCAACGAAAATAAAATCGACCTGGCCTTCCGGGCCGCCGCCGAAGCCACGGAGGAGGCCGTCCTCAACTCCATGATCTGCGCCGAACCGGTAACTTATCAGGGCAAAACCCGCCACAGCCTCAGAGAGTACGAAAAATATCTGGGCTAAACTCACAAAAAAGCACCCTTTCGGGTGCTTTTTCCGCTTAATTCTTTGGTTTTTTCGGATATTTTTCCGCTTCGCTGCGCTGATTGCTCCTGCGCCAGTGGTGGAGGAGCTTATTCAGCTGCAAACCCTGCATTTTGTCGATGGCGGAGGGGGTCAGCATGTTGATGCCGATGCTGAAGGCGGCGCCGATGCCGGTGTCGATGATGCGGGCGATGGTGTAGCTGACGTAAACCTCCGGCGCCTGGGTGTAGAGCACCACAAAGTAGACCACCGTTGCCGGCTGAACCGCGTTGTTGGCGCCGAAAACCAGGTTGATGTAGATGACGCAGAACAATCCCACCACCATAAAAATACTGGACGGGATGCCCAGAGGCCGGTTGTAGTACAGCCAGTAGAAGGGGATGACCATCAGGCCGCCCAGCAAAGTGCCCACAAAGCGGTTGAAGCCGTGCTTAAAGCCCTCATGAATGTGGCTGCCCATGGCGTAGGCGGCGCCGATGCAGGCGAAGCAGGGATTCCGCTCCGGCAGCAGGTACATGTACACCAGCGATACCAGCAGACAGGAGATGCAGGTCTTGATCAGCCGCATGCCCACCGGCGGCAGACAGGGGTAGTGCGGCTCCTTTTTTTCTTGCAGTTGCAGTTCAGACATAGGATTTCCTCTTTCCCGCGGCGGATTTTCCCTGAAGCGCCGCATATTACAGGAACATTATAACATAATCTCCGCTAAATTGGAAACATTTTGTGAACAAACGCTAAAAAAAATCTATGTTTTGCCCTACAACAATCCTTCTGCGAAGCGGACAGGGTCATCATCGACCCATATTACCAACCTCCGTCAGCAATCGGGGGAGTTTCCAAAAAGGCACGCCGGTGTCGTTCCCTTCTGCGAAAAATTCCCTTTCCCAATGTTTTCACTCCCCCGGAAAG
>CAMCOD010000045.1 GCA_945876435.1 uncultured Clostridia bacterium
TTCCGTCAGATGCCAACCCTGCTCCTTACTATATTGGCAAAGCAGCTCCTTCTGATTGCGGATACTGCGGCTTTCTTCCTCCGGATGAAGCTTATCCCGATCCTCCTGGGACAAGCGGCAGTAAACGGCCACTCGTTCACCGCTCATCGGCTGGCACCTGTGTTACCCGGATATACTCCTGCAGCAAGTGGTTAAACCGCTCTTTTCGCTCCTGTTCATTGCTTGTGGAATACTGACTTTTGACGTTTTGCATCGTATCACCTCGCCAATATTTATGTAAAACAGAAGAAAAAAAGCCGCCTCAGCGGGCGGCTTTTCGCTTATTTACTTCTGTTTACAGGAAATTCGCAATCAAACTTGGGATCAGGAAGCACAGGGAGGTGATAAAATTGGAGCCGATTTTCGCAACGATCTGCTCATCATCCTCCAAATCATCAAAAGTCACAACCTTCTCCTCCACAAAGTCTACCATATCACGGCTGAAGTGCTTTGATTTGCGTTTGAACATACTTCCCATTTTTTCAAAGATTTCCGGTTTCATTCCATCCAAATTCAAATACTGAAGCCATGTCCATACCAGGAAATACACGCCAATAATAAAGAAGGCGAAGTCAACGATGCCATAGGGGGTGGTGTTTCTGGAATTAACAAAGCGATCCCAGAGCAAAACAATGCACAAAGCTGACATAAATTTCGCAAAACAGGAATAAAGCATGGGACGCAGCATATAAGGCTGATAAATCTGACGGATTTTTTTCATGATCAAGGTCCTTTCCGGTCGAATTGTTATAAAAAATATTATAGCCAAATCTCAAAATCCTGTCAACACAACAATTGTTAAGGTTTTGAGGCAAAAGATGAATAAAAATCCCCCGGCCATCACCGGGGGACTTCCGTTGTGCAGTAAGGGAGTAAAAATGGATCAGAGAAGCACAAAAATCGCTGGAATCAGGAAGAGAAGGCCGGCAATAAGGCTGGAAATGACATTGAGGATGTTGGGAATGGCTCTGTTTGGATTTTTGCATTCGCCATAAGGATCAGCTTTCTCGATCCACTCACCGCGATCGCCGATAATACCACCGCCCATTCTCATCGGATGATAAGTACAGCCACTGCCGTCCCGTCTCAGATACTGGAACCATGCCCAAGCCAAATAGAACAGGCCGATGAGGAAAAAGGTCTGTTCTACCATGCTGTACGGTTGATCGGCGTTGTGGAAATGATCCCACAGAAGGGCTACAGCCAAACCTGCGCCAAACTTGATCAATGTACCCCGCAGAATTTTACGGATCGATTCGTTCCGCTTTTCTTTTTGCTTTTCCACATCCCCCATCCTTTCATTCCTTGCTATTTATATTATAGGGTGGAATGAAAATATTGTCAACGCCTACCTGTCCAAGGCAATACCGGCTGTGATACCGATGAGCAGACCGAAAGCAATGCCGTAGGAACCGGGCACGATACCGATGATTCCGGCAAGGGCACCCAAGGCCAAACCAAGAGCAGTGCCTTTTGCCAATGCCTGGCCCTGATGCTCCGCTTCTTTTCCTTCCTTCTCGGCGATTGCCTGCTGGACCTGAACCTGTTTCCAGCGAACCGCCATGATTGCGATGCAAATGCCGGTCACGACCCACGGAAGTGTGGCATAAACAAAATCTTTGACAGCAGTTAGCATATTTTCCTCCTTAGTCGTGGATCAACTTTTCTTTTTCCAATGTTTTAATTTTCTCGCTCAAAGTGCCTAAGCCGTGACAAATTGCCATGAGGAAGGGCAAAAATACCAGCAAACACAAAGCGTTAATCCTATGGGGATCAAACAGAGACAAAATACATTCAAGCAGATAAACAACACAGAAAAGCGCTTTGCAAATATCCAACTGCTTTTTAATTTTTTGCAGATGGTGAAGCTGGGAAGTAGTATCGGAAAACAGCTCAAAAGGTTCACCATTGTTTTGCTTCCGCAGATAGATCCATAAACCATTAAAACAGGTCCCCACATGCTCAATACCGGCTTCGGACAAAAACTGCAGGTAATCTCCGGACTTGGACAGGGAATCTACCATTTGGACCCGGTATTGATACTTATCCATTCCACCCTGTTGGAAGGTATAGAGAAGGCCATTTGTTTTTTCCAGCTGCCAGCCCTGACGAGACATCTGGTTCAGCCATTGTTCTTCCTCCTCAAACTGCCATGCCATAAACAGTTTACAAACCTTTTTCATCATCGTTCCATCCTCCTGCCACTTTTTCTCCGTTTTCCAGCAATTCACGCAGCCGAGCCAACTCCGTCGCTACAGCTGCCTTACCGGAATCATTGATCTGATACTCTTTTTTACGGCTGTTTTCCGCAGATGGCAGTGCTGTGATCCACTTTTTCTCCACCAGCGTATTCAACGCTCCATAAAGGGTACCAGCTGCCAGCTTTACGCGGCCGCCGCTCATTCTTTCCACGCTCTGCATAATTCCGTAACCATGAATCGGTTGATCCATGGAGATAAGAATGTAAAAAACCGCTTCCGTCAATGGCATTGTTTCCAAATTGATCACCTCGGTCTCCGTTATATTGTCCTCCGTTATATTTATTATATCGTTGCACGATATATCTGTCAAGGCTTTTTAACAACAAAAAAGAACCAGCCTTTCGGCTGGTTCTTTAGGGAAACTATTTGTCTTCAACTTCTTTTCTGTACTGATCCAGTTCTTTCTGGTTGCCGTAAACAAAGTGGCCTGGGAGGATTTCTTCCCAAACTGGTTTGTCAACAGAGTAATCATGGCAGGATGGATCGTAAACAAGAAGTTTTTTCTTCTTTTCCAGTTCTGGGTCTGGCTGTGGAACAGCAGACAGCAGAGCTTTGGTGTATGGATGCAGCGGATGACGGAACAGTTCTTCCGATTCAGCCAGCTCAACGATGCGTCCCTTGCTGATAACCGCGATACGGTCAGAGATGAAACGTACAACAGACAGGTCATGGGCAATGAACAGGTAAGTCAGGTTTCTCTCTCTTTTCAGCTCATTCAGCAGGTTCAGAACCTGTGCACGAATGGATACGTCCAGTGCGGAAATCGGTTCGTCAGCTACGATGAATTCAGGCTCCATTACCAGCGCACGGGCAATACCGATACGCTGTCTCTGGCCACCGGAGAACTCATGTGGGAAACGAGAAGCGAATTCTGGCAACAGACCTACTTCACGCAGAGCTGCCTGAACTTTAGCGGAACGATCTTTCTCATCTTTGTAAAGATGATGGTTAATCAGACCTTCGGAAATGATGTAGTCAACGGTTGCACGCTCGTTCAGAGAAGCCATCGGGTCCTGGAAGATCATCTGGCATTTACGGATAACTTCCAAGTCGGTTTCTTTGTCGATTTTGCCGTTGATTTTTTTGCCTTTCAGCAAAATTTCACCAGCAGAGGTCGGATTGATTCTCAAAATAGCGCGGCCGATGGTGGTTTTACCAGAACCGGACTCACCTACCAGAGAGAAGGTTTCACCTTTATAAATGTCGAAGTTAACATGGTCAACTGCAACAAATTTTTTCTTGCCGCTACCGAAGGTAATCTGCAAGTCCTTAATTTCAATAAGTTTTTCGCGTTCTGCCATGCCGATTACCCCCTGTTTTCCATTTTAGCGCGAAGACGCTGGATAGAACCTGGCTGCTCGATTTTTGGTGCGCGAGGATCCAGATACCATGTCTTAGCAGCATGTGTTTCCGTAACATTGAAGAATGGCGGTTCTTTCACGAAATCAATGGCAAGAGCTCTCTTGTTTCGTGGTGCGAATGCGTCACCCACAATTTTGTTAAACAGGTTCGGTGGAGTACCTTCGATAGATGGCAGTGGCTCACCTTTTACACCCAGCTGAGGCAATGCGGACAGCAGAGCCCAGGTGTATGGGTGCCAAGCATCGTAGAAGATTTCGTTAACCAAGCCGTATTCAACAATCTGGCCTGCGTACATTACGGCTACGCGGTCAGCAACGTTAGCAACAACGCCCAAGTCATGGGTAATGTAGATAACGGTCATGCCCAACTCAGACTGCAGGGAACGAATCAGGTCCAGAATCTGAGCCTGAATGGTAACGTCAAGAGCGGTAGTAGGCTCGTCACAGATCAGAATCTGTGGATGGCAGGCTACAGCGATCGCAATAACAACACGCTGTCTCATACCACCGGAGAATTCATGAGGATACTGATTGTAGCGGCGTTCCGGGTCAGGAATACCTACTTTTTTCAGCATCTCGATTGCTTCTTTTTTAGCGGCTTCGCCTTTAAGGCCCTGATGCAGCTCAATGGATTCCTCGATCTGTTTACCAATTTTCTTCAATGGGTTCAAAGAAGTCATTGGGTCCTGCATAACCATGGAGATTTTTTTGCCTCGGATTTTCAGCCAATCCGCTTCGGTTTTGTACTGTGCCAAATCCTGGCCTTCAAACATGATAGAGCCATTGGTGATGGTACCATTGGCATCCAGCATACCAACGAAAGTTTTGGTGAATACAGATTTACCGGAACCAGACTCGCCAACGATTGCCAGAGTTTCGCCCTCATACAGATCCAGAGAGCAGCCTCTGATTGCGGTCAGCTTTTTGCCACGCAGACTGAACTGGATTTCCACATCTTTAGCTGATAAAATTGGTTCTTTTGCCATTATGCGTCCCTCCTGTTCTTAATTACACGTGATTTCGTGGGTCAGCTGCGTCAGAGAATGCGTTACCAACCAGATAGAAGGTAATGGTAATCAGGGATACGATTACTGCTGGGAAGATCAGCAGGTAAGGGTAATCCAGGAAGTAAGAACGCGCATTTCTCAGCAGAATACCCAGAGAAGGAGTGTTGATGTCGAGACCAAGACCCAAGTAAGACAGGGTAGATTCCAAACCGATGGTACCTGGGATGGACATTGCCAGTCGCAGAATAATTACAGACAGCAGGTATGGCAGCAGGTTTTTCGTCAGAATACGACCGATTGGTGTACCCAGTGTACGGGAAGCCAGGTTGTACTCTCTGTCGCGGTACATAAATACCAGGTTACGTACGTTACGAGCCATTACCAGCCAGTGAGTGCAGATGATGGATACAGCCATGATGAAGAAGGACTGACCGATCATCAAAGCGATCAGGGTCATGTAAATGATGGTTGGTACGGAGTTGAAGATGTTGTAAATCTCAGTGATCAGACGATCCAGTTTACGAACATAACCCCAAACCAGACCGATGGCAACACCGAGAACGCATTCGCCGGCGGCGCAGAGCATAGCCAGTTTGATGGAAGTCTGGGAAGCGTACCAAACCTGGCACCAGTAGTCACGGCCAATGTTATCGGTACCGAACCAGTATTCCCCATTCGGATGGATGAAGGCTTTGGAAGAGTCGGTAACAAGCTGAGTGTAATCGTACTTACCAATAGCAAGCGCGATGAAAGAGAAAATAACCAGAGCAAAGAAAATAATGCTCATAAATACAGCGGATTTTCTCTTCAGGAAGTTGGTGAATACAGAACCCCAGTAGGAGTAGTTGGAATAACCGATCTGCTCCGCTGCTTCCGGGTTATATTCTACAAAATGAAACAATTCGTCTTCGTTGACAACGTTCTGTTCTACAACTTTATTCTCATCCATTATCGAGAACCTCCTTTTTCGGCGATGGTGATACGTGGGTCAACAATCATCATAGCAACGTCGCCAAGGAATACGCCCAGAATGGACAGCGTAGAGTACAGAATTACCAGAGTCTGAACAACATTGACGTCGTAACGGTTGATGGAGTCGGTGAGCAGTGGACCCATACCTGGAACAGAGAAGAATCTCTCTACCAACAGGGAGCCGCCGATGGTCAACAGAGCCGTTGCTGGAATGTACTGAACCATTGGAACGAATGCGTTACGCAGCACATGTCTGTACATAATCTGGGAAGTGGAAAGACCTTTTACGCGTGCGAGTTTGATGTAGTCTTTGTTGATTTCGTCGATCATGTAACGTCTCATCCACAGAGCGTACCATGCGATAGAACCCATGGCGAGACAGAAGATTGGGAGGATACTGGATGGGCCAGGGTTTCTGGTAGAATACATGGATGGAAGACCCAATACACGGGAGCCGAATACCAGTACCAGAGAGTAAGATACCAGCGCCGGTACGGCGTTAACGAAGATGGTATAGGCAGTACCGATGGCGTCAAAGAGCTTCTCTTTGTACATCGCCTGCAAAATACCCATCGGAATACCGATGACCATTGACACTACCATAGCCATCAGACCCATCTTCATAGAGATGGCGAACTTATTGCCAATAACTTTAACGACTGGTACACCATTCTGAATACGGCGAGATACACCGAAGTCAAGGTGGAGAATGTCGTTATAGAAATTCAGCAGCTGGGTTGGGATTGGATCCAGAAGGCCTGCAGCCTCAAGCGCGTCGTGTTTCTGCTCTTCAGTGAATTTCATCAGCTGATCTTCAGTGAAGTAGTAGTCAGTTGGCAGCATACGGAGCAGCAGGAATACGATTGTTGCAATAATCAGGACGGTCAGCAAGGACTGTCCAAGTCTTTTTACAGTATACTTAAACATAGCATCCCCTACTTACTTGCCAGAAATGGCAGTCTTTTTTGTTTGACTTTGCGAAGTTCCCAGTATTCATCTAACCCTTGCAGTTGTCAGACAGTTTTACACATGGAGAGAACAAATATTGCGTCCCTTTCCCCTGCCCGCTGTCGCGGTCTACGAACGATTCCGCTCTATTCATCCCATTCTCCTGACCGAAGTAGTCCATGTGACTCACATCCCCTCTCCAATGCCTTGCGGCAAGGAACGGACCTACAAATCACGAACCATTTTTGTAAAGGTGAAAACACATGTGTGGTGGTGCTGAACTGTTATCTGCCTGAGCGTCTACCGAAATTCGACATCCGCACAGTCGACAGAGAGCATCTACTGGGAAGTACGGCTCACCTGGGCACTCGCATCGCATGCAGCCCCTGTGACCGCAACACAGCCGCTCACATTGTTCCGCCGGAGCTGTTTTCTTTTTCCTTTTCGCCGAATCCAACAAAAATTGAAGCTTTGTGGTCACCCAACCGGTGTGTCTTCTTGTTTCAGACGCCGCAGCAGATTTCTCCACTTTCGGCGCTGCATTCTGTTTTCCTCATTGAAGCGGTTAAAGAAGCCAGACTCACAGCCTCCCAACGGGATCAGCCATGATGAATCAAGTCCAGTTCCAATCACAAACCTAAACTTTGCCTTACTCAGGCATCCTGTCCGCCTTTCAGCGGTACAGCAGATTTCTGTTTCAGCAAAGTCTCCCCTTCTTCAGCAGGTCTTCTGTCTTTTCATCACATGGGCTTTGCTGAGAATGGATCAAGCAAATGCCGATTTAAAGAAAGAATCCATGTATTATGGGTTACAATACATGGAACCAACTGTCATCGATGTTCGCTTGAAATCATCTCTGCGCCGCCTCTGCGCTGAATCAATTGCCTGCGGAAGAATTGGTGTTCGCGGAATACCCTATCGTCAACTATCCGGTCTTACATAGAATGGTCGATGTGGTTTCCTGCCGGCTTCCACATAGCTTTCCCGGTATTTTGCGCTTGCTGATGACGCAGCGGCAAAGAATCGTTCCGACTGTGAGAAGCCCGCCTATTCGAACTGGTCTTATACATGTGTTTTCCTTTTGTCGATCCCTCCCAGGAATCAGGGCTCCGGAAAATCAATGGTTAACGCTGTCCCCCGGAGAAGACTTCTCATTACGCAGAAGAGCGCAACGATCAATCTTGATCGTATTTAAGAATACCAGATATCCTCCATCTTGTCAATCTTAGATACGACTTTCCGTTTTTTCTTAATCTTTGTGTGCAACCTGCATAAATACTTTCACTTTTATGAATAATAAGCATTTTTATGCGGATTGCTGCATATTTTTAGGGATATTTATTCATTTTCTTGCTTTTTCTTACGATTCCTTAATTTTTCGGCAAAAAATTTCATACTTTTCTTTCATTTTTTCAGCTTTTTACTCATATAAGTTAATTTTTTTTATGCAATATATCTACTAAAGCTCAATTTATTTTATCGCATAAAATCGATATCGCAATAATTTAACCATATAAGCACCCCGCGTTTTAGTATAATTGTCGGGGTTACGATTGTATTTTGTTGAAAATATGCGAAAGGTTTTACCGTTTTTGCTGCATTATCCTTCATATTTTTCTTTTTCTGCCGTCTCCGTTCCGCATTTGTGCCGGGAAGAAGTCCAGTATTTTTTCGTCATCCGGTTACATTGCATAAAAAGCGCCAAAATAATTTTGCAGCCCATCGTTCCGACTTTTTATTCTTGTTGACTATGTCAGAGTCGCTTGACCTGGAGCGCAAGAATGCAAATCGGCCGTTATCCTTCCTGGTCCTTTTTGCGTGGGCATCTGTTGGAAAACGCTGTTTATTTTCCGGCAGAATTTTGTGCAAAAGGCCTGCCGAAAGACGGCAGGCCCTTGCTTTGATGGATTATGGAGGAAAGAAAAAGCAAAATTATTTGTTCTCAGCAATGTAAGCTTCGATCTGTGCGGTGGTGAATGGCTCCAGAGAAGTCTCCCAGTTCTTCATCTTCTCGTTGCAGCCGCCGTACATTGCGTTCATCTTGGAGTGGATGTTGATGCGGGTCAGGCACAGAGGTTTACCATAGTTGTTCGGCATTACAATGCCGTTGGACAGCAGGTATGCTTCTGCGTCTGCGAAAGCTTCGTAACGGGCATCCAGATCATCGTTGATAGCGTTTGCTTTTTCAACCAGACGGTTGTATTCAGCGTAAGTAGCCAGCAGATCCTTGGTTGCTTCGGTTTCTTCAACATCGTTGATGTTAGCGTAGGTGGTAGCGTAAACTGCGTTGTCTACGTCTCTCATTTCCTGACCGAGGTAGTTCATTGGGTCACCGTAGTCAGCGCCCCAGCCGTTCAGCAGGAAGGACTGCAGTCTTGGCTGACGTACTTCTTTGGAGATAGAGGATACGTAGGTGCAGATCTTCAGGGTTACATAGTCGGTGCCCAGGCTGTTTTCTACGCAGTCTTTCAGCACGTTTGCGCTGTCCAGAGCTGCCTGGTTGCCGCCGGCGATGTAGTAGTCCATTTCAACTGGGAAGGTAACGCCCAAAGCAGTCAGTTCTTCAATTGCCTGTGCTTTGTACTCTTCAGCTTTCTCCTGATTGTGACGAACCATGGTTGTACCATTGTAATCGCCCAGGCCCAGTCTCTCTTTTACCAGATCGGTGTAGTCTCTGCCATCAGAAGTATGGCACAGGCCAGTCATGGTGTAGAAGTTGTTTTCACATTTCAGAGGATCCAGAGCGTTGGTTCTCTTGTAGTACTCAGTCAGGTCGATGCCATAGTACAAGGACAGACGGAAGGCTTTGTTTGCGATCGCGGTGTTCCAGTTTACGTCAACAACGTTGGTGTCCTCATCGTTCTTATTGTAGTTCCAGTGGAACTGATAAGAGTATTTGGATGGGATATCGTCAACGATGTTGTCAGCGAATTTGTGGTTTGGATCAGAGGTAATGGTATGCAGGTTGGATTCGCTGAGAGTTACATAGTCGATCTCACCATTGTCAAACAGCTGATACATTACGTCTGTGGATTCGCACATACGAATCGTAACAGAGTCAAAGCGGAAGGACTCTTTGTCCCAGTATTCTGGGTTTGGTACCAGGTATTTGGAAGAGTTCTGCTCGTACTCGGTCATCAGGTAAGCGCCGTTGTACCACATAGTGGTATTATCCATTGCTTTTACGCCGTCAACGCCCAGTTCATCAACAATGCCTTTGGACATTGGATACAGGCAGTTGTACAGAGCCACGGTGTCAAAGTAAGGTTTCTCAGTGATGCAGGTGTAAATAACAGTGTTGGCGTCTGGAACTTCGATACCAACCATCTCCAGGAATTTGGAGCCTTCCTCTGCGGTCAGAGCGCAAGCTTCTTCTTTGGAGAGGGATTTGGTGTATTCGTAGTATTCGGTAGCACCTTTGATCATTTCCATTGGCATTGAGGTGTTGGCGGAGTCATTTTTGTGGAAGTTCAGTACCCACTCCAGACCGGTTGCCCAGTCGTAAGCGGTATTGTCAGCTTTCACCTGACCGTTTACGTCAACCCATTTCAGGCCGTCACGGATTTTGAAGGTCCAGGTCAAGCCGCCGTCTTCGGTGCCCCACTCTTCAGCCAGACATGGTTTCAAGTTACCTTTGTTATCGCACTCCAGCAAACCATCGTAGCAGTTGGTAGTGTTTTCGCTGTCTTCCTGTCTCTGGGAGTAGAGGAAGTTGAAGGACTCCAGCTCACGGTTTGCAGCTCTTGCGATAACCAGATCTTTGATCGGGTATTTGTCCTCGTTGCTTTCTGCAGGTTTCTGGGTTTCCGTATTGGCAGCGTTGTTGCCGCTGTTCTGCGTTTCACCCTGATTCTCTGTGTTGTTCTCTTTTGTGGTGTTGCAAGCACTGAGAGCCATAGCGGCTGCCATTGCCAGCGCGAGAACTTTGGTCATGTTCTTGTTCATCTCGTTTTTGCCTCCTTAAAATGCAAACGACTGTCTCCTATCCTTACGGCATAGGAAGATTGTGCATTCATTATAGCAAAACACTATAAAAAATTCAAGCTTATGATCGGATTTTCATTAAACTGAACAAATATACCTCTAATTTCCGGTTTACCTGCCAAAATTATCTGTTTTAAGCGATTTTTTGGTTTACAAAAACCGATTTTTTTCCTATTGTCTTTATTAAATATGGAAATATTTCGTCTTTATTATTTATAGTTATGAAATTTTTGAGAATTTATTTCATAAATTCATAGGTTTTACAGCTTTTTCATTTT
>CAMCOD010000046.1 GCA_945876435.1 uncultured Clostridia bacterium
TCTTTCCAAGAATAAAACCTTCGCCCCATAATCTTGGGGCGATTTTGCTGCGCAAAACCGGTTTTATTCTACAGTTCTGCGTCATCCATAGCCTTCGCCCCGTACACTTAGGGGCAGGCCGGTTGATTTTGGGTTCGGGGACGGTGCAAATTCTGCCTTCCGGCCCGCAAATTGGGGAAGAATTGGACGTTTTTACTGTTTCCCAATCATTTTACCATCTTCCACAGGTAAAATAAAGTCGAAATCTTAAATTTTCTTCGGAACAGCGCTTTTCAGGGCTTTTGTCCGCCGGGACAGAGGCCCTGTTTTTCTTGCTATCCGGGGTATTTTGTGATAGGATAGATTTATGATAGTATGGGGTGGAGTCTCCTTCTCCCCGCTGTCTGTGTTCTTATGAAATACAAGCCAATTCGAACGAAAGGAGCGTCCCATCTTGAACCCCATGTTCCATGGAAAAAGCCTGGGAAAGATCCTCCCCGCCGCCGGCTGTATGCTGCTGCTCAGCGGCTGTATGCAGTTTCAGCTTTCCGCCGAGGATCTGATGCGGCCGCCCGCCCTCACCCAGGAGCAGCTAGAGATCTCCACCGCTTTGGAGCGGGCTGTGGGCGACAACGACCTGAAATATAAGTACCCGGAAAACGGGGAAAACCGCTCTTCCTTCCTGTTTTACGACCTGGACGGCGACGGAGAGGACGAGGCTCTGGTCTTTTACCAGGCCCAGTCCAAGGGCAGCGCCACCTGGGTCAATGTTTTGGACCGGCAGGAGGAACAGTGGGTCTCCGTCTTTGACCTTTCCGCCCCCAACCAGGAAACAGAAGTGGATTTTATCAGCTTTCAGCCCCTTTTGGGTCCGGAAAGCAGCGTGGTCATCGGCTGGGCCGACGAATACATGAACGACAAGTGCGCCGTGGTCTACCGCTATGACGGCAGCAGCCTGTCGGAGAATTTTTCGGTGGATTATGACTACCTTTCCTTCACCGATCTGAACAACGACGGGCAGTTGGATATGGTGGCCGTGACCTGCGACCCATTCTACGAGGAAAGCACCGTTTCCTTCATCACCAAAACCATCAGCGTCAGCGGGAAAAGCACCCTGGACCGCTGCAGCACACTGGAGCTGCCTTATAATTCCGCCGAGGTTGTGGCCGTTCAGACAGGAATGGTGGATTCCTCCACGCCGGCGTTGTTTCTTGACAGCCGGGTAAACCCCAGCCGGGGCCAGACCATGATGGTCACTCAGGTGGTCAGCGCCTACGGGCGGGAGCTGGTAAACCTGCTGGACAGCGGCGAGACCATTCTCTCGGAGATGACCCTCCGCCCCACCTCCACCCTCTGTCAGGACATCGACGGCGACGGGATCATGGAGGTGCCCTCCGTGTCCCCCCTGCCAGGCTATGAGGAAGAGGAGGAGGTGCTCTACCTCACCACCTTCAATCAGCTTGGGGTGGGGCGCACCTGGCAGCCGGTGCTGCGCTGCGCCATCAACGAGGATCACCGCTACCGGATCACCTTCCCGGAAAGCTGGCTGGATACCGTTACCATCGTCAGCCAGCCGGAAAGCAGCGAGTGGAGCTTCATCCGCTACAACGGCACCCTGGAGGACACCTCCGTTCTGCTGCTGCGGCTGAAGGTTTACTCCGTCAAGGATTATCACGACAAGTTTGAAAGCGAATACTTCCGCCTTCTGGGGCAGCAGGGCCTGTTTGAATACTACGCCCACATCCCGGAAAGCGACGATCCTTTGGCCATCAGCGAAAAACAGCTGCAGGAGCTGTTCGCCTTTTTGGGCTAAGGCCTGTTTTGGCCGGGGAAATACGGATTCTTGGGGGAGATCACGGAAAATCCCCCAAGAAACGCCAATAAAACGAAATTTTTTACGAAAGGAACGATACAATGAAACGAATTCTGGTTGCGGAAGACGAGGATGTGATCCGCGATTTCGTGGTGATCAACCTGAAGCGCAGCGGCTACGACGTGGTGGATACCCCCACCGGCGACGAGGCTCTGCGGGTCTTTGACGAAAGCGGCGGCGACTTTGACATTGTGCTGCTGGATATTATGATGCCCGGCACCGACGGCATCACCATCTGCAAGGAGATCCGCAAGCGCAGCAGCACCGTGGGCATCATCATGCTCTCCGCCAAATCCCAGGAAATGGACAAGGTCAGCGCCCTGATGTACGGCGCCGACGACTATATCACCAAGCCCTTCGGCCCCTCCGAGCTGATCGCCCGGGTGGACGCCCTGCACCGGCGGGTCAATATGACCGCCGCTGTGGTGGAGGACCCGTCGGAGATCCAGTCCGGCCCCTTCACCCTCAACGACCGGAGCCGGACGCTGAAGAAAAACGGCCAGAACATCGACCTGACCCAGGTGGAGTTTCAGATCATGGAATTTTTCTTAAAAAATCCCAACGTAGCTTTGGAGCGGAACGCCATTCTGACCCAGGTTTGGGGCGAAAACTACTTCGGCGACGTAAAGATCGTGGATGTAAACATCCGCCGGCTGCGGATGAAGATCGAGGACGAGCCCTCCAACCCCAAATATCTTACCACCGTCTGGGGCTACGGCTACAAATGGACGGTATAAGGGCCGCGGAGTCCCGCCCCTTATTCCTGAGCGAAAGGAGGCGTTTGGATGGCTGTCAAACGCATCACCAAACGCTGGCTGTATAACAGCTTTCTGGTCATTCTGGCGCTGCTTTCCGCGGTGATCGTGGCTTCGGCCTTCTTCATCCGCAGCTATTTTTACAGCAACGCCCTGCAGATCATGCGCTCCAGCGCCAGCATCAACGACACCCTGCTGATCAACTACGCCGAGGACAATTCCCAGGACTTTCTGTCGGCTCTCCGCTCTCTGGTGGAAGATTTTGACAAAAAAGACAAGATGGAGCTGCTGGCCATCGACAGCGAAGGCCAGGTGATCCTCACCTCCAGCGGCTTCTCCCCCTCGGAGGACATGAGCATGCCCGATTTTGAGGAGGCTTTGAGCAGCTCCGGCCGGGACGGCGTGTGGGAAGGGCACATCAACGGGGAACCGGTGATTGCCTACAGCCTTTGTGTGTCCGCCGGTGAAAACTCCGGCCTGGCGGCGCTGCGCTATGTGGTGTCCCTGTCGGAGATCAACCGGCAGGTCATCCTGTACATCGCTTTGGTGGCCATTGTGTGCATGATCATCATCTTCTTCGTGGTGCTGTCCAACTCCTACTTCATCAGCTCGGTGGTCAATCCGGTGGACCAGGTGGGCAAAACTGCCCAGCGCATCGCCCACGGAGACTTCTCCGTGCGTCTGAACAAAAAGTACGACGACGAGGTGGGCGAGCTTTGCGACGTTATCAACTACATGGCGGAGGAGCTGCAGGAAAACGAGAAGATGAAAAACGACTTTATTTCCTCCGTATCCCACGAGCTTCGCACCCCCCTCACCGCCATCCGCGGCTGGGCGGAAACCCTGAACAGCGGCGAGGTGGACCCGGACACCCTGCGCAAGGGCGTGGGGGTTATCATGAAGGAGAGCGACCGCCTGTCCTCCATGGTGGAGGAACTGCTGGACTTTTCCCGCATCCAAAGCGGCCGCATGAAGCTGAGTCTGAGCCGGCTGGATCTGATCGCCGAGCTGTCCGACGCGGTGCTTATGTTTGCCGAGCGGGCCAAGCGGGAGAACATTGAGCTGATCTACGACGAGCCCATGGACGTTATGCCCATCAACGCCGACAGCAACCGGCTGCGGCAGGTGTTTATCAACATTATCGACAACGCCATCAAGTATTCGGACTCCGGCGATACTGTCACCATCACCGCCCGGATCGCCGATTCCAACGCGGTGGTCACCATCGCCGACACCGGCTGTGGCATCAACGCGGTGGATCTGCCTAAGATCAAGGAGAAGTTCTACAAGGCCAACTCCACCCGCCGCGGCTCCGGCATCGGTCTGGCGGTGGCGGATGAGCTGGTCAACCTTCACGGCGGCAGCCTGAGCATTGATTCTGTGGAGGGCAGCGGCACTACCGTCACCATTTCCCTGCCTCTGGCCACCTCCGCCCAGTCCTAAGGCGGACTTTTTCCGTGAAAAAGCCTGATTTTTCACGTTTTATTCACCATTTTCCCTTTCACTGTGCTATAATGACTTGTTGACAATGTTTTTCCCGGTTTTTGGAGAAAAACGCCTTGTCTTTTTTAGATGGATCTTTGATTTTTTGTGGAAAAAAGCCTCGCCGCTGCTTTGCGAATCGTCACATTCCCGCGGGGGGCCGGAAAGGAGCTGCGTTATCCTATGGAGCAGAAAAAAGCCAACCAAGACTGCCTGAAAACCAGCATCGGCGGCCAGGCCGTGCTGGAGGGCATTATGATGCGGGGGCCGAAAAAGACCGCCCTCTCCGTCCGTCTGCCGGACGGCAGCATCAAAACCGAGGTCAACAACACCCCGGATATGAAAAAATGGTACAAAAAGACCCCCTTTGTCCGGGGGATCTTCAACTTCTTCGACAGCCTGAAGCAGGGTTATGTTTACCTGATGCGTTCCGCGGAGCTGGGCGGCGAGTTGGAGGAGGAGGAATCCGCCTTTGAGAAAAAAATGAAGGAAAAGCTGGGCGAAAAGTACGAAACCGTCTTTGAGACAAGCATTTTCGTGCTGGCCATGTGCATCGCCGTCGGGCTTTTCCTCTTTTTGCCCACCTATCTGGTGAAGCTTTTGCAGCCGCTGATCAAAAGCAGCCTGCTGATGACCGTCATCGAGGGCGGCATGAAGCTGGCCATCTTCTTTGTTTATCTGCTGGCGGTATCCCAGATGAAGGACATCCGCCGCACCTTCATGTACCACGGCGCCGAGCATAAGACCATCTTCTGCTACGAGCACGGAGAGGAGCTGACCGTGGAAAACGTGCGGAAATATAGCCGTTTCCATCCCCGCTGCGGCACCAGCTTCCTGGTGATCACCCTGATCCTGTCCATTCTGGTGCTGTACTTCGTGTCCTGGGGCAGCCTGTGGGAGCGGATGCTGCTGAAGCTGCTGTTGCTGCCGCTGATCATGTCCGTGGCTTACGAGTGCATCAAATTCGCCGGACGGCATGACAACCTGATCACCCGCATCCTGTCCGCGCCGGGGCTGTGGACCCAGCGGCTGACCACCAAGGAGCCGGACGACGAGATGATCCAGGTGGCCATCGCCGCTATGAAAGAGGTCATCCCGGAGAACGCCAAGGACGCCCAATGGTAGAAGCTATGGGTTTGTGGGAGCTGTATCAGCAGGCAGCCAGAGAGCTTTCCGCCCGGATGCCGGAGCGGGAGGCCTCCTTCGAGGCCTTTTGCCTGCTGGAAAAGCTGTTCGGCTGGAATAAAAATCAGGTTTTGCTCCACAAGGACCAGGAAGTTTCCCCGGAGCAGGCCGAAAATCTGGCCGCGCTGCTGGAAAAGCGGAAAAGCGGCTATCCCCTTCAATATCTGCTGGGGAGCTGGGACTTTTGGGGCTACGATTTTCAGGTGGGCGAAGGGGTGCTGATCCCCCGGGCCGACACGGAGACCCTTTGCGAAGCGGTGCTGACGGCGGCAAAGGACTTTCCGGCGCCGGTGATTTGCGATCTGTGCAGCGGCAGCGGCTGTCTGCCGGTGGTGTACGCCAAGGAGCTGCCTCAGGCCCGCCGGATCTACGCGGTGGAGCTGTCGGAGGCTGCCCTGCCCTATCTGCGGGCCAACGTGGAACGCCACGGCTGTGAAAACGTGCGGATCGTTCCGGAGGATGCGCTGCGCTGGACGCCGCCGGAACCGCTGCACATCATCAGCGCCAATCCGCCTTACCTGTCCGCCGACGAGATGGCCCAGCTGCAAAAAGAAGTAAGCTTCGAGCCGAAGATGGCTCTGGAAGCCCCGGAAAACGGCTTATACTTTTACCGTATTCTGTCCCGCCGCTGCTATGACTGGCTGGCGGAAGGCGGTTTTCTGGCCTTTGAGGTGGGTTATCGCCAGGCGGCGGCGGTAGCGGAGCTGATGAAGAAGGCCGCTTATACGGATATTCGGATAATAGCCGACCTTTGCGGCGTGGAACGGGTGGTTTCCGGCCGGAAAAAAGCGGCTGCCTCGCTGAGTCCCGCAACCGTTTAGGAGGAATACTATGTACAAAGCCCTTGTGTTTGATATTGACGGCACCATTGTGGACACCCACTACCTGCTGAACGGCGTACGGGATGCCTACGAGGAGTTGAATGGCCGTCCGGTGAAGCCGGAGGTGCTGGATTTGATGTACGGCTCCCCGGTCAGTGCCACCCAAAGCCTGCTGGAGCTGAGCGACCGGGAGCTGGAGGAATTTAACCGGCTTTTCGCCCTCCATCTGCCAAAATATGTCCAGGAACAGCGGATCTACGACGGCATCCGCCCCACCATGGAGGCGCTGCGGGCTATGGGACTGATCCTGGCCATCAACACCTCCCGCACCCGGGAGGGTGCTTTGGAGGCCAGCCAGGCCATGGATTGGGACTTTGCCGGCTACTGCGACTATATCGTAAGCTGCGACCAGGTGGAGCATCCCAAGCCGGCTCCCGACTCTCTGAAGCTGCTGGGAAAACGGGCCGGGCTGTCCATGGAGGAGATCCTGTTCATCGGAGACACGGATTTTGACAGCGGCTGCGCCAGAAACGCCGGCTGCGACTTTGCCTTGGCCACCTGGGGAACCAGGCTGAAGCTGCCTGCCGACTACTACCCCAAAAAGCCGGAGGAGCTTTTGGAGATCGTAAAGAGAAAAGCATAAAAAGAGCCTCATTCCAAAGGAATGAGGCTCTTTTCATCTCAGTTTTTCAGTCTGAAATTTTTCTGTTCGCTTTCTGTCTAAATTTAAGAAAGGGGCGCAAGGCTGTAAGGGTCGAAGGACAGTTCCCTGCCGCTGTCTTTGTCCCGGATCCGCAGCGTTTCCCCTTCCCCTTCCTCCATCTCATTGCCTAAAACGGCAATGCTGCGGCAGCGGTCGCCGTAATCGTTGTGGATCACCAGATAGGTGCTGCCGCCCTCCACCAGGGTATAAATATCCGCATCGCTCATTTCCGGATACCGCTGCCGGAACAGCTCCCGGCTCTCGGCGGTGGCCGGATAGCTTTCCACGCTGGTGGAATATGCCCCGGCTGTGCCGCTTTCCGAAGAAGCCGTTTGGGGACTAACGGCAAACTGGGCCGCCGATGGGGCCGCTGTATCGCTTTCCGTACTGCTTTCTATGTCGCTCGCTGTGTTATAAGCTGCTTCCGGCGCCTCCCGGCTCAGGGATTTTGGGTCCGTCCACAGGCTGTAAACGCCCAAAACCGCCACCAAAACCAACGCGCAGGCCATAGCGGCGGCTTTCTGCCAGCGGAACGGGCGATAAGTTGAGGATCGTTTCGCGGAAAGCTTGGCTTTTTGCAGCAAAATTTCCGAAGAAAGACCCGGCGGAAGAGCCGGCTGGCCCTTGGGCAACCGTTCCCGGACAAAGCGGAGATTTTCCTCCAATTCCTGTTGTTTACGGGGATTCATTCTTCCACCTCCCTATTTTTCCAGAATCGCCCGCAGCTTTTTCAGGCTGCGGAACAGCTTGGAGCTGACGGTGCCGTGGGGACAGCCTAAAATCTGGGCCACCTCTTTGGTGGTGTAGCCCTCCACCGCGGCCAGAACCACGATCTGCCGCTCGGCGGCGGAAAGCTGCTCCATGGCCCGCAGCAGGTCCGTCCGGCGGCTGGCCTCCTGCCCCAGATCGCTGCCGTCATCCAGCTCCAGAAGGCTGTCAATGTCCAGCTCGTTCCGGCCCCGGACATAATCCCGGATCTTCCGCTTGCAGCGGACAGACAGGATCTTGAACAGCCATGTGGGAAACGCGGCGTTGTCCCGCAGCTTGCGGATGCCGTGGAAGGCCTCCAGAAAGGTCTCCGACACCACATCCTCCGCGTCATGGCTGTTGCCCAGCGTATAGAGGGCTGTCCGGTACAGGCCGGGCGCAAACTGCTCGTAGAGGGCGCTGAAGCTGCCCTCATCCCCCTTCTTGGCTTTCGCCACCAGCTCAAGATCAATATTTTTCATGGCTTTTCACGCTTCACCACCTATATAGTGCGCCCAAAGGGGCAATTTATTGCAGATTTTCGGAAAAAAATCCATCAAAACTGTTTCCATTATAAGCCAAAGTATGGACAAATGCAAGCCGGAGAGGAAAAAGTCTTCGGCTTTGTTGCGGAGCATTCCGGCGTGTAGTAGAATGGAAAAATTAAAGATATGGATCTGATCTTTGAGATCAAAGCTTAAACAAAAGGCTCCATTCCCGGTGGAATGGAGCCTTTTTGCGTTTGATTTAGTCTTTCATAAAGTCCTTGAGCTTTTCGAAGAAGCCTTTGCGCTTGTTGTAGTTTTTCTCGGTGGTTTGATTGTCAAACTCCCGCAGGGCCTCCTTCTGCTTATTGCTCAGGTTGGTGGGCACCTCGATGTTCACGCGGACATACTGGTCGCCCCGGCCACGGCCGTTGATGTAGGAGATACCCTTGTTCCGCAGACGGAACACGGTGCCCGGCTGGGTGCCTTCCGGCACATTGTAGGAAACCTTGCCGTCGATGGTGGGAACCGTAACCTCCGCGCCCAGAACTGCCTGCGGGAAGGTGATGGGCACATCGCACCATACGTCGTAGCCATCCCGCTCAAAGAGGGCATCCTTGCGGACGCTGACGGTCACGTTCACGTCGCCTGCCGGACCGCCGTTCAGGCCGTGATCGCCCTGGCCCCGGAGAACAAAGGTCTGGCCGTCGTCGATGCCGGCGGGCACATTGACCTCCAGCTTGGCGGTTTTGCGGATGCGGCCTGCGCCGTTACATTTCTTGCAGGGGTCCTTGATGATCTTGCCGGTTCCGCCGCAGCGGCTGCAGGGACGGGCGGACTGCATCATGCCGAAGGGAGTGCGCTGCTGGGTCATTACCTGGCCGGAGCCGTGGCAATCCGGACAGATCTCCGGCTGGGTGCCGGCGGCCGCGCCGGTGCCATGACAGTCCTCACAGCTGACCATACGGTTGATGTTGATGGTCTTTTTACAGCCCTTGGCCGCCTCGATGAAGGACAGATTGATGGAAATATTCACGTTGTTGCCGCGGATCGGGCCGTTGGGGTTGCGGGTGCGGCTGCTGCCGCCAAAGCCGCCGCCGAAACCGCCGCCGAAGAAGGTGTCGAAAATATCGCCGAAGTCGCTGAAATCGAAGCCTCCGGCTCCCGCGCCTCCCGCGCCGAAGTTGGGGTCCACGCCGGCATGACCGAACTGGTCATATTTCTGCCGTTTTTCCGGGTCGGAGAGGATGGCGTAGGCCTCGTTCGCCTCTTTAAACTTGGCTTCCGCTTCCGCGTCTCCCGGATTCAGGTCCGGATGGTACTGTTTGGCCAGCTTGCGGTAGGCTTTTTTCAGCTCGTCGTCGGAGCAGCCCTTCTGTACGCCAAGGACCTCATAATAATCTCGTTTCT
This sequence comes from uncultured Clostridia bacterium, assembly GCA_945876435.1. GTDB lineage: Bacteria > Bacillota > Clostridia > Oscillospirales > Ruminococcaceae > Negativibacillus. The sequence continues at coordinate 9,441 of CAMCOD010000046.1, forward strand.
GTTCTGCCAATGGTATTCACCCTTCTCGTTATACACAAAGCAAGGCTTTGGACTTTGCCAAAGCCTCACTTACTTATGCTTATTTATCGTTTACTTCAGTGAAGTCAGCGTCCACATAGTCAGCGCCGCCGTT
>CAMCOD010000047.1 GCA_945876435.1 uncultured Clostridia bacterium
TTACTTATTCACTATTCACTCTTCACAAAAATTTAGGGGCCGATTTTTGGAAGTAAAAGGTAATAGTGAATAGTGAAGAAGTAGGACTGGAAAGACGTTTCTTGGCAAGTCTGCGTGGACTGTCGAAAACAACCTGGCTTTTCCGAAGAAAAGCGATTCCAACTGGCCTTAGAATGAATGCTATCTTCACTCTTACTTAATTTGCGCATTTGGGATTTTTAAAAGTAATCGTGAATCGTGAAGAAGTATGTTGGGAAAGGCACAGATTCTATGGTCAGCCTGTTACAGGAAAAATCAAAGGCATTTGCGTTAGTGATCATTAAGATTTGCAACGAAATAAAGCAGTAGAAACGGGAATCAATTCGGACAAATCAACTTCTTCGCTCTGGAACCAGCATAGGGGCAACTATTCGAGAGCCGTTTTATGCCCATGGTAAGGCCGATTTTCTCACTTTTCTCGCTTCACTTAATTTGGGAAGCCGATTTTTGAAAGTAATTGGTAATAAGGGGCCTGTACAGTATTTCTGCATGGTTAAATTTTTACCGCTCCCTGCTCTGTGATCGGCAGCATAACCGATAGTTCCGTTTCATCCCAGTCTTCATTGCGGTATGTTAGATCAATAGAGACAGTCTGGAGCGCTTCAATGCTGTCAACAGGAAATTCATAGCCGTGGCTTTGAATGATTGTTTTTGTATAGGCTGGCAGGGTAGAATAGACCCACAGGTCGAAGATTTGATCATTGGCCTTGCTATCCTCACTGCGCATCGTCAGTTCTTCACTGCTTTTGTTCTCTGCATATATCAGAAACGTGGTGCCGGACAGGTCAGAGGAGGAATAGTGGGGCGTTTCATAGCCGCGGTAAACAAGCCGGATGTTGTCATCTTCATAGAGAAGAACACCATCATCCGCTTTTGGCGGATTTGTGCCCAAATCAATTACGGAAAAGGGAACAGAAATCGCATCCGTTAACCAGGCTTCCGCATAATCTTGGAGCTCACAGTATGCCAGGTTGAATTTATAGGAGGTGACGCTGCTGATTCCGCAATAATCCAGTGCATCAGAATTGATGTACAGGCTGGTGGATACGGATTTCCCGGGCTTGATTTCCTCTCCCAGGTATGCGTAGTAATCCAACAGGTAGTCATTTACGGTGAGATTTTCATCGCTGACGCGGATGCTTTTTCTGCCGTCATTATAAATGGTCAGGGGAAGGTCGTTGGTGAAACCGTCTTCCATATTCCAACTGGTGGTAACCCGGATGTTTTCATCCGAATAAAGAAGCAGCTCATCCGGGGCAAGTTCCGCCGGTGTTGGAGAACTTATGTAGCTGAAAAAATCGCTCAGGTCACTTCCTACGGATTTTACAACCTCTGCTGCTGGAGCCAGAAACCAAAGAACCAGAATAATTGTAATTACCAGTGTCCACTTCTTTTTCTTGGTTTTCGGCTGCTTCTTCGGCTTTGGCGGGCAGCCGAAGGGATCAGCAGTGGGGATGGGTTTGCGGGTTGTTTCGTGGATTACCAGAGGTTCTCCCTTATGCACATGGAGCCGGTGGGCGATTTCCTCGTTAAAGGTTTCATATCCGCAATTGCGGCACTTTTTCCCATTGAAAGTCTCACCGCAGCTGGGGCAATCATAGCGGGACATACACATCCTCCTCCTTTTTTGTATTATAGCAAGCGGACAATGCCGGTGTCAACAAAAAGACCCCGCTTTACGCAAGCAGGGCCAGAATCTGGGCTTCAGACAGGACGCCCAGGGTTCGCTGAATTTCCTTTCCGTACCGGAAGACGATTAGGGTGGGAATACTGCTGACATGGAAGACTTGGGCCAGTTCCGGAGTGTCATCCACATTCACCTGATAGAAACCAATTCCTGACGCCTTCTTTTCCGCGGACAGAAGAATAGGCGCCAGCGCCTGGCAGGGACCGCACCAGGGGGCCCAGAAATCCACCAGACAGGTGCCGGAGGAGGCGGAAACCAATTCATCGAATTCTTTTTTGGAAGCGATTGCTTGTGCCATAAACGGAAGCTCCTTTTCAGAAAATGATAGCCGGAATAAAACTGGAAAAATGATTGAATTTTTGTCAAATTGACACTGTACAAAATGGTATTTTTATGGTAATATTCGAAAAAGAATGAATCTCATAAAGGAGAATTATTATGAACATTTCCAATGATATTCGATATGTGGGCGTCAATGATCATCAGGTTGACCTGTTTGAGGGGCAGTATCGGGTTCCCAACGGCATGGCCTACAATTCCTATGTGATCCTGGACGAAAAAATTGCCGTCATGGATACGGTGGACAAGAATTTCACCCACGAGTGGCTGGACAACATTCAGAATGTGCTCCAGGGCAGAAAGCCGGATTATCTGATCGTTCAGCACATGGAGCCGGACCATTCCGCCAATATCGCCAACTTTATGAAGGTTTTCCCGGAAACCACAATTGTGTCTTCCGCCAAGGCATTCTCCATGATGGGCGCCTTTTTCGGAACCTCCTTTGAAGACCGCCGGATTGTGGTAGGGGAGATGAGCACCCTGTCCTTGGGCAGGCACACTCTGACCTTTGTAACGGCTCCCATGGTGCATTGGCCCGAAGTCATCGTCACCTACGACGATGTGGACAAGGTTCTGTTCTCTGCCGATGGCTTCGGCAAGTTCGGCGCTTTGGATGTGGAGGAGCCCTGGGATGACGAGGCCCGCCGCTATTACATTGGCATTGTGGGCAAATATGGCGCGCAGGTACAGAATCTGCTGAAAAAGGCTGCCACACTGGATATTCAGACCATTTGTCCCCTCCATGGTCCTGTGCTGACGGAGAACCTGGGCCACTATCTGAAGCTCTACGACATCTGGTCCTCCTATACCGCCGAGAGCGAAGGCATTGTCATCGCTTACACCAGTGTCTACGGACACACCAAAGCCGCTGTGGAAAACCTGGCCGCGAAGCTCCGGGCCAACGGCTGCCCCAAGGTGGTTGTGCATGATCTGGCCCGGTGTGACCTGGCCCAGGCGGTTGCCGATGCCTTCCGTTACAACAAACTGGTTCTGGCCACAACTACCTACAACGCGGATATTTTCCCCTTTATGAAGGATTTTATCCATCACCTGACGGAACGGAATTTCCGCAACCGTACGGTTGCCCTGATGGAAAACGGCTCCTGGGCGCCTATGGCTGCCAAGGTGATGAAGACCATGCTTGCGGAATGCAAGAATCTGACCTTTACAGAAACGACTGTTCATATCCTTTCCGCCCTCAATGAGACTTCTGCTGCTCAGGTGGAGGCCTTGGCAAAGGAGCTGTGCACCGAATACCTGGCACAGCAGGATGCCACTGCCAATAAAAATGATCTGACAGCGCTCTTTAATATTGGCTACGGCCTGTATGTGGTGACCAGCAACGACGGAACCAAAGACAACGGACTGATCGTCAATACCGTCAGTCAGGTCACCAACACCCCGAACCGGGTGGCAGTAACCATCAATAAGCAGAATTACTCCTACCATACCATCCGTAAAACCGGCATCATGAATGTGAACTGCCTGGATGTAACGGCTCCCTTTGCAGTGTTTGAGCGCTTTGGCTTCCAGAGCGGCCGTACAGCGGATAAATTTGCCGGTATGGAGACCCTGCGTTCCGACAATGGCCTGGTCTTTTTGTCCAGATACATCAATTCCTTCATGTCCTTAAAGGTTGAGGAGTACGTTGATCTGGGAACCCACGGCATGTTCATCTGCACGGTGACGGAAGCCAGAGTAATGACGGATACGGAAACCATGACCTATACATACTACCAGAAGAATGTGAAGCCCAAGCCCCAGACCGAGGGCAAGAAAGGCTTCGTCTGCAAGGTGTGCGGCTGGATCTACGAGGGTGACGAACTGCCGGATGATATTGTCTGCCCCCTGTGCAAGCACGGCGCTGCCGACTTTGAACCCATTGGATAAAGAGACTGAAACACCCTGCTGCACTCCATGTGAGCTGCAGCAGGGCTTTTTTATGCATAAAACGCGCAGAAGAATCAAACCGCTTTGTATAGTCTACGCAGCAGCCAGTTTTGGCTGCTGCTTTTTCGCGCGGAACAGCGCAGACGATTTGCGGAGGAGCTAATTACCAAAACTTAAGGAAGTATTAAACCCCGGGACAGTTGACTTTTTGATGGGCTTTTCGTATGATGGACAAAACAAAAGTGTTGTCCTGCGGGAGGATGCAAATATGAGATTTCAGAAAGTGATCATATTGGGCCTGGCGCTTTGTCTGACGGCCGGTATCGGCGGATGCGGCAAGGAAAAGACTGCCGTATATGTGCAGCAGGTGTCCAGCCTTACGGGAATCAGTTCCGGAGAGCGCTTCTCCGGTATGGTGGTTTCGGAGAACATTGCCGAAATCAAAAAGGACTCGGATAAGGATGTGGCGGAACTGCTGGTTAAGGAAGGCCAGGATGTGAAAGAGGGGGACCCCCTCTTTACCTACGATACGGACCAGCTGCAGCTGGCTGCGGACAAGCTGGATTTGGAGCGGGAGCAGCTCAGCGCCAGTATGGATGACTACGAGGTTCAGATCGGCGAATTGGAGCGTGACCGGGATAAGGCCGGCGCCAACATGAAGCTGCAGTATACCATTCAGATCCAGACCCTGCAGGTGAGCCAAAAGGAAGCGGAACTGAATTTGAAAACCAAGAAGGCGGAGCTGGAAAAGGCAAAAAAGCTCCTGCAAAATGCCACCATTACGTCACCTGTAACCGGTCGGGTCCAGGCGGTGAATGAAAACGGAACGGACAGCCAGGGAAACCCCGCCCCTTATATTACCATTCAGCAGGAAGGCTCTTACCGGGTCAAGGGAACCATCGGAGAGCTGCAGCAGGGGGCCATCCGGGAGGGGGACCGAATCCGGATGACTTCCCGGGTAGACAGCAGCAAAACATGGCTGGGAACCGTGAAGCTGGTAGATTACGAAAACCCCATAAAGAATGACAACAACCGGATGATGAGTTCTGATTCCATGAGCACAGCCAGCAAGTATCCTTTCTATGTGGAGTTGGATACGGTTGAGGGCCTGATCATGGGCCAGCATCTGTATATCGAACTGGATACCGGTGACGGAACAGGGGCAGGCATTCCTCTGAGCAGTGCCTATATCTGCTTTGAGGAAGAGGGCAATGCCTATGTCTGGGCGGAAAATGGCCGCGGAAAGCTGGAAAAACGGTCCGTTACCGTTGGTGCTTACAATGAGCAGATGGATACATACGATGTGACTGACGGCCTTGCGGACACGGATTATATTGCCTTCCCGGATGCGGAGCTCTGCAAGCCCGGTGCGCCTACCTCTCATACACCGGTGGTTTCCGATCCGGAAGAGGGCGATATGGATGCCGCAATGGACGCCGACATGGATATGGGACTTGACATGGATATTTCCGTGGAAGAAACCACACCCATGGAGGGTGTGATCGAAGGGATTGACAGTGGAGAAATCTCACAGGAGGAGATTGAGGCTGCTGCAGATCAGCTTGCCAGCGGCGAAATCGATACGGATGACATTGAAAAAGCCCTGGAAGGCGAGGTGGGCTGATTGCGCATTCTAAAGCTTACCGACATCTGTAAGGACTATATGCAGGGGAAGGAACCTGTACGGGTGTTGAAGAACATCAATCTGGAAGTGGAGCAGGGGGACTATATCGCCATCATGGGCCCCTCCGGTTCCGGAAAAAGCACGCTGATGAATATTATTGGCTGTCTGGATGTGCCTACCTCCGGGGAGTATGAGCTGAACGGCAACAATTTGCGCAATCTGAAGGACGATGATCTGGCAGATATGCGCAATAAGTACATCGGCTTTGTGTTTCAGAGCTTTTACCTGATGCCCAAAATGGAAGCGGTGGACAATGTGGCTCTGCCCCTTCTGTATGCGGATGTTCCGCTGAAGGAGCGCCGGCAGCGGGCGGAGGAAGCCCTGAAGGCGGTGGGCCTGGAGGAACGGATTCATTTTCTGCCCAATCAGATGTCCGGCGGTCAGTGCCAGCGGGTGGCCATTGCCCGGGCTATGGTCACAAAACCGGCGCTGCTGCTGGCGGACGAACCTACCGGAGCCCTGGATACCAAATCCGGCAAGCAGGTGATGGATATTTTTGATGATCTGTCTGACAGCGGCATGACCATTCTCATGATCACACATGATCCGGATATTGCCAGACGGGCCAAAAAGGTTTATCACATTCTGGACGGAGAGCTGCTGACCAACCAGGAGGGAGGCACCGGCCGTGAATAAGAAAAAGATCATTCTGATCGCCGTTGGTACGGTGGCGGCTGCGGCGGCCATCGGTGCCGGGATTTTTGCGGCATCCCGTCCCTCCGGAAAAAAGAGCGTGTATGTCTACAGCTTTGATATCGTGGGCATGACGGATTACTGGGGGGACCGGCAGGAGAGTTATGGCCCCGTCCGGTCGGACAACATCCAGACCGTCATGCTCTCCGATACCCAGACAGTAACGGAAGTCAAGGTCAAGCAGGGGGACACGGTGAAGAAGGGGGATCTTCTGCTTTCCTTTGATACTACGCTGACGGATCTGGCACTGGAAAAGAAACGCCTTTCTGTGGAGCAGCTGAAGCTCCAACTGCAGCAGGAGGAAGCCCGGCTGGGCGAATTGCTGGATACAACGCCGAATACCCCCATTGTGGAAGAAACCACCCCCATGACCTATGATTATGTGGATGTGGAGGTGCCGGTTGAGGAAGACCCGATTACAGAGCTGAAGGTTGTTTCAGACGAGAAAAATACAAAAGCCGCTCCGGGAACAAAGGATAACCCGGTGATTTGCCTGCTGCCCAATATGGTTTCCAATCTGAACGACGAAACCATGGGAAAGGTGAAAACCGAGATCCAGAAAAAACGCCGGGAAGCTGACCAAAAAGCGAATAGCCTGCTGCCGGAACCCGACTACAATATTTCGGAATTCTATGCGGTTATGAAAACCACGATGGACAATCTGCCCTCATCTACAAAGGTTCTCTGGCAGGGCATACACGTTACGGGTTCGGAGAAGCCCTTCACTTTGCAGTTTTTTGATGCGTCCGGCGTGCTGGATTTCAGTATTCTTCCCGAAAGAATGCAGACCGTTTCCGTTGCCATTCCAAACCGGGAAACCGAGACTGCCGGTAATGATTATAACACAGGCGGCTATACCAAGGAACAGCTGACCCGCATGATTGAGGATCAGCGCAAGACCATCCTGGATGTCAAGTATAAGATCAAGGTGGCGGAGGCAGAGTACAGCATTGCCCAGCGGGAAGCCAACGACGGCAATATCTATTCCGAGGTGGACGGCAAGGTGGTGTCTGTGCTGACCCAGGAGGAAGCAAAGGAAAATCAGCAGCCAATCCTGAAAGTATCCGGCGGGGGCGGTTTCTATGTATCCGGTTCCATCAGCGAACTGAACCGGGATAAGCTGCAAATCGGCAGCGAGGTAACGGTAACCGACTACCGAAATGGCGGCGTTTACACCGGCACAGTGGAAAGCGTAGGCGATTTCCCTGCGTCCGGGGACAACTACTATGGAAACGGCAATCCCAATGTGAGTTATTATCCCTTCACCGTGTTTGTGGATGAATCCGCGGACTTGGTTGGAGGAAATTATGTAAACATTCAGTATTCCCTGAACCAGGGAGACGGCGGCATCTACCTGCAAAACCCATTTGTCCGCAAGGAGAATGGGGAGAGCTATGTTCTTGTCCAGGGTGAGAATGGGAAACTGGAAAAGCGTGCCGTGAAAACGGGGAAAAGCCTCTGGGGCAGCTATATCGAGATTTTGTCCGGCATTACCATGGAGGATAAGCTGGCCTTCCCCTATGGAAAGACCGTGAAGCCCGGTGCCCCCACGGCAGAGGGCGACTACAGCACCCTGTATGAACAGTAAGGAGGCGAGTTTGTGGTAGAAAATATACATCTTGCCTTTGAGGGCATCTGGAGTCACAAACTCCGTTCCGTACTCACCATGCTGGGTATCATCATCGGCATTGCGGCCATCATTACCATTGTCTCCACCATAAAGGGTACCAATGAGCAGATTAAGGAAAACCTGATCGGCGCCGGAAACAATGTGGTGACCATCGAACTAAACCAGAACGGCAACCAGTACGATCTGAGCTGGAATCCGCTGCCGGACCAGGTGCGGGTGATTACGGAGGACACCCGCAAGGAGCTGGAGCAGATCCCCGGCGCGGAGCAGGCATCTTTATACTACAAGCGCAGTTATTCCGATGGCCTGTTTTTCCGGGATACGGCTTTTAATGGAAATCTGATTGGTGTTGACCAGAATTACTTCAGTGTATACGGGATGCAGGTTCGTTCCGGCCGAGGCTTTACGGAAAAGGACTACAGCCAGTACCGCAAAGTGGCGCTGGTAGACAGCACCGCGGCCGAGAGCCTGTTCAATGGGGTAGATCCGGTGGGGCAGTGCCTGGAGTTCGGTACCGAAGTATTTACGGTTGTGGGCATCATCGGGCCTCGTGAGGAGTTTACCCCCACCATCAACAGCTTCAATGACTATTATCTCTATGCCAATGACGGCTCGGGTACGGTGTATTTCCCCAGCAGCGTGTGGCCGACCCTATACCAGTTTGATGAGCCCCAGTCGGCTGCCATCAAGGTTCGCAATACGGACGTGATGGCTTCCGTGGGAAAGGATGCGGCAGACCTGCTGACAAGCAGCCAGATCATCGGCACGGATACCGGATTTGACTACCGCAGTGCCGATATGCTTGAGCAGGCCCAACAGCTGCAGAATATGAGCAAATCCACCAATACCCAGCTTATTTGGATTGCGAGTATCTCTTTGCTGGTAGGCGGCATTGGCGTTATGAACATCATGCTGGTGTCCGTGACGGAACGAACCAGCGAGATCGGTCTTAAGAAGGCACTGGGAGCCAAGAAGAAACGGATCTTGCTGCAATTTCTGACGGAGGCTGCCGTGCTGACCAGCATCGGTGGTGTCATCGGCGTACTCACCGGAGTGGGCCTGGCGGAACTGATTTCCCGGGTTATGCAGATCCCGGTGGCCATCAGCGCACCGGCAATTCTCATTGCGGTGGTGTTCTCTACGCTGATCGGCGTGATCTTTGGCCTGCTGCCGGCAACCCAGGCAGCAAACCTGAATCCCATCGACGCACTGAGAAGAGTATAAATATATCCCCTCTTGCCCTGCAAAAGAGGGGATATTCCCTATTGTGTTCCCGGAAGAA
>CAMCOD010000048.1 GCA_945876435.1 uncultured Clostridia bacterium
TTTTCTTGCTATGTCGAAAACACAATATAGTTAAGTATGAAGTCTTTGTGAAATGCTTGACTTAAGGCAATACCTTATCTGGTGGTTCCTCTTCGGGAACAGCAGATGAGTTATAAGCAAAAAGGGACTCTCCCTTTTATAAACACAATGTCCTAATTATAAGGAGGAAGGTAAACATGATCGACATTAAAGATCGCATTGTTGACGTAGTAGCTGGCAAAGTTATGAGCGCTGAAGCTGCTGCAGAATTTGTACATGATGGTGACAACGTAGGTACCAGTGGTTTTACCCCGTCTGGCTATCCGAAAGCTGTACCTCTGGCTCTTGCTGAAAAAGGCAAAAAAACTCCTTTCAAAATCAACGTTTGGACTGGCGCATCCGTAGGTCCTGAAATGGATACCGCTATGACCCAAGCAGGCATCGTTGACCGTCGTATGCCTTACCAAACCAACAATGATATGCGTAAAGCTATCAATGCTGGCCAAGTTAAATACACTGACCTGCATCTGAGCCATGTTGCTCAAATGACCCGTTATGGCTTCATGGCTAACCGCCGTGACGTTGATGTTGCAATCGTTGAAGCTTGCAAAATCATCGACCTGGGCGAAGGCAAAGTTGGCCTGATCCCGACCACCTCCATGGGCAACACCTCTTCCTATGTTCAATCCGCTAAGAAAGTTATCGTTGAAGTAAACGTAACTCAACCGGTTGCACTGGAAGGCATGCATGACTCCTATGTTCCTCTGGATCCCCCGAACCGTGGACCTATCCCCGTTTGCGCTCCGGAAGACATCATCGGCACTCCGTATGTTCCTGTAGAAGTTGAAAAGATCGTTGCTGTTGTTCCTTGCGACATCACCGATAAAGTTCGTCCTCTGGGCGCTATCGACGAAGACGCTCAAAAGATGGGCAAAAACCTGGTTGACTTCTTCAAAGCTGAAGTTGCTGCTGGCCGTCTGCCGAAGAACCTGCTGCCGTTGCAATCCGGCGTAGGCTCCGTAGCTAACGCAGTTATCAATGGTCTGGTTAACTCCGACTTCGAAGACCTGACCGTTTACACCGAAGTTATCCAAGACGGTATGTTCGACCTGATCGATGCTGGCAAGCTGCGTGTTTGCTCCGGTACCGCTCTGAGCCCGTCTCCTGAATGCCTGAAGAAATTCTACGAGAACGTAGACAAATACAAGAAGTACATCATCCTGCGTCCGCAAGAAGTTGCTAACAGCCCGGAAGTTGCTCGTCGTATCGGCGTTATCGCTATGAACACCGCTATCGAAGTTGACATCTATGGCAACGTTAACTCCACTCACATCTGCGGCACCAAGCTGATGAACGGTATCGGCGGTTCCGGCGACTATGCTCGTAACGGCTTCCTGACCGTATTCTTCACCACCTCCTTGGCAAAAGGCGGCGCTATCTCTTCCGTAGTTCCTTTCTGCAGCCATGTTGACCACACCGAGCATGACGTTGATGTTATCGTTTCCGAACGCGGCGTAGCTGACCTGCGTGGCCTGTCCCCGAAAGAACGCGCTCTGGTTATCATCGACAAGATTGCTAACCCGAAATATCAACCCATGCTGTTGGATTACTTCCATCGTGCATGCGAAGCTTGCAAGAACAGCCAAACCCCGCACATTCTGAGCGAGGCTTTCTCCTTCCATACCCGTTTCAACGAAACCGGCACCATGGAAAAATAATTTGAAAATATCTTAAGAATCTACTTGAGAAGTTTTCAAAAATATTGTAAACTATGTAATGTACTTGCCGGTGGGTGTGAGTCCCATCGGCAAGTATAAATAAAAATGTTGACGAGGCCTTATGGCTTTGCCATACACCGTCTTTGACGGACACTCTCACCATGATTTCGGATCCGTCCAATCCGAAATATGCAAACCAAATATTTAAGGAGGATTTGAGAATGGCATTTGAAGAAATTAAGGCTGGTTTAGCAAAATACACCGCTGACGTTGAAGCTAAACTGGTAAAAAACCCTGAACGCGCAAACCTGGTTCCTAACAGACTGTACACCCCGATTGATCTTGGTGAAAACTTTGACTACATGACCAAATTGGGCTTCCCCGGTGAATATCCTTACACCCGTGGCGTACAACCCACCATGTATCGTGGCCGTTTCTGGACCATGCGTATGTATGCTGGTTTCTCCACCGCTGAAGAATCCAACAAACGTTATCGTTACCTGCTGGCTAACGGTGGTTCCGGCCTGTCCTGCGCATTCGACCTGCCGACCCAAATCGGTTATGACTCCACCGATCCGATGGCTGAAGGTGAAGTTGGTAAAGTAGGCGTAGCTATTGACTCCCTGGCAGATATGGAAATCCTGTTTGACCAAATCTCTTTGGACAAAGTTTCCACCTCTATGACCATCAACGCTCCTGCTTCCGTACTGCTGGCTATGTACATTGCAGTTGCTGAAAAACAAGGCGTTTCCGCTGACAAACTGCGCGGCACCATTCAGAACGATATTCTGAAAGAGTATGCAGCTCGCGGCACCTACATTTTCCCGCCGAAACCCTCCATGCGTTTGATCACCAATATTTTCGAATATTGCTCCAAGAACGTACCCCTGTGGAACACCATCTCCATTTCCGGTTACCACATTCGTGAAGCTGGTTCCACCGCTTCTCAAGAAATCGCATTCACCATCGCTGACGGCATTGCTTATGTAGAAGCTGCTATCAAAGCTGGTCTGGACGTTGACGCTTTCGCTGGCCGTCTGTCCTTCTTCTGGAATGCTCATAACAACGTACTTGAAGAAGTTGCTAAATTCCGCGCTTCTCGTCGTGTATGGTCCAAAGTTATGAAAGAGCGTTTTGGCGCTAAGAAAGCTAAATCCATGATGCTGCGCGTTCATACCCAAACCGCTGGCTCCATGCTGACCGCTCAACAACCGAACAACAACATCGTTCGTGTTGCTCTGCAAACCGCTGCTGCTGTTATGGGTGGCACCCAATCCCTGCACACCAACTCCAAGGACGAAGCTTTGGCACTGCCGACCACTGAGTCTGTAACCATCGCTCTGCGTACCCAACAAATCGTTGCTTACGAATCCGGCCTGGCTGACACCGTTGACCCGTTGGGCGGCTCCTACTATGTAGAAGCTCTGACCGACAAGATCGAGAAAGAAGCTTGGGAATACATCGAAAAGATCGACGAAATTGGTGGCGCTCCGGAAGCTATCGCTAAAGGCTACATCCAAAAAGAAATTCAAGATTCCGCTTACAAATGGCAAATGGAAATTGAAAAAGGCGACCGTATCATCGTTGGCGTTAACAAATTCACCCAAGAAGAAGAACCTCCGAAGAACCTGCTGCGCGTAGACGGCTCTGTAGGCAAACTGCAAGCTGAAAAGATTGCTGCTCTGAAAGCTCGCCGCGACAACGCTGCTGTTGAAGCTGCTCTGAAAGCTTTGGAAGCTGGTTGCGCAGACGAATCTGTAAACCTGATGCCTTTGATCCTCGACGCAGTTCGTGCATATGCTACCGAAGGTGAAATCTGCGGCGTTATGAGAAAAGTATTCGGCGAATACCAACCTCATACCACTCTCTAATTTGTAAACACTAACATATACGGAGGTATTTTACAATGGCTAACATTAAAGTTTTAGTTGCTAAACCCGGTCTGGACGGCCATGACCGCGGTGCTAAAGTAGTTGCTCGTGCTCTGCGCGACGCTGGTTTCGAAGTTATCTACACCGGTATCCGTCTGACCCCGGAACAAATCGCTGAAGCTGCTCTGCAAGACGACGTACAAGTTGTTGCTCTGTCCCTGCTGTCCGGCGCTCACAACACCCTGTTCCCGAAAGTAGTTGAACTGCTGAAGGAAAAAGGCCTGAACGACGTTCTGGTTATCGGCGGCGGCGTTATTCCTGACGCTGACATCCCCGGCCTGAAAGCTGCTGGCATCGCTGAAGTATTCACTCCTGGCACCCCGACCAGCAAAATTGTTGAATGCATCAACGCTAACGTAAAATAATTTTATCCCTAACCTATAAGTGCAAGCCGGGTTTGTCCCGGCTTGCCTTATCAAATATTCACAATCTGACAAGGCGGTGTGAACTATGGAAATAGTAGATAAATTATTAAATCATTCTCGTCTTGCATTATCTAAGGCAATCACTGCTGTTGAAAATGAATACGATGACGCTGTCAAAATTATGACAGAGATCTATCCTCATACTGGTAATGCTTATGTAATTGGTATCACTGGCCCTCCGGGTGCTGGTAAAAGTACTTTAACTGATAAACTTGCTAAAGAATATCGCAAACGCGGTAAAACTGTAGGCATCGTAGCGATTGACCCCACTAGCCCGTATTCTGGCGGTGCTATTCTTGGTGACCGTATTAGAATGATGGATCTGATGGCGGATGAAGGCATCTTCGTTCGTTCTATGGCTACCCGTGGCAGCCTTGGCGGCCTGTCTCAAAAAGCAGGTGACGCTGTAAAATTAATGGACGCTTATGGCATGGACGTAATCATTATCGAGACCGTAGGTGTAGGCCAATCTGAGGTTGATATTGTAAAGACCGCAGATACTACCATGGTTGTTGTTATCCCCGGCATGGGCGATGACATCCAGGCTATTAAAGCAGGTATACTTGAAATCGGTGACCTTTTCACGATTAACAAAGCTGACCGTGAAGGTACAGACAAGCTCAACATTGAGATTGAAATGATGCTCGAATTAAATCCCGAACATGTTGGCTGGCGTCCTCCGATTAACAGGACCATTGCTAGCAAGGGTGAAGGTATAGAGGCTGTTGTGGACTCCATCGAGGCTCACAAGGCATATTTAATTGATTCCGGTAAATTGAACGATATCCGCAAGAAACGTATTAAAAACGAAGTTGAGGCTATGCTCAATGACCGTGTAAATCGCTACATCGACAAAGAAGTTATTCAAACTCAGGAATTTGACGATCTTGTTGTTAAGATGCAATCCCGTGAGATTGAACCTTACTCTGTCGTTGATGATATTGTTGGTAAAGTTTTGAAATAAAACCACCAAAATTACATTTTTTAGGAGGAATTTATTATGGCATTCAAAACTATTTGCGTTGACCACATCGGCGTAGCTTGCGCTGGTACTCTGGAAGAAGCTGCTAAAATTTACACTGAGGCTCTGGGCTTAAAAGCTACCGGTACCGAAGAAGTTAAAGAACAAGGCGTTGCTACCATTTTCGTTCCCTGCGGCGAAACCCTGATCGAACTCCTCGTTGACATTACTGAAAACGGCGATGGCCCTATCGGCAAATATGTTGCTAAGAACGGCCCTGGCATCCAACATATGGCTCTGCGCGTTGACGACATCAAAGCTGCTATTGCTGACCTGCAAGCTGCTGGCGTTCGCATGATCGACAAAGCTCCCCGCAATGGTGCTGGCCAAATGAAGATTGCTTTCATTCATCCGAAATCTGCTGGCTGCCTGTTGGAAATCTGCCAACCCATGGCTACCTATGTTGACTAATTTACAAGCTTAGCTGGTAAATTAAAAGATTTAGGTTAAATTATTTTTGATACATTGTGCTGAAGGCATACAAGTGATATGCCTTCAGCATATGTATATAAATTTGTTCTCCCAAATATGATGGAGGTGTAAGATTTGTCTACTCAAGAAAGAATTGAGAAAATGCTCAAAAAAGCCGAAGTAATTCTGGCTGCTGGCGGCGAAAAACGTGTTGCTAAACAACATGAAGCTGGCAAAATGACTGCTCGCGAAAGAATCGCTGCACTGCTCGACGAAGGTTCCTTCGTAGAATTGGACCGTTTCGTTCGTCATCGTTGCACCAACTTCGGTCAAGAAAAGAAAGAACTTCCGGGTGAAGGCGTTACCACCGGTTACGGCACTGTAGATGGCCGTCTGGTTTATGTATTCGCACAAGACTTCACTGTAGAAGGCGGCTCTCTTGGCGAAATGCATGCTGCTAAGATTGTTAAGGTTCAACGCCTGGCTCTGAAAATGGGCGCTCCGTTGGTTGGCCTGAACGATTCCGGCGGTGCTCGTATCCAAGAAGCTATCGACGCTCTGGCTGGCTATGGTAAGATCTTCTTCGAAAACACCATCGCTTCCGGCGTTATTCCCCAAATTTCCGCTATCATGGGTCCCTCCGCAGGCGGCGCTGTATACAGCCCTGCTCTGACCGACTTCATCTACATGGTTAAGAACACCTCCAAGATGTTCATTACCGGCCCTGCAGTTGTTAAGTCCGTAACCGGTGAAGACGTAACCCAAGAACAATTGGGCGGCGCTATGACCCACAACAGCACTTCCGGTGTTGCTCACTTCGCTGCTGAAAACGACGAAGACTGCCTGCAACAAATCCGTTACCTGCTCAGCTTCCTGCCCTCCAACAACATGGAAGGTGCTCCGATTGTTGAAACCGGTGACGATCCGATGCGTACCGACGACAAACTGAACACTCTGTTGCCGGACAACTCCAACCAAGCATACGATATGTATGAAGTTATCAAATCCATCGTTGATAACGGCGAATTCTATGAAAACCAAAAATACTGGGCAACCAACATCATCACTTGCTTTGCTCGTATGGATGGTCAAACCATCGGTATCATTGCTAACCAACCGAAAGTTATGGCTGGCTGCTTGGACATCAATGCTTCCGATAAATCCGCTCGTTTCATCCGCTTCTGCGACGCTTTCGGCATTCCTCTGCTGAACCTGGTTGACGTTCCTGGCTTCCTGCCTGGCTGCAACCAAGAATACGGCGGCATCATCCGTCACGGCGCTAAGATGCTGTATGCTTACTCCGAAGCAACTGTTCCCAAAATTACTCTGGTAACCCGTAAAGCTTACGGCGGTTCCTACCTGGCAATGTGCTCTCAAGATCTGGGCGCTGACCAAGTTATTGCATGGCCGACCGCTGAAATCGCTGTAATGGGTCCTGCTGGCGCTGCTAACATCATCTTCAAGAAAGATCCTGATGTTGAAGCTAAGACCAAAGAATACATCGAGAACTTCGCTACTCCGTACCAAGCAGCAATGCGCGGCATGGTTGACATGGTTATCGAACCGAAAAACTCTCGTCCCACCATCATCAACGCTCTGCAAATGCTGGAAAGCAAACGCGAAACCCGTCCGGCAAAACGCCACGGCAACATTCCTTTGTAATCCACAAGCGGCTTAGCGCTTAAGACTCTATTTTAAGATAAGATGAGGTGAATTAAATGGGTCCTGTTACCACTAACCCTTGGCTGATCGCT
>CAMCOD010000049.1 GCA_945876435.1 uncultured Clostridia bacterium
CCCATCGATCTCCCCGTAGGTCAGGTTCAGTTTATTGCCGTACTCCGCGGCCCAGCAGCCGGTGCAGTGCAGGTTGCAGGCACTGGTAGGGTCCAGAAGAATGGCCCATGGAATGTTGCAGCCATATTTCTTGCGGCACTCCTCCTGCTTGGGCCATCCAACCAGAGAGGCATTGATAAAAAAGTTCACAGCGATGGCCTTCATGACCCCCGGGTCGACATCTGTGAGCAGCCGTTGAATAAAGGGATAATAAGGGTGCTTTGGATCGGTGATTGACTCACGGATGAGCTTCCGCTGCGTTTCAAATTCACCCCCTGCAAACTTATCCGCCCAGTCCATCAACTTGACAAGGTTTTCCTGCGGATTTTTATACAAATAGTCAAAGGCCTGCTCCAATCCGAATTTTTTGATTGCTGTTGAAGCGTTCATGATAATATCCTCCCGCAATATATGTTCTTTCATAAAGGCTCGATTAGCATGAATGCTAATCGGGTTTCTTCTACAAAATCTCAGCATTCATTGGCAAGCGGTTGTGAATAATTTTTACGGATGTCAAGACCGTAATAGAATTCAATACGCCTTCCATAAGAAGTGCCAATCCCAGCAGAATCATAGCAACCCGTGTGCTTTCTGACGGGCGGAGCACCAGTAGAAAGCCAATGGTTCCAGTCATGATTGCTACTACAAGTATCAGCCACCATTGGCGAATACCAAATGCTTTTGAATCGATGGAAATTTGTATTTTCAAAAGCGCATCTGCAAGCGTATATATTCCAAGAAGAATACAGATGGCGTTGGTCATGATGCGTGTGCGGAGCATTAAAACCGCGCCAAGTGCAATGAGCAAAATTCCAATTGCCAGATCATATTGAAAAGCCAATCGGTATAAGTCATTTGAGCAATAGCCGATTATCTTTACGATGCCAAATAGGATCAGAATTCCCCCGCCAAGGCGGCATAACAGCGAGGCAGAAAAATCCGGAACAGTGATCAGCACAATACCCAACACGCTAATCAATATGGAAATGACGATATAGCCGACCTTTGCGGTCCAAATCCGCTTATTCAAGGGCACTACCGACACCTCCTTCCTTTTGCTGTGGAACGACAGTTTGCGCAGGCGAGACGCCGCTTCATCTGCCAGAACTTTCTACTTCAAATAACGGGGAATTCATCCTATTACACAGTGTGTGCCTCTTTGATTTATACTTGTATTGTAATTGGGATCCCCCGCGCATAATACAGACAAAAGCAGCCCCTTTGCCCAAAGTTTAGGCAAAGGGGCTGCTTTTGTCTGATACCAAGTCCCGTCATAAACTATATTTTACTTCTTTTCACACCGGGAGATCATCGCTTCCAAATCTCCGTGCTTCAGCTCACAGAGCCTATGGAATCTGGATTGGATACCCTCCTGCATTCCTGTTGCCAGCCAACCGATAATAAAGCCAAAGCACATGCATTTCAAATAGTCAATAATGAGTCGTCGATCCGGTTCCGACACGGTTCGTCCGCTCAGAACGCCGTCCACATAAGTTGTAACGACGCGTTCACATACCCGCCATTGGTACTGTTCATAGATGTCCCGGTTGACAGAATGATAAATGTGCAGTGCCGCTTTCCGATTTTCCAAAGCAAATCCCACTGCGGCATTAAGGCAATCCTCAACGGAATCCACAAAAGGATACCGAGAGATCACCTGATCCGCAGCCTCATCTACAATCGTTTCTACCAGTTGGGGGATATCCTGAAAATAGTAATAAAAGGTGTTGCGGTTAACGCCGCATGTATCTACAATATCCCGAACAGTGATTTGACTAAGCGGCCTCTCATTCAACAGCTTAATAAAAGCATCTCGAATTGCTTTTTTAGTATAACTGGCCATGGCGCACATCTCCTCATTTGTTTTCCGAACTATAAACCATTACATGAAAAATCGGCGAAAAAGCAAGCGAGGTATCTTGATTCACACATCCTTGAACAGCCGGGAAGTCGCACCATCCACCAGCAACTCCGCCGTAGCAAGCAGTTCATTCTTCGAAAGATCCATGTTTTCCCGGAACCACTCCATAATCAAGCCAATCAAACCGCAGGTGACAAATTCCAACAGGTATGAAAGTTGTCGGTCATTCTTTGGCCGGAACCACGCCCGGATAATTTCCCCGCCGTTCTTTTGGATCAATTCCTGCAGATGATCCGTAAAATGGCTGGCCTCATTGTTTTCGAGCAAAACCGTACAGATATCCCGGTTCTCTACAACAAAATCCAGAATCGGCTCAAATACAGGCCGCATGGTGCCGTCTGCGACAGTTTCTTGAATATGTGCGTTAATTAGTTCCTGCGCCTCTTCCAGTAGTTCTTCTACCATACTTTGCAGCAGTTGGGTGGTATCCGCATAGTGGAGATAAAAGGTAGTGCGGTTTATATCGGCGCGGTCTGTCACATCCCGGATAGAAATATCAGAGAAGCATTTTTCCCGCATCAGCTCCAACAGGCTCTCTTTCAGCAATCTGCGAGTCCGCCTGGCCCGGCGGTCTTCTGGATTCTTCAGCATGATAGTTTCCTTTCTTTCCGGGCGATTTGGGCATTTACCCCTGTTTGTCTATTGACCGTCTTTCTTGTCCTTCATTATAATCAACTTGATTCTATAAATCAACAATTATATTTTATATAACATTTGTCGATTAAACGGAGGAGTCAATATGACAAAGCACAAGCACTTAGCAGGGAAGCGGTTCCTGTCACTGTTTCTGGCGGCCCTGCTGGTATCTTCTTTCACCCTTCCGGCCACTGCGGCTGAACCTATCGGCGACGGCGTAACGCCTTCCTATGATGAGGCTTACTATGCCACGCTGGATTATTACGGAAATTTGCTGGAGGGCGGCGTGGTGAAAAGCTATACCCTGAACGGAGCCACCTCCCTCACGGACTACGGTTCTTACGACGAAGTGGTAAATCTCACAGACGGCACCATCCCCATCGTATCAGGTGACGTCACCTCATTTGAGTTCGGTGAGGATGCGCCCGCCCATTTCTATTTTGAGGGCAAGACGGCAAAGCCCTTTGATGCCCTGCCCTGGACGCTGTCCGTCTCTTATACTCTGAACGGTGTTCCCACCAAGGCGGAAGACCTGGCGGGCAAGGCCGGCGTGGTGGAGATCACCCTGGACGCCATCCCTAACGAGGATGCCAGTGAGTATGCCCTAAACAACTACACACTGGAAGCCATGGCCGTGTTCAACCAGGACAACATTCTATCTCTGGAGGCTCCTGGCGCTCAGGTGCAGCTGATTGGCAATCTCCGGGCAGTGCTGTTCATTGCCTTGCCGGGAGAAGAGCAGCACTTCGTGATTCGCGTAGGCTGTGAGGATTTTTCCTTTGACGGCATGACCATTCTGATGGTCCCTGCCACCCTGGGCCAGCTGGAACAGGTCGCTAAGCTGAGTCAGCGGAAGGACGACCTGGAAGAGGACTACAACAAACTCTCCGGCAGTCTGGATACTTTGCTGAATTCTTTTGCAGACCTGGGCGGCAGCCTGCGTGACACTGCTGACGGCCTGGATCAGCTGAATCATGCCCGGGACACCATTTCCAACGGCAAAGACCAGATTTACGCCGATGGAGATAAGGTTCTGAATGATCTGGAATCACTTAATAACTCTCTGAATACCATTCCGGGCCATCTGGATGACGCCGATACCTCCATTACCGAGGTCACGGACTCCTTGTCTGAAGTCACGGACACCGCCGTCAGCCTCCGGGAAAACCTGGACGATGTGGATGACTGCCTGAAGGACCTGCAGCGGGATATCCAAAACATCCGCTCCGGCAGCGGCGATATGCAGAGCCATCTGAACCAACTGGGCACCGATCTGAAAAAGCTGCAAACCAGTTTGCAGGAACTGAAGGAAACCCTTGACCTTCTGGATATCCGTGTCAACGGCGGACTGCTCTCCGAACTGCCCTCCAACGTAAAGGAAAAGATCAAAGTCCAAGGGCAGCAGTTGAATGCCGTACTGGCGCGGGTACAGGGACTGGAAACCGTTTGGGCCGGTGTGGCAAGTGGCAGCGAGACCATCGGATACCAGCAGTATCAGGTGGCCGCCCTAATTGCCAGCGGAAATACGACATCAGCCGAAAATGCCGCTGTCCTGCTCCAGCAGATACAAACAGTTGATGATGGGATTGCAGCTGTCAAGGCTTCAAATCCTGCATTGTCCGATGAGCAGGCGTTGGCATATCTGGTATTGCAAGGGAGCTTAACCGCAGCGCAGGCGGCCCAGTACGCCGATGCCAAGCCGAAGCTCATTGTGATGGAGCAGGTCTATACTGCTGTCTGCGGCGGTACTGACCAGCCCATGACCAAGGCGGATTTCTTTACCGCCATGCTGATGCTCAACGACATCGACGCCTTGCCCGCCGAGCAGAAAACATCTGAGAACATCGGAAAAATTCTTGCCAATGAAGTCGCCTACGCCAAAACCGGCAAAATGCTCTCTGAGCTCAACGGTGACCATGACCTATCCCGGATCACCGGCCTGCTGGAAAACCTCAGTGACTTGCTGAACCACATGGGCAGCAACGGTCTCACCGGAGATCTCAGCAGTCTGATTGGGAAAACCGACACCACGCTGGGACACTTAGATGACGCTGCCGAGGTAGGCCGGGATATTCTGGAGCGGGTGGACGATTTGCTCAAGGATATCCGCGATCTGGACGACACCATCAACGACCAAGTCCCCGGCTTGCGCAGTACCCTCCAGGACACCAAAACTCTGGTGAAAGACATGGTAACCACCATCAGCGATACCCACAGCTTTCTGACTTCTTTCCGCTCTCTGGCCAAAAACGCCGGCTCTCAGCTGGATGAAGGCACGAAAAAGAGCCTGGAGAGCCTGGCGGAGACTCTGCGGCGCACTGCCCGCAGCACAGATGCCGTGGGTGACGTGAAAACAGCCAAGGACACCATCAATGGGATCATTGAAGATACCTGGAATGAGTACACAGGTGATATAAACAACATGCTTCTGATGGATGCCACTGCGGAGGCGGTGTCCATGACCTCGGAGGAGAACGCTGCGCCTACCAGTATTCAAGTTCTGATCCGCACCCAGGAAATCAAGAAATCTGACGCTTCCGCTGAGAGTGCTGATCAGGCGCAGGAGATTCCCAGCACTTTCTGGGGCCGTGTAGGGAAGATGTTCCGGGATTTCTGGAATGCCATTACCGGTCTCTTCCGGTAAACAGTTAAGAGGTGTGTTCCATGATAAAAAAAATTGCCCATGCTCTGACCCGCAAGCCAAAGCTGGTGGCATTGATTGCTGTCTTGCTGCTGATCCCCTCTGCACTGGGTTACATCGGCACCCGGGTCAATTACGATATTCTGTCCTATCTGCCGGAGAACCTGGATTCCGTTCAGGGTGAGCGTCTTTTGGAGGAACCCTTCCACATGGCGGCTACCAGCATGCTCATTGTAGAGGGAATGCCCGCTGCCTATACCAACGACCTCATCAATGAGATCAAGGAGATCCCCGGCGTTTCCAGTGCTATCTGGCTGAGCAACGCTGTGGGCATCCAGATCCCTACGGATTTTATCCCCGCCGCCCTGCGGGATATGTTCTACGCCGGTGATTCCACCATGATAATCATTCAGTATGAAAAATCCGGCGCGGCGGAAGAAACCATGCAGGCCATTGCAGACGTGCGGGCTCTGTGCAATGAAAAGTGTTTTTTGGCTGGCTTCTCCGTGGTCATTAAAGACACGAAGGACCTTGTAGACAGGGAACTGCCGGTGTATGTGGGGCTGGCTGTGGTGCTGTCGCTCGTGGCTATGTCTTTGACCATGGAGTCTGCGGCGCTGCCCTTTGTGTTCCTGATGAGCATCGGCATGGCCATTGTCTACAACTTCGGCACCAATATCTTTCTGGGGGAGATTTCCTACATCACCCAAGCCATTGCAGCGGTTTTGCAATTGGGCGTCACCATGGACTACTCCATTTTCCTCTATCACCGCTATCGGGAGGAACGTCAGCTCCATAAAGACCCTCGGGACGCCATGGCCGAGGCCATCGTGGCGGCTTTCACATCCCTGTCCGGTTCCAGCCTGACAACTATTGCAGGCTTTATCGCTCTTTGCTTCATGCAGCTGACATTGGGCCGCGACATCGGCATTGTCATGGCGAAGGGCGTGGTGCTGGGCGTTGCCACTGTGATTCTGGTGCTGCCCGCACTGCTGCTGATTTTTGATAAGCAGATTGAAAAGCACAAGCACCGGACGCTGATCCCCAATTTTGAAAAGATGAATCAATTCATCATTCGCCACCGGAAAGCGTTTGTGGTTGTTTTCCTGCTTCTGTTTTTGCCGGCGGTATATGCCCAGAATCATACCACCGTCTACTACAAGCTGGACGAAGCCCTGCCTCAGGATATGGAATCCATAGTCGCCAACAACAAGTTAAAAAATGATTATGACATGGCTTCATCCCACTTCGTACTGTTGCGGGACGATCTTTCTTCTACGGAGATGAACGAACTGGAAACCAAGGTCAAAGCGGTGGACGGCATCACCTCCGTCCTTTCCTACCACGCCATGCTGGGCACCGGCATTCCAGACTTCTTCATCCCAGAGGATCTGCGGAATATGCTGAAACAGGGCGGATGGCAGATGATGATGGTCAACTCCGAATACTCCACGGCCTCCAACCAGGTGTCCACCCAGTTGGAGGAACTGGATCGCATCATCAAAAGCTATGACCCAGAGGCACTGATGACGGGCGAGGCCGTACTGACCGATGACCTTATCAGCACATCTTCCGTTGATTTCAAAGTCACCAACTACATCTCCCTCGCCGCCATCTTCCTCATCATCCTGGTGGTATTCCGCTCCGTCTCCATGCCTGTCGTGCTGGTAGCAGCCATTGAACTGGCGATTTTCATCAACCAGGGCATTCCCTATTTCACCGGCACGGTCATTCCCTTCGTGTCCCCCACCATCATTGGCTGTGTCCAGCTCGGCGCAACAGTAGACTATGCGATTTTGATGGCCACCCGTTTCCGGGAGGAATTACGGGCCGGAAAAAGCCGTGAGGACTCCATCCACATC
>CAMCOD010000050.1 GCA_945876435.1 uncultured Clostridia bacterium
AGGGCTACGCCCGCATATGAAAAACCCCCGGCTTCGCCGGGGGATATTTATTATAAAAATCTTGAAAAGTCCACAAAAAAAGTGTATAATGTCCCTAAGAAAAATCGAAGAAAGGTATGGTGTTTTATGGAATTGTTTGAAGCTTTGGAAAAACGGCAGAGCTGCCGGAATTATTCTTCCCGCCCGGTGGAAATGGAGAAATTGATCAAAATGGTTGAAGCTGCCCGCATTGCTCCCTCCGCCTGCAACAGCCAGCCATGGAGCTTTGTGGTGGTGACCAGTCCGGAGAAGGTCAAGAAAGTAAGCACCAATGTTCTGGAAAGCGGAATGAACAGATTCTGCGAAAAGGTTCCGGCCTACATTTCTATTGTGGAGGAGCCGGCTTACCTCCGGGGGGATACGCCAAACCCCAAATATGCTCATGGTGATGTGGGTATGGCAGTGGAACATCTGTGTTTGGCCGCGACAGCTCAGGGATTGTCCACCTGCATTATGGGTTCCTTCGGTTCGGTTGAAAAAATGAAGGACATTTTGGAAATCCCGCAGGAAAGCAATCTAAGATTAGTACTTGCCGTTGGATATGCGGAAGAAGGCGATCCTCTGCGTCCGAAAAAACGCAAGGCTCTGGAAGAAATCTGCAAATTCCTCTGATCATCACGGCTGTAAGATGTAAAAAATCCCGTTCCGTAAGGAACGGGATTTTCATCTCTTCTCAGTTTTTTTGCCCGCCGGATAAATATTGATCCAGCCGCCACTGGTCATAGATCGCAAACTGTTGATCCAGCCACTGGCAGATCTGCGGACGGCTCTCCTCTTCCAGAGGAAAGTCCTTTTCCGCAACGATCTTACTTTTCGCGCTGCAATTTTTGCCGTACCAGACCAGAAGGTGGAAGTTATCCTGAGGGATGATTTTATAGTTAAAGTCACCGCGGCTGCCGCTGAAACTGTTTTTGAAGGTGAAATATTCCAGAGGCAGGATGGTGAAGGGTTCGTGTTTTGCCATAAGACTCTCCTTTTCTGTGCCGCTGCTAAGCGGCACAAGCGTTTGCCATTGATTGGTCACAAATTCATTATACAACGGAATTATCTGTGACGCAAGAAAGTGAAAAACAGGAATTGTTGTGAACACTCTGTAAAAAGCAGCGATTTTTGCGGATATTTCCAGATGAAACAGCGAAAAAAATCTTTTCAAGTTCTGAATTTATGATATAATGAATGATATATATCTATTGAACCGTTTTAAGGCGAAAGAATGCCGGAGATTTTTGTATATTACAAACTGGAGTGTTATAAATGATGGAAAATAACAATGTACTGCGAAGCAGCGAAGTGCTGCCGGTTGTGGCTTTGCGGGGGATGGTCATGTTCCCAACAACCTCCCTGCATTTTGACTGCGCCCGGGAAAGCTCGATCCAAGCTGTCAATGAAGCAATGGGACGAGACCGGCGGATCTATCTGGTGACGCAGAAAGATATGATGGAAGAAGAGCCCAAAGCGGATGCGCTTTGGAATATTGGCGTTGTGGCAAAAATCAAACAGGTGCTGAAACTGAAGGGCGGCATACTGCGCGTTTCCGTTGAAGGTGTTTATCGGGCGAAAACCGTGGAAGTATTACAGGAGCAGCCTTATTATCAGATGGTGGTAAGCAGTTTTCCAGAACAGGCCCCGGAGCAGGACAACCCGGAATATCTGGAAGCGGTGCTGCGCACGGTGAAAAACCAGTTGGAAGAGTATTGTTTCTACGCGCCGCAGGTGTCCCGGGATATGATCCTCAACGCGATGGTCAGCGATGAGCCGCAAAAACTCAGCGAATATATTGCCAACAGCATCCCTTTTGAGCCGGAGGAGAAGCAGAATCTGCTGATGGAGTCCAACATGCTGCTTCGTCTGGAATACCTGACCAAGCTGTTGGCACATGAGGTGGAGATTCTCAAACTGGAAAAAGAGATCGCCGACCGGGTCAAGGAGCAGATGGACAAAAACCAGAAGGAATACTATCTCCGGGAGCAGATCAAGGCCATCAACATCGAATTAGGCGAATCGGAAGATGGGGAAAGCGATACGGACCGCTATCAGCAGCAGCTGGACGCTCTTGAACTGCCGGAAGAGGTTCGAAATAAGCTGCAGGAAGAGATCAATAAGCTGAAACGCATCCCCTTCGGCAGCCAGGAGGGCTTGGTCAGCACCAATTATCTGGACGTTGCGCTGAATCTGCCATGGAACAAGCAGACGGAAGATAAACTGGATGTGACAGAAGCGGAAAAAATCCTGGAGGCAGATCATTACGGGCTGAAAAAAGTGAAAGAGCGTATTCTGGAATCTCTGGCTGTCCGCAAACTGGCCCCGGATATCAAGGGTCAGATCCTTTGTCTGGTTGGTCCTCCCGGTGTGGGCAAAACCTCAATCGCAAAATCCATCGCCAAAGCAATGGGACGCACCTATGTCCGCATGTCTCTTGGCGGTGTGAAGGATGAAGCCGAGATCCGCGGCCACCGTAAGACCTATATCGGCGCGATGCCTGGCCGTATTATCAATGCCATTAAACAGGCAGGGGTCAACAACCCTTTGATCCTGCTGGATGAAGTGGATAAATTAAGCAATGACTATAAAGGAGACCCCTCCTCTGCACTGTTGGAGGTGCTGGACTCGGAGCAGAACTTTTCCTTCCGGGATCATTATCTGGAAGTCCCGTTTGATCTGAGCAATGTAATGTTCCTGGCAACGGCCAATGACGCGGGGAATATTCCAGGCCCTCTTTATGACCGTATGGAAGTGATTACTCTGTCCAGTTATACCCGGGAGGAAAAATTCCATATTGCCAAGGAGCATCTGCTGCCCAAACAGATGAAGCGCCACGGCCTGAGCGGTAAAACCGCGCGAATTTCCGACGATGTCCTTTACGGCCTTATTGATGGCTACACCCGAGAGGCCGGCGTCCGCACGCTGGAGCGGGAAATCGGCTCTGTTTGCCGCAAATGTGCCAAAGAAATTGTAGCAGGTGAGAAAAAATCCTGCCGGGTGACGGCGAAAAATCTGGAAAGCCTGCTTGGTCCGAAAAAATTCCGGGATGATTCGCTGGATAGAGAGAATCTGGTGGGTGTTGTCAATGGTTTGGCTTGGACCTCCGTTGGCGGCGAAATTCTTCAGGTGGAAGTCGCTGTCGTGGAAGGCAGCGGAAAGATCGAACTGACCGGTTCGCTGGGAGATGTTATGAAGGAGTCCGCCAAAGCAGCCGTGACCTATGTGCGCAGCGTCTGCGGAAAATATAACATTGAAAAAGATTTCTATAAAACCAAAGACATTCATATCCACTTCCCGGAGGGTGCTGTTCCGAAGGATGGCCCGTCTGCAGGTGTTACCATTACCACTGCGCTGGTTTCCGCCCTGTCCGGTATGGAAGTCCGCAGCGATGTTGCCATGACGGGAGAAGTAACTCTGCGGGGCCGTGTACTGCCCATTGGCGGTCTGAAGGAAAAAACAATGGCCGCTTACCGCAATAAGATGAAAACGGTACTCATCCCGTTGGATAACAAGCCGGATCTGGCGGAAGTTGACCCGGTAGTAAAGGAAAATATCCGTTTCGTACCGGTCTCCCAGGTTTCTCAGGTGCTGGAAGAAGCTTTGATCTGGCCGGAGAAAAAGGAAGTGCTGCCGGAAACCAAACATGAGCCGGTTGCGCTGCCGGAGATGCCCAAGCCCAAAGGCAGAGCGTCCAGACAGCAGCCCATTATGGAAAAGGTATAGGTGACCCATGAATTACAACAACGTGGTTTTTGAGAGTTCTTACGGCCGCATGGATCAGCTTCCGGAGTCTGATCTGGCGGAGCTGGTTTTTGCCGGACGTTCCAATGTGGGAAAATCCTCTCTGATCAATAAATTTTTCAATCGGAAGAATCTTGCCCGCGTCAGCGCGGTTCCAGGGAAAACACAAACCATTAACTTTTTCCGCTTGGAGAATCTTCGTTTTGCCGATTTGCCGGGTTATGGCTACGCCAAGGTCGCCAAGGATAACAAGGCCAAATGGAGTGACCTGATCGGCGGCTATTTCGCGGCGGGACGGCGTATTGAACTGGTGTTTCAGCTGATCGACATGCGCCATCCGCCCACGAAGGACGATCTTCAGATGATTGATTTTCTGATTGAAAACGAGTTTCCCTTTGTTATTGTCCTGACCAAACAGGATAAGCTTTCCCAGAAACAGCAGAAGGAGCGTCTTGCGGCGCTGCAGAAGGAAATTCCCTACGCGGATCAGATTCAGATGATTCCTTTCTCCGCAGAGACAGGCTATGGCGTTCCGGAGCTGCGGGCGATTGTAGAAGAGATCGCTCAGTTGGATCTGGAAACGGAAGATGCTCCGGAAGAGGATACGCAAGCAGAGGAAGAATAAAACCAGAGAAAGAGAGCAGTTGGGTTTCAATCAACTTGCTCTCTTTATTTTTTTATAAAAAATTGTGAATAATTTGTGTACAATAAATAAAACTGATTTTTAAAGTTATTTTTCTTTGTAAAATAGATAAAAAATCAGGCCTTTAATGATGCAAAGTGGAAAAAATTACTTCTTTTCCCTCTTTTCTTCTGTATATCTCTTGTTTTTTCTGTAACGGGCATGATATAATCCATATAAAGGAGACAATACGGGGGATATTGTCCGTCACAGAAAGACAAATCACGATCGGCGCCTGATTATTTTCCATATTTTTATCTGATATCCATATGCCGGGAACGAAAAAAGAGGCTATGGGGAGGAGATACTTCTTTACAGGAACGCTGTAACGTGATAAACTGTTAATACGGAGTTAGAGCTTAAACTTCGTTGATCGAATGGGAGGATATGACCAAAAATGGAATCGAAAATGAAAGACCTGAACGTGGAATTTCTATTCCAGGCAGTGCTGAAATTGGAATCTTTGGAGGAATGCTATAAATTCTTCGGCGATTTGTGCACGATCACAGAGCTGCGCTCGATTTCTCAGCGGCTGGTTGTGGCAAAGATGCTGGATGACAACAAGGTCTACAGCGATATTGTGGCTCAGACCGGCGCGTCTACCGCAACCATCAGCCGGGTAAACCGTTCGCTGAACTACGGAAATGATGGCTACCGCATTGTGTTTAATCGTCTGGAGGAGAAAACGGAATGATGTATTCTGCCTTTGCAGCCTTCTATGATGAGCTGACCGGCAATATTTCTTATGGGCAAAGGGCAAAGTATTTTGACTCGATTATTAAAAAGTTTCATACTTCCGGGCCGATCCTTTTGGATCTGGCCTGTGGAACCGGCAGCCTGTCTGTGGAATTGTCCCGCCTGGGTTATGATGTTATTGGTGTGGATCATTCTGCGGACATGCTTTCTGTCGCTCTGGAGAAAAAGCTGGAATCCGGCCAGGATATTCTGTTTCTTTGTCAGGATATGACGGAGCTGGATCTGTACGGTACGGTTGATACCACAGTTTGTGCGCTGGACAGCATTAACCATGTTACAGATCCGGAAAAGGTGAAAAAAATTTTTCAAGGTGTCAGCCTGTTTACCGCGCCGGGAGGACTTTTTATTTTTGATGTAAACAGTCCTTACAAACACCGCCGGATTCTGGGCAATAATACTTTTGTGTATGACTGCGATTCCGTTTACTGCGTTTGGCAGAATGAGTATGAAGAGGATACACAAACGGTCAGCATTAGTTTGGATTTCTTCGCTTATGAGGAGGAAAGCGACAGCTACCGTCGCTCCAGCGAACAGTTTCAGGAACGTTCTTATGAGCCATGCTGGCTGGAACAGCTGTTGGAGGATAGCGGTTTTGAATTGCTGGCTGTGTATGCGGATGACTCTCTGGAGGAGCCGAAGGAGGATAGCCAGCGCCTGATCTATGTGGCCAGAAAACCAATGTTACGGGAGAATCAATAGAATTATGGGAAAACTTGTACGAACAATATCTCGGGAAGGCGGAGTGATTTGTATTGCAGTCGACAGTACAGATGCTATCGCCAAAATGGAACAGATCCATCATACTTCTGCGGTTATTACTGCCGCCGAAGGACGGCTGCTGACGGCAGCTTCCATTATGGGTACCCAGCTGAAAAGCCGGGAGGACTCCATTACCCTGCGAATGGAAGGGGATGGGCCGGTAGGCCACTTGATCGCGGTCAGCGACGGCAGCGGCAACGTGAAGGGTTATATGACAAATCCGGTTGTTGAACTGCCGCTCAACCAAAAGGGAAAACTGGATGTGGCCGGAGCTGTGGGCAAAAACGGTTTTCTTTATGTGATCCGAGACATGGGCATGCGGGAGCCGTATATTGGGCAGGTGCCGATTGTTTCCGGTGAGATCGCGGAAGACATTACCAATTATTATGCGGTCAGTGAACAGATTCCGACCGTTTGCGGTTTGGGTGTGCTGGTCAATCCGGATCTGACGGTTAAAGCGGCCGGCGGTTTTTTGGTACAGCTGCTGCCAGGAGCAACCGATGAGGAGATTGACCGTTTGGAAGCCAATATCAATGGCTTGAAGCCGGTTTCACAAATGATTGAAGAAGGAATGAGCCCGCAGCAGATCGCTTTTCGCGTCCTGGAAGGCTTTGAACCGGAGATTTTGGATGAGTATGATATGGATTATGTCTGCGATTGCAGCCGCGACAGAGTGGAACGGGCGTTGATAAGCATTGGTAAGGCCGAATTGCTGAAAATGGCCGAGGAAGAGCAGCAGGTGGAAGTGGGCTGTCAATTCTGCGATAAGAAATATATCTTTACCCGCCATCAGCTGAAGGAATTGGCAAAGTAATCGAAAAACAGTTTTGCCAAACCGCTTAAAAAAAGAAAAGCAGGGGCTTTTAGCCCCTGTGTTTCTTTGAAAAAATGGCTTAAATCAGCCGATTTTTTTTAAAATAAAAAATCTTCAAAAAACTTTTGAAAAAAGTGTTGACAAATGAATAAAAGTAGTTTATAATAAACAACGTCGTCAGGACACAGCGAAACGCTGAAGAGTGACTGACAAAGGAATGGGAGTTTAGCTCAGCTGGGAGAGCATCTGCCTTACAAGCAGAGGGTCACAGG
>CAMCOD010000051.1 GCA_945876435.1 uncultured Clostridia bacterium
CGAGGACACCATGCTCGGGGTCGTAAAAAACGCCGCCTGCGTACAGCGACCAATGCCAGCATCGTGGAGTTTCCAGACTGAGGAGAGCGCAGGTGGGCAGGTCGGATTTTGTCTGCGCCTGTTTGCGCTCGGAAGAAAATTTTACGCCGTGTTCCGTCAGGACGCGCTTCATTTCCCGCAGGTCAGTTTCGCGGTCGTTACCAAGATATTGGCAGATGTTCTCGGCGGTTGTTCCCAGCAGCATTGCAAGTACCGCCTGACCGCATTGCAGGTCGGTGGGTTCGTGGATGTAAGTAATATTCATATTTTTATACCTTTACACTATACCTATCTTTCAGTATATTTTTAGCGTCATAATCATTTTCCAATACTCCGGTAATAGAATCCGTCAAAAATGAAACACTGCTTTGGAATGGAACAATTCGTGCAACTTCTTTGCCATTTTGAGTTACCATAATTTCCTCACCTAATTGTACTGCATCAAGATAATGTTCAAAATTATCCTGAACTTCAGTATCGGCTGCTATTATCATAAAGAGTAGTCTCCTATCTATTCAAACTACTAATGTTATACAATAATTTGGTAAAAATGTCAATAGGGATTTGCGCTAAAATACCCGGCGTGATGTATAACTTTCCCAAAGATGACTATGCTATTTACATTTATATTTTGCGCATGAAAAACGCCATATATAAAATCAGGTGGGGTACACATATCCCTGCCATTACCCAGCCGCTAACCTCAAAAATAATCTCATTCCGTGCATAATGTTTTATATTTTCCATTAAATATTGGGGTCAAAAATGGGGTCAAAACACGGTTATAGACATATCACGGCAAAATGAAAACCTCGCAAGTGGCTTACCTGCGAGGTTTAAGTGGTTGCGGAGGCTGGATTTGAACCAACGACCTTCGGGTTATGAGCCCGACGAGCTACCGAGCTGCTCCATCCCGCGATATTTTTCACTTTTAAAGTGCTTTATTATAATAACATGGATTTTTTCTCTTGTCAATATGTTTTTTAATATTTTTTAGAAAAGGCGGTAGGAGGAAACCGCCTTTTCTAAAATAGAATATGAACGAAAGGGCCCAAATATGCACCGAACTAAGCGCCAAGGTAAGCTTTTCTGACCTGGTCATCCTGTAAAAGCTCCTGACCTTCGCCCTCCATAACGATTTTACCGGTTTCCAGAACATAGGCGCGGTTGGAAATGGACAGTGCCATTCGAGCATTCTGTTCCACCAGCAAAATTGTCATGCCTTGTTGATTCAATTCTTTAATGATATGGAAAATTTCCTTTACCAG
The DNA here is from genome assembly GCA_945876435.1 of uncultured Clostridia bacterium. Classification (GTDB taxonomy): domain Bacteria; phylum Bacillota; class Clostridia; order Oscillospirales; family Ruminococcaceae; genus Negativibacillus. Next base: position 1,308 of record CAMCOD010000051.1, read on the forward strand.
AAGAGGGGAAAGACCCATAGATGGCTCATCCAGCAGAAGAATACGGGGATTGCTCATCATAGCGCGGCCGATCGCCAGCATCTGCTGCTCGCCGCCGCTGAGGGTACCGGCCGCCTGCTCCCTGCGCTCCTGAAGACGGGGAAAGAGCGTATAGACTCTGCTGAGATCCTGCTGGATCCTTTCTTTGTCCTTACGGATATAGGCGCCCATCATCAGATTTTCCTCTACTGTGAGGGAGGAAAAGATATGACGGCCTTCCGGCACATGGGCCAACCCCAGAGATACGATTTTATGTGACTCTGTGGCGAGAAGATTTCTTCCTTCCAGTTCTACGGAGCCGGATTGTGCCTTTGTCAAGCCGGTAATGGTATGGAGCGTTGTGGTTTTACCTGCGCCGTTGGCACCAATCAGGGACACGATCTCTCCTTCATTGACCTCTAAACTAATACCTTTGATAGCCTGAATGGCTCCGTAGGATACTTTAAGATCACTTACTTTCAGCATTTTGCTCCTCCTCTGCCCCAAGATAGGCGGCAATAACCTTTGGATTATTGGCCACTTCATATGGTGTTCCTTCGGCGATAATGCGGCCATAGTCAATGGCAACCAAACGCTCACAAAGGCCCATGACCAAACTCATATCATGCTCGATCAGCAGGATGGACAGACCCTTTTCTTCCCGCAGGCGGAAAATCGTATTCATCAGTTCCGCTGTTTCGGTTGGGTTCATGCCTGCTGCAGGCTCATCTAACAGCAACACCTTACAGCCGGTACCCAGAGCGCGGGCGATTTCCAGCTTTCTCTGCTGTCCATAGGGGAGATTCTCCGCCAATTGATCCGCATATTCATCCAAACCAACCGATTGCAGCAGTTCATGGGCCTGAACCGTCACCTCTGCCTCCTCTTTCCAGTAAGAGCCGCAGCGAAACATGCTTTCAAACAGATTGTAGTGCATCTTGTGATTGAAAGCTGCTTTTACATTGTCCAAAACCGTCATCTTTTTAAACAGGCGAATGTTCTGGAAGGTACGGGAGATACCGGCCTCCACCATCTGATGAGGCTTTTTGCCGTTCATTTTCACGCCTTCCAGTTCGATCGTTCCTTCCGTAGGCTGATAGACACCGGTAAGCATATTGAAAACCGTGGTTTTTCCCGCTCCGTTTGGGCCAATCAAGCCAACCAGCTCATTTTTTCCAATTTCTAAATGAAAATTATCAACGGCCTGCAGGCCTCCGAAGCGGATACCCAGGTTTTCCACTTTTAAAATAGGCTTAGTCATGGACAGCAGTCTCCTTTCCTGTTATTTTCTTTCCGGGCTTATACTTTCCGGTAAGACGGTCGATCAGGCGGGTGAGGGAAAACTCATAGCGTCCAAACAGGCCGGATGGCTTAAAGAGCATTACCAGAACAAGGGCAATTGCGTAGACCAGCATACGATATTCGGTAAAGTCTCCCAACAGTTCCCGAAGAAGCTCCGGCAGAATGGTCAGGCCAACTGCTGCTGCGATGGAGCCGGTAAGGGAACCCATACCTCCCAGCACAACGATAACCAAAATGTCAATGGATTTGGCATAGCCGAAGGTTTTTGCTGTCAAGCTGCCGATATAGTGGGCATAAATGCCGCCGGCGATACCAGCGAAAAAGGCCGCAATGGTAAAAGCCATAATTTTATAGTAGGTGTTGGAGATACCAGCCGCCTCGGAAGCAATATCATCCTGGCTGATGGCGATAATGGCCCGGCCCTGACGGGAACGGCCCAGAGTAAACAGCAGGATAACCACAATAACCATGATCCAGAACGTCATTGGCAAAGTTGCCAGACGTTTGATTCCTCTTAAGCCCTGGGCGCCGCCGGTGAAACTGAGGTTTTCAATAATAACACGGATGATTTCGCCAAAACCCAGGGTAATAATAGCCAGATAGTCACCCTTCAGTCGGAGCACCGGTCCGCCAATCAGCAGACCAAAGAAAGCTGCCACCAAGCCGCCCAGCAGCAAAGCCACAAGAAAGATAGCCCCGCTGGTAAGGGGAGAGGCGCTTTCCAGGGTGGAGGACAGCGCTTTGGTAAACAGCGCCGCCGTATAAGCGCCGATGGACATAAAGCCCGCATGCCCCAGGGCGATCTGCCCCAGAAGGCCTGTGGTCAGGTTCAGGGAAACTGCCAAAATAACATTGATGAAAACGCTCATCAGAATACCCTGATAATAACGATCCATCATTCCGCTGGACATCAGCAGAAGCATGGCAGCATAAAGAAGAAGGGTGCCCAGCATATTGATGCCATAGGAACGGAGATTCTTTTTCATTGCTGTCACCTACACTTTCTCGCCGATGTTTTTGCCGAAAATACCTTCCGGCTTAATGATCAGCACCAAAATCAAAATACCGAATACAACTGCGTCCGCAAGCTGGGTATTGATATAGGCTTTGGTCAGGCTTTCCACCAAACCGATGACCAAGCCGCCCAGCATAGCGCCTGGAATAATACCAATTCCACCCAAAACCGCAGCAATAAAGGCCTTCAGACCTAACATAGAGCCCATATAAGGGTCGATCAGCGGATAGACCGAGCCGTACATAACAGAAGCAACTGCCGCTAATCCCGAACCAATAGCAAAAGTCATGGAAATGGTGCGGTTTACACTGATCCCCATAAGAGAAGCTGCCTCACTGTCCTCAGAAACCGCTCTCATGGCTCTGCCCAGCTTGGTTTTCTGTACAAAAAGCTGCAGCGCGATCATAAGAACAGCGGAAAGAACAATGGTCAGCACCGCTACACCATTGATTTGGATGCTGCCCAAGCGGAGATCCGGAACATGGAATATTTCGGGGAAGGGTCTTGGCGAAGAGGTGAAGCAAACCATAAACAGATTTTGCAGCAACAGGCTGACTGCGATGGCTGTAATCAGTGCGGAAATACGGGGAGAGTTGCGCAGTGGTTTGTAGGCTACTTTTTCAGTAACAACGCCCAGCAGGGCACAGGCCGCAACGGCCACAAACACACAGAACCACGCCGGCAGACCGATCCCGGTCAGCACCGGAATGGAAAACAGAGCCGCATAAGCTCCCACCATGATAAAATCACCATGGGCAAAGTTGATCAGCTTGACGATACCATAAACCATGGTGTAGCCCAACGCCACCAGCGCGTAAATACTGCCCACCTGAACGCCATTGATCAAATGCTTGATAAAAACGATCAGTTCCTGAGGCATTTGTCATCTTCCTTCCTGTTCTGTAATAAGCTCTGTAAGAAGCCTGATAAATGAAACAGGGGCAGAGCGATAACGCTCTGCCCCAAGCCAATACAAATTAAGATTATTCTACATCCATTTTGGTTTCGAGGCTGACTACGCCGTCGTTAAGCGTAAGAATGGAAACGCTCTTTACCGGGTCACCGTTCTCGTCAAAGGTAATCCGACCGGTCACACCGTCGTAAGAGATCGCCTGCATTCCGGCTACCATTGCTTCTGCATCGGTACCGTTTTCTTCGATAACCTGTTTCAGCATGTAAACGCAGTCATAAGCCAGTGCGGAGAAAGCGGTTGGTGCAACATTATATTGTTTTTCATAATTGCTTACAAAGGTCTGTACATTTTCAGCAGTATCCGTGGTAGAGTAGTGGCTGGAGAAGTAGCAGCCATTGACTACACTAACGCTGTTGGCATCCAGAACGTCCAGAACGCCGTCCCAGCCATCAGTACCCAGGAATGGGATATCCAAACCGATCTTGCGGGCCTGTGTTGTGATCAGAGCTACTTTTTCATAATAATCAGGAATAAACAGGACATCCGGATTTTTGCCTTGAATGTTTGTCAGCTGAGTGGAAAAGTCCACATTATCGCTGCCGTAGGACTCCTGCGCTACCACTTCCATGCCCTTGGCCTGAGCTTCGGCCACAAAAGCTTCGGTAATACCCTGAGAGTAATCGCTGGAGTTGTCATAAATGACCGCTACCTTCTTGGCACCCAGGTTTTCAGCCGCGAAGTCTGCCATGATTTTGCCCTGGAATGGGTCTGTGAAGCAGGCGCGGAAGATATTTTCTCCGTAGGTAGTAATATCCAGAGCGGTGCCGCTTGGCGTAATCACCAGAACGCCATTGCCTTCCTCGTACTCATCGCCGGCAATGTCGGAAATTGCGATGGATGGACCGGAAGTAACCGCACCGATAATGGCGTCTACATCCTCGCCGCGCATTTTATTGTAAGCATTGACACATTCGTTGGGATCTCCCTTGTCGTCCATGCTGACCAGTTCGATTGGTTTGCCGCCGATACCGCCGTCAGCGTTGATTTCAGCGACAGCCTGCTTGATACCGTTAAGTACGCTGGTGCCATAAACAGATAGGTCGCCGGTATATGGACCCATTGCGCCGATCTTAACGGTGCCACTGTCGGAATTGGACTGGTTATTAGCGGTTTGGTTATTTCCGCTGTTGCTGTTGCCGCAGGCGCTGAACATGGAAAGTGTCATCGCCGCTGCCATGACGAGAGCCATTGTCTTTTTCATACTCTTTTCCTCCTGATATAAAACGGCTCCAAGGAACCGGTTTCTTTATTTTTACAACTTTGCGCAAGCTTCGACCGGTCTTTGTGAAACGCTTCACTGCAAAGTTGTAAAGGTCTAAAGTAATAATTTTAGGTTATATTATAGACACTTTGAAAGAGAAAAACAACGGGTAATTGTGCTAACATTTTTCAACAAGTTTCCTTCATATCCGGCATATTCTATAAAATTTGAGCCTAAGTTACTGGTTTTCCAGCGTATTATGCAATTTTCTTCGATAAGCTGTTCATTTTCTGTTTTTGCTCATGAATAAATATCCCCCGGCGAAGCCGGGGGTTTTTCATATGCGGGCGTAGCCCT
>CAMCOD010000052.1 GCA_945876435.1 uncultured Clostridia bacterium
GACTTTGTCTGTGTTCGGTTTGCGGGCAGCGAAAAAGTAAAAATAAAATTTCAGGACGCCGGCAGGAGAGAAAACTGCCGGCGTCCTTGTCGTTTCACAAAAGAACGGATGATTTGAAAGAAAAGAAAAAAACTGGCCTCGGAACCGTTAGATGCTCACTGACATAAGGTAAAGCAGTGGGTTCTGCCCACAACTATGAAAGGAGAGAGGCAGTATGGAAACCATTCGCAATACCGAGATGGACAGCAACAGCGACTGCAGTGTATTTACCAATCAGGCCATTTCTCTGGCAATGGCCTATGTGGCAATGCAGCAGTGGCGAAATCTGTATGATCCGGATCTTGGGCTCCAAAGGGGCACAATTTTTGCAGAATTGGATAAACCCTTCATCGGGGAGGAGGCGGTTCAGCAATGAATGGCAGCAATAATGTATCCAGGCAGGATCTGATGCGCCAGATTCAGATGGCCTCCTTTGCCGTGAAAGAAGCGCAGCTTTTTTTGGACACTCATCCCGCTGAAAAAGAGGCCATTGCCTACTTCAATCGTTATAATAAGAAGAAAAAAGAGCTTTGCGAAGAGTATTGCCGCCGTTTTGGCCCCATCAGTTTGAAGAATTACGAGATCCCCGGCGACACATGGGAATGGGTCAAAGGCCCATGGCCATGGGAAATGGAGGAATAAGCTTATGTGGACTTATGACAAGAAGCTTCAATATCCGGTAAAAATCGCCCGTCCAAACCCTGCTATGGCAAGGCTGATCATTACGCAGTTTGGGGGTCCCGATGGGGAACTGGGGGCGTCTCAGCGCTACCTGAGCCAGCGTTACTCCATGCCTTATGACGAAGTAAAGGCTACTCTTACAGACATTGGTACCGAAGAACTGGCCCATATGGAGATGATATGTGCCATTGTCCATCAGCTTACCCGGAATCTCAGCGAAAAACAGATTAAGGACAGTGGTTTCGACACCTATTTTGTGGATCATACCATAGGCCTATATCCTACTTCTGCGGCAGGAAACCCATGGACGGCATCCTATATTCAGTCCAAGGGTGATGTTATTTGTGACCTGACAGAAGATCTCGCAGCAGATGCCACAAAACGGAAGAAGACAATGAAAGTAAGCGACAAGCATGCCAAGAAGCTGCACAGACAAGTTTAAATCTGCCTAAAAAACGGTCGAAAATAATGCACAAATATTAATCGAAAAATTGTACATTAAGGAAAAAGAAACCAAAATAGAATCATAAGATAAGACAATTCCTTTACAGTTTGTTAGAGAAAACCAGATAGATTGCACAAGAAACAGGGAATTGCAAAATTAACATAATTAGTAATAGAAGAAGACAAAAAGTGGTGATTATTGACAAGAATCAGAAAATCTGTTATTGTATTTACAGTTAAAAGATTGCGCCCTGTTTCAGAGCGCTCTTTTTTGACTCACTCTTCAAGTTGTGTGATACGCTTTGATGGAGTAGGATTGGGGTCTTTTGACCCCCAAACTAAAGGAGGAAAAATCTTATGAACAAAGGAATGACAAAAGCGATTGCTCTTGCAATGGCTGCTGCACTGGCTCTGGGTGCTTGTAACGGTTCCAACAGCAATGGATCCAACACCAACACCGAGAACAACGGCACCACCACCGAGAACAATGCTGGCGAAAACAACGCCACCGCTGCCAACGAAGACAAGTATCAGATCAAAGACTTCGTAATGGCTAAAAACGCTACCCGTGAGCTGGAAACCTGGAACATTCTGCACTCCCAGAGAGCAGAAGACAGTGAGAACCTGGTTCAGCTGGTTGACGGTCTGCTGGAAACCGATAACATGGGCAAACTGGTTCCATGTATCGCTTCTGAGTGGGGCACCGAAGACGGCGGTCTGACCTGGACCTTTAAACTCCGCGAAGGCGTTAAATGGGTTGACTATCAGGGCAACGAGATGGCTGACTGCACCGCTAACGACTGGGCAACCGGTATGGAGTGGATCCTCAACTTCCACAAGAATCAGTCCGCTAACACCTCCATGCCAATGGAAATGATCAAAGGTGCTACCGAGTACTACGAATACACCAAATCTCTGTCTGAAGAGGAAGCTCTGGCTCTGACTGCTGGCGCCGGCTCCAAATTCGCTGAGATGGTAGGTGTGGAAGTAGTTGACGATTACACTCTGGTTTACCATTGCATCACTGCAAAACCATACTTCGATACTTTGGCTCCTTATGTAGCTCTGTACCCACTGAATCAGGGCGCTGTTGACGCTGCAGGCGGCCCAGTTGCATACGCTGCTGTTGACAACACCGGTATCTGGTACAATGGTCCATACACCTGCACCGAGTTTACCCACGGCAACTCCAAAACCTTCACCAAGAACGAATCCTACTGGGATAAAGACTGTCATCTGTTCGACACCGCTACTTATGTATATGTAGACTCTACCGATACCGCATATCAGCTGTTCCAGAACGGCGAGATCGACTATGTTGACCTGTCTGAATCCAACCTGAACACCATCCGCAACGATCCAAACAACAAATACTACGATAACTTCGTTCATATCATCCGTTCCAAATACTCCTACCAGTGGCACTGGAACTATGACAAACATCTGCCAGATGGTTCTCTGGATGAAAACTGGAACAAAGCGATCGCTAACAAGGCTTTCCGTCAGTCCATCTACTACGGTCTGGAACTGACCGACACCTACAAACGTTCTGACCCGATCGATCCAATGTCTGTAGAAAACAACTTCTACACCATGGAAGGTCTGGTTTACACCTCTGACGGCACCGAGTACACTCAGTTGGTTAAAGAGAGACTGGGCCTGGGCGACTACAACGGTCAGACCATGGTTCGTCACAACCAGCAGAAAGCGGATGAACTGAAAGCTCAGGCTATTGAAGAGCTGACTGCTATCGGCGTAGAATTCCCAGTTCATCTGTCCTACTACATCCCTGGTTCCAACCAGGTATCTCTGGACGCTGCTACCGTTCTGAAAAACAACATCTCCAAATCTCTGGGTGATGACTACCTGGTACTGGACATCGAAACCTACGTTTCTTCTCTGTCCAACGAAGTTCGTAACCCACGCCTCCAGTCCATCATGTCCAACGGTTGGGGCGCTGACTACGGTGACCCAATGAACTACCTGGCTCAGGAGATCAAAGGCTACGACAACGCTTGGTACGCAACTTCTTACTCCAACATCAACGATGTTCCTGTTGAAGACTGGTCCAAAGACCTGCACGAAGCTTACGACAAGTTCACCGAGATGGTATGGGCTGCTGACGCTATCACCGACGATCTGGATGCTCGTTACAACGCCTTCGCAGACGCTGAAGCATACATGATCGAAGAGTGCCTGGTAATGCCTTACAACTACGGTACCGGCTACTGCCTGACTAAATACAACCTGCACTCCCAGATGAACGCTATGTTCGGTTCTTGCAATCCTAAGATGAAGAACTGGGAGACCAAAGCGGATGAACCTTACACCCAGGCTGAATGGGAAGAGATCATCGCTAACAAAGGCAAATAATCTCTGATTCTTTGCTCCTTCAAGCCCCGCCGGGATAGCCGGCGGGGCTTTCTTCTGTTTTTGTGACTATTTTCAGGAAGGCCAGCACCCAAATTAGCATAAAACAGCCATAAACAGATACGTTTTAACGGAAAATGGTTGGAATAAACAAAAAAATGTTAAGGAAACAGGGAAACGAGTCCAATATTGACAAGGATGGAAATTTGTGCTATCTTTAAAATGTCTACAATTTGTTGTGACAAAAGAATAGATAGGAAAAGGAGGAATTTGTGATGAACAATTCCACGAAAAAGGTTATTGCTTTGGCTCTTGCCGCAGCGATGACCCTGGGTGCTTGTAATTCCAACTCTGGAAACAACGAAAGCACCAAACCAGAAGAAAACAATCCTGCACAGGAAACTCCATCTTCTGAAGGAAACGGCACAACCAATACTGACAGCTCCGTTCCAGAACCCAAATACGAAATTAAAGATTTGGTGCTGGCTCAGACGGCTGTCAACGAAATGTCTACCTTCAATATGCTGTACGGCCAGTCCCAGCCGGATAGTGATGTGCTCTGTAACCTGGTGGACGGTCTGCTGGAAGTTGATCCAAACGGTAAATTGATCCCTTGCCTGGCAGAAGAGTGGGGTACGAACGACGGTGGTATCACCTGGACCTTTAAACTCCGCGACGGTCTGAAATGGGTGGATGTAAACGGCAATGAAAAGGCTGTCTGCAACGCTTGGGACTTCGCAACCGGTTTGGAATGGGTACTGAACTTCTACAAAAACGATTCTGCCAACACTTCCATGCCAATGGAAATGATCAAAGGCGCTACCGAATACTACGAATACACCAAGACCCTCAGCGCAGAGGAAGCTATGGCGCTGAACGGCCTGGAAGGTTCTAAATTCCTGGAGATGGTAGGTCTTGAGATCCCAGACGACAATACCGTAAAATACATCTGTCTGGCTGAAAAACCTTACTTTGACTCTCTGGGCGCTTACGCCTGCCTGTACCCAATGGCACAGGGCATGGTCGATGAACTGGGCGTAGATGGCGTTAAATCCATGGACAACACCAATATGTGGTACAATGGTCCATATCTGATGCCGGAGTACATTCAGGGCAACGAAAAACGTATGGTTCAGAACCCAAGCAACTGGGATACCGAATCCTACCGCTTCGATTCTGTTACGGTTCGTATGATCGAATCCACCGACGTTGGCTACCAGCTGTTTGAAAATGGTGAAATTGACTCCATCAACCTCACCGAATCCAACCTGAAGACCATCATGGATGACCCAAATCATAAATTCTACAATAATCTGGTAGAAAATAAACCAACCAAATATTCCTGGCAGATGTTCTTCAACTACAATAAACTGAATGAAGACGGCACACCTGACGAAAACTTTAACAAAGCGGTTGCCAATAAAGCTTTCCGTCAGTCCATCTACTTTGGTTGGGATGATATGGAATATCTGAAACGTCAGAATGCGATGAACCCTCTGAAATGTGAGAACTGCTTCTACACCATGAAGGGTCTGTGCTACACTTCCGATGGTACGGACTACACCGAACTGGTTCGCAAAGAGCTGGGCATTGGCGATTACAATGGTGAAACCCTGCTTCATTACAACAAAGAGCTGGGTGAACAGTACAAAGCACAGGCCATTGAAGAACTGACCGCTATTGGTGTTGAATTCCCTATAAAGCTGACCTACTACATCCCTGGTTCCAACCAGACTTCTCTGGATGCTGCTAACGTGCTGAAAAACTCTCTGGAACAGAGCCTGGGTTCTGACTATGTTCAGCTGGAAATCAAGACCTACGTTTCTTCCTTCTCCAAAGAAGTTCGTACTCTAAGCCTCCATGGTATCTACATCACCGGTTGGGGCGCTGACTACGGTGATCCAATGAACTACCTCGGTCAGGAAATCGTGGACTACGACAATGCGTACCATGCGGTTAACACCAGAAACGTAGACGCTCTGGTTGAAACTGAATGGAACAAAGAGCTGCTGGAAGACCTCAGAACCTTTACCGATATGGTATGGGAAGCTGATAAGATCACCGATCTTGACGCTCGTTACGAAGCCTTCGCTAAAGCAGAGGCCTTCATGGTCGACAACGCTTTGACTCACCCACTGTACTATGCTATCCAGTGGAGCCTGACCAAAGTAAATCCATACTCCAAACCAAACGCAATGTACGGCGTTTGCAACGCTAAGTACAAAAACTGGGAGACTTCCGCAGAACCATACACCACTGCTGAAATCGATGCAATTGCTGCTGTACAGTAATTTGAACTTGCTGTAACAACAAAATGAAAAAAGAGAGCCGCAGGCTTTATCTGCGGCTCTCTT
>CAMCOD010000053.1 GCA_945876435.1 uncultured Clostridia bacterium
CGTACTGCTTGCAGCTGCTATGGTAATGGGCATGAGCGTTTCTGCTTTTGCTGCTAATGACAAAGAAGTTACTTTTGGCGGCGGCGACGTTGCTACCAACAGCCAGAAAGTAGATGAAATCACATTTGCAAACGTAATCATCTATGACAAAGAAGGCGATTACAAGACCACCAAAAACAGTTGGGAAGATGTTACCAATCTGGAATCTGGCGATGTTCTCTACTTCGCAGTTCGTGACAAAGATGGTAAGGCTATTGAGGAAAAAGCTGATTCTAACTGGAAAATCAAACTGAAAGGTGACGAATACGTTAAAAACGCTACCTTCTTCTGGGATTCTAAGAGTGAAGTATACCCTGCTGAAAAAGCACTGTACGTTAAAGTAGTCCTGGAGGATGACTTTGACTTCTATGCAGAAGATGAAGTTAACTTCTACTTCTACATTAAGAACACCAAGAACGGTGACGAATCTCAGAAAGCTAAAGTTTCCTACGATTTTAAAAACATCGGTGAAAAGAATCTGGACGAAGACGATCTGGATTGGGTAATCACTGTTGACAAACCTACCACTTACGTTTACGACAAAAACGCAAAAGGTGCTTACGGTGTATTTGACTTTGATAACGGCGCATACCTGGAGTTCAAACTCTACGGCGGTGAAAAATACACTCTGTCTGCTGAAGAAAAATACAATAAAGAGCTGTCTAAAGAATACGACACCGATGTTGAAGTTATCACCTTCAGACTGAAAAACGTAGACAACGCTGATCTGGTACTCAAATCTTCCAAAGACAACAAACAGGTTGTAGCTGTTGTTGACGGCGAACTGGTTCCAGTTGAAGCTGAATACATCAAAGGTCACAAATTCGAATCCGGCAAAAAAGCTGATGGTTACCTGGTAGAAAACGCTGAGTACACCCAGTACGCAGTAATCGACGCTGACGTTGAAATCGAAGTTGAAGAAACCAAAGATACCACCAAACCTTCTACCGACAAAACCAACCCAGAAACCGGTGCTAACGATTTCGTAGGCGCTGCTGTTGCTCTGGCAGTTGTATCTGTAGCCGCTGCTGGCGCTCTGGCTTTCAAAAAATAATTAACTCTCTGAGTTGATTATGAACACCTTCGTGTTCTTAAGCTGAATAACTGATCCAAACCCCCGCTCTGTCCTCCACTCAGAGCGGGGGTTTTTCTGTTGCTTTTCTCTTTTCAGTCCCAAAATCCGATGGTTAAGTGTCTATAACAAACAATTTCGCTTTTTTCTCTTTCGCTCTTTTTTGCTTTGTGCTACAATAATCTTGTATTTTAAAATCAAAAGCGGAAAGGAAGATTCTTTTGGACGTAACTCTTTTCACCAACTGCCGTGAACGTGTGGTTCACAACTGTTCCCAGGTCATTGTCGGCAAGGATGATGTCATTTCTCTTGTTTTGACCTGTTTTCTCTGCTCCGGCCACGTTTTGCTGGAGGATGTGCCGGGAACCGGAAAAACCATGCTGCTCCGCGCTTTCGCCAAAACCATCGGCGGCGACTTCAAGCGCATTCAGTTCACTCCGGACCTGTTGCCGTCGGATTTGACCGGTATCCAGTTCTATAACCAGAAAACCGGCGAATTCCAATTCCGGCCAGGTCCTCTGTTTTCCAACATTGTTTTGGCGGATGAGATTAACCGTGCCACTCCCAGAACCCAATCCAGCCTGCTGGAAGCTATGGAGGAGCGACAAATCTCCGTTGACGGGGAAACCACCCGTCTGGAGGAGCCGTTTATGGTTATGGCTACCCAGAATCCGCTGGAATCCTACGGCACTTTCCCGCTTCCGGAGGCACAGATCGACCGCTTCTTCATGCGTCTGAAGCTGGGCTACATGACCCGGGAACAGGAGTTGTCGGTCATTGCTCGGGTATCTACCGTGGATATCATTGACGGACTGGAATGTGTGGTTTCTCCGGAAGAAATTGCCAAAATGAAACGTACTTATCATGAAGTTTCCGTATCCCCAGACGTTGCTGGCTATTTAATGGACATTATTCAGCGTACCAGAAGCGAAAGCCATTTTGTCACTGGCGTATCCACCCGCGGCGCCATTGCCCTGTACAAGGCTTCCCAGGTAACGGCCGCGCTGAATGGCCGGGATTATGTTTTGCCGGAGGATATCCGCTTTGTAGCGCCTCATGTGCTCAGCCACCGTGTGGCTTCCGCCTCCACCCGCAGTTCGGACACAGAGGCTTATATTCGCAAGCTTCTGGACGAAATTCCGGTTCCGCTGGAGCGGATCAAGGCATAAAGGAGATGTCCTTTTGGCTGTATTTTTTGTTATCTTTTTGATTTTTTTGCTTCTTGTCCAGAAATATTCCCTGCGCACCGCGCTCCACCGGGTTTATTATGACTGTGAGCCTTCCCGGCACCTAATCGACCCGGATGAAAGCTTTACTGTGCACAGTACGATTGAAAATCAAAAACCGATGCCGGTACTTTTTGTTCGCATGATTGAGAAATTCCCTTTGGATATTCAACTTCGTGCGGATGAAAGCGACATTTATCGCGGTACCAACCAGGTTGAATTAAACAGCCGTTTCTATTTGATGCCCAAACAGGTTTACCACAGGGAAGTTGAAGCAAAGCTTTCCCGGCGGGGCTGTCATTTTTTCAGTGGCTGCACCATGTACGGCGGGGATTTTATGGGCATGAAGGAAACGGTGGAGTACTATCGAGGCCTGAAAGAAGTCATCGTCATGCCCAAATCAGTGGACTGTCCTTCGCTGGACAAAACCTTAGGCGATTATCTGGGGGATATGTCGGTGAACCGCTTTATTCTGGAGGATCCGGTGCTGACTATTGGCTTCCGGGATTATACCGGACGTGAGCCTCAGAGAGCCATTAGCTGGGTACAAAGCGCCCGTTTTGGTAAGATGATGGTGAAAAATTATGACCACACATTTGATTTGTCGGTAACGATTCTGCTTAATGTAAAAACACCGTACCGCACGGAAGAAAATGATGCGTTGATCGAGGACTGCTTCTGTCTTGTTCGGGCAGTTTGCGAAAAAATGGAGGAAAAACAGGTCAAATACAGCTTTTCCACCAACGCCGCCATTTCCGGCTTTGCCGGAAACTGGGCGGAAATTGGCGAGGGGCTTGGCGGAAACCATTTTCTCACCGTTATGGAGGGCCTTGGCCGGGCAACCAGCTCTGCCACTCAGTCCTTCTCTCTGACCATTGACCGGGCCAGCCGTCAGGCGGAGCAGGGACGCAGCTTTATTCTGGTGACGCCCTCTGTTGAGGAGGAATGGATGCCCAGTCTCCGCCGTTTGCAGGAGCTTTCCGGCGCGCCAGTTTGCATCTTGACGCCGGATCTGCTGCGGGAAAAGAAGGAGAGTGAGATCGCGTGAGCCTGTGCTTTTTCCTGAAATTACTTTCTGAATTTTCCCTATATTTTGTAGCGGCCAATGCCATTTTGTCCATCGGCATGGTGGGGGTGGAAAGTCTGTTCCCCATGCTGCTCTGTGTCGGTATCGGTACTTTTGCCCGTTGGATGGACGAAAAATGGACAGATGGCAGATGGAAAAACAGCCGCCTTTTCCCTCTGCTCTTGCTGCTGGCAGTATTCTTTTTCGCCGATGGGTTCGGCACCGCTTTGGCGGTGGCTCTGCCGGCGCTTTATACGGTTCTGCTCATTTTCAGCCGGCGTTATTATATCGACCACGCCACCCAAGCGGATTTTTTCCGCATCGGCACTTATCTTGTGGTGGTTTTGGTCGTTGTTTTTGGCTTCTTGATTGGCCTTACCTATGTTATTCCTTTTGCGCTGCTGTTCTTTCTCTCGTCCATTTTGCTGTTGCGCAGCCTGCGGCAGGATGCGCAGGTGCAGGAAGAAGCACGCTACAAAATGTTGAGCCTGCTGAGTGTAGCATTGATTATTCTATTGTCTCTGGTGCTGGGTTCCGATACGGCTCTGCGGCTTTTGCAACAGGCATTTGGGGCCGTTTATCATCTGTTGATCAGCCCCGTCCTCTATGTTTTGGCTTATCTGGTTGCATCAACCGCAGTAGGTTTTGCCAGGCTTGTGGCTTTTCTGTTCCCCAACTATGAACTGGATATGGATGGGATGAAATATCTGCTGGACAGCATGAATGCCGCTCAGCCAATGATCGAGGAAGGCTATGACCCCGGCAGCATGAGTGAACGTTTGATTCTGTTTGCCCGGGCTGCTGTGACCATAGGCGCTCTGGCTGCGCTGATTATCTTTTTCCTTCGTCACAGCAGGCGGGCAAAGAATCCGGACACGCAGGCGGGCGTGCGGGAATATCGCTCTTCTGTAACCGCTTTCCGCCCAGAAGAAAAAATTCCTTCTGACCGCTTCCCGCCAAGAGAACCCCGGGCAGCTGTGCGCTATTATTATCGCAGTTTCCTTCGCCTGTGTGCAAATCTGGGGCATCCGTTCCCACCTCACTACACCAGTAAGCATATTGAGAATGTGATTGCTGATGAATTTGATGAAGAAAGTCTTACTGCTCTGCGGCAGACCTATATCCGCGCCCGTTACAGTGAGCATACTGTGACGAAAGAGGATGTCTCTCTGATCAAGGAACAAGTGAAGAGAATGCGGGACAGCACATCGCAGATATGGAAGTAAGGGAAACGAACACCAAAAAGTCCCATGAGAATATCTCATGGGACTTTTTTTCTATTGGTGCCTTAAGGCTTAACATAACCCCTGGTTCTACCAGGGGCAATAAAAA
>CAMCOD010000054.1 GCA_945876435.1 uncultured Clostridia bacterium
CGTTTATTTTATCACACTGTCCCTCGTTTGTCAAGCCCTTTTTTCGACTTTTTTCATCGACCCCTTGACTCTCTCGTTGACAGCTTGATCATTATATCACGCCATCCCTTCCTTGTCAACCGGTTTCTCGAAGTTTTCGAAGCTTTTTCGATTTTCTTCTTTTCCCTGCCGACTTTTCAGTATCTTTTCGATCCCTCTCAGAGACAGCTTAGTTATAATACCATATCCTGTTTCCTTTGTCAACAGTCTTTTCAATTTTTTATTCTCAAAAAGCCCAGAGGCGAGTTTAACCAGCTGTTATACCTGCCTTTTATTTGCTTTTTCCTGCGCTGATTTCACGAAAGGGAGCTGAACATAGAAAGAATTTAATCCATTCTTGCTTTCCGCCCAGATTTTCCCTTCCAACTCCTTCACAAGAGAAGCCGCAATGGATAGACCCAAACCATAGCCCCCATTATGTTCTCTGGCTGGATCCGTCCGGTAAAAACGTTCAAAGATCCTGCGGCACTGTTCTTCTGTCATTGTATCACCACTGTTGGACACCATAAGGCGTACCGACCTGGCCGTGTTTTTCTCCAGCTCGATTCGAATTTTCCCTCCCTGATTGGAATACTTCATCGCATTATCCAATAAAATCTCCACCAGTTGTTTCAGCATATTCATACTGCCCATAACAAATATGTTTTCTTCAATCTTGTAGTCCAATTCCTTTTGCTTTTCAAAAGCTAAGGCTTCAAAAAGCAAAACAGAGTCCATGACAGCGTCGCTGATCGACACTCTTTCCAATTGTTTCGGTTTTTTCTCGGCGTCGGAACGTGCTAAATAAAGCATATCTTCCACCAAGCCTTTCATCCTGAGAGATTCCGCCTGAATATTCTCCAAACGCTTCTGAGTATTCCCATCCGACTGTATTTCATGGCTGAGAAGCATATCGGTGTTAGACAAAATAACAGTCAGCGGCGTTTTCAATTCGTGGGAAGCGTCCGCGACAAACTGCCGCTGCTGATTCCAAGCTCGCTCCACCGGTTTTGTGATCCAATATGCCAGACCAAGACTAAGGACAAAGATCCCCAAAAAGCTCCCCAGAATAAGAAACAGCATATTCTGAAGTAGATTGTTGATTACATTATGCTCCATGGTCATATCCATAAATACCACACGCCACCCGTCCAGGCGAACCTTGCGGTAAAAGCGCAGCTGATCCGTTTTCATGATCCCTGTGCTGTCCTCTTGGTTCAGTGCATCCTGTACAATATTGATCAGCCATTGCGTGTCCATTTCGAAATCCTCAGCATCCGTTGAAAAGTAGTTGCTTCTTACACTGACGATCACACCATCTCGAGTGATATCCACCAAAAAGAACGGCACCCGAATGTCATTGGACTGGAAATAGGGCAGTCCGGCAACTTGGATTTGTTTCATATCGGCGATCATGCTCAATGTTTCTTCGCTTTCCTTTTCGATGGCGTTTTTGGTGGTATGAAACGAGGAAAAGAACACCACACACAAAATCGCCATGGAGAATGCCGTTGTTACCAGCACAAACTTCCACCGCAGCTTTTTGATCATTCTGCTCGTACCTCCAGATGATAGCCAACCCGGCGCACTACGTCAATGCGGACATTGGCTTTGATAAAATCCAATTTTTTCCGCAAGAAAGAAATGTACACTTCCACCAGATTGTCCTCTGCATCCGACTCGTAGCCCCAAACTTTCAGCAAAAGCGTTTCCTTGGATACAATATTTTCCTTATTGCTCATAAAAATCCGCATCAATTCAAATTCTTTTGCGCTGAGCCGGACAGAACGCTGTCCACACTGAAGGGTGCAGGTGCTGAGGTTCAGCGTTACGTTGCCATAAGCCAGCTCCTCCGCAACAACCTCCCCTTGACGGCGGAGCAAAGCCCGAATACAGGCCAGCAGCTCCTCCATTTCAAAGGGCTTGGTTAGATAATAATCCGCTCCGCAGTCCAGGCCCGTCACTTTGTCCATC
Source organism: uncultured Clostridia bacterium (assembly GCA_945876435.1). Classification (GTDB taxonomy): domain Bacteria; phylum Bacillota; class Clostridia; order Oscillospirales; family Ruminococcaceae; genus Negativibacillus. The sequence continues at coordinate 1,993 of CAMCOD010000054.1, forward strand.
GTATCGTTGCGGGCCGTCAGCATCAGTACCGGAGTCGCGTTCCCCTCCCGGCGCATAGCTCGAACCACTTCAAAACCATTCTTTTTCGGCATCATGACATCCATAATAATCGCGTCATAAATGCCGCTCATAGCGTTGTCGAAACCAGCCTCGCCATCGTAGCATACATCCACCAGATAATTATGATCCTGCAGGATGTCTGCCAAGGTATCTGCCAACCGCTGCTCATCTTCCACAACCAGAAGTCTCACCCTATCCCTCCTATCGTTTCATATACCGTTATTGGTTTAATTTTTCTACATATAAAAGTTGAAAGGGCCTTCGGTGAGAGCAAAACCGAAGGCCCTTAACAGGAAAGAAGTGTCCCAAAAGACTAAACCATGTGTTTATTTTCTTTCTTGCTTCTAAAATACAGCCTTTTCCTTAAAAACAACTGAAAAAAACAGAAAAAATCCCTTTTTTAAGCGAAAATTTATTTTCATTGGTTTTGCTGCCTTTCAGCAGCAGAAATCACTTGCGACCGATCAGATCCCTGATTTCCCGCAAAGACGGCATCACCCGCAGAGCGCCGTTCCGGGTCGTCACAAGGGCCGCAGCCGCGTTGGCAAAAGCCAGCATCTCCCGCAGTTCCTTTTCCTCGTAAGTTTTCCACCCGTTTTTCAGCACATAGTGGAGAACACCTCCAAGAAAAGTGTCGCCGGCGCCAGTGGTATCGATGGTATCCGGCAGCAAATCCGCAGGGGATTCTACCATTTTGCCGCCGCAGTAGGCCCGGCTGCCCCGTCTCCCCATAGACAGCAGAACCAGCGGAATCTCTGCTTTTCCTCTCAGCCACATGATCCCTTTGTCAAAATCCTCTTCTCCGGACAGCCACTGAAGCTCATTATCGGAAATTTTTAAAATATCACAATGTGCCAAACCGTAGAGGATCTGTTCTCTGGCCTCATCCAGACTATCCCACAAAGGCTGACGCAAGTTTGGGTCAAAAGAGCGAAGCACAGCCGCTTCTTCCGCTGCCTCGATAGCCCTTCTTGTAGCTGAACGGCAGGGTTCATCCGTCATAGACAGGGAACCAAAATGAAAAATGCTGCAATTTCGGATCAACTCCTTATTTATTTCTTCCTCCCGCAGCATTACATCCGCCCCCGGCTTACGATAAAAACTGAATTCCCGATCTCCGTCCGCTTTATGATGAACAATCGCCAGCGTGGTGTGGGTGTTTTCATCCCTTTTCAAACCATCCGTCAAAATCCCGCATTCCTTCAATGCGGCTTCCAGCTGGTCGCCAAAACCATCCGCGCCGACTTTTCCGATAAATGCGGTGGAATGTCCCAGCTTGCTCAAGAGAGCCAGCACATTGCAGGGCGCCCCGCCAGGGTTGGCCTCCAACAGCGGATTCCCCTTTTGGCTGAATCCCGCTTGCGTAAAATCAATGAGCAGCTCCCCCAGAGCCACAACTTCTGTTTTTATCATGCGCTCACTTCCTTTTGTTTATGATAACACAGCTCCTCCCGGGAGGCAAGCAGGAGAAGCGCTGCACCGCCATTTGTCTTAGGTAAAAAAACGAGCATCCTTACCTGCGTTTCAAAAGCAGTAAGAACACTCGTCCACCAAAAACGACGAATCAAAGATCCAGACTTGCATCGTTTGTCAGGATAATGTTTTCCAATATCTTCTGGTCAGCACGGCACAGCCATCAAAAACATTGATGACCTTATCCCGAAGCTGAAATCCGTTATTTTCCATCACCTTGGCGGAGGCAGCATTGTCATCATCACAGGTGATCAGCACCTTACCAAGACCCATTGCGTTGGCCTTTTCCAAAGCAAGCTTCAACATCAGCGTACCGTAGCCCTTATTCCACTCCGAATACCGAACACCGTACCCAATGTGGCCGCCATACTGGAGCAAGGCAGTGGTAAGCCTGTGCCGAATACTTATTTCACCAATAAAATACTTCTTCTCATCATCCACCAGCCAATAATAGTCTGCTCCCACTCGATTGGGTTTCAAATCGCGCTCATTTTTATAATCATCGAATTTTTTAAAAATATCCTGGCACCTTGGGTCAGCGAAAGCATAGGTTTCAACACAATTCACCGCGTATTCATCATATGCTTCCAGATAGAATTCCAAATACTGTACACTAGGCTCAATTAGTTTAAGCATAACGTTTCTCCTATAACAAAACTGGACACCCATCAAGATACATACGTATCAAAATAGGTGTCCAGTTCTGGTGCACCGAATGAGGATAAATCCGAACCCTCAACATCTGCCAGAGTGATAGTCTT
>CAMCOD010000055.1 GCA_945876435.1 uncultured Clostridia bacterium
ACGGTGGAGGGTCAAGAACCGGTAAAAACAGACCGTACCGCCGCCGATGTTTCGGAGGGCGGTATTTCTATGCCTGAAAAACCGGAGAAACCTTCCGTGCTGGGAAAGCTGTCTGCGGCCAAAACGCAGGAGAAAACATCTGCTGCTCCCGGTGCGGCAAATAAAAAGAAGGAGGATATGCAGCTATGAAGGTGTTAATGGTAGAGCCGGGCAAATCGCCCTATGAGACTGAAATTGAGGGCGGGCTGGAATCCTTGCAGGCAGCCGTTGGCGGAGATATTCAGGCAACTTATCCCTTTGACGATCTGGTTGGGCTGATCTGCAATGATGAAGGCAAGCTCATAGGTCTGCCCTTAAACCGGGCACTTTATGATGATGAGGGCCATTTGTACGATATTGTTCCCGGCAATTTTTTGATCGTCGGTTTGGGCGAAGAAGATTTTACAGACCTTCCCGCTGACCTGATAGAGAAATACACGGAGCGATTCAAATACCCGGAGAAGTTCTTCCGGCTGGCGGGTGAGATCGTTGCGGTGAAGCAGCCCCTCCCACCGGAAGAAAAGCAGCAGCCGGCTTCTGTCATGGAGGAACCGGGCAGGGATGACATAAGGCTTGACGATACCACGGATTTGGCCTTTGACCTGGATGAATTTTTCAGGCAGAACAGCGGGGCCTATGCAGACCTGTACCCGGATTCCCATGCAGAGAAAGAGCGCATGGCGGACGAGCTGCTTTCAGGAGATACCGGAAAAATCCGAATGAGGCTGGCGGCATTTGAGCGCGAGGAACACATGGAGGGAGAAACAGCGCCGCTTTTAGCGCGTATTTCTTCCTATGAAAAAGAGTACGGGATCAGCACTTATTCTATTTATCAGCTTGGCTTATCGGACAATACAGATAACCTCCGTTTTATGTCTCTGGACTGGCTGGAAAGCAAAGGGTTTTCCGTGGATCGGGATCATTACCAGATGGTCTATGCAAGGCAGCGGGAACCGGGCGAAACACTGGAGGATATTTACAGGCGGTTCAATATCGACCACCCGGAAGATTTCAGGGGCCACTCCCTTTCCGTTTCCGATGTGGTGGTCCTGCATGAGAATGGCGCGGATGCCGCATATTACGTGGACAGTATCGGCTTCAAGGAGCTGCCGGGCTTCTTTGACGCAGGGGCACCGGAGGCCAGGCGGGATGTTTCGGTGCGGGAACAGCTTGACAATGCAAGGAAACAGGCAGCGCAGACAGAGCCGAAAGCGCCGGATAAAAGGCCCAGAGAGCCGGAAAGGAGCTGATAGCTTATGCTGATGGCAGTAGAAGGTCCCTATGCCCTGATGGTGCAGCCGGACGATATTTTAATCTCTCCCCGTGAGGTAGACGAGCATTTTGGAACGATGGTCTGCTTCCACTCCCGCTACGCACTGGGTGACAGCCACAATTACATGGATAAAGACGATTTCCTGCGGGAGATGTATTTAGATACCGTGGGACATGATGAAGCGGGCCTGAAACGCTATGAACACATGGTGAACATTGTGAGCAGCCGGTTCCGGCACGGGCCCAAGACGGAGGAACAGGCGGTTGATGACGCCATGCTGAAGGTGATCTCCGAAAAATACATTACGCTGCCCCTTTATCTGATGGATCACAGCGGCCTTGCCATGCAGACCACAAGTTTCAATGATCCCTGGGACAGCGGGCAGGTGGGATGGATTTATGTTTCCAAAGAGGATGCCCTAAAAGAGTTCGGCGGCGAAAAAATGACCGGCGCCCTTCGGAAAAAGGCGGAGGATCTGATGCGCAGCGAAGTGGCCGCTTATGATTCCTACCTGCGGGGCGAGTGCTACGGATTTGAGCTTTACAAAAACGGCGAACTCACGGATAGCTGCTGGGGCTTTATGGGCGACCTGGCCGATGTCTGTAAAGATATGGCTGAATATCTCCCGGAGGGCTGTAAGAATATGGTGGACCACCTGGAGGAACAGGATCACCCGGCGACCATCATCAAGACGCTTTTGAAACATGCGAAAATCCAGGTGAACCAGGCGGCAAAAGCCTTTGAACATACCCCGCGCCAGCAGGTGATCGGGGACGCTCGTTAAACAGTTATTTCCTATTTATTATTACAGATTCTATCAGGAAGGAGGATGCACATGCAGGAAGAATTGGAACAGCGGACCGTTTCGGTCTCCATCCAGGCGGCAAAGCTGTCCGGGCGGGTGCTGCGTTCTGCGATTGCCGCTGTGCTCAGGAAAATGGAGCAGGAACGCACTACCCCGAAAGTCGGCAGGAACAGCATGAAACGGCTGACCTATAAAGACCCTGGAGCCAATACCATTGAAGTGTCCGGCAGAATCCGCTCTTTTGAGCGGTACGCCAGGAAACACCAGGTCCGCTACCATATTGAAAAAGAGCTGGGGACCGATCCCCCGAAATGGACGGTCTATTTCAAAGCAAACCAGGCGGACGCACTGACAGCGGCTTTTAAGGAATTTACGAGGAAGGATCTTACCCGCAGCACCAGGCCGTCGCTTCTTTCCCAGCTTCATAAATTTAAGGAGCTGGCGCAGGCGCTTGGCCGTGACCGGGTAAAGAACAAGGAACACGGAGGGCCGGAACGATGAAGATAGATACCGATGCCCTGAAAAAGCAGGTGATCCTCCATCTGCCCTATCTTCTGTTCCTTCTGGTCTTTGCGAAGCTGGGCGAGGCGGTTAGCCTTGCCCCCGGCGCGGATGCCTCACAGAAATTATGGGGGCTGTCCGAAGGTTTCTCACTGGCTTTTCAGAGTATGTGGCCCGGTGCGGCGCTGGACTGGCTGGTGGGATTATGCGGTGCGGTGATTGTGCGGCTGGCAGTCTATCTTAAAGGAAAGGATGCCAAAAAGTACCGCAAAAATGTGGAATACGGGAGCGCCCGCTGGGGCAACAAAACAGATATTGCCCCTTTTATGGACCCGAAACCGGAAAACAACATTATCCTGACGCAGACCGAGGGGCTTATGATGTCCGGCAGGCCGAAGAATCCGGCCCATGCCCGCAATAAAAATGTGCTGGTAGTCGGTGGTTCCGGCTCTGGCAAGACGAGATTTTTTATCAAGCCCAATCTTATGCAGATGCACAGCTCCTATGTCGTCACCGATCCGAAAGGTACGGTCTTGATTGAGGTGGGAAAGCTGTTAAGCCGCGGCACACCGAAACTGGATAAGGACGGCAACCCGGTCCGGGGAAAGAATGGAAAAATCGTGTATGAGCCTTATAAGATCAAGGTATTCAATACGATCAACTTTTCAAAAAGTATGCACTATAACCCTTTTGCTTACATTCACAATGAGAAGGATATTCTGAAACTGGTAACGGTGCTGATCGCAAATACCAAAGGAGAAGGAAAATCCGGCGACGATTTCTGGGTCAAGGCCGAAACTTTGCTTTACACAGCATTGATCGGCTATATCTATTATGAGGCCCCCACAAACGAGCAGAATTTTTCCACTCTGGTAGAAATGATAAACGCTATGGAGGTCCGGGAGGATGACGAAAGTTTCAAAAATGCCGTTGACCTTCTCTTTGACGCACTGGAACAGAAAGACCCGGACCACTTCGCCTTACGCCAGTATAAAAAATACAAACTTGCGGCGGGCAAGACAGCAAAATCTATCCTTATTTCCTGCGGTGCCAGACTTGCCCCCTTCGACATTAAGGAAGTCCGGGAGATCACTATGTATGACGAGTTGGAGCTTGACTTGGTTGGAGATAGGAAAACGGCGCTGTTCTTTATTATCAGCGATACGGATGCGACATTTAATTTCCTTGTCAGCATGGCCTATACGCAGTTGTTCAATCTGCTGTGTGAGCGTGCCGATGACAAGTACGGCGGCAGGCTGCCGGTGCATGTGCGGTGCCTGATCG
>CAMCOD010000056.1 GCA_945876435.1 uncultured Clostridia bacterium
GACTATGAAAAAAGTTCTTTCCGTACTGCTTGCAGCTGCTATGGTAATGGGCATGTCCGTTTCCGCTTTTGCTGCTAACACCAAAGTAGAGTCTTGGGAAACTTGGACCAATGCTTCCGATGACGCTTGCTATCACAAAGACTATCCAGAATCCGCAAAAGCTGAGAATCTTTCTTTCTGGAAAGAGTTCTACGTTAAACACACCGATGGCACAACCCAGTATATCAGCAAAACTCAGAAAGACATTACTCTGAGAGTTGGCGATGTTCTGTACTTCCCAGTAATGGAAAAGGGCAGCGATAAACCATTCCAGTGGGCTGCTGACAAACACTGGTCCATCAACATCAAAGGCAACGAATATGTTAAAAATGCAACATTTGCTAGAGGCAACTACTTCGGTACTGCAGTTGGCGACAATGAAGAGCTGTATGTAAAAGTTGAACTTGTTGGTGAACTGGACAATCTGAAAACTCAGGATATCGAGTTCCAGATGTATATCGCTGAAAACTACAACGGCAAAACCAGCCAGTCCGCCGGTGCAAAACTGAACTACTCCTTCGATAACTACGAAGAAAAATATGTAGATTTTGATTTCACCAACGACGTTGACTACATGGCTAAATGGATCGTTAGAAAAGACGACAAAGGTACTGCAGTATTTGACTTCCAGGATGCTGCTTACTTCACCGTTAGAATGATTTCTGAAGAATCCGTTATCTTCAACTTCACTCAGGCTTACGACAAAGACATCGACAAAGAATACAACGACAACGACGGCGATCTGGAATTCTTCAACTTCAAAGGTACTAAAGATGAATTCTACAGAACCGGTGAACTGTTTATCCCAGCTGACGAAGACACCTACATCTACGAAATCGTTGATGACGAAGTAGTAGAAGTTGAAGCTGAGTGGGTTGAATCTTACAAAGTAGGCAACACCTCCAAAGCTAAATCCGGTTGGGTTATCGAAACCAAAGAACTGGGCTACTATGTAGTTTCCACCGAAGAACTGGTTGTTGAAGAAGCTGAAGACAACACCAATTCTTCTACCTCTACCGACAAAACCAACCCAGAAACCGGTGCTAACGATTTCGTAGGCGCTGCTGTTGCTCTGGCAGTTGTATCTGTAGCCGCTGCTGGCGCTCTGGCTTTCAAAAAATAATTAACTCTCTGAGTTGATTATGAACACCTTCGTGTTCTTAAGCTGAATAACGGATCCAAACCCCCGCTCTGTCCTCCACTCAGAGCGGGGGTTTTTCTATGCTCTACGACTTTTGTTTAACAGGCAGTTTCGCTTCAAAGCCTTCAAAGATCGGTAGCAAACCTTCTGTGAGACAAAGCTCCAAGTCCTCCTGTGCAGTGATGGTCCAGGCAGCTCCCTGCATACCCCAAAAACGCAGGCACAGCTGATTGCTTGGATTATGCCGTTCCGCGAAACGATAAGCAATAAAATCAGGCTTCACGAGCCAATTCAAAAACAAATAAGTCTGGACAAAATCAACGAATTTACCCAAATGAGCGGTGTTCTTTAAAAAATCCTCACTTAACTGTCCTCGAATGATTTCTGGATGCCTTCTTTTCAGCCAGAACAGGCAGCGGGGATCGAAACTTTCCAAAGCATAGACACCTTCATGGGACTTCAGAACTTGACTGACCGCTTCCGTCAGCTGAAAAGCGTTATTTTTTACGGATTTCAGCTCAATAATCAACGGTACCCTGCCTGCAACCAGTTTTAAAACCTCCTGCAAGGTTGGTACGACCTCCTGGCTACCTTCTAAATGACAGTTTTTAAGCTGGGTTGTGGTCAAATCCTCCACTTTACCGCTGATCCCCACGGTTCGCTCCAGGGAATAATCGTGAATGACTGCCAGACCGCCGTCTGCCAGCAGGTGCACATCCAGTTCTGCCCCATAGCCCTGCTCTGCCGCAAGACGAAAGGCCGCCAGACTATTCTCCGGGACGGCCGGTTTATTGTGTAAGCCCCGGTGAGCATAAGCCCAGCCATATAGCTTTTCTGCCCCTGGTGCATTGGTTCTGCCGCGGATCAGCAACAGATACAGCGGGACAGCGCATATCAGCAACAAAAGCAGAAACAAAAAAATTTTTTCCATACGAACTTCACTCCAAGTCATCCAATCAAATGATTCTTCTTATTTCCATCAAATTTCTATCCAAAAATTCCTGAAAAAAGACCTCATGTCATCGACATGAGGTCTTTCTGTTATTACAGTCTTCGTCTTCTTCTCACATGACGGTATTTTCTCTTATTGTGGTTGCGGATGACCATAATGATTACATACAGTACCACAAAAATCAGAACGAAAAGGAACAGGAATTTAAACCAGAAGGAGGTAAACACACCTTTCACCTGATCCAGCAGATAAAGCGCTTCACTGCGCTGTACACTCTCTGCTGCCAGCAGATCCACCCGGCCGATTTCCTTACCGGAAAGAATCAGCTTCAGTTCCCCCACTACATCCCCTTTATTGATTGGCGCATTAATGCTTTTATCGTCATTGAGCAAAGCCGCGTTCAGCTCAGGAACGGCCCGAACATTGTCAATGCTGTAGCTTTGCGGCATCAGTGTGGAGAAGGTAGAGCCGCTCATCAACTGTAGTTTTTTCTTTCCATCCTTTGCTAAGCGCAAATCAATGTCATACACAATGGTACCCTTTTCGATGACGGTTTTTACCTTATAATTTTCAAAAGCCCAGTCATAGAACTGCTGCGTCTGCTGGAAATCGCTGCGGTAATTAAGCATATTTCCTTCGTCATCATACAAATCGGTTCCCATGAGAACCAGCATATATTGATAACCGCTTTTTTCCGCTGTAGTAATCAAACAACGGCCGGATTCATCCAAGGTGCCGGTTTTGACCCCCTTAATAATAGAGGAATAGTATTCCGATTGGGGATTCAGCATTTTGTTGGTATTGTACCAGGTGTAACCATTTTCATTTTTATTAGTTGGTTCCGAAGTATAGGACACTGCGGATACCATTTCTGCAAATGTCTCATTCTCCATGGCATAAGTGGCGATCAGATACATGTCATAGGCCGTTGTGTAGTGGTCGGCATCGAACAGACCGTTAGCGTTGCAGAAATGGGTATCGTTCGCGCCCAGTTCTTTGGCCTTTTCATTCATCATCTCATAGAAAACCGGACCGGAACCGCCTACATAGTCTGCCAAAATTTCCGCCGCTTCATTGCCGGAAGGAAGTAGGCAGGCATACAGCAGGTCTTTGATGCTGACCTCCTCGCCAGCGGAGAAACCAGCGACTGAGATATTGCCGCCGCTGGCAATATTTTGCTGATAAATCTGATCCTGAATGGCCAGCTTATAGGTCACTTTTTCCGACAAATCCGGACAGTTTTCCAGTGTGATGATAGCGGTCATAATTTTGGTCAGGGAAGCAGGATACATTTTCTCATGCTCATTCTGAGCAAAAATCAGCGTATCTGTTTTCTGTTCCACCATATAATAGGCGCCGTCCTCGTTTATCTCAAAGGGGACAGCATAGTTGGACGGTGTTTCATCCGCATAGGCAGCCACTGAGAAAATCAGTGACAATATCATTAAAAGAGACAGCAAAAGTGAAATTTTACGCATAGGCTACTCCTCTTGTTCTTCATAATAATACAATAAGTATAGCAGAAACCGCCGCAAAATCAAAGCCTTTTCCCCCGGGAATTCTTGAACAGTTTATTACAATTTCCTGAGAAAGGTTGCCCGCAGGGGAATATGGATTAATCCGGAATTTTTCGGGATAAATTCCTCCAATTCCGGACAAACCGGCGTAAAGTTATTAAATTTATCACAAATTAGGAGGAAAAAAGACTATGAAAA
>CAMCOD010000057.1 GCA_945876435.1 uncultured Clostridia bacterium
ATTGTCTATACCGTGGAGGGCAATTCCGGCGACAGCTGCCGGCAGAGACAGTATCCGGCGGGTTACTACGAAATCCTTGGCTATGGAGTTCCCGCCTATTAAAAAAGATGCCGTCCTTCCGGGCGGCATCTAACTACATACGAATTTCCTTCACATTTGTTCCTTTCTACTTTGCAAACATCCATATAAATTCTATCTGAAGATTGTCCCCCCAAAAAAACTTTTGCGTGATGACTTGTAATCGGCGGACTTTTATTAACCATATAAAATTAGCGATTTCGTGTAAATTTTATTGCGAATTAGAAGATTAAATGCTATAATTTATATATAATGGCATAATACTGTGGGGTGGAAAGATGGATCATGTAACGCTTGGCCTTTCATATAATAGCCTTTGGAAACTGTTGATTGACCGTAAATTGAAGAAAAAAGATTTACAGAATATGGCACATCTTAGTTCGTCCGTTATTGCTAAAATGGGGAAGGATCAGCCAGTCCACCTGGATACGATCGTAAAAATATGTGTTGCCCTTCAATGTGATATTTCGGATGTCGTTACGCTGTGTAATAAGGAGGTGTGATGTTTGGCTAATTTTACAAAAAAAGCTATTCGGACTTCTTTTATTAAATTACTCAACGAAAAGCCGTTGACCCAGATTACTGTCCGGGATATTGTAGAAGACTGCGGCGTGAACCGCAATACCTTTTATTACTATTACCAGGACCTGCCGCAATTGGTGGAAAGCATTGTAGATGAGGATGCGGAGCGGATGATCCGGGAGCATCCAGCGGTAGAATCGCTGGAGGATTGCATCAATGCCGCCCTCAGCTTTGCGTTGGAAAACCGGAAAGCGGTTATGCACATTTACCACTCCATCAACCGGGACATCTACGAGCAGTATCAGTGGCGGGTATGCGAGCATGTGGTTACCATTTATGTGGACGGGATCTTGGCAGGAAGGCAGATTTCTGAGGAAGACCGAAAGGTCATCATAGATTACTTAAAATGCGTCTGCTTTGGTAGTATCATTGGCTGGCTGGAAACAGGGATGCAGGAGGGAATTCAAACCCGATTCCAACGGATCTACGAATTGAAGCAGGGGGATCTGGAGCGTTTGATTGCCCGATGCGAAAAGGAAAAATAAATTTTCCAGACAAAAGCAGCCCCAATGCCTAAACTTTAGGCATTGGGGCTGCTTTTGTCTGTATGAAACATGAAGATTTTGCAATAAAATGAGGTCACAAACAAAAAACAAGGAGGCACATTCTATGTATTATTCCAGCGGAAATTACGAATCCTTTGCCCGTCCTCAGAAGCCCAATGGCGTGGACGATAAATCGGCTTTTATCATCGGTACCGGCCTTGCGGCTTTGACTGCAGCCTGTTATCTGGTTCGGGACGGCCAGATGAAGGGCGAACGCATCCATGTGTATGAGAAAGATCCCATTCCCGGCGGTGCCTGTGACGGTTGGGAGTATCCCGGTGTAGGCTATGTCATGCGCGGCGGCCGGGAAATGGACAATCATTTCGAGGTCATGTGGGATCTGTTCCGTTCCATTCCTTCCATTGAGACGGAGGGAGTCAGTGTTCTGGATGAATACTACTGGCTGAACAAAAAGGATCCCAACTACTCCCTCTGCCGTGCCACTGTCAATCAGGGACAGGATGCCCATACTGACGGCAAGTTCGGCCTGTCTGATAAAGGTGCCATGGAAATCATGAAGTTGTTTTTCACACCGGACGAACAGCTTTACGACAAGCGTATCACCGACTTCTTTGACGACGAGGTACTCAATTCCAACTTCTGGCTTTACTGGCGTACCATGTTTGCCTTTGAAAACTGGCACAGCGCATTGGAAATGAAGCTGTATATCAAGCGCTTTATCCACCATGTAGGCGGCCTGCCGGATTTCAAGGCTCTCCGCTTCACCAAGCACAACCAGTACGAGTCCATGATCTTGCCCATGATCAAATATCTGGAAGGCTACGGCGTTCAGTTCCACTACAATACGAAGGTCGTCAACGTGGAGTTTGACATCAAACCTGGCAAGAAGCAGGCCACTCGCATCGAGCTGATTGCTGATGGAAAGACACAGTATGTGGACCTGACCGAAAACGATCTGGTTTTCATCACCAACGGTGGCTGTGTAGAGAATGCAACCATGGGTTCTCAGAATACTGTGGCCCCCTTCAATTATGAGATTAAGGCTGGCGGCGGCTGGGATATGTGGCGCAGAATTGCTGCTCAGGATCCGTCCTTCGGTCACCCTGACAAGTTCTGCTATGATCCGGAGCAATCCAATTGGATGAGTGCTACAGTCACTACGCTGGATCAGAAGATCATCCCCTATATCAAAAACATCTGCAAGCGAGATCCCTTTAGCGGCGGTGTTGTCACAGGTGGTATTGTGACAGTGAAAGATTCTGGTTGGCTCATGAGCTGGACTATCAACCGTCAGCCCCAGTTCCGCAACCAGCCTAAGGACCAGTGTCTGGTTTGGGTTTACGGTTTGTTCTCTGACAAGCCAGGTGACTTCGTGAAAAAGCCTATGCGGGAATGCACCGGTAAGGAGATCTGCATGGAGTGGCTGTATCACATCGGCGTTCCGGAAAATGAGATCGAAGATCTGGCAGAGCACAGTGCCAATACTGTGCCTGTGATGATGCCCTACATTACCGCCTTCTTCATGCCTCGTGCCGCTGGTGACCGCCCGGACGTGGTACCGGAGGGTGCTGTGAACTTCGCGTTCCTGGGCCAGTTCGCTGAGACCAAGCGGGACACCATCTTCACCACCGAGTATTCCATGCGTACTGGTATGGAAGCTGTTTATACCTTACTGGATATCGACCGTGGCGTACCGGAAGTCTGGGGCAGCACCTATGATATCCGTGACCTGTTAAATGCAACCATCCAGCTCCGGGACGGCAAACCTTTGACCCAGATGGATATGGGCTTCAAAGAGAAAATGGTGGTTAAGAAACTGTTGGAGAAGATCCATGGTACCGATATCGAAAAGCTGCTGAAAGAATACCATGTGATTGAGTGATAAAAGCGATACATCAACTGCGGGGAGGCATACCCTCCCCGCTTGTATATAAGGAGAGATAAAGATGTCATTTACAAATCAACTGAAAAAAGCAACTCTGCGTACTGCTTTTGGCTACTTGGAGAAAAATCCGGAAGAAAATGCTCTGAAACTGATGTCCTGGGTGGATAAGCTGGCTGGCGATGGCCCAGACAGTTTCCCAGTCCAGCGCGCGGCAGTCCGTCAAGTGCTGGAAGACCCGCAGAACAACATGTATCAGCTCGTTATGAACATTCTGAAGGAAACGGATTCGGAGGTTCTGAAGGCTACCTTTGAAAATTTCTTCCTCAACGCGAATATCATTGGCTGGCCAAAGCAAGAGGAATACCGGAAAAAATACAACTGCAATATTCCTTGGGCTATTCTTCTTGACCCTACCTCCGCCTGCAACCTGCACTGCACCGGCTGCTGGGCCGCGGAATACGGCAACAAGCTCAACCTGACCTTTGACGAGATCGATTCCATCATCACTCAGGGCAAGGAAATGGGCGTATATATGTACATATATACCGGTGGTGAGCCTCTGGTTCGCAAAAAGGACCTGATCGCCCTGTGTGAAAAGCACAGCG
>CAMCOD010000058.1 GCA_945876435.1 uncultured Clostridia bacterium
TTTTTATTGCCCCTGGTAGAACCAGGGGTTATGTTAAGCCTTAAGGCACCAATAGGAAAAAGCCTCCCGACCGGGGAGGCTTTTGTGTTATTTTTCCGGTCTGGCGCATAGACTGGTGCTGTAAGCAGTTTTTGATGTATGGAGGTATGTACGATGCGCAAATATAACCTGTCCGCTGACAATCCTGTTCCGGAAAACGGAATCCCGCCGATTCGCCAGTCCGTCGGCGGTTCCCGGAGAAATTTCCGCGGCTGCAGCGGGCTGCCGTCCTTTTTTGATGTACCCTGCCTGTATTATCCCCAGTATCCCTGCAACTGGAATGGCTGTCAACGGGATGATGCCTACGCCATCTTTGCCATTTCCGCCCCGGACAGCAGCGAAACGGCGCTGACTTTATCCCCGATGGTACAGGAGGGACGGGGGATTCAACTGAATCCGGAGGGAGACAGCATCATCCTTTTGCCGGGAAAACTGTATCTGGTCAGCTATCAGATCCAGGGTCAGGTCACAAGCAGCCTTGGCGTCGTGCCAGCGGTTGACGGGATCAGCGACCTTTGCAACGCCTCCTACGCCACCGGGCCGGAAGCTGTAGAAAGCCGCCAGTCAGTGTCCAGTACCTTCCTGCTTCCTGTTGTGGAGACCCCATCCACCCTTCAGCTACAGCTTCAGGAAGGAACCGTCCTGTCCCAGGGACCTTCCGGATCAGTTTCCATCGTGGCTTTAGCGGATCTTTAAGCCAATTCACAAATTCTTCTTGAATTCGTCATTGTTTTTTCTTGGAAAAGCCGAAATTTCATCATAATTACCAGTTATAATAAAGATGTAATCAGAAAACAAAAACAAACGCACACAATGTTTTCGAACCCACTGCCGGAGCCGCCGGAAGCCTCCCCTTCTGAACGCTCCCGCCTGCTGATTGGACGGAATACCGGGTCGGCAGGCCAGCAGACTACCAAAAATGACATCTTCTGTCTTTACATATAACTTTCCTTTTCTGTTTGTATCAGCAAAAGAGCCGGCTTTGAAAGCCGGCTCTTTTGCTTTCTTACGCTGATTCAGTGGATTTAACAAAAAAGAGCCGCTGTATTCGCAGCGGCTCTGAAAAAGCGGGATAAACAGCGGCTATTTGTTGCCGTATTTCTCCTGCAGGTATTCATGAATGGATTCTGCGGCAGTTTTGCCAGCGCCCATTGCCAGAATTACAGTTGCGGCGCCGGTAACAGCGTCGCCACCAGCGTAAACGCCTTCTTTGGTGGTAGCCATTTTATCGTCAGCAACCAGACAGCCATGTTTGTTGGCTTCCAGACCCTTGGTGGTGCTGCGGATCAGTGGGTTTGGAGAAGTACCGATGGACATGATAACAGTATCAACCGGAACTTCGTAGTTGGAGCCTTCGATTGGGCTTGGTCTGCGGCGGCCGGAAGCGTCTGGCTCGCCCAGTTCCATTTTCACGCACTCAATGGCACGAACATTGCCGTTTTCATCGCCCAGGATCTTAACCGGGTTGTTCTGGAGCAGGAATTCGATGCCTTCTTCTTTTGCGTGGTGAACTTCTTCCGCACGGGCTGGCAGCTCGGCTTCCGAACGACGGTAGATAATGTAAACATGTTCAGCGCCCAGACGCATTGCAGAACGTGCAGCGTCCATTGCTACGTTACCACCGCCAACGACTGCTACGGATTTACCTTTGCGGATTGGTGTATCATAATCGTCGCGGTATGCTTTCATCAGGTTGATACGGGTGAGGAACTCGTTTGCGGAGTAAACGCCTACCAGACCTTCGCCTTCGATGCCCATGAAGGAAGGAAGACCAGCGCCGGAACCAACGAATACTGCTTTGAAGCCGTAGTCATTGAACAGCTCGTCAATGGAGAGGACTTTACCGATAACCATGTTGGTCATTACTTTAACGCCCAGTTTCTCCAGGTTTTCAACTTCTTTCTGCACGATAACCTTTGGCAGACGGAATTCCGGAATACCATAAACCAGTACGCCGCCGGCTTTATGGAAGGCCTCAAATACGGTTACTTCGTAACCCAGTTTCGCCAGGTCGCCGGCACAGGTCAAACCGGCAGGGCCGGCACCGATAACAGCAACTTTAATGCCGTTGGATTCAGGTTTTACCACTTCATGTTCGCCATGGTTCATATCCCAGTCAGCAACGAAGCGTTCCAGACGGCCGATCGCAACCGGTTCGCCTTTGATACCGCGAACACATTTGCATTCGCACTGGGTCTCCTGCGGGCATACACGGCCGCATACTGCCGGCAGAGAGGAGGTCTCTTTGATTACAGCGCAGGCGTCAGCGAATTTGCCCTGCGCGATCAGAGAGATAAATTTCGGGATCTGTACGTTTACCGGGCAGCCGGAAACACAGGGCATATGTTTGCAGTTGAGGCAGCGCTGTGCTTCGTTGATTGCCATTTCTTCGGTGTAACCGAGGGTTACTTCTTCAAAGTTTCTTGCTCTTACTTTTGGATCCTGTTCAGGCATTGGGTTTTTCACCAGAGACATATTAGGCATTGTGAGCACCTCTCAATCTGCAGTTTTCACAGTCATGGCGTTCCTGTTCTTTGTTGGTGCCATTTCGTTTCATCAGTTCATCGAAGTCAACCAGATGACCGTCGAAGTCCGGACCGTCAACGCAGGCGAATTTGGTTTCGCCGCCAACCGTTACACGGCAACCGCCGCACATACCGGTGCCGTCGATCATGATCGGGTTCAGGGAAACGATGGTTTTAATACCGTATGGTTTGGTGGTAGCCGCAACAAACTTCATCATAATAACCGGGCCGATTGCGATAACGGCGTCATATTTGTTGCCAGCATCCAGAAGCTGCTGCAGTTTATTGGTAACCAGACCTTTTTCACCGTAGGTGCCGTCGTCGGTCATCACATACAGGTTGTCAGCAACCGCTCTCATCTCATCCTCGATGATAACGATATCTTTGGAACGGAAACCAGCGATCATATCAACGTGAGCGCCAGCGTTGTGGAGAGCTTTGGCCTGTGGGTAAGCGATGGCGCAGCCAACGCCGCCGCCGATAACGCATACGTTTTTCAGACCCTCAAGATGGGTAGGAATGCCCAGAGGACCAACTACGTCCAGCAGAGCTTCGCCTTCTTCCATCTGGCCCAGCATAATAGTGGAGCGGCCAACCGTCTGAACGATCAGAGTGATGGTGCCTTTTTCTCTGTCATAGTCCGCTACCGTAACAGGGATACGCTCGCCCTGCTCGTCGATACGGAAGATGATAAACTGGCCTGGGAGTACTTTTTTAGCAATGAAGGGTGCTTCGATCTCCATCAAAACAACAGCGTCATTGAGTTTCTGTTTTTTCACGATTTTGTACACTTGGCTCACCTCTTAAAAAATAAAACATACGAAAATTCCACACTCGGTGTGGTCCAAGGTATAGTTTACTGCTTCGTGAATACTTTGTCAACATCACTTTTTCTGATTTTGGCTTTCTTCTTGGTTTCTTCGATGATTTCTTCCATTTTTTCTGTTTTTTACCCTGCTTTTTTGCTAAAAAAGCAGGAAGGCTGTCGAAACAGCCCTCCTGCTCTGCATCAGTTGGTAATGGTAATTTGATAGGAAGTCTTGGTACCGTCGGGAAGCTCCGCCCAGACGGTGATCGGGGCCG
>CAMCOD010000059.1 GCA_945876435.1 uncultured Clostridia bacterium
CGGGTTGACCCTTCTAGGGTCTGAGCAAACCACTAGTTTACTAGTGGTTTTGATTTCCTGTGATTACAGATCGGGAATTTTAGCCGTGGAAACCGCCGTTTCTGCCTCGGGATGGGGATTTGGCGGATCTTCTCTCGCCGAAGCCTTTGCCGGATGGACGGGACAGGCCTTTTCCGCCGCGGGAAACCGCTTTTTGTTCTGATTTTCGGTCACCGCGCTCTTTACGCTGATTTTGCTTTTCCAGTTTTTTCGGATTGGTCTCCTCCATGGTCTTGACAGCATTGCGGAGCATGCCAACTTCTGCCGGTTTCAGCTCTCGCCACTGACCTGGCTGCAGCATACCCAGCTTGAGAGGACCGATGGTGGTCCGTTTCAGCCGGGCAACCTCCAAGCCTACTGCCTCGCACATCTTTCGAATTTGGCGGTTACGGCCTTCGTGAATGGTAATTTGTAAAACAACGCGGCCTGGTTGTTTATCCAGTACATGAATGACCGCCGGAGCAGTCATTTTACCATCTATCTCGACTCCTGAAGACAACTGGGTCAGAATTTCATCCGTAACCGAAGGACGCACCGTAACCCGGTAGGTTTTGGACACATGATGACTTGGGTGCATGATCAGGTTGGCAAACTCACCGTCGTTGGTCAGCAGCAGCAGACCTTCGCTATCTTTGTCCAGCCGCCCAATCGGATATACACGCTCAGGAGCATCCTCAACCAACTCTTTGACACAGCGGCGGCCCAGTTCATCACTCATAGTGGTGACATAGCCACGAGGTTTATGGAGCATAAGATATACTTTCCGGTTTTTCTGGTTCAGGTAAACCCGTTCATGGTCGATGGTCACCAGATCTTTATAGGGGTCGATTTTCTGACCCAGAACAGCCGGATGACCGTTGACCTGAATCTTTCCCTGCATGATCAGTTCTTCTGCTTTACGACGAGAAACAACGCCGTTTTCGGAAAGAACTTTCTGAATTCTTGTTTCGTTGCTCATGGTTCCTCCAATATTTTGAATGAAGAAGCTTTTAAGACTTCTCTGTTTTTCTATATTCCATTAGAATAATTGTATGATAAAATCACGCAGTCTGTCAATAAGGGAGGGCTTTTTTTCTCTGGAAGTTTGCAGCAGATCCGTCTGCGCGACCAAAGGACTCCGCAACCACTCCTCACCGTCCAGATAAAATACAGCTTCTCCAATCACAGTACCTGCTCCCACCGGTGCCAGAAGCAGAGGCTGACAGAGAATTTCACAGCTTACGTTTTCTCCTTGAAGGATAGCTGCTTCCTCTTTGCCAGCCAGCTTGATCGGAACAGAACTGCTGTTTTCCCCTGCTTTGGTCGCAGCTTGGTTTGCAAGGGGGAGAGAAGCCGGTATTTGATCGGACAAGGACACGGTTTCCATCTGACTGAAATAATGTTCATAGAGATTTGCGTGAGTATCCCAATCATCCGCGCAGTTCAAAGTAACACAAATCAGTGTGATTCCGTTTTTTTCTGCCGCTGACACCAAGCAGCGATAAGCAGCTTCTGTAAAACCAGTTTTAACGCCTATGCAGTTGGGATACATGGTCAGCAGTTTGTTGTAATTCTCCAGCCAGCGCTTATAAGGCGGGTTGCCGAAGGATACCTGTGCCTTAGACAAACAGCAAATCTCCCGAAAATCCTCATTTTTTAAAGCCGCGGCACAGAGTTTTGCCATATCCAAAGCGGTGGAATAATGTCCTTCAGCATCCAGACCCGATGGATTCATAAAATGGGTATTTTCCAAGCCGAGTTCGGCGGCTTTTCGGTTCATTTTCATTACAAAATCTTCGCTGCTGCCGCTGATGCGTACTGCGGCAGCATTGGCGGCATCATTCCCGCTGGGCAGCAGCATACCGTATACCAGAGTCCTTAATGTCACTTGGTCCCCTTCCATCAGGCCCATGGAAGATCCTTCAATCTGGATCGCCTTTTCATCCACTTGGAACCATTGGTCCAGTTCCGGTTCTTCCAAGGCCAGCAAAGCTGTCATAATCTTCGTTGTACTGGCCATTGGCAAGCGATCCTCAATATTATGCCCTCCAAGAATCCGTCCTGTGTCTGCTTCCAGAACGATACAGGCTTTTGCATCAGTGGAAAATTCCTCATAGGACGGCGCAGCAGCGGCCTTTAAACAAAGTCCTTGCCCCAAAACCAAACCTACCGTTATGCATAGTGCAGTAAATCCTTTCAACATCGATCGCTCCCTTCCTTCCATACTGTAATGTATGCCCTGTCCGGGTGCATTATGTGGGCGCATAGAAAAACCCCCGCTCTGAGTGGAGGACAGAGCGGGGGCGGATCAGTTATTCAGCTTAAGAACACGAAGGTGTTCATAATCAACTCAGAGAGTTAATTATTTTTTGAAAGCCAGAGCGCCAGCAGCGGCTACAGATACAACTGCCAGAGCAACAGCAGCGCCTACGAAATCGTTAGCACCGGTTTCTGGGTTGGTTTTGTTGCCGGAGTTGTTGGTGTTTTCTTTGTTTTCTTCTTCAGCAACAACCAGTTCGTCGTCAGCTACTACATAGTAACCCAGTTCGTTGGTCTCGATAACCCAACCGGATTTAGCTTTTACAGTGTTACCTACTTTGTAGGATTTAACATATTCAGCTTCAACTTCTACCAGTTCGCCGTCAATTACTTCGTAGATGAAAGTATCTTTATCAGCAGGGATGAACAGTTCGCCAACTTTTACAAATTCATCTTTGGTGCCTTTGAAGTTGTAGAATTCCAGATCAGCATCATATTCGTTGTATTCTTTGTCGATATCTTTGTCGTAATCCTGAGAGAAGTTGAAAATAACTTCTTCTTCTGGGATCATTTTAACGGTGAAGTAAGCAACATCTTCGAAATCGAATACAGCGGTACCTTTTTCATCGTCACGAACGATCCATTTAGCCATATAGTCAACATCGTTGGTGAAGTCGAAGTCTACATATTTTTCAGTGTAGTTATCGAAAGAGTAGGTCAGTTTTGCACCAGCAGACTGGTTGGTACCATGTTTGTTATCTGCAATGTACATCTGGAATTTAACATTCTGAGCATCCAAATTGTCGAGTTCGTCGACAATTTCTACTTTAATGCGCAGTCTGTTGTTCTCACCATCATATTTTTTCTCAACGTCAAAAGTTGCATTTTTAACGTATTCGTTACCTTTGATGTTGATAGACCAGTGCTGATCAGCCTCACCAGTGTAGAACTGGCCATTTTCAAGAACGTAGAAGTACAGCACGTCGCCAACTTTCATATCTTTATAGTCTGCGCCAGCTTCAACATCTTCACGTGTACCATCAGTGTGAACAACAGTCATGATACCATGGAAGGACAGGTCTTCTACAGCAACAATTGGATCCAAGCAAGTTTTGGATTTTGCTTCCCAAGTTTCCCAAGACTCTACTTTGGTGTTAGCAGCAAAAGCGGAAACGGACATG
>CAMCOD010000060.1 GCA_945876435.1 uncultured Clostridia bacterium
AATTTCCCGTAATTTCGGACGGCACATTCTGGCTCTTTAAGTAGCCCCCATATATCCCCTTGCAATTCTCCAATGTTTTATCACAGTCAAAGAATTCCTGGAAGAAGGTTTCCAGCGTCTTACGGAATTTATCGGCAATATCACTGGCATTGTTAGGTGTTGCTTCGGAATACTCTTTCAAAGCCTTTACATAAGCTGTATGAGCTCTGGGGTATGCAGACAGCCAAGAAAGCGGCTCGGAAACAAGAGCAGCATCCATTTCTGGCGCACCTTTAGGGAAGACAAACACGCCATCATCATCGTTAAGGAGTTCATATTGAATGTTTGCTTCGCCTAAATTATCCAGCAATATATTCCAGAAATGTTGGTAAGCTTGCTGATACCCCTTAAGTAGATAAAGCAAAACCGAATACTTTGCCAGGAACTCACGAATATCGCTTGCGTATATGACATCCTCAATAATGCTGTCTAAGCAATAGGATGTATCCATATCCTCATACTCAGCACCAGTAATATTACAATACTCAAATACCATTCGAGGAGTTATCAAATTATCAAATGATGCATCAGCGCGTGTGACCTCCAAATGGTTCTTCATTTTTTTTAGAAATAATGATTCCAACTGGCTGTTATCAAAACCGATGCCCAATCTTTTTCTATAATCAAGATACTTCATCGTCATTACTCCTTGAAAAATGCACAGATCTTTTCATGTGTCAATCGAATCCGCTCCGCTTCCGGGTAAGTGTCTTCCAGATACAGGTACTCAAACCGTTTATATCCAAACGCCTCATTATTCTGCCGTAGGAATGCGCCTTCCATAAAGGAACGCTTGTCCCGGAAGGTTGGATCATTGGCATAGATGGCACCCTTGGTCTCTACGATAATGGCCTTATGGATCTCGCCGTCTTTCCGTTTCACAATCAGGAAGTCCGGGGTGTACATGCCCACATAGTGCCACGCTCTGTCGGACCGGCGGTAGCACTTGATCTTGAATTCCGTCATGGCCCGGTCGCCGTTGTAGTAGACCTCCAAATCCAGGTTTTCTACCTCTTTCAGTGCCAATACCTCTTTCAGGAAGGTCTGCTCAAAGCCGCTGTCCGTGTGATAGGGCAGGTAATGGAAGGAACGGTTTTTCTGGGGGTGGGAGGAATTCTGCTTGTGCAGCAGTTCCAGAATAGCCGTCTGCCCTGTGGCTTCCGCAAGCTCCATCATCTGCCTGGTTTTAGCATCTGGCTTCAGCTTGCCCTTGTCGTCCAGGATGATCCGTTCCACCAGGGGCTGCTCCGGGTAGTATTCCGCCGGAGTGGAAGTGGTAACCGTGGACGTGAAATGCGCAATGTTCAACAGACTGGACTTCTGGGGGATCCGCTCCTCCGTGGTGGTGAAGCTGCGGCGGTCACAGAATGCCTTGCGCACATTGGCTTCCACCATCCGGCGGTCATATTTGGAACTAAAGTACCGGGAATCCCCAGCCGGGTAAGTAATGGTCAGGAACAGCTGCCGCAAAGCATCCTCATGGGGTTTCAGATCCGCCATGGAAAGCGTATCGAAGCTGCCTTTCACAATATCCATGAGCCAGGCGGAAAAGGTCGTGGGGATTGTTCCGCGTTCCTTGTCATCTACGGAGATAGATTTAACCTCCATGGTAAAGTCAGTGGATTTTACGACGGACTGGGCAAGCTTCGCTTCCTTGTCCGCATGGGGAATGTCCTGTGCCGGATCGGCTGCTTCCAGCATAAGTGTCTGGTAATTCACCCGAAGCTGGTAGAAATCGATCTTCGGCAGCTTCAGATAGGCGGTGCGGTCATACCGATTTAACGTCAGCTTTTCTTGGCTGGCCTCGGTCAGTTCCTTCAGCGAGATATGATACTGCTGCTTGAGCTGGGCATTCAGCTTGTCAGCGTTGGTATCGTTCAGATAGATCAGCGCCGTCTCCGGGGTGCCCTTATCCACCTGACGCAGGCAGCGGCAAGAGGTTTGCAGCACCATGTTTTTGGGGCAGTCTCCCTCCTGGGAGAGAATGATGCCCGTCAGGCTGCGGCAGTCCCAGCCCTCCTTGCCAATCTGTACCAACAGCACAATCCGAATTTTGGAAACCGGATTGTCCAGGGTATCAAACTGCATCTGGCTGTCCGCAGGCTGAGGGTACTGTTTGTTTCCCTTGTGGAATTTGAGGATTACATCCGATGGCAAACCGTACTCAGCAGCCACTCTGGAAACCAGCGGGTATACCAGTTCTTCCAGCTTCTCGACGGTGCCGCAGTAGATACCCAGCTTGGCAGTCAAACCGCCTGAATACACTTTGCCCTTATAAGCATCCAGGAATTCCCGGACACCGGCTTCAATGATCACGCCGCTGTCTGCCACATTCGAGATCTTGACCACCGGGCGTTTCAGGAAATTCCCCACACCGGCGATAAGCGGATAATAATATACAATGTTGGTAATCTCAGCAGTGGCAACAGAAAGCTTATCGGTGACGGAGATCTTCTCCGCTTTCTCCAGATAAGGCGTACCGGAGACGCCGATGACTGAATTGACCGTGTCATTTTCCGCCCAGCGGTTGACCACAGCACGGAGCTTGATTTCATCACTGACCGCATGGTGGACTTCGTCAATGAAAATCGCCAATCCGGGCAGCTTTCCAATCAGGTTGCGCAGTTCATTGGCCTGACGGTCCTTGTCGTCGTCACTTTCTTCAAAAAAGCTCAACTGGCCCTTGGTTTCCTTGATGCGATCCAGGATGACCTTTTCCGCTTTGGTAACAGCCACCAAGCCAAACAGGTCAGAAAGCGGTTGATGGTTGGCAATCTTCTGGACATTGGGATTCTTGGTTTTGTTGGATTTGCTTGCCGCTTTCCCCTGATCCAGAACTTCAAAAGAGATTTGCCGTTTCA
>CAMCOD010000061.1 GCA_945876435.1 uncultured Clostridia bacterium
TCTATCAGATTAAAGGCAAAGCCATTATTGAAGATGCCTGGATGCTGATAGCAAATGAAAACAGATACCACCCTGTACGGGACTATCTGGATGGGTTGGTTTGGGATGGAGCACCCAGAGTGGAAACGCTGCTGATTGACTATCAGGGGGCGGAGGACAGCAAGTACACCAGAGAAATCACGAAAAAATCTCTGGTGGCCGCGGTATCCAGAATTTTCTTGCCGGGCATCAAATATGACAACGTCCTTGTGTTGGTAGGCCCGCAGGGCTGTGGGAAAAGCTCCCTGTTGAAAAAGCTGGGGCAGGATTGGTTCTCTGATTCTCTGACGACTGTGCAGGGGAAGGAAGCCTATGAACAGATTCAGGGATTCTGGATCATTGAGATGGCTGAACTGGCAGCCATGAAGCGGCATGAGGTGGAAGCCATTAAGCTGTTTACCGCCAAGAGTGAGGATGCCTACAGAGCCGCTTATGGGCATCATGTGGAGACATACAAGCGGCAATGTGTATTCTTTGGTACGACCAATACCTATGATTTTTTGAAGGATATGACCGGGAACCGCCGCTTCTGGCCGGTGGACGTAAACCCCGAACGGGCAACAAAGAACATGTGGGAGGAACTGACGCCGGATACAGTAGACCAGATCTGGGCGGAAGCCGTTTCTTTGTTCCGCAGGAAAGAGAAAATCCACATTGAGGATATGGAGCTGAAGCTGCTGGCAGAGGAAGAACAGGACCGCCACTTGGAGGAAAGCCCTCTGGCAGGTGACATCAAGGAATATCTGGACAAGCTGCTGCCGGAAAATTGGGATAGCATGGAATTGTATGCAAGACGAGATTTTATTCAAAATACTGGGTTTGACATGAATATTCATGCAAAAAAACAGAGGGAAAAGGTGTGTGCTTTGGAGGTCTGGTGTGAGCTTTTCAACGGTGAAAAGAAGGATTTGACCCGTCAGAAAAGCAAAGAAATCAATGACATTATCCTGAAAACCGGCGAATGGGAACGGGTGAAAAAGAGCATCAGATTTTCGGAATTGTATGGCGTACAAAAGGGATTTGTCAGAAAAATGTAACTTTCCTGTTTAAGAAGGTTACACGGCACAAACCTTGAAAAATCAACACTTCCATAGATATTGTAACCTTGTAACTTTAAATCTATGTGTAAGTATTTTGAATTATAGAATTTATAGGATTTTATAAAACCTATAAATTCTATAAACGCCATAATCCGTTAGGGTTTATAGAAAAATGGTTACGAAGGTTACAAAAATACCGAAAAGCATTGAAAAATCAAGGCTTGAGCGCGTAACCTTTGAAAGTTACAAAAGGAGGAAAACAGGTGAAAGAGAGCGAAATCGAACGATTTTTCGTGCAGGAATGCAAAAAGAAAGGATGGCTTTGTTTAAAGTTCGTCTCTCCCAGCATGTCCGGACTGCCTGACCGCATCATTTTAGCCCCGAAAGGCAGAGTGTTTTTTGCGGAGTTGAAAGCACCGGGAAAGAAGCCCAGGCGGCTGCAGGAGAGTGTGCATAAAATTCTAATACGGTTTGGGTTTCTGATTTGCGTGATTGACAGCAAGGAACTGGCAAGGACGTACATAGATGCCTTTGCCATGGCGGGAGGTGATGGCAATGAAATATACCCCACATAACTACCAGCAGTTAGCTGAACAGCACATCTATGATACCCCCCGCTGCGGTCTCTTTTTAGAGATGGGGTTAGGTAGGTAAAACAGTTGTTACGCTGACGGCACTTTACAACTTGATGTATGACCGCTTCGAGATTCGGAAAGCCCTGGTCATTGCCCCTCTGCGGGTAGCCGAGGATACGTGGAGCCGAGAAAGTGAAAAGTGGGATCACCTGCAGGGGCTGACCATTTCCAAAATTCTGGGAACACCGACACAGCGCCGGAAGGCGTTGGCAAGGGACGCAGATATCTACATCATCAACAGAGAAAATGTTGTGTGGCTGTGTAATGAGCTTTCCCAGATCGGGGATGGATGGGATTTTGATGCCGTAGTCATCGAT
Source organism: uncultured Clostridia bacterium (assembly GCA_945876435.1). Lineage (GTDB taxonomy): Bacteria > Bacillota > Clostridia > Oscillospirales > Ruminococcaceae > Negativibacillus. The sequence continues at coordinate 2,032 of CAMCOD010000061.1, forward strand.
GAGCTTTCCAGCTTCAAAAGCCCAAAGGCCCAGAGATTTAAGGCGCTGAGGAAGTATATCACCCGCAGCAGTCGGGTGATCGGCCTGACCGGCACTCCGTCCCCTAACGGCCTGATCGACCTGTGGAGCCAAATCTATCTTCTGGATGGCGGCGAGCGGTTGGGCAAAACGGTAACCGGATTCCGGGAACGGTATTTCGTACCAAATCAGCGAAACCAGACTACGATTTTCAACTATAAGCCGAAGCCCGAAGCAGAAGCAAACATCAATGAAAAGATTTCGGATATCTGCATCAGCATGAAGGCAGAAGATTGGCTGGATATGCCTGAAAGAATTGACAACATCCAGACAGTACGGCTGACCGATAAGGAAATGAAGGACTATGAAAACTTTGAAAGAGACGCCTATCTGCAGTTCTTGGAAGGTGAAGTCACCGCGGCTTCAGCTGCAGCCCTTACCGGGAAGCTGCTGCAGTACAGCAACGGCGCCATGTATCTGCCGGATGGCGGGTATGTGAAAACCAGTGAGAAGAAGCTGGACATGCTGGAGGAATTGGTGGAGGCCGCCAACGGGAAACCGGTTCTTTGCTTCTACAGCTTCCGGCACGATCTGGAACGGATTCGGGAAAGATTTCCAAAAGCAAGAAAGCTGGAAAACTCGCAGGACATCACCGACTGGAATAACGGAGAGATTTCAATGCTGTTGG
>CAMCOD010000062.1 GCA_945876435.1 uncultured Clostridia bacterium
ATCTGCCTGTCATCAAAACAGATTTCGGTAGTGTGCTTGTAAATTTCGGGTTATAAAGTCCACTTGCACGGAGTTTCCGGTCCATCTTCACGGATAAACAAGTCCACCGTCACGGTGAAGGAGTCCGGTATTAGCGTCCGGAAGAAATAGCCCTCAGGGGCCCGGCAGAAAAAGCTAATTGCAGATCAAGAGAAAAAGCCATTACCGAACCCTTTCAAATCCTTTATACTGAATAGTGACCAAACAACCCAGTAGAAAGGAATGATATGAAAGGAATTCAGAGTAATGGCTTCCTGCCAATTATAGCACAAGCCATTGCAGAAATGGAAGAACTCCACGGTGAGTTTGCAAGTATAGACGAAATCAATCTGGCGGAGCTGGGACGCAGGACCGGAATCTCTCGGGCAAAGCTGCGCCGACTAAAAGCAAACGGATTTTGCGAGACCCCGCATGGTCTCACAGGACAGCCAAAGGAGCATTTGCTGGACGGATACAGTTCGGTTTTGGACAACTTGCTGCGAAGCGGAGTCAGTAATTCTACTGTTTGCCTGGCACGTCTGCAAGCAATTGGCTTTTCTGGAAGCCGCAGCACAGTGAAACGGTACATTGCCTCTCACAAACATCTCATCCCCGCCAAGCGTCAGCAGATCGCGCCGCAGGGCAACCGCGGGTGCCGCTATACAACTGCCCCCGGCGAGGCCTACCAGATGGACTGGGGTTTCACGGATGTTTTGGATTACAATGAACGGGTTTACCGAGTGGCTTGCTTCGCCATGATCTGCCACCACTGTGGTGAATGCTACATTGAGTTTTTTCCCAATGCCAAGCAGGAAAACCTATTCATCGGTATGGTCCATGCCTTCCAATACATGGGGATCCCCAGATTCATTCTTACCGACAACATGAAAAGCGTCGTTCTCCATCGTGACTTGGAAGGGCACCCTGTGTGGCAAAAGGATTACGAAGCCTTCATGAAAACCATTGGATTTGAAACAAAGCTCTGCAAGCCACGTCATCCGTTTACCAAGGGAAAAGTAGAACGGCTTGTGCGGTTCGTGAAGGAGAACTTCCTCGCCGACAGGGTTTTTTACAACATTACCGATCTGAACTGGCACGCATTGGAATGGTGCAATTCACAGAACGGTACTTACCATCGTGCCTTGGACGGGGTGCCTCAGCAACTTCACATGGAGGCCTGCAGCGAAATGCTTCGGCCGCTTCCAGAGTTAGATGCTGTGCGCTTTTATCTCTGTCCGGAGCGAAAAATCTCTTTTGATGGATTCGTAAACTACGAAGGCAGACGGTTTGGCGTGCCCTATAGCTATCCTGGCGCAACAGCTCGGATTATGCGCAGCGGAGATACGCTCTACATTTACTCCGCAGATCTGAGCTCTCTTTTGACGACCCACGATGTGACCTGGAGCCGCAGGGACAGCTTCTGTGAGGGGCAGTATGAGGCACTTCAGCAGCCTGAGGAACTGCCGACTGCTCCTGTAACAACGCAGATCCGCCAACTTCCAAAGCCATCTGGCGAACTATCCTTTGCCAAATTTGATTTTGACGAGGAGGAGCCAGTATGACACAGACCGTTTTTGAAAAGATGAAGACCGCGATTTCCGTGCTGAAGCTGGACTTCACCACCGAGGAATTCGCCACCTTTGCTGATGACCAGGAACTCTCAGAAGAAGCCATTGAGGCGGTACAGGCTGTCTTTTCTTACATCAGTGAGAAGAAACAGCAGACGACCGTCCAGACACTGCTCAAACTGAGCCGGCTTCCTAAAAAGGAACCGAAAACCTTTGAGAACTTTGATTTTTCTATGCTGAAAAGCAGGGACTTGGACCGGATACGGGCGTTGCCCTCCTTGGGCGCGGTTTATTCGCACCGCAACCTGGCCTTTATTGGACCGCCCGGAACAGGAAAAACGCACTTGGCGCAGGCATTTGGCTATGCCTGCTGCCAGCATGGGATGAGGGCTTATTTCATTAAGGCTTCCGAACTGCGTGACCGCTTTACAGCCGCCAGACGCGCGGGGAAAACAGATTCCTGCCTCAAGAGCTTAGTCCGCCCATCCTGCTTGATTATTGATGAGATTGGCCATTGCGAATTCGACAAAGAGAATACGCGGCTGTTCTTTGATCTGATTGACCGCCGGTACAACAAAGAAGGCAATTTCAACATGGTCTTTACCAGCAACAAGAATCCGGCTCTCTGGCGCGAGGACTTTAATGAAGACTCTACGCTCCTATGCGCTTTAGACCGCATCTTTGATGAGGCTACGGTATTTAAGCTGCGTGGTGAGAGCTTCCGCGGAAAGAAACTGGATACAGTTTCTGTACAGACTGGCAAAGTAAAGGCCGTTGAGCCGATGGCTGGCCAGCAAGAATAACTTTTGCCAATCTGGGTTGTTTGGTTTTTCTATCTGAGCCTTAATTGGCGATTTCAGTTGAGCCCCCAGTGGTTTTCCTGGCGGACGCTAACACCGGCTAAATCAGAGCCTTTATAATGGTGGTAGCACGCGATGTCGTGACTATTACTAAGGAGGCTGCCGAGATGGTAAACTACCGAGAAATCTTGCGATTAAGCAACGACCCCAAAAACGGGCAGAGGAGTATTGCAGCAGCATTGCATTGTTCCAGAGATACGATCCGGGAAGTGCGAGTTGCAGCAAAGAAAGCAGGAGTAAGTTGGCCGTTGGATGACACCGTTACCAACGA